>CALKNK010000029.1 GCA_938091165.1 uncultured Ilumatobacter sp. | reverse complement strand
CGGAGATGGTGATGCCGGGTGACAACGTTGAGATGACGGTGCAGTTGGGTAAGCCGATTGCGATGGACGAGGGTCTTCGTTTTGCTATCCGTGAAGGTGGCCGCACTGTTGGTGCCGGCCGCGTCGTCAAGATCATTAAGTGAGCTGACGGACCATGGCACAGAGCATTCGCATCCGTCTCAAGGCATTTGACCATGAGATCATCGACCAGTCGACGAAGAAAATTGTCGAGACGGTAACCCGCACCGACGCCACTGTTCGCGGACCCATCCCGCTGCCTACTGACAAGCATCGTTATACAGTGATCAAGGGGCCGCATGTTGACAAGGACTCGCGCGAGCACTTCGAGATGCGCGTCCATAAGCGTCTGATAGATATCGTTGGCCCGAACGCTAAGACGATCGACAGTCTTCAGCGCATCGAGCTGCCTGCTGGCGTCGACATCGAAATTAAGATTCAGAACAGCTGAACCGTGCCCTCTGGCTAGATGCCAGGTGAAACACAGAGAACGCGACGAGGGCGGGCCTTCAGGGTCCGCCCTCGTCGCGTTATGGCGCTGTCGGTCACCGACGTCCAGCATTTTGTAAGAGGCGTACCGTCCGGGCCGCCTGGCGGCGTCCAGGGTACGAACCTGGGATGAACGTTTGGACCTGAATCGTTCGCGCCCATTTGAAGCGATAGACAGGAGGGATGGCAACCGACTGGCCAACCAAACCTGTCTTCATGCTCCCCCCTCCAGCGCCTGGCGCGGCGCCGCTGCCGTCTGCCCCGCCTGCTTCTCGCCGTCCTCGGCGAGCCCTCTTGTTGGTCGCGATCATCGCAACGGTGGCATGGGTTGCAGGCCTGACTGGCGCCTTACTCGGCGACCAGCTGTCCGATTGGCTTGACAAACCACCGAACCGGGCCTCTGACGAACCGCTCAATGTCGCTGAGCCTCGTGACGTCATAGAGACTCGCGTTAATGTCGCCAAAGTTGCCGACTACGTGGCGCCGAGCGTGGTGACGATCAGCGCGGACGTCAACGGCGGTACGTCATTGGGAACGGGCGTCATCATCTCCACGGACGGCGAGATCGTGACCAATGCACACGTCATCAAGGATGCCACGGAGATCCGGGTGCGCCTTGCCGGTGAAACTGAACCGCGCCGGGTCAGTCTGCTCGCTTCAGACCGTGGCAACGACCTGGCTTTGTTGCGGATGAGCGGTGATGGATTTGAGGCTGCCACATTTGCCGATCCGGGAAGCGTTCGCCTCGGCGATGAGGTTGTAGCAATTGGCTTTGCGCTGGGTCTCGACGGTGAACCATCGGTCACGCTTGGCATCGTGTCGGCCTTGCGTCGGAGTATCGGTCAGAGCGATGTCTTCCTCGATGGACTGATCCAAACCGATGCCGCAATTTCATCGGGCAACTCGGGAGGGCCACTGGTCAACGCTGCCGGAGAGGTAGTCGGAATCAATACCGCCGTCGCCCGCGGTACATCGACCACGGCGGCCACTAACGTGGGTTTTGCGATATCGGTGGCCGAGGCGCTGCCAATCGTTGAGGCGTTACGCGCTCAGGCTGCTGGAGCGCTGCGTCGGGAGGCCTACTTTGGCGTTGGGCTGGAGGATCGTCGCGACGGTGGTCAAGGAGTCATCATCACCGGGGTCGAAGCTGGTACACCAGCAGCTTCTGCTGGAGTCGTTGTAGGGGATTTGATCGTTGCCGTCGATGGGTCAACCACGGATGGTTCAGCCGGAGTCATTGCTGCGATCCGCGATCGCGAGGCAGGCGACACAATCGACATAACGCTGGTTCGTGAGGGTAACCTCATCGAAGTCACCGTTGAGCTGATTGAACGCCCGGACAACTGACCAGCTGCGCTCGGATCGATCCATTTGGTCCCCTTCGATCCATTTGGTCCCCTTCGTCGTAGCCTTTAACGATGGCAACGACTGATCCGCTACTCGGCGGTTCGCGCCCCTCTGGCCTGGGGTATTAGCCCCTTCCGGAAGATGATCCGAACGTTGCCGTGCAGCGCGAAGCAGTGCGCATGGTGTCGCCGGACGGGGCGCTGGTGCGCGGTGTGTTGTGGGCACCGCCAACTGGCACATGCTGGAAGGCCGCCGTGATCCTGAGTAACCCGAGAGAAGACTTCAGCGTGCACTATGCATGCCCGCTGCTTGCCGCCGTCGGGTACGCAGTGTTCGGATTCGGGACCCGCTAAACGAACAACGACATCGACTGCCTCCACGAAGCCTGCGCCACCGATGTGCAGACTGCACACGGTGAGATGGTGCGACGCGGTGCAGAGGCGGTGGTCCTGCTCGGTAATTCCGGCGGTGGTTCACTCATGGCGATGGCTACGGCCAAACTCGGTATCGGCGACGGATGGATGGGAATGGATGCCCATCCGGGGTAACGCGTCTTCATGCTCCAGGTCATCGATCCGTCGGTTAGCGACGAGACCGATCCCTTTGCGACAAACCCGAACTGGACATGTACCACCCCGAGAACGGATGGCGGCCGTGGCCCCAGCCGTGCAGTCACGACCCGGCATCGGTTGAGCGCTATCGGGCTGCCCAGATTAAATGTGTGGCGCGTATCGACGCAGTTGCCAAGGAATCGATCGACGCGTCAAGGGAGGTGCTCGCTGACTTGCAGACCGTGGAAAAAGCACGATCCGATGGCGTGGCGTGAATTGCGGCGACGGGCAGTGTTCACGAAGTACCTCACCGACTAACGCACGTTGGCCGACCCGGCATATCTTGACCTGTCAATCGACCCTGATGACCGCGCGATGGGCTCGCTTTTTGCATTCTCCGACCCGTTCGATGCGAACTATGGCCGAGGCGGACTCGCTCGCACAATGACTACGCGCGGCTGGCTGAGCACATGGTTAGGTTTGTCGAGTAGTGCAAGACTTGCGGACACCATGCCGCAAGTCAGCGTGCCGACCTTGCTCGTTCATCCCACCGCCGACACTGAGATTCGGGTGCGGCAGGCAAGAGAAATTATGGCCGCAGCTGGGGCGGCGGACGTCACCTACATCGAGATGCAGAACGCATTGCGTCACTTTGAAGGCGACTGCCCTGAAGCCTTACGCCATGTCGCTGATTGGCTAGCCGCGCGATTTCCCTAAGGACGTCGGTGGCGACTGCGTAGTTTCAACCGGATCGCATCAGCGTCAGGATGCGTGTCGACTGCGCGCTACGTGAACCCAGCGCGTGAAGCCCCGACGTTTGAGTACGGTGTGCACTTCGACGTCGGTGTACCCGGCAGAAACCAACCACGTCGAAATATCTGCTGGTCCGACAAACACGCCTGCCAGGGCCTGGCCTGCGGACTGCTCCAGAATCGCCCGGATCGCGTACTCGTCGCTCTCAATGGCGTTGCCATATGGAAGATCGGTCACGACAGCGTCAGCGGTCTGGATGTGCGTGCGTGAGTCAGCGAGTTCCACGCTGCCGTCGTAGCCGAAATGGGCGAGGTTCTCGCGGGTCATCCCGACGAGCGCAGGCTTCCAGTCGACACCGAATGCGTCTAGGCCAAGAGAGGCTGCTTCGAGGACAATCGATCCGGCACCGCAACAAGGGTCAAGGACAGATTTTGCGTCGGGAACCAAGTTGACCAACGCCCGGGCAAATCGTGAGTCCAACGATGACGACGTCGTCCACGGCTTCTTGTCATGGTTCCGGTACAAGCCGTCTGCTTCTGCTGCCACCGCTCCGAACGTGAACCCATCCTTCTCAGCAATAACGAGAAAACGATGCAGTGGATTACGGAGGTCAGGCCCAAACGGAATGACATTGGCAAATGCGGTAGCCGTCTCGAGGGTGCTGGTCGAGCAACGCTTTGCCGGATCGTGAACATCGACACGGAACCGGTCGGCATCCATTTCATCCGCCCAGCGCTTGCGCACACGCTCGACC
The DNA here is from genome assembly GCA_938091165.1 of uncultured Ilumatobacter sp. Lineage (GTDB taxonomy): Bacteria > Actinomycetota > Acidimicrobiia > Acidimicrobiales > Ilumatobacteraceae > Ilumatobacter_A. The sequence continues at coordinate 98,715 of CALKNK010000029.1, read as the reverse complement.
AGCTCATCGAGTGTCGGCGCCCGAGCGAGCACCGCAATGCCACAATGAACGAATGCTGCGCGCCTGATGCGTGCGATGTCGTCGCAGTTTGCGACGCCGTCGAGATCGGGCCTGCCGCCGGTGAGCGCCTGGCATTCGGCACCGATCAGGCCATTCCGAGGCGCCCGAGCGGTCAGTGCCCGCCGCTCGCTGCTGTGTTCGTCGGAGCTGTTCATAAGAACAGCATGGCGCGGCGCCGCCCGAGATCGGATCCGGCCCGGGCAGGCCTACCCTCTTCATCGTGCCTGCGAACGCCACTAATTTCGATGGGCCAAGCGCAGCGCCTCCATCGACCGGGCCTGGGCTCCGCGCATGGTTGGCGGTCGCCCTCGTGTTCGGCACATCTGCAGCGGTGTTGGTGCTCGAGATCCTTGCGAGCCGGCTGCTAGCACCGTATGTGGGCGTGAGCCTTGAGACTTACACCGGCATTATCGGGACAATTCTCGCAGGCATTGCTGTCGGTGCGTGGGCTGGCGGTGTGCTCGCTGATCGCGTCAGTCCTCGACGACTCCTTCCGGTGCTCTTGATGCTTGGTGGCGCATTGGCAATCACCGCCATCCCCGTCGTCCGTGTGATCGGAAGCGGCAGTCCAGGTGATGGAGGCCCGATGATCCTTATTCTGAGCGCGTTTGGTTTTCTGCCCTCGGCCACGGTTCTGAGCGCCGTCCCTCCCGCAGTGATCAAGCTGCAGCTGCGTAACCTCGACGAGACCGGCTCGATTGTGGGTCAGCTGTCGGCCTGGAGTACCGCCGGCGCCATCTTCGGCACCTTCTTTACGGGTTTCGTCCTCGTCTCGACAGCAGCCGTGTCGACCTTGATCGTTGGCACCGGGCTGATGCTGATGTGCGGCGGGCTCGCCATGGCTGTATTTGCCGGGTCGGCGACGACGTCACCCGTTGCACGGACCACTGAGTTGATGAGCATTGCCGGACTAGCAACGGTTTCGCTCCTTGGCGTTCTGACCATTGACTCCCCATGTGAGACGCAAACCAGCTACTACTGCGTAGCAGTCGTGGAAGATGAAGACAATGCCAGTCAGCAGGTGCTGGTGTTAGACGATCTCCGACATAGTTCCGTGGACACCGACGATCCCACGGTGCTTTCGTTTTGGTACGTCCGGCGGCTCGTGGATGCCATTGCTTTGGCACCCGCAGCGAACGACATCGCGTATCTCGGCGGGGGAGCGTTGACGATTCCTCGATATGTACGCGCTGTTGCGCCAGGTGCGACTCAGACGGTGTTCGAAATTGATGGTGAGCTGATCGAGGTCGTTGAGCGTCAAATGGGCCTTGACCGTGACTTCCCGGAGCCGATTGACATCGTGATCGGTGACGCCCGGCTCTCCCTGCGTGATGTCGCCGAACACAGCGTTGACGTCGTGATTGGTGATGCCTTTGGCAGCCGGTCGGTGCCATTTCACCTCGCGACTGAGGAGTTTATGATTGAGATTGATCGGGTACTGCGTCCCGGTGGCGTGTATGCGGCCAACATCATTGATGGCGGCGGGCAACAGTTCCTTGCTGCCGAGGCAGCGACGCTCGCTCGTGTCTTTGATCATGTAGTAGTGATGCGCGGTGATGAGATTTCTGCGGGTCGGCGTGGCAACTCGGTGATCGTTGCGAGCGACTCGTACCTTGACCCTGAAGCGTTTGATCAGCTGCGCATTGACGCAGCTGATCCCGGGGAACTCGTCGTCGACTTCGTGGCCTTTATTGATGGTGCCCCCATCCTCACTGACGACTTTGCCCCGGTCGATCAGCTCATCAACGCTGGCTCCTAGCAATGAGGGTTGGGTTCACGACGGTTGGCGCTGCCCCGCCGTAATGGTAGGGCCGACTGCTGTGGGTGGGGCTGATGCAAAGTGAGCTATTTTGGTGCGCGTGTGGCGCGAGTCACGCAATCTACGTGCAATCAGCGTGAACACGCGAGTTGGGTTCGCGCTAGCCCGGCCCTAGCATTGCGAGGCCGTGTGTGAGAGGAATCTCGCCCACAGAGAATCGATGTCTGAGTAGGCCTTCCCCGTCGCTGGGATCCGGAACCGCTTAGCAAACCCAAAAAATCGTGCTCCGCGCACCTCGCTGTTCTTGCCTTGCAGGAACAGAATGGTGTTCGGAGCATTTGCGTGGAGAGCCTTCGACATCGGTCGGTGGGCTTGGACAACGGAAAGGCTGCCGGAAATGGCACAACAAGCGATCGTCGGCGAAAAGGTTGGCATGACGCAGACGTGGGTGGACGACAAAGTCGTCCCCGTCACGATGCTTCGTGTTGACCCCATGCGTATCGTTCAGATTAAAACCAACGAGCGCGACGGGTACACCGCTTTGCAGGTGACCTACGGGTCAAAGAAGGCTAACAAGCTCAACAAGCCGGCTGCCGGCCATTTTGAGAAGGCTGGCGTCGAGCCAGGCAAGCGCCTCGTGGAACTTCGCCTCGACTCCGTCGACGGCTTCGAAGTCGGCCAGGAACTGACTGTCGAGCAGATCGCCGCCGGCATGAAGGTTGATGTCACGGCCACGAGCCGAGGTAAGGGCTTCGCGGGCGTGATGAAGCGGCACAATTTCAGGGGCGCACCTGCCTCTCACGGCGCTCATAAGAACCATCGCAAGCCTGGCGCCATCGGCCAATGCGCCTTTCCTGCCCGTGTCTTCAAGGGCATGAAAATGGCTGGTCACATGGGTCACGAGCAGGTCACCACACAAAACCTCGAGGTCGTGCAGAGCGATACCGAACGCAACATCTTGCTGATCAAGGGCGCCGTTCCCGGCCCCGCTGGCGGCGTGGTCCTCGTCCGCAATGCAGTCAAGTTCGCTGGAAAGGTTTCCTGACATGGCATCACTGACACTCAAGAACGCCGCTGGACAGGACGCTGGGTTGCTCGACCTCGATGACGCGATCTTCGGCATCGAACCGAACGTGCCGCTCATGCACCAAGTTGTCACGGCCCAGCTTGCAGCACGTCGTGCCGGAACGCAGAGTGCCAAGACTCGGGCCGAGGTCCGTGGTGGCGGACGCAAGCCGTACGCCCAGAAGGGCACCGGCAACGCTCGACAGGGCTCGATCCGTGCACCGCACTTTTCTGGCGGTGGCGTAGCGCTGGCTCCTAAGCCCCGCAGCTACAGCCAGAAGACCCCAAAGAAAATGATTAAGGCGGCCCTCCGGTCAGCGTTGTCCGACCGGGCCGCCGAAGGCAAGGTCATCGTCGTCGACAGCTACGGCATTGATGCGCCGAAAACCAAGGACGCCAAGGCACTACTTACAGCACTTGATATTTCGGGCACTGTACTGGTGGTGATTGGCCGTGATGACGCAAACGCTGCGCTGAGTTTCCGCAACCTGACGCACGTGCAGGTCATTAGCCCTGGCGAACTCAATACCTACGACGTGCTGTGCAACGACTGGATTGTGTTCAGCAAGGATGTTGTTCCTGCAGCCGACGGATCTGCCGCCGTCACCGAGGCTCCTGCTGAATCTGTACAAGCTGACAAGCCAGCAGCCAAGAAAGCTGCAGCCAAGAAAGCTGCAGCCAAGAAGGCGCCGGCCAAGAAAGCCGCTGCCAAGCCGAAGACGGTCAATTCCAACACCGCAGAAGAGAGTGAGGAAGCCGGATGAAGGATCCCCGCGACATCATCATCGCTCCGATCGTGAGCGAGAAGAGCTACGCGCTCATCGAAGCCGGTGTCTACACCTTCGAAGTTCACAAGGCGGCCTCCAAGCCAGAGATTCGCGATGCGGTCGAGAGCATCTGGGGCGTCGAAGTACTCAAGGTCAACACCCTGAACCGTAAGGGCAAGCGCAAGCGCACCCGAGGTACCAACCGAGCCGGACAGAAGCCCAGCCAAAAGCGGGCCATCGTCACCCTGGCAGCGGGCGAAATCCCGTTGTTCGAGAACTGAGCAGATCATGGCCATTCGTTCACGCAAGCCCACATCACCCGGTCGTCGCTTTCAGACGAGTTCGGACTTCAGTGACGTCACCAAGACGACGCCAGAGAAGTCCCTGCTCGCTCCAAAGAGTCGAACTGGTGGTCGCAACAGTTACGGCCGCAAGACCAGCCGCCATCGCGGTGGCGGTCACAAGCAGCAGTACCGGATCATTGATTTCAAGCGCATCAAAGATGGGGTGACTGCCAAGGTCGCCGCTATCGAGTACGACCCCAACCGCACCTGTCGTATAGCGCTCTTGCACTACGCAGACGGCGAAAAGGCATACATCCTCGCTCCCCGCGGTCTCAACGTGGGTGATCACGTGGTTTCCGGTCAAGGCTCTGACATCAAGCCGGGCAATGCCATGCCGCTGCGTTTCGTCCCCGTTGGCACGACCGTCCACAATGTTGAGCTGCGCCCCGGCCAGGGCGGGAAGATTGGTCGATCGGCCGGAATTTCCGTACAGCTTGTTGCCAAGGACGGCGATCACGCCACGCTACGCATGCCATCCACAGAGATGCGCCGAGTGCTCATCGACTGTCGAGCGACAGTCGGCGAAGTCGGTAATGCAGAGCACGAACTAATCAAAATCGGTAAGGCTGGCCGTAACCGCTGGAAGGGTGTCAAGCCTCAGACCCGCGGTGTTGCGATGAACCCGGTAGATCACCCCCTCGGTGGTGGAGAAGGCCGTACCTCCGGTGGCCGCCCTGCCGTGTCCCCCTGGGGTAAGCCCGAGAGTCGAACTCGCAACAAGAAAAAGGCCAGCCAGGACCTCATCATCCGTCGTCGTCGTTCAGGACGTGGCCGCCGCTGATTGCGGCTGCTTGAGAAAGAAGTACAGACACATGACACGCAGTCTCAAAAAAGGCCCATTCGTCGACGAGCATTTGCTCAAGAAGATCGACGCCCAGAACGAAGCCGGCGAACGCAAGGTCATAAAGACCTGGTCCCGTCGCTCGACGATCATTCCCGACATGGTCGGCCACACTCTCGCCGTCCACGATGGCCGCAAGCACGTCCCGGTGTACGTCACCGAGTCAATGGTCGGTCACAAACTCGGTGAGTTCAGCCCCACCCGTACGTTCAAGTTCCACGCGGGTCAAGAACGAGGAGCACGTCGCTGATGACCGGCCCCAAACTTAATGAGAAGTCGTACGTCGCCGGAGAACGCTCCGGCACGAAGGCCACCGCAAAATACGTTCGTACCTCGGCATCCAAGATTCGTGCAGTGCTCGATCTGGTCCGAGGCCTTGACGTCAAGTCGGCCGACCAGGTCCTGCAGCTCACCGAACGCCACACGGCGATCCCGGTGCGTAAGCTGCTCGCTTCGGCCGTCGCCAACGCAGTCAACAACGACAATCAGGACGCCGACGAGCTTTACGTCATTGCCTGCTTTGCTGACGAAGGTCCAACACTCAAGCGCTTCAAGCCCCGTGCTCGTGGCCGGGCTTCGCGCATCCTCAAGCGAACCTGTCACGTCACGATCATCGTGGCCCGCATGAGCGACGAGCGCATTGCGATGATCCAGGCCCGAGCCGAACGTCAGGGCGCTGGTAGCGGTCGTCCCGCAGCGACGAGCCGCCGTGATCGTGTTGCTCGTAGCCGTGCCAAGGACGATTCTGGCGAAGAGAGCGCCGGACAGACCGTTGACGATGTGGTCGAAGAGACTTCCTCTGACGCAGTATCTGCTGCGATCTGGGAAGGCTCAGTCGATGCCACCGACGACGGCGAGGCGCCTGAGGGCTACGAAATTAAAGGCAACGCCCAGTCGATGCTGTTCCATACACCGGACAGCCGTTACTACAAGGCCACCAAGGCCGAGGTGTGGTTCGACACCGAAGAATCAGCCGTTGCTGCAGGTTTCTCGAAGCCCGGCACCACGGCCGCTGATACCGAAGAAGCGGCAGAAGCCGAAGCAGACAATGCAAGCAACACGGCCGCTGACGAGGCGGAGGAGAACTGATGGGTCAGAAGATCAATCCGTACGGATTCCGTCTCGGAGTCACCACCGACTGGAAGTCACGTTGGTTCAGTGAGCGTGAGTACAAGCAGTACCTCACCGAGGACTGGACCATCCGCCAAGAGATCATGACACTCCTTGAGTCGGCAGCAATCAGCCGTATTGAGATCGAGCGCACTCGTGACAAGCTCCGTGTTGACGTGCACACTGCTCGTCCTGGCATCGTGATCGGTCGTCGTGGCGCCCAGGCGGATGAGCTCCGCCAGATGATCACGAAGATTACAGGCAACGGCAAGATCCAGCTCAACATCGTCGAGATCAAGAATCCCGAACTCGATGCCGCACTCATCGCACAAGGCGTTGCCGATCAGCTGGTCAACCGCATCGCTTTCCGGCGGGCCATGAAGCGTGCTGTGCAGAATGCACAACGCGCCGGGGCCCTGGGAATTCGTGTTCAGTGTTCGGGTCGTCTCGGCGGTGCCGAGATGAGCCGCACCGAGTGGTACCGCGAAGGTCGTGTGCCCCTGCACACGCTCCGTGCCGACATTGATTACGGCATGCGTGAAGCCAAGACCACCTCCGGTCGAGTTGGGGTCAAAGTGTGGATCTATAAGGGTGACATCACGCCGTACAAGTTGACCAACGACGACAAAATCCAACGCGAAGCCGCGATGGCCGTCGGTGAGACTTCAGGACCAGCACTTCTTCAACGCAAGGTTGTCAGCTCCGCTGGGCCCAAGGGCGAAACGGCCACTCCTGCTCTAGAGGCACAGCCGCTGGTCAAGGAAGCTGATCCAGAGCTCGAGAAGTTGCTCGATGAAGAAGAAGCCATCGCTCAGCGCACGGCCGCCGGCGAGACCAACGAAGGGCCGCGTATGCGCGGCTCAGATTGAGGAAGGGAGCAGCACCATGTTGATGCCCCGCAAGGTCGCACACCGCAAGCACCAAAGAGGCCGCACTAAGGGTCTCACCAAAGGTGGATCGGGATTGCACTTCGGTGAATACGGAATTCAGGCGCTCGAGCCGGGTTGGATCACCGCCCGTCAAATCGAGGCCTCTCGTATTGCTATGACCCGCGCTATCAAGCGCGGCGGCAAAGTCTGGATCAATATCTTTCCGGATAAGCCGGTCACGAAGAAGCCCGCTGAGACCCGAATGGGTTCTGGCAAGGGCAACCCTGAGTTTTGGGTAGCTGTTGTGAAGCCCGGTCGCACAATGTTTGAACTGTCCTACCCGGACGAAGAGACCGCCAAGTTGGCTCTCAACAAGGCGATTCAGAAACTGCCTATTGCGTGCAGAATTATCACCCGTGAGGAGCCGATCTGATGGCCGGCAAGAAGAATGATCTGGCGGAGTTGTCGATGGGCGAACTCATCGAGGAACTCGCCGCCACCAAGCAGGAAGCCCTAAACCTCCGCTTCCGCAACGCAACTGGTCAGCTTGAGAACACCGCCGAAATGGGCAAGGTTCGCAAGCAGATCGCCCGCATAAACACGCTGATCCGCTCGAAAGAAATCGCAGCGGCCGAGGCAGGGAACTGAGCATGGCTGACGAAACAACAACAACCGAAGTGGATGCCGATCGAAGCGCCCGCAAAGTGCGCGAAGGCACCGTGGTGTCGAACAAGATGGACAAAACTGCAGTAGTGGCAGTTGTCAGTCGTGTTCCGCACGCCAAGTACAACAAGATGATCCTTCAGACCACCAAGTTGTATGCCCATGACGAGACCAACGACGTCAATATTGGCGACAAGGTCCGCATCATGGAAACCCGCGCCCTCAGCAAGAAGAAGCGCTGGCGCGTCACCGATGTGTTGGAGCGTGCAAAATGATTCAACAGGAATCCCGGCTCCGCGTGGCCGACAACAGCGGTGCCAAAGAAGTTCTCTGCATCAAGGTCCTCGGCGGTACTCGCCGTCGCTATGCGTCGATCGGCGACGTGTTCGTCGCCACGGTCAAGGACGCAATGCCGGGCGCTGCTGTCAAGAAGGGCGAAGTCGTCAAGTGCGTCGTCGTCCGGACTAAAAAAGAAAAGCGTCGTCCAGATGGAAGCTATATCCGTTTCGACGAGAACGCTGCGGTTCTGATCAAAGATGACATGACACCGCGTGGCACTCGTATCTTCGGCCCAGTTGGCCGCGAATTGCGTGACCGCAAATTCATGCGCATCGTCTCACTCGCACCGGAGGTGTTGTGATGAAACTCCGCAAGGGCGACACCGTTGAGGTTGTCACCGGCAAAGATAAAGGCAAGCAGGGCGAGGTTGACCGGGTCTTCCCGAAGTCCAACAAGATCATCGTGCACGGCGTGAATACGGCATCGAAGCACAGCAAGCCAAGCCGTGCAAACGAGCAAGGCGGCATCATCGAAAAAGACCTTCCCTTCGACGCCTCCAACGTGATGTTCGTGCACGGCGGTCAAACGGTGCGGCTTGGTTACAAAGTAAAAGACGATGGCACCAAAGTGCGCATCGCCCGTCCGAGTGGAGACGAAGTCTGATGGCTGAGACAACTGAAGTGCCCCGGCTGAAGATGCGTTATAACGAGGAGATTGCTGCGGCTCTCAAGGAGGGCCTGGGAATCAAGAACGTGATGGACATCCCCCGTCTCGAGAAGATTGTCATCAACATGGGTGTCGGTCGCGCTGCTGGCCAGCCATCGTTGATCGAAGCCGCAGTTGCCGACCTCACCGTGATCTCTGGCCAAAAGCCGATTATTACAAAAGCGAGTAAGTCGATTGCCAATTTCAAGCTCCGTGAGGGGCAGGCCATTGGCACAAAGGTCACCCTTCGCGGCGATCGGATGTGGGAGTTCCTCGACCGCCTTATCTCGGTGGCAATTCCTCGTATCCGTGACTTCCGCGGCCTGCCGGCACACAGCTGGGACGGCAACGGCAATTACACGTTTGGTCTTACCGAGCAAACCATGTTCGCCGAGATTGATCCCGACAGCGCCGATCATCCGCGTGGCATGGACATCACCATCGTCACGACCGCCAAGAGCAACGACGCCGGTAAGGCGTTGCTCGAGGCGTATGGCTTCCCTTTTAAGAAGGGCGCCGACGCCGACAACGAGCCACGCAAGAAGCGTCGCAAGGGCCCCGCTTATGGCGGCCAGAAGAGCAAGTGAGCTAAACCATGGCCAAAAAAGCACTGATTAACAAAGCAAACGCAAAGCCGAAGTTCAAGGTTCGTGCCTATTCCCGCTGCAAGCGCTGCGGTCGTGCCCGTTCCGTTTATCGCAAGTTCGGCCTCTGCCGTGTGTGTCTGCGAGAGCTCGCACACGCTGGCGAGATCCCTGGCCTGACGAAGTCGAGCTGGTGAGGAGCACCCCATGCTGACAGATCCCATCGCAGACATGCTGACTCGTGTTCGTAACGCGAACACCGCAAAGCACGACGAGGTTCCCATGCCGTCATCGAAACAGAAGGTTGCTCTCGCTGCAGTTCTCAAAAGTGAGGGTTACATCACCGACTACAAAACGGCGCCCGCGCCCCGTGGTGTCGGCGAAGTGCTCACCATCCACATGAAGTACAGCGAAGAACGTGATCGCACGATCATGGGCTTGCGTCGTATTTCGACTCCTGGGCTCCGCGTGTATCGCGGCTCTACCGACGTACCTCGCGTGCTTGGTGGCCTGGGTGTCGCTGTCCTGTCCACCAGCCAAGGGCTCATGACCGACCGTGAAGCGCGCAAGCGTAAGGTCGGCGGCGAAGTCCTCTGCTACGTCTGGTGAACCCGGGAAAGTAGGAGCAACACATGTCTCGTATTGGCAAAGCCACTATCACCGTCCCGGCAGGCGTCGATGTCACTGTCGCCGCAGGCCGCATCACGGTCAAGGGTCCCAAGGGTGAGCTCGCTCGAGCAATCCCTGGCAACATCACAGTCTCTCAGGAGGGTGACACGCTCACGTGCGAGCGCCCGAACGATGAGAACAAGACGAAGGCCATGCACGGTCTCACTCGCAGCCTCGTCAACAACATGGTCATCGGCGTCACCGAGGGTTTCACGAAGGAACTTCAGATTGTGGGCGTTGGTTACCGAGCAGAAGCGCAGGGCAAAGACATTCGTCTGAGCCTTGGCTTCAGCCACACGGTTGACGTGAAGGCGCCGGACGGCATCACCTTTGACATCCCTGCACAGACGCAAGTCATCGTGAAGGGAATCGACAAAGAGGTCGTCGGCCAAGTCGCCGCCGACATTCGTAGCATCCGCAAGCCAGAGCCATACAAGGGCAAGGGCGTTCGGTATCTCGGTGAGCGCGTCGTGCGCAAGGCCGGCAAGGCCGGAAAGAAGTAGTCATGACGAAGATCGCACAGCAACGCCGCCAGGGGCGCATCCGCCGCCACCGTCGGGTCCGCAAGAAAGTCCACGGCACGGCCGCACGCCCTCGTTTGGCAGTGTTCCGCTCTAACAAGCACATCTCGGTGCAGGTCATCAATGACGATGCCGGCACCACGCTGGCAGCTGCCTCGACTACCGAATCTGACATGCGTTCTGCTTCGGGGGCAAGTGTCGAAGCAGCGACCAAGGTCGGTGAGCTCATCGGCGAGCGCGCCAAGGCCGCAGGCATCGACATGGTCGTCTTCGACCGTGGCGGTTTCGCCTTTCACGGCCGCATCGCAGCCGTCGCATCCGCCGCACGTGAAGCAGGACTGGAGTTCTGATGGCATTTGGAAACAACAACCGTGATGGTCGTGGCGATAACCGCCGCGAGGACCCCGATGGCCTGCGCGAGTCTCGCGTCATCACCATTAATCGCGTCGCCAAGGTCGTTAAGGGCGGCCGCCGTTTCTCTTTTACTGCCCTTGTGGTGATTGGTGACGGCAACGGCAAAGTTGGCCTTGGCTACGGAAAGGCCAAAGAAGTGCCGCTGGCAATTCAGAAGGGCACCGAAGAGGCGCGTCGTAACCTCTTTGAGGTCCCGATGGCTGGCTCCACCATCATCCACCCAGTCATCGGAAGCACCGGCGGCGGTCGTGTCATGATGAAGCCAGCCGCAGCTGGTACCGGTGTCATTGCCGGTGGGGCTGCTCGTGTCATCCTCGAAGAAGCTGGAGTGCACGACGTACTGTCGAAGTCGCTCGGCTCGGCCAACCACATCAACGTAGCTCGGGCGACGATTCAGGGTCTCAAGTCCCTGCAGCGCCCCGACGAGATTGCGGCCCGGCGCGGTTTAACACCCGAAGAGTGCATCCCCAAAGGTCTGCTCAATGCGTACAACGAACGCAACAAGAAGCCTGTCGCTGCTGACGCACCACCAACTGCCGCTGGAGTTGGGTCATGAGCGAACTCCACGTCAAGCAGATCAAGTCGGCCATCGGCACGAAGCCTAAGCACCGTGGCACTCTACGGGCGCTCGGTTTGGGCAAGATCGGCAACTCCAACACGCTTCCAGATCGTCCGGAAATCCGAGGCATGATCGCCCGAGTACCGCACCTCATCATCGTTACTGAAGACGTCACGGAAGAGAGCTGAACATGAAGGTTCACGACCTCGCACCCGCACTCGGGTCGAACAGAAGCGCAAAGCGCAAGGCACGCGGTACCGGCGGCAAGGGCGGCAAGACAGCCGGTCGCGGTTCCAAAGGCCAGCGCGCTCGCAACACCGTTGCTCGCGGCTTCGAGGGCGGTCAAACTCCCCTCAAGCAGCGCGTGCCGAAACTCAGCGGGTTCAACAACCCGTTCCGCGTTGAGTACCAGGCGATCAATCTCCATGCGCTCAATGACCTCGCTGGGTCGCTCGGGCAGAGCGACATCACGCTTGCCGACCTGGTTTCCAGTGGTCTACTGACCAAAGGTGACTTCGCCAAGATCCTTGCCCGTGGCGAGATTACGGCCAAGGTCAACGTGCACGCCCACGGCGCATCGGCCGCTGCTATCTCGGCTATCGAGGCTGCTGGCGGCACGGTCACGCTGATCACGCTCCCATTTATGGAAGAGGGCAAGGCTGGCCGGCCTGCAGTGCAGGGCAACCAGTTCGCCAACCGATGATCACCCGGATTCGCTCGACTTTGACTGCGCCCGCCTGAGCACAATCTCACGCTGGTACGGTCAGCGGTAACCGGGCGACCACCACACTCGACACGGCGATCACGCCTCGACAGGGAGCCGATTCCTTTGATTTCGAATCTCGCGAACATCTTCAAGATACCGGATCTTCGTAACAAGCTGCTGTTCGTGATCATGATCGTGGTCATTTACCGGCTTGGTGTGGCAATTCGCGTTCCCGGCGTAGACGGCATTGCGATTGAGCAACTCCGCGAGTCTGCGAATCAGCAGGGAGCGCTCGGTTTCCTCAACCTATTTTCAGGTGGAGCCTTTGAATCGTTCTCGATCTTCGCGCTCGGCATCATGCCGTACATCACTGCGTCAATCATCATGCAGGTCCTTGGCGTTGTTATCCCGAAGCTTGAGGAGCTCCAGCAAGAGGGTGCAGTCGGGCAGCGCAAAATCACGCAATACACCCGCTACGTCACGATCGCGCTTGCCACGCTGCAAGCAACCGGACTCGTGTTCATCTTCGGTACAGGTCGGGGTACAGCCTTTTTCTCTGCAGCGAGTGCTGCACCGACTGTGCCACTGCTGCCCGATGGCGTGTGGCCACGCGGATACCTGATCATTCCAACACTGGTCGCCGGTACGGCGGTGCTGATGTGGATGGGCGAGCTGATTTCCCAGCGTGGTATCGGTAACGGCATGTCGATGGTGATTTTCGCCTCTGTTGTTGCTTCGCTTCCGGGTGGCTTTTGGGGCATCCTCCAGCTCAACAAGACGTTCTGGTTCGTTGCGATGGTGTTGCTCACCTTAGGGATCATCGTGGCGGTGGTGTTCGTTGAACTTGGGCAGCGGCGTATTCCCGTTCAGTTTGCTAAACGTGTGGTCGGCCGTCGCATGATGGGCGGACAAAACACCTACATTCCGTTGAAAGTCAACCAGTCAGGCGTGATCCCGATCATCTTCGCCTCGTCAATCCTCCTCCTGCCGGTGATCATGTCGAATGTTTTGGGAGGCAGTAGCGAGGGCGGCTGGCGGTCTGCCGTCCAGAGTTTCGTCGACGAGTACATCGTTAACCCGCAGAACATGGTGTACATCACGATCCTGGCGCTGATGATCATTGCGTTCGCATACTTCTACAATTCGATTGCTTTCGACCCCATTCGTCAGGCGGATCAGCTGCGCAAACAGGGCGGCTTCATCCCAGGCGTCCGGCCTGGCCCGCAAACTGAGCGCTACCTCGGCAAGGCCGTCAACCGCATCACGCTGCCAGGCGCTGTCTTTGTGGCCATCATCGCCATCATGCCGTATCTGCTGCTGATCGCCGCTGACATTAACTCCTTCGGCTTCGCGGGTACCAGCGTTCTCATCTCGGTCGGCGTCGCACTCGAACTGATGCGTCAGATCGACAGCCAACTCACGCTGCGCAACTACGAGGGCTTCTTGAAGTAGGCGGCGCCAGATGATTCCGGGCGCGCGCCTCATCATTCTCGGCCGTCAGGGTGCCGGCAAGGGAACTCAATGTGTTCGTCTGTCGCGCCACTTCGTCGTTCCGCATATTTCGACCGGCGACATGCTGCGTGCCGCAGTGCGCGAAGAAACCGAGCTAGGTCTCATGGCTAAAGAGGTCATGGACGCCGGTGGTCTAGTTGGTGATGAAATCATGATCGGTATTGTGCGGGAACGACTCGACGCTCCGGACGCGAGCCAGCGGGGCTACATCCTCGACGGGTTCCCGCGAACACTCGATCAGGCAATTGAACTCGACAGGATCACCGACGAGCAAGGCCGCCCAATTGATGTCGTTCTCGACCTGAACGTGCCACGCGAGATCGTGCTCGAACGTATTTCAGCGCGCCGTGTTTGCCGCGACTGTGGCACCAACTACACAGCCTCGGGTAATGATCCGAGCCCGTGGATTTGTGATGTGTGTGGCGGCGACGTACTTCAGCGTGAGGACGACACTCCTGATTCGGTCAACCGGCGTCTGGATCTCTACGAGGAGCAGACGTTCCCATTGGTCAAGCACTACAGCGACCAGAATCGCCTGGTGGTCATCAATGGTGTGGGCCATCCTGACGCCGTGTTTGCTCGGCTGGTCAAAGCTGTAGAAGCCAACCGTGTCTAGAGCGCTGCATGGATTTCGGCCAACTTCCTGAGCGTCGGCCAGAATGCGCGACCCTGATCTTTGACGGGTATTGAGGTTTCTGCACGCGAAGCGTCCGGTGGATCCGGCGCCTGACCGACGAGAGGCGACTGCACATTGTTGCGTCTCAGCAGATTGGTCTCGACACGCAACCGCTCATCACTGCAGAAGAGGCGGCGGTGGCAGTGTGGGCGGTCACTCCGGACGGGACGAAAGTGGGTGGCGCCCGGGCGGTCGCTCTGGCGCTCGCCACTGGGCGGTCAGCCCGATGGCCGGTGTGGGCCTGGGCGGTGCCCGGGATTCCTTGGTTGTTGGATCAGGCCTACGGACTAGTAGCGCTGAATCGCCGTCGATTACCGGGCGAGTCACCGTGGTGTGTAGAGCATCCTGAAGACTGTGTGCCGGACCCAGCCACCGTCAGTTGAGGAGTCCAGCCTGTGGGCCTGTCAGCTCCGTAACGGCAAGGCCCGAGACGTCCGTCATACTCGGAGGATGGCAGCGGTGGAGCGGATTGATGTTCCCCAGCCGACATCAAGCCGCCGTCGCGGTCGTCCGCCCGCCACCAACTCAGCCGACACGCGTCAGGCCATATTGAAGGCGGCTCGAGCCCTTTTTGCCGAGCGTGGCTACGGCGCTGTCACCAATAAGGACGTGGCCTCCGTTGCCGGGATCACCACCGGAGCGCTCTATCATTACGTCGAGTCGAAGCTCGACTTGTACGCCGAGGTCGACCGTGACATGCAACGCACGATCTACCGACGCTTTCAGGACGCCGTTGTAAGTTCCGATACTTTCCTGGGCAAGCTCACGGCAGTGCTTGAAGCGGCGCATCAGATGGGCATCGAAGATCCCTCGCTCGCTGGCTTCGTGGGTGCTGTGCGCACTGATACGCGTCGTCATCCAGAAATCGACGAGCGACTATCGCGTTATGCCGAGGCGCGCGAGCAGTTTTTCGTCGACATTGTGGATGCGGGGCTGTTGACTGGCGAAATCTCGCCAGCGCA
This sequence comes from uncultured Ilumatobacter sp., assembly GCA_938091165.1. GTDB lineage: Bacteria > Actinomycetota > Acidimicrobiia > Acidimicrobiales > Ilumatobacteraceae > Ilumatobacter_A. The sequence goes on along the minus strand of CALKNK010000029.1, from coordinate 83,650 downwards.
CAAACCGGAGATGGTTGAGTTTGTGCGAACCGTGCTCGTGGGCCTCACTGAGACAGTCGGCATGTCACCTGAACAACACCGTCGAGCAGTCGACGCTGTTACTGGACTTCTGCGGGGCACGATATTCACACCGCTCGATTGAACGCCTCAGATACGTTTACATTTCAGATTAGGTGGACCGAAACGGCCATTTCCTGACGTAAAAGTCCGAAGACAGGCCACCTAAGGCATCGTCGATATCACAGTTCATAGGAAAGTACGCGGATTTCGCGCTTGGGTTCGCGAAATGCTCCGCTAGTATTGCCTACCGGCCTGTTCAGCAGGTCGCGCAAGCGTGCTCTCATGCAAGCTTGCGAAATGAGCGGTGATGAGGTCCATACGCTGGGCCAACCGTCGCTCTCAGAATCGCACACGAATCGAAGAGGAGAAGCCCCTGCCAAAGCCAAAGGAAGATGCGATCGTGCTTGAAGGCGTGATCCTCGAATCCCTTCCGAACGCCATGTTCAAGGTCAAGCTCGAAAACGACCATGAAGTGCTGGCGCACATCTCCGGAAAGATGAGGATGCACTACATCCGTATCCTCCCCGGCGACAAGGTGCAGGTTGAACTCACCCCCTACGACCTCACCCGGGGCCGTATTACTTATAGGTACAAGTAGAGAGAAACATGAAAGTACGACCCAGCGTCAAGGCAATGTGCGACAACTGCAAGGTGATCCGTCGCCACCGCCGCATCATGGTTATCTGTACCAATCCCCGTCACAAACAGCGTCAAGGCTGAGGAGCAAGTAACTCATGGCACGTATTGCCGGCGTCGACATCCCCCGCGAGAAGCGGTTGGAGATCTCGCTCACCTACATCTTTGGCGTCGGTCTGCCGACCAGTCAGAAGATGTGCGCTGACTTGACCTTGGACCCCAACACCAAGGTCTCCAACTTGACCGAGGACGAGGTCAATCAGATCCGCTCTTACATCGATCAGAATCTGAAGATTGAAGGCGACTTACGCCGAGATGTGCAGGGAGATATCAAGCGCAAGATCGAGATCGGCTGTCTCCAGGGCATCCGACATCGAAAAGGCCTTCCTGTCCGCGGTCAGCGCACCCACACGAACGCTCGCACCCGCAAGGGGCCGAAGCGCACAGTGGCCAACAAGAAGAAGGCAGTCCGGAAGTAATGGCCAAGCAACCCGCCACCCGTCGCCCACGCAAGCGCGACCGCAAGAACGTCAACACTGGTGTCGTGCATATTAAGAGCACGTTTAACAACACCATTGTCTCCATCACCGATCCGCAGGGCAATGTCATTGCCTGGGCGTCGTCAGGCGCTGTCGGCTTCAAAGGCAGCCGGAAGAGCACGCCGTTTGCTGCGCAGCTTGCCGCCGAGAAGGCTGCTCGCGCTGCACAGGAACATGGCCTGCGTCGCGCTGAGATCCAGGTCAAAGGCCCCGGCTCGGGCCGCGATACCGCCGTTCGGTCGATTCAGAACACCGGCATCGAGGTCATCTCGATCAAAGATGTCACCCCCGTTCCCCATAATGGCTGCCGCTTGCCCAAGCGCCGGCGCGCCTGAGCAAGAGAGATCACTGAACAATGGCTCGTTACACAGGACCCAAGGTGCGCATCTCGCGCCGCCTCAGCGTCAACATCTTTGAGAACGAAAAGGGCCGAACCGCTCTTGAGCGTCGCCCATTCCCGCCCGGCCAGCACGGGCGCACTCGCCGCCGTGGGAACTCCTCTGAGTACCTCGCCCAGATGCAAGAAAAGCAGAAGGCGAAGTACATCTACGGCGTTCTCGAACGTCAGTTCAAGAAGACCTACGAGGAAGCGAACAAGCTGCAGGGGCCCACCGGTGAAATCCTGCTACAACTCTTGGAGCGTCGCCTTGACAACATTGTTTTCCGCGCCGGCTGGGCCTCGACCCGCCCGCAGGCACGCCAGTTTGTGAACCATGGCTTGATCCAGGTCGAGGGCAAGCGCGTTGATATCGCTAGTTACCGCGTCAAGCGCGGCCAAGTGATCTCGCTCTCGCCGAAGGCTGATAAAATGATCGTCATCCAGCACAACCGTGACACTCTCGACCGCAGCCTCGTCGGTTGGCTTGAAGCTGGCGACGGTGGCAAGCAGGTCACGGTGCGCTCGCTCCCCGAGCGCGAGCACATCGACGTCCCGGTGCGCGAATCCCTCATTGTTGAGCTCTACTCGAAGTAATCCCTCGTGAGTGGCCTCAGCATTGTCTGAACTACTCGCACCGCCGGCTCGCCGGCATTCACGTCTCGTCATCCGTCTCGAACCCTCAGAATACAGCAGTTGAAAGGCCCGGCACCAAATGCTCGTCATGCAGCGCCCCTCCATTGAAGCCCTCGGCGAAGAGTCGAACAACCGGCAGCAATTTGCTGTCGGCCCGCTTGAGCCTGGCTTCGGCCACACGCTCGGCAACTCCTTGCGTCGCACCCTGTTGTCGTCGATCCCCGGCGCAGCAATCACATCGGTTCGTTTCGACGAGGCGCTCCACGAGTTCGGCACGATTGGTGGCGTTGCCGAAGACGTGACTGACATCATCTTGAACCTCAAAGACATCGTGGTCACCTGCGAGTCTGACGAGGCCGTCACGATGCGTCTCGACGCGCGTGGCGCAGCGAATGTCACCGGCGCCGACATCGAGTGCCCAGCAGACGTAGAGGTTCTTAATAAGGAACTCCACATTGCCACGCTCAACACGAAGGGCCGCTTGTCGATCGACCTCACGGTCGAGCAAGGCCGTGGCTACATTTCGAGCAATCGTGAAGATGACAGTCGTACAATCGGCGTTATTCCGATCGATGCCATCTTCAGCCCGGTCCGTCGTGTGTCGTTCACTGTTGAGCCGACACGCGTCGAGCAGTCCACCAACTATGACCGCCTCGTCATCGAGATCGACACCGATGGTTCGATCACCCCAAGCGACGCGCTTGCCTCAGCCGGCGCCACGCTTACGGCCCTGACTGAGCTTGTTTCTTCGTTGGCCGATGAGCCGCAGGGCCTTGAGCTTGGTGAAGTTGTCGACACCACCGTGAGCTCGCCTGACCTCGATCTCCCGATCGAGGACCTCGATTTGTCGGAGCGTCCGAACAACTGCCTCAAGCGGGCCCAGGTCAACACGGTCGGCGAACTGCTGACCAAGACTGAAGACGACCTCCTTAACATCACCAACTTCGGCCAGAAGAGCCTCGATGAAGTGAAGGCCAAGCTCGACGAGCGTGGCCTCCAACTCCGCGGCTGAGACCAGCTGCGTTCAAGAAAGACAGACTGAATCATGCCTACACCCCGCCGCTCACGCCGCTTCGGTAGTTCCGCGTCTCACCAACGTCTCATGATGGCCAATCTCGCAGCGTCGCTTTTTGCCGCCGAGGCCATCACCACTTCCGAAGCTAAGGCTAAGCACCTCCGGCCGATCGCTGAGAAGCTGATCACTAAGGCTAAGAAAGCCCAAGACGAAGGTCCGATGCAGGTCCACCGGATCCGTCAAATCCAGGCGTTCCTCGGTGACCGCGAGATGACCTACAAGCTTGTTCACGATGTGGCCCCGCGCTACATGGAACGACCGGGTGGTTACACCCGGATCCTGAAGATGGGGACACGTCACGGCGACAACGCCGAGATGGCCCGCATCGAACTCGTCTGAGTTCTGTCCCGGACACAGGGCACAATCGAATGACCGATGGCGTGGAGCCGGGTGTGACGGGGCAACCGCTTCGGAACGCCCGGCTTCTCGTCGCGTATGACGGTACTGACTTCCGTGGCTTTGCGGAAAGCGACGGCGTGCGGACCGTCGCAGGCGAACTGCGCGGAGCGATTGAACGTGTCGTGCGGCGCCCTGTCGAATTGGTGGTGGGCGGGCGGACTGATGCGGGCGTGCACGGCTGGGGTCAGGTGGTCAACGGTCGTTTGCCGGCCGAGACTGATCTGTTCAAGCTGAGCTCGAGCATCAACCAGTTGCTCCGGCCTGAGATCTCGGTGCGTGACCCGGCGTGGGTCGACGATGAGTTCAGCGCTCGTTTCTCTGCGACGTCGCGTACGTACCGATACGACATCTGGAACGACCGATCACCGAACCCACTGCTAGCTCGTCACGCGTGGCACATCGGCCCAGCTGTCGACATCGGTCCGATGAACACTGCGGCGCATTTCCTGCTTGGGAACCACGACTTCTCGTCGTTCTGTCGCAAGCCGAAGCCCGCACCGGGCCGCGACGAGCCCAGCTTGAAGCGGGAGCTGCAACATGCGCGTTGGCGTCAGCCCGATTCGTCGGCACTTGTGCGCTTCGAAATCACTGCATCTTCGTTTTGCCATCAAATGGTGCGCAGTATTGTCGGCACGCTGGTAGACGTAGGCTTCGGTCGCATTGACGTCGCCGACATCCCGGGGATACTCGCTGCCCGCGATCGCAATGCCGCCGGGCAGGTTGCACCCCCAACGGGACTGACACTGTGGCACATTGGTTTTGGCGGCTCCCGATGGGACGCTGCGGTATGACACTGGCCCGCATCAATACCTGAGAGTCGAAGGAGTCTCCGTAATGCCCAGCTCGGCTGACGTCAGCCCACTGGGTTGCTGAGCAAATTAACAGTGGGCGTCGGTGTGGAGCCCGTATCCGCTTAACTCTGCCCCCACTGCGGAACGTTCGCGGTTCTTGAGAGGATTCTTATCTCTTAGTCCTCGCCGATGGTATCTCTGGGGAATATCCGGTGTCGCTTCAGGTTGAAACCGACGTGACCTCACGACGAATTCTGTTGGCTTCGACACCAGTCGGGCCACTCGGTTCCGGAATTGGCGGCGGCGTCGAACTCACGCTGCATAATCTCGTATACGGACTCGGCCTCCAAGGGCACCATGTCGAAGTCGTTGCGCCTGCAGGTTCGCTTCACATTGGAGAGCGTGTTCACTCGGTTGACGGAATTCTGCAGGTGAGCAGTCAGACACAGGCGCGTGATGCTCCGATTCAGATGCCAAGTAACTCCGTACTCGCAGCAATGTGGAGCACCGTGTCAGATTTACAGGGCCAGTTTGATGTCGTCATCAACCTTGCCTACGACTGGCTGCCGTTATACCTCACACAGTTCATGCGGGTGCCGGTCTTGCACCTTGTTTCGATGGGCTCGTTGAACGATGTGATGGATGGCGCTCTCGCTGATGTTGGACTTAAACTTTCAGGGCGTCTTGCTGCGCACAGCATTGCGCAGGCAAACACATTTCCAGACCCCACCATCTTCCGTATCGTCGGCAACGGCATCGTCACCGAGCGCTACGACCTGCAGACCTCTTCTGACGCTGAGGCGGTACTCGGCTTTGTCGGACGAATCTCGCCGGAAAAGGGCCTGGAGGACGTCGCCGAACTCTCTGCGCGCACGGGACGCGTTGTTCGGGTGTGGGGGATGATGCAGGACGCAGCGTATTGGCATCGCGTGGTAGCCGAGCATCCTGATGCCCGGCTGGATTACCGCGGCTTTCTCCCGACCGATGAGTTGCAGGCAGAGATCGGTCGCTGCGCTGCCCTTGTAATGGCCCCGAAGTGGGTTGAGGCGTTTGGCAACGTAGCAATCGAAGCCATGGCGACAGGTGTACCGGTGCTCACCTATGACCGCGGTGGGCCAGCGGAGATTGTTGTTGACGGTGTCACTGGCTTTGTGGTGCCTGCCGATGACGTGGATGCCTTGGTTGGCGCTGTCGCCCGGATCAACCAGATCGACCGGGTGATGTGCCGCCAGCGGGTGGATGCAGAGTATTCGTCGCTTGCCATGGCGGATCGTGTTGTTACCTGGGTCGACGAAGTGGTCGACGCCAACAATGGAGTGGTCAATGCCTGACAGTCTGCTCTCGGCATCTGGCCGGTGGTGTTGGCGCGACTCGTTGCGCACCGTATCATTTCACGGTTCCCTCGAGCAGGTTGACGCGTCACGCGCGTGAGACCTGCCTTTGGATGCTGTGTGATCGAGCGATCGAAACGCAGTCGGAAACCACATCTCCAACGAGACGAGTTCGACCATGGCCACCTACACACCTAAAGCAAGCGAAATCACCCGAGACTGGCATGTCATTGACGCAGAGGGCATGGTCCTCGGGCGCATGGCAACTGAAGTCGCTCGTCTTTTACGTGGTAAGCACAAGACGATTTTTGCGCCACACATCGACACCGGTGACCACGTGATCATCATTAACGCCGACAAAGTCATCATGACCTCTGATAAGGCCGAGCGCCAGATGATCCACACCCACTCGGGCTACCCGGGTGGCATAAAAAGCGAGTCCTTCGCTCACTTTCATGCCCGTAAACCTGCTGATGCGGTGCGTCGCTCGGTGCGTGGCATGCTCCCGAAGGGCCCCCTCGGTCGCCAGCAGCTCACGAAGCTGAAGGTGTACGCGGGCTCCAATCATCCGCATGGGTCGCAGTCGCCCCAGGCATTCGAAATCGCCGGCGCGAAGCGTCGTTGAGAAATAGGAACCACAAAATGGCAACAGCACCGCTCACCCAGACCACAGGCCGTCGCAAGCGCTCCGTCGCACGTGCGTCGCTGCGCCCCGGAACGGGCCAGTTCAGTATCAACGGCAAGGCACTCGAGGTGTACTTTCCGACCGCCGCATCGCGGATGGTCGTCACTGAGGCGTTGACTGTGACCGAGACCACCGAGGCCTATGACGTCAGCGCCAGCATCCACGGCGGGGGCATCAGCGGACAAGCTGGCGCACTGCGCATGGCCATTGCTCGGTCGCTTCTCGAACTCGACCCTGAGAGCCGCGGCACGTTGAAGTCCGCCGGTCTCCTCACTCGTGACTCCCGTAAGAAGGAGTCGAAGAAGTACGGCCTCAAGAAGGCTCGTAAGGCACCACAGTTCACCAAGCGCTAGCACTCGGCTTCGCAAGATGAAGTTCGGGACCGATGGCGTCCGTGGCGTCGCCTATACCGAACTCACTGCCGGATTCGCATTGAACCTGGGTCGCGCTGCGGCCCAGGTTCTTTCGAGTTTGGACGCGAGTTCCTCGGTGGCGTCCGAACCCGTCGACGTCGTCGTCATCGGTGGTGACACTCGAGAGTCAACGCCGATGTTGCGGGCGGCGTTGGGTGCGGGCTTTGCTGCCGAAGGTGTCGATGTGATCGATCTTGGCACCGCGACGACACCGATGGTCGCCTTCGAAGCGCAGCGCCTTGGCGTTATGGGCGCAGTGGTCTCTGCGTCCCACAACCCGTATGGCGACAACGGCATCAAGCTGTTTGCGCCCGGCGGGACCAAGCTGACCGACGATGTCGAGGCACGGATCGAGTCAGTGCTCAAATCGTTGGGTGATCCGACTGGCTCAGCCGGCCGGCTCGGAACGCACGATGATGCTGGTCCCTATTCGGCGCACGTGTTGGCATTCCTCGACGGGCGCGATCTCGCAGGCATCAAGGTCGTGCTCGACGCGGCGAATGGCGCTGGCTGCTCGATCGCTCCGGACGTGCTGCGTGCCGCAGGTGCCGAGGTCGTAGTGATCGCTGCGGACCCTGACGGTCGAAACATCAATGATGGCTGTGGTGCCACACACCCCGAGCTGGTCGCAGCCGCAGTGGTTCAGCACGGCGCCGATCTAGGCGTGGCGCTCGATGGCGATGCCGACCGGTTGATTGCTGTCGACGGTACGGGCACTGTTGTCGACGGTGACCACATCATCGCGATCTGTGCGGCGGACCTCCGCAGTCGAGGCCAGCTCGCCAACGACACAGTGGTGGTCACCGTGATGACCAATCTCGGATTCCGGCTTGCGATGGACGTGGCGGGCATCAACGTCGTCGAAACCGGCGTCGGTGATCGTTACGTGCTCGAGGCACTCGGTGCCGGCGGCCATTCCCTCGGTGGTGAGCAGAGCGGCCACGTGATCTTTGCCGACCATGCCACCACGGGGGATGGGCTGCTGACCGCAGTCGCTTTGATCGACATCGTGAAGCGCTCTGAGCGCACCCTCGCGGACATTGCCAGCGACGCGATGACGTCGCTTCCCCAATCACTCGTCAACGTTCGTGTCGGTGAGCGCGTCCCGGACATCGCCGAGCGCCTTGCCGACGAGATCACCGTTGTCGAAGCCGACCTTGGCGCTACCGGTCGTGTCCTCGTCCGGCCCAGCGGCACCGAGCCGCTGATCCGCGTGATGGTCGAAGCAGCAACCGCAGATCAGGCCCAGGCCGCTGCTGACCAACTGGCCGAAGTTGCTCGCACCAAGTTCGCTTGACGGTCAAGCAACGGACCTGATCCTGCACATTATGCCCGGTTCGATTGTTCGCTGGCACGAGCGAGTGGCCCTGACCTGGTGGCCCAGGTCGATAGCCTGCAACCCTCATGTGCGGCATCATTGGAATTGTCAGCCGGCCACCGACGAGGCCCACTCCGACTGACGATCAGATTCTCGCGGGGCTCGATGCAGCACTGGCCGCTCGGCCTGACGTGTTGGCGGTTGCTGGCGAAGCTGCAGCGGTCGATGCGATGCTCAAGGGTCTGCCTGGCGTGCTGGCATTGGCCGGTCGCATTGACCTCGTTGCCTCGATTACCGGTCGGCTCGATCAACTCGATGCGTTCGCCGCCCAGATCGAGTCGGACCTCGATGCGAGCACGCTCGCCGGAGAGGACGGTTGCGACCCTGACGAGGGCGCGGGTGGCCTCACCGCTGACGATTTGGAACGCGCGAACGCCGACCTGATCACGTTGAAGGACGCGATGTGGACCATCGCTCACGACCGACTGAGAACTGTTCGCGAGGTCGAGAGCCTCGCAGGGCCGGGGGCATCACCCTCTTCTCTTTCCGGGTATCTCGTTGCCCAGCAGGCATTCACCGCCATTGACCGACTCGAAGTGCGCGGACGCGACTCCGCTGGGGTCCACCTGTATCTCTGGGGTCACGACATCGGCGCCGACGCGTTGGCAACGCTGCTTGCCGAACGCGGCCACGACCCGTTGTTTCAGTCGGGATCGGTCGAAGTGTTCGGCGACTCCCTCTCGTTCGTCTACAAAGCTGCCGCGGAGATCGGCGAACTGGGGGACAACACCGCTGCCCTGCGTTCGGCCCTTCGGTCCGACGCTTTGCTCCGCCGTGCGCTCCAGGCGCCGACTGCGCGCGTCGCACTGCTCGGGCACACGCGCTGGGCGAGCGTCGGAATCATCTCCGAGCCGAACACGCACCCGCTCAACTCGGTCGAGCTCGAACAGTCCGCCGGCACTGCGCCGGCACCTTATGTCGTGGCCGCCTTGAACGGGGATGTCGACAACCATGCCGATCTACGCGCCGAGCACTCCTTGGGGATTCCAGCACCGATTACCACCGACGCCAAAGTGATCCCGACATTGATGTCGCGCCACCTCGCCGACGGAGTCGCTCCAGCCGAGTCCTTCCGTCGCACGGTGACGGCGTTCGAGGGTTCGATCGCCATTGGAGTCGCCACCGCTGCAGCACCAGAGACGCTCTTCCTCGCATTGCGGGGGAGTGGTCAAGGTCTGTACATCGGTCTGGGCGATGACTGTTACGTGGTCGCAAGCGAGCCCTACGGAGTCGTCGAAGAGACCGAGCGATACGTGCGGATGGACGGCGAGCGAGGGGGCGAGATCGTCGTGCTCAACGGTGCGCAGTCGGGTGACCTGGAGGGCATCACTCGCCTTGCATACGACGGCGCCGAGATACCGGTTGTCGGCGCTGATATCGCGGTCGCCGAAGTCACTACCCGAGACATCGACCGCGGCGACGCTCCGCACTTCCTCCTCAAGGAGATCTCCGAGTCGCCGAACAGCTTCGCCAAGACGCTGCGCGGGAAGATCGTCGAAGCGGATGGCGAGCTACGCGCCGTCGTCGGCGACCGGGCGCTGCCGGCAGCGATCGTCGAACGGTTGGCTGCAGGAACGATCACTCGAGTGCGCGTAATCGGCCAGGGCACCGCTGCCGTCGCCGGGCAGAGCATGGCAGCGATCCTCGATGAGCTCACCGGGTCGGTCCTCGACGTCGACGCAATCACCGCGACAGAGTTGTCGGGCTTCAACATGCGTCTCGACATGAGCGACACGCTGGCGATTGCGGTCAGCCAGTCCGGTACCACGACCGACACCAATCGCACAGTTGACCTGCTGCGCTCGCGAGGGGCTGCGGTCATCGGCATCGTCAACCGGCGCGGCAGCGACCTGACCGACAAGGCGGACGGCGTGTTGTACACCTCCGACGGCCGCGACGTGGAAATGTCCGTCGCCTCGACCAAAGCGTTCTACGCGCAGGTCGCCGCAGGCGCCGTGCTGGCGTGTGCGATTGCTGATGCTGCTTCGTTGGGTTTGGCTACGCGTCGGTCCCAGCTCCTCGATGCGCTTCGCGCGCTGCCGGAGGCCATGCGCGAAGTGCTCGGTCGACGTGAAGGTATTGCCGACGCCGCTCGCCGATTCGCCCCGTCGAAGCGCTACTGGGCCGTCGTCGGCAACGGACCGAATAAGGTCGCCGCCGAAGAAGTCCGGATCAAGCTCAGCGAGCTCTGCTACAAGTCCATGGCCTGCGATTCGACGGAGGACAAGAAGCACATCGACCTGTCGTCGGAACCGCTGATCTTGGTCTGCGCCGCCGGCCTCGAAGGATCAACCGCCGATGACGTGGCCAAGGAAGTGGCGATCTTCAAGGCGCACAAGGCGACTCCGATTGTCGTCGCCAACGACGGTGAGACCCGCTATAACGCCGTCGCGACCATCGAGGTGCCGGCCGTCGACCCGTCGCTGGGATTCATCTTGTCCGCAATGGTCGGTCACCTCTTCGGGTACGAAGCCGCGTTGGCGATCGATGCCTCTGCCCTCCCGCTGCGCGAAGCGCGCGAGGTCGTCGAGCGGCTCGCAGGACTTGGCTTGTCGAGCGACGAAACACTCGAGCGAGTCGCAGCCGAGGTCCCCAGCTTCTCGACTGCGTTTGACGATGGTCTTCGTTCCAGGATCTACGATGGGCACCTGGAGGCGTCCACCGCAGTCCGGTTGGCCGCGATGTTTGGTCATGTGTTGTCCGACCGGCCCGTGCACGCGTACTCACGCCAGAGCGGCAAAGTCGGCTCACCCAGCGCTTTGATCGATGACTTCGTCTCGGCACTGACCAAGGTGATCGAGGAGCTCACGCGGCCGGTCGACACGATCAAGCACCAGGCAAAGACGGTCACTGTTGGCATCTCGCGCAGCGACGAGGGAATCATCGACCGAGCCCTCGTGCAAGCCGTGATTAAGGCCGGCGCCGGCCGCGACGTGCTGAGCTATCGCACACTGAAGGTGCTCGCCGATCTTGACCCGGTAGTCGCTGCTATTCACGGCTACACCCGGTATCGCGTCGATGGTGATTCGATCTCGGTCATCGATCGCGGCGGCGTCGCACGTGGGCTGGTCAGTCGCGTCGATGCTAATGCTGCGTTGCGGGGCACCAAGCATCGCGTTGCGTCCGAGGGCGAGATTCTCGTCGGTCGTGGGCGGAGCGATGGTCGGACACTCATTTTTGTGCCCGAGATGAAGGCGGGTCAGGCAACGGGAATCACGTTGCTGCACGTTGCCTTCCACGAGCAGTTGCCCGCCGATGTGATGCGGGGAGTCATGCAGGGTTACGACCGACGGTATGACCGCCTCGTCGACTGGGTCACCGAGACCGAAGGCGCCTTCGACGACTCGCTGCTCGGCGAATTGCCAGTCGAACAGTTGCTGATCGGTCCGATCTCTGAGACCGCCGAACACTGGAATCGTTGAGACATGCTCGAGTTCGTCGTGAGGGCGTGATGATCGGGATCGGGATCGACGTCGTCGACATCGAGCGGTTCCGCACCACGCTGGAGCGGACGCCATCGATGCGAACACGAGTCTTCACGCAGATCGAACTCGACTACGTCGCGCCACAATCTGACCCGATCCCGTCGCTTGCCGCCCGATTTGCCGCTCGAGAAGCTGTGATGAAGTCGCTTGGGCTTGGCCTCGGCGCTTTCAGCTTCCACGATGTGTGGGTGGAGCGGGCGGCGTCGGGTGCGCCGAGCCTGGCGATCACTGGACGTGCCGCCGAGTTGGCCCATGCAGCAGGGGTCACGCGTTGGCACCTCAGTCTGACCCACAGCGATTTGGTCGCGGCGGCATACGTCGTGTGCGAGTAGGGCTCGGAGCGGTCGGCTGGGCTGGCCCCCAATTGGTGACATCGCCGGACCGGGTGCGACAATCTCCCTATGCTAGAGGAGTTTCAAGAGGCCTGGACCGAACTGACCCAGCCGGGGTCGCAGTTCGCCATGAAGGACGTCGAAGTCCGAGGCGTTCCGATGCGCGTGTACGAAGCGGCGCCGCCCTCAATGCGGTTCGTGTGGGAGCTAGCGACTGGCTACGGCGACCGCGACTACGTCGTGTTCGAAGACGAGCGCTACACGTACGCCGAGTCTGATGCCATCATCCGTGCCCTTGCACATCATCTCCGCGATGTGCACGGCGTTGGCCCGGGCGATCGTGTCGCGCTGGCGATGCGTAACTATGCCGAATGGGTGTTTGGATACTGGGCCATCGTGTCGATCGGCGCCGCCTGTGTCGGGATGAATGCCTGGTGGACCACCGATGAGATGGAATATGGACTTGCCGATTCGGCCCCGAAGGTGCTCATCGCCGACAGCGAACGCCTCAAGCGAGTCGTTCCGATTCTCTCGAAGCTGCGCGAAAGGCATGCAATGCACCTCATCGCCGTCCGCGCCGAGGGCGGCCTCCCGGAGGGCGCCGATCACTGGGACGATGTCATCGACCCTGCAACGGCGCCAGCGGGACTCCCCGCTGCTGACATCGACCCTGATGACGATGCGTGCATCTTCTACACCTCCGGCACGACCGGGTTCCCCAAGGGAGCACAGCTCACACACCGCGGTTCGGTGCATAACCTGCTCAATCTCGCGTTCATGGCGGGCGTCGCGGCAGCTGCAGAAGCAAAAGCTGGTGCTAAAGCCGGTAAAGATGCAGCGCCGCCAACGGATCCGAACAAGCAGAACGTATTCATGGCTCCGACGCCGCTCTTCCACGTCACGGCCAACAACTGCCTGCTGCATCCCGCCACGATCTCGGGCTCCAAACTGGTGCTGACCTACAAGTGGGATGCGACGCGGGCCCTCGAACTGATTGAACGGGAAGGAGTCACCAACTTCTCCGGAGTGCCCACGATGAGTCGCGAGATGCTGATGCATCCGGACTGGGACATTCGCAACACCTCAACGCTTGTCGGCCTGGGTGGCGGCGGAGCGCCGCTACAGCCCGATCTCGTCGAGAAAATCGACCAGTCGCAAGAGGGCACCGCGCCCAGCACAGGTTATGGCCTTACCGAGACACACGGTATTGTGACGGCAAGCTCCGGCAGCCTGTACGTCGCAAAGCCCGCATCGTGCGGTCGAATTGTGCCAACACTCGACGGCAAGCTGATCGACGAGATCGGAAACGACGTACCGAACAGTGGTGTTGGTGAACTTTGTGTGCGCGGCTCGGTCGTCATCAAGGGCTATCTCAATCGTCGGGAGGCAACCGCTGAGGCCATTCAAGATGGATGGTTCCGTACCGGTGACATCGCAACCATCGACGAAGACGGCTACGTGTTCATCGTCGACCGCGCCAAGGACATGGTGCTGCGCGGCGGGGAGAATATCTACTGCAGCGAAGTCGAGACGGCGATCTACCAGCATGACGCCGTTGCCGAGGCCGCCGTCTTCGGTGTTCCTGATGACCGTCTTGGCGAACTCGTCGGTGCAGCCATCGTGCTCGCTGACGGGACATCGCTCACCGAGGACCAACTTCGAGAGTTCCTGAGCACATCGCTGGCCAAGTTCAAGATCCCTGAGCGAATCTGGATCCTCGGGGAGCCTTTGCCGCGAAACGCAAGTGGCAAGTTCCTCAAACGTGAACTCCGCGAGACGCTCACCGCATAACCAGCACGTGAAATAGCAAGCACTCGACCCACCGCACAATGCAGCCGATCCTCACTCCGGACGAGATGGCGGCGGTCGATGCGGCCGCCCCGGAATCGATCGAGGAACTGATCGACCGTGCTGGCCGAGCAGTGGCGCGCGTCGCACTCGAGATGCTCGGTGGCTCGTACGGACGGGTTGTTCGCGTCATTGCGGGTAAAGGAAACAATGGCAACGATGGGCGCGTTGCCGCCGACATTCTGCGTTCGCGAGGGGTGAGCGTCGAGATCATCGATGCAGCCTTGGCACCTGCGGTGCTGCCGGCGGCGGATCTGGTGATCGACGCGGCCTATGGGACAGGTTTCCGCGGCGCTTGGGATGCTCCTGATGTCGGCACTTCACCGGTGCTGGCTGTCGACATACCGAGTGGGGTCGACGCGCTGACAGGGACGATCAGTGGGATCGTCATCGCAGCGGACCGCACCGTGACCTTCCAGGCACTCGCACCGGGGTTGCTGTTCGGGGACGGCGCGCAGCGAGCGGGGGCTATCGACGTGGTCGACATCGGCCTTGAGGTGTCCGCTGCAACATGTCATCGCGTCGATCGCGCTGACGTCGGGGCGTGGTGGCCAGAGCGACCTCTGGACGCGCACAAGTGGCGGGGCGCGGTGCGCGTCGTCGCAGGGAGCGACGGAATGACTGGAGCGGCCGCCCTCGCCGCCGAGGCCGCAGCGCGAGCAGGCGCCGGGCTGGTCAAGTTGTCTGCTCCTGGCCTCATGGTCGCGTGTCGGCCAGAGATTGTGCAGACCCTGCTGCCGAAGGAGGACTGGTCGGCCGAGGTGTTAGCCGAGGCCGGCCGATTCGGTTCGCTGGCTATCGGCCCGGGCCTCGGGCGTGGCCAAGGAACGCTGCAGTCCGTGCGGGCATGCGTCGCTTCGGCTCCGCAGCCTGTTGTTGTCGACGGCGATGGACTGTTCGCGCTCGCACATGCCGACGGAGGCGCTGCCGGCGTAGTGGCGCAGCGGTCGCATCCCACCGTGATGACACCGCATGATGGGGAGTTCCGCGAGCTGACCGGATCGCTCCCCGGACCCGATCGTCTTGCTGCCGTTCGCGAACTCGCGGCACACCTGGGGTGCACCGTGTTGCTGAAAGGGCCGAGGACGGTTGTTGCGAGTCCGAGGGGAACAGCGCTGGTGGTCGACCACGGCGATGAGCGCCTCGCGACTGCTGGATCCGGTGACGTACTGACCGGCATCATTGCCGCAGGATTGGCGCGCGGGCTGGATCCGTTGCGATCGGCAGCAGCTGCTGCCTGGCTGCACGCCGAGGCGGGAGCGCTGCTGCCTCGGCAGGCAATGCTCGCCGGTGATCTCGTAAGCACCCTGCAGATGGCGCTCGCTGGCGTACTCTCGTCCCAATGGAAGTGATCGCGCAATGAGCGACACCCGTTGGGCCTGGGTTGAGATCGATCTCGATGCGATTCGTCACAACGTCGCGTCCCTTCGCGCGGTCGCTGGTCCGGCCGCAGTCTGGGCAGTTGTGAAGGCGGATGGCTATGGCCACGGTGCCGTCGATGTAGCCCGGGCCGCGATGGACGCGGGCGCCGAAGGGCTTTGCGTTGCCTTGGTCGCCGAAGGGCTCGAACTGCGCCGGGCCGGGATCGACGCACCGATCCTGCTGCTGAGCGAGCAGCCGCCCGCGACTGCCGGGCACATCGTCGAGCACCGCCTGACGCCGACGGTGTACACCCGGCAGTTCCTCGACGCACTCGTCGCAGCCAGCCCCACCGGCTTGCCCGTGCATTTGAAGATTGATACCGGCATGCAGCGTGTCGGCGCGCACCCGCATGCTGCCGCGGCCATGGCGCAGTCGATTGCCGAACGTGCGCCAGCGGTTCGGCTTGCCGGTGTGTTCAGCCATCTTGCTGTTGCCGACGATCCATCGGACGCCTTCACCGCTCGCCAGGTGGAGCGCTTCGACGGAGCGCTCAAACACGTCATCGAGCGGGTGGGTTCCGTGCCGCTCATTCACCTCGCCAACTCTGCGGGGACGCTGGCTCATCCTGAGACTCGACGTTCGATGGTCCGCGCCGGGATCGCGATCTACGGTGTGTCGCCTGGACACGGCGTCGACGATCTCTGTGCCGACCTCCGGCCCGCACTGCAACTCCGTGCGCGTGTGTCGTATGTGAAGATGGCGCGAGCGGGGAGCCGCATCTCGTACGGGCGCGTCCACAAGTTCGAGCGCGACACCACGGTGGCGACCATTCCCATTGGTTACGCGGACGGCGTGCCGCGCCGACTGTCAGCGGCAGGCGGTGAAGTCTTGATCGGTGGTCGTCGGCGACAGATTGTCGGTCGCGTCACGATGGACCAGCTCATGGTCGACTGCGGTGATGACGAGGTCAACGTCGGCGACGACGTGGTGCTGATCGGCAACCAGGACGGCCCCGATGGTGAGCAGACGATCCGCGCAGAGGACTGGGCTGACCGGTTGGACACGATCGGTTACGAAATCGTGTGTGGCGTCTCGTCGCGTGTGCCTCGGTTCCCGCGCCGTAGCATCGACGGCTGATGTTGCACCTTCGAGCATCGTCGATTGCCGACACCCATGCTGTGGCCGCCGCCGTCGCCGCTGTGTCGCGCTCCGGTGACGTGATCGTGCTCGCTGGCGAAATGGGTGCGGGCAAGACGGCGTTCGCTCAGGGCTTTGGCGCCGCATTCGGAATCGGAGAGCCGATCACGTCGCCAACGTTCACGCTCGTGCACAGCTACGACCTCAATGCCGCGGTGCGCGGTATCCGCACGATGCATCACGCAGACCTGTATCGGCTCGACCGCACCTCAGAGGTTGCGGATCTTGCGCTCGGTGAGCTCGCAGAATTTAGTGGCGTGGTGCTGGTGGAATGGGGTGACGTGGTCGAGGGGGTCTTCGGAGATCACCTCACCATCCATCTCGATCAGGACCCCGACGACGAGACCGACGAACTGACACTCGACCGCGGCCGACTGATCGATGTGACTGGCACTGGCTCGACGTGGGCCCCCCGTTGGAACTCGTTACGCAACCGACTGGCGGAATTCACATGTTGATCTTGGGTATCGAAACCGCCACGGAGCGCGTCAGCGTGTCGATCGGCGGGCACGAAGGTGTGATTGGTCTGTTCGAGGTCACGAAGGGTCGGCGACATGCCGAGACCTTGGTGCCGGCAATCGAATTCGTGTGCACACAGTCCGGCATCGAGTTGGATGAGATCAGCGTCGTCGCGGTGGATGTGGGGCCGGGGCTCTTCACGGGCATGCGTGTTGGGCTGGCGTCGGCCAAGGCGATTGCGCAGGCTTTGCGCATCCCGATGATCGGCATCACCTCTCTGGATCTGCTCGCCTTCCCGTGTCGGCAAACCAATCGTGTGATCGTGCCGGTCATCGACGCCCGCAAGGGCGAGGTGTTCTATGCCAT
Source organism: uncultured Ilumatobacter sp. (assembly GCA_938091165.1). GTDB lineage: Bacteria > Actinomycetota > Acidimicrobiia > Acidimicrobiales > Ilumatobacteraceae > Ilumatobacter_A. The sequence goes on along the minus strand of CALKNK010000029.1, from coordinate 66,282 downwards.
GTATCGCCAAGTGCCCGGCGGTGTGCAGCAGGTTGCCGAGCCGGCGGTCGGTCCGGTCGAGGACCTGGTTGCCGACCTGATGGCCCGCAGTCAGGACGTCCTGTTGGTCGGCGACGGTGCGGTTCGGTACCGCGACGAAATTCTCGAAGGTTTCCACTGCGAGATCGGTGGTGACGCCCACCCATCGGCGGCGCCGCTCGTGCAGCTCGCGCACGCCCGGGCACTGCGTGAAGAGTGGGTCAACCCGCGTGAAATCGAGCCGGTCTACCTCCGGGCGCCGGATGCTCAGATCAACTGGTCGACCCGGGCGGCGCGCACATGAGCGTCCTCGAGCGGTTGCTCGGCCGCGAGCACGAGAAAGGTTTCTCGATCGCACCGTTGCGTAAGCGCGATCTGCGCCATGGCATTCTCGACATCGAGGCCGCGGCCTATCCGGTGGGATGGTCGCACAACGTGTTCGTCAGTGAGATCGACCAGATGCGGTCCGGTACCCGCCACTACGTGGTGGCACGCCAAGACGGCAACATCGTTGGTTATGCCGGGCTGTGGTTTGCCGTCGACGAGGCGCACGTCACCAACGTTGCCGTCGATCCTGACGCTCGCCGTCAAGGAGTCGCCCGAGCGCTGATGCTGCATTTGGCTGAGGTCGCCGTGGAGCGCGGCTGCGTCGCGTGGACGCTGGAGGTGCGTCTGTCGAGTTACGGCGCCCAGCGGCTGTACGAGGAATTTGGCTTCGAGTCTGCTGGCGTGCGCCAGCGCTACTACGACAACGTCGAAGACGCGATCGTGATGTGGTGTCACGACATCCCGGGCGATGACTATCGCACCCGGCTCAACACGATTCGAGAGGCCAGCCATGACAGCGCCGGTGATTGACGACCTAACGATCGACGAGTCCACCCTCATCTTGGGCATCGAGACCAGTTGCGACGAGACCGCAGCTGCGCTCGTGATGGGCGGGTACGACGTCGTTTCGAGTGTGGTGTCGACCCAGGTGGATCTGCATGCCGAGTTCGGTGGCGTGGTCCCCGAGATAGCGTCGCGTGCGCACCTCGATGTGCTCAACCCGGTGATCGCTCGAGCGATCGTCGAGTCGGGGGTCGAGGACTCGCGCATCGATGCGATTGCATGCACCGTGGGGCCCGGCTTGATCGGTGCGCTGCTCGTTGGAGTGTCGGCGGCGAAGTCCCTTGCGCTGGCCTGGGGCGTGCCGTTCATCGGCGTCAACCACATGGAGGCGCATCTGTACGCCGCATCGCTGGAGGATCCCACGCTCGAGTTCCCACTCGTCGTGCTGCTCGTCTCCGGTGGGCACACCATGTTGGTCGAGATGCAGGACCACGGCCGCTATCGGCTGCTCGGGCAGACCATCGACGATGCGGCAGGCGAAGCGTTCGACAAGGTTGCCCGTTTCCTCGACCTCGGCTATCCAGGCGGACCGGCGATTGACGAAGCAGCGCTCCTCGGTGATCCTGATGCGATCAAGTTCCCGCGAGCCCTGATGGACGACAGCTACAACTTCTCCTTCAGTGGATTGAAAACATCAGTGATGAATTACGTCCGAAAGCATCCCGACGTGAGCTCAGCTGACGTCGCAGCGTCATTCCAAGCCGCCGTGGTCGACGTGCTGGTTGCAAAGTCGCGTGCCGCGGCCAAGGCGACGGGGGCCACCAGCATCGTGCTCGGCGGTGGTGTTGCAGCGAACTCGCTCCTCCGCGAGGAAATCCTCGAAGGTTGTGCTCGCGATGGCATTCAAGGGTTCCTTCCGAGCCGGGCAATGTGTACCGACAACGCAGCGATGATCGCAGCGGCGGGTTGGCATCGGTTGCACTCCGACGGCCCAACGCCGCTGTCTGTTGGCGCCACTCCCAATCTAAAGTTGCCCTTCATTGACTGAGTCCGATACCGATCAAGTCGGGCCGGCTGATGCGCCGGTTTTTGCCGTTGCCGACATCGGTATGACCCTCGATGCTGACGGTGGCTACTGGCCGACCGCCGTGATCGATGTCGGTCCGGGTGACGAGGCCATCACCGACCTCGCTCGAGTGCATGCGGTCGAAGGGGTTGGTGATATCCGCACAGAAGCGGCAGCTTTGGCGTTGGCGCCCGAGCAGGTCACCGAGGAGGCGACGCACCTCTTCGTGCTTGCCATCATGGTGACCTCACCTGTGCGGTGCACCTTCGGCATTTCGTTTGTCCTTCCGGCGCAGGTCCGAGTGCTCAGCGAAGTCGCCGAACACGGCCACCTCGTTATCGCCACGACGTCGCCCGACGAAGTGAACGCCGCAGTCGATGACCCTGGCGCCATTCCCCCTCTCTGGCTCGCCATCGACGTCGACGCCGATCTCTTGGCTCGAGCTGTCGCTGAACTGCTCTGACCGGCGGACAGTGCTCCCGCTGCCCGGCTGTGTCGATATGGAGGCCCGCGTCAGAAGTACTTCGTTATGGACTCGCCCAAAAAACTCGAATGGACGGTCTCCAGGTGTTGTTTCTCCGTGCACCGGTTTATTTATCCGTTAAGGCCTGAGTCCTGTAGCACCGAGGCGTATACCGTTTCGGGTAATGACGTTTGCGATTGGTGCCCATGAGCTGTCGGCTCCCGTGGTTCTCGCTCCGATGGCGGGTGTTACCAACGCGCCGTTTCGCGAGATGTGCCGCAAATTTGCGCCCGGACTCGTCTACGTCAACGAAATGGCGATGGCGACGCCAGTCGTCCATAAGAACGCCAAGACGGAACGGATGATCAGCTTCGGTCCCGGCGAGCAACCACGCAGCCAGCAGCTCTACGGCTCGGATCCCGAGATCATGGGGAAGGCCGTCCATATCCTCTGTGACGGTGGGCGCGTTGACCACATCGACATCAACTTCGGATGCCCTGCCGCCAAGGTCACCCGCCAAGGTGGCGGTGCGGCAGTGCCGGCTCGACCCGAGTTGCTCCGCTCGATTGTCCGCGCAGCGGTGAAAAGTGCTACCCCGTACGGCATCCCGGTCACCACCAAATTCCGGATGGGTCTCTTCGATGACTGGCTGATGCACGTCCGTACCGGGCAGATCTGTGCTGAAGAAGGGGTGGCCTCGGTCGCGTTGCATGCCCGCACCGTGCAACAGCACTACTCCGGTGAGGCGCGGTGGGAAGCGATTGCTGAGTTGAAACAGGCGGTTGGTTCGATCCCCGTACTCGGCAACGGCGACATCTGGGAAGCGCACGACGCGGTGCGCATGATGGACGAAACCGGCTGTGACGGTGTGGTCATAGGTCGCGGCTGTCTCGGGCGGCCGTGGTTGTTTGGCGACCTTGTCGATGCGATGTCGGGGCGACCGGTGCGCCCGAGTCGAACGCTGCGTGAGGTGTGTGAGGTGATGGCCGAACACGCCAAGCTGCTCGCCGCTCACATGGGCGAAGATCACGCCATGCGCGACTTCCGCAAACATGCCAACTGGTACATGAGTGGCTACCCGGTCGGACCGGAGGTGCGCCGTCGTCTCTCGACGAACAGCTCGCTCGCAGAACTCGACGACATCATCGCCACGCTCGATCCGGCAGCTGAGATCGTCGAAGGTGGCGAGCGTATTAAACGCGGTCACACCAACGGGCCGATCAAGGTCGCTGTTCCTGCAGGCTGGCTCGACACCAATGCCCGTAAGACGCTCGACACCGACGTCACCGTTCCTGACGACGGCAATGTCATGGCCTTGTCTGGTGGCTGAGGTGATCGCCCTGTCATCGCCGCTGGTCCTCGCCTCAGGGTCGCCGCGTCGGCGCGAGCTGCTGTCAAGCGCTGGGTTGCAGTTCGATGTGCGGCCTGCGGATATCGACGAAACACCACTGCCTGAAGAACTTCCTGCGGCCTACGTGCGCCGTCTTTCGATCGAAAAAGCTGCCGCAGCAATGGAATCGCCACTCGCCAGCAGCGCAGATATCGTGCTTGCTGCTGATACGACAGTCGAGGTGGAAGGTGCGATTCTGGAGAAGCCGCTCGATGTTGATGATGCCTACCGGATGTTGCGAATGCTGTCAGGTCGCGACCATCTAGTTCACACCGGCGTAACGGTCTCGGTGCCGTCGACCGGCGTTCGCCGTGCCAACTCGATCCTCGTGACCACCAGGGTGACCTTCGCTGACCTCAACGCCAGAGCAATCGACTGGTATCTCGCGACGGGTCAAACCAACAACGAATGGGAGGACAAGGCTGGCGGTTATGGCATTCAGGGTGCAGCAGCGGGCTTCGTTGAACGAGTCGTCGGAAGTGTCACCAACGTGATTGGCCTCCCTCTCGCCGAGACCCTCAAGTTGCTGCGCGATGTCGCATCAACTTGAGCAGATCGATCTTTAAGACCGGCCCGATCGTCGACGCCAGACCGATGAGCTGGCACTCTCGGCCCTCGGTTGCCAACCGCCGTTTGACTCCTTAGCCTTAGCAGTCGCAGATGGGGAGTGCCAATCGCACTATCACCCCGGAAGCTCCTGTCAATCCAACATGTGAACGTGCCATTGGAGGCCAACACCATGAACCTGAAGCCGCTGGACGACCGCCTCGTGGTCCGTCCGAACGAGCCCGAGACTCAGACCGCATCTGGTCTCGTCATCCCCGACACCGCCAAGGAAAAGCCGCAGCAGGGCGAAGTGCTCGCTGTCGGTCCGGGCAAACGCTCCGAGACCACTGGCGACCTGATTGAAGTCGGCATCAACGTCGGCGACACCGTCCTCTACAGCAAGTACGGCGGCACCGAGGTTTCCTCGGGCGGCGAAGACTTGCTCGTCCTCAACAGCCGCGACGTCCTTGCGATCGTCAGCTGAACAGCTGACTTTGAACCGGAACTCTGAAAAGAAAGTAACCACAACATGGCAAAAATTCTGAAATTTGACGATGAGGCGCGCCGCGCACTCGAAGCCGGTGTCAACAACCTCGCTGACGCCGTCAAGGTCACCATTGGCCCCAAGGGCCGTAACGTCGTGCTTGACAAGAAGTTCGGCGCACCGACCATCACCAACGACGGTGTGTCGATCGCCAAGGAAATTGAGCTTGACGATGTCTTCGAAAACATGGGCGCACAGCTCGTGAAAGAAGTCGCCACGAAGACCGACGACATCGCCGGTGACGGCACCACCACCGCCACCGTCCTTGCCCAGGCCATGATCTCGGCTGGTATGAAGAACGTCGCTGCTGGCGCCAACCCAATGTCGATCAAGAAGGGCATCGAGGCCGCTGTGGCCGCCGCTGTCACCTCGATTGGCGATCAGTCCAAAGACGTCGACGACAAGAGCGACATCGCCTCGGTGGCCACGATCTCGGCAGCTGACGCAAGCATTGGCCAGGTCATTGCCGACGCCATCGACAAGGTCGGTAAAGACGGCGTCGTGACGGTTGAGGAGTCGAACACATTCGGAACTGAGCTCGACTTCACCGAGGGCATGCAGTTCGATAAGGGCTACCTGTCGCCGTACTTCGTAACCGACGCTGAGCGCCAGGAAGTGGTCCTTGATGACTGCTACGTGCTCCTCAACAGCGCCAAGATCAGCACGGTCCAGGCGATGCTCCCAACCCTCGAAGCAGTCATGCAGACCGGCAAGCCCTTGGTCATCATTGCTGAGGACATCGATGGCGAAGCGCTGGCTACTCTCGTGGTGAACAAGATTCGTGGTACTTTCAACGCGGCAGCCGTTAAAGCTCCTGGCTTCGGTGACCGCCGCAAGGCGATGCTGCAGGACATGGCAGTCCTTACCGGCGGCCAGGTCATCAGCGAAGAGGTCGGCCTCAAGCTGGAGAACGTCACCCTCGACCTGCTTGGCACCGCAAAGCGCGTTGTCATCACCAAGGACAACACGACCATTGTTGATGGCGGCGGCGAGAAGGACGACATCGACGGTCGCGTCAACCAGATCAAGGCAGAGATCGAGAACACTGACTCTGATTGGGATCGCGAAAAGCTCCAGGAGCGTCTCGCGAAGCTCGCCGGCGGCGTTGCCCTCATCAAGGTCGGCGCAGCCACCGAGGTAGAGCTCAAGGAAAAGAAGCACCGCATCGAAGACGCTGTGTCTTCGGTTCGTGCAGCCATTGAGGAGGGCGTCGTCGCAGGTGGCGGCACCGCTCTCATTCGTGCCCGCAATTCGGTGCAGACGGTTGTCGAGTCGCTGGAAGGCGATGAGCAGACAGGCGCAAAGACTGTCTGGTCGGCACTCGTCGCTCCAGGCCTCAACATCGCAAACAACGCCGGCCTCGAAGGTTCTGTCGTTGTTCGTGAGGTCGAGAGCGCCGAAGGCCCGATGGGCATGAACGCCGCAACAGGCGAGATGATGGACCTCATCGCTGCCGGCATCATTGATCCGGCCAAGGTGACCCGCGCTGGTCTGCAGAATGCAGCGTCTATCGCCGCAATGCTGTTGACCACCGAGGTGCTCGTCGCTGATGAGCCTGAAGCTGCCGGCGACCCCATGGCTGGCATGGGCGGCGGCGGCATGGGCGGCATGGGCGGCATGATGTGAGCCCCTTGACACGACGCTGTCGTGTCAGCCCCTGACTTCGTCAGGTTGGAATGACCTTGTCGTTCCGAATCTCAGTCCAGCCCCGGAATCGCATCCAGCGATTCTGGGGCTGGACTCGTTTTCACCGATCGTTAGGTTGTGGTCTGGTCCAGCGGCTTGCGCTGGTTCGTTCGCTACGCTCAGTTCAGTGGTGGCGATTGAGGGGGCACAGCGTCCGTTCTGGATGCATCAGATCGTTGAGTACTTGATTGGTCTCGTTCTGATTGCCGCCTCGTTTCAAGCGCCCAAACCAATGGTTCCTGCCGTGATGGGGATGCTCATTATGTTAAATGCAGCCATTGCCAAAGGGCCAGCTAGCGCCTTTCCGCTGGTTGGACGGACTGTGCATCGATGGCTTGACGTGCTCGTCATGCTGCTGCTCGTTGTCGCGCTGTTCCAACCGGCGTTCGATGTCGACAGTACTGGTCGATTGCTGCTGGGCGCCATGGCCTTCGTCATGTTCTTCATCTGGCTCAACTCAGACTTCTCTGAGAAGACCGAGCGGAGGCAGGACAAGCAACAGCAAAAAGCGGAGCGCCGGGCACGTCTGGCACGGCCCGGGAGCGAAGAGATCGGCAAGAAGGCGGGTCGGTTCGTCGGCGGTGGAGTAAACGCCGCTAAACGATTCCAGGGAAAGATAAAGGGTCGGCAGTAGTAGTGCTCCATGGATTTTGTGCTCCTCGCTGCAGCTCGGGCCGAGACCATTGTGGCCCGGGTCCGGTAGCGGAAGATGCCTTTATCCTGACTGTTGAGTGCTTGGATGAGTCGGTCAGGGTTGCGGAAAGACATACGTCGCCATGACCATGCAGCGCCGACCTGGCGGGGCACAATGCATCCCGCGCCCGGCGTCATACACCGAGCACTTCGACACGCCGTGGGCGCTTGACGCCGATTGGTCCTCCGACGAGCTCCTCAGCCGTGTACCTGAACGGTCAGGCCCGATGTTGCCGACATTTCCTGACGCAAAGCTGTCCGCGGTGCTCCTCCTGCTTGCCGACGGCCCAAATGGTGCTGAGGTGCTGTTGACTCGGCGGTCGATGGAGATGAAGAACCACAAGGGCGAGATCAGCTTTCCCGGTGGTCGAGTCGATCCTGGCGAGTCAGCGGTTGATACGGCGCTGCGTGAAGCGCAGGAGGAGGTCGGACTTGACCCGCACTTGCCGACCGTCGTCGGCGAACTTGAACACCTCAGCACGATTGTGTCGAAGAGTTACATCGTTCCGGTGGTCGCGCGCCTTGACGTTGAGTTTGACCATCGTCCGCATCTTGAGCCACAGACAATGGAGGCTGACCGTGTGATGTGGACACCGATTGCCGAGCTCACTCGCCCGGCCACCTATCGGCTCGAGCGATGGGGGAACTTGCCGATGGATCGCCCGCTGCATTTTTTTGAGCTCGACGACGAGACGGTGTGGGGCGCAACAGCACGCATGTTGTTCGACCTGCTCACCCTCCCGTAAGACGAAGCGTCGCGTGGTAGGTGGTCTCAGCGATGTGGCAGGCGGCTCGCCATTGCCGCTCCACAGAGGGCAAACGCGATCGCCACGATGAAGACGAGCGCAAACCCCCCCGTTAGGTCCGCAATCAGGCCACCGAGCTGCGGCGACGTCACCTGGGCGATACCGAAGGCAAATGTGGCCGCAGCAAAACTTGGCCCGAATGAATCGGCAGTTGTGTTGCGGACGACGTAGCCAATCACTACGGACGGCAGACCACCAAACATGAGGCCGATGATCACTGATCCCACTACGACGACGGCGACGACACCGGTCAGAATGCCAACGAGCGCCGAGGCGAATACACAGAAACCAATGACCAGCGTGATCCGCTCGCCAATTTGATCGGCGATGATACCCATGAGGATCCCACCAGCTACGGCGCCGAATCCGACGAGGGTGAACATGGTTGAGGCCAGACTTTCGGTGTACCCAGCGTCATCTTCGAGGCGTGAGGTCAAGAACGACACAGCAATCAAATAGCAGAATCCATAAGCCACGTAGGCCCCCGTGATCGGCACCCAACCTGGCATCTGCTTCAGCGATCCAAAACCGGCGCCGCCAACTTTTTGGCCGGTAGGGGCGCTCTGGCGGTGACGGAGAAATACCAGGATCACTAAAACCGCAAAAACACCCAGCGCGAAATCGATGCGGTACACGTCGCGCCACGCCTCATCTCCGGACCGCTCGCGGACAATGCGGGCGAGCTGGCCGGTGATAACAATCCCGGTTCCAACCCCGCCACCCACAGCCCCTACCGCAAATCCACGGCGGTTTTCACCCACGGCCCGGGCGGCGATTGCCGGTGACGGTACCCAGATCAACGCGCCACCGAAGCCCATTGAGAACAGTGCAATGCCGAGGACCAGCGCGTTCGGTGCCACAGCGGCGCCAGCGAGGCCGGCAAGCGAGAAAACGAAGCCGCTCCTCAGGACGGCCAGGAGCTTGTAACGCGTTGTGAGCGAGGCAACGACGAACGTGCCAACGAGGTAGGCCAGCACGTTGGTCGTGCCAAGAAGACCGGCGACCGTGTTCGAGTGATCGAGATCATTGCGGATCGCGGGGAGGAGCACGCTGTAGGTGAACCGCCCAAATGCTTGCGCAACGATGGCCCCGACCCCGACGAGGATAACTGTGGTCCATCCGCTGGCTGCTCGCATCGAGTGATCGTGACGAAGTATGAAGCCCGACAGCGAGTCAGACGATTTCGATGACGCGGTCCCACATGGCGGTGACGTGCTCCGCTTTGGTAGCGCGCGCCCCGATAGAGATCCGCATTACCGATCGGCCGTCGAGCACGGTGCGAGAGAAGAGACCGATGCCTGCTGCGTTTGACGCCTCGATGAGGGCATCGGTCATGGTGTTTGCCTGGTCAACAGATTCGGCGCGACGCGCAATGCATAGCAAGTTGAGGGGATGCGGAGCAACGATGTCAAACCGGTGATCGGCAGCTACCCGCTCGGCCAACTGATGAGTGAGCCTGACATGCTCCCGAATCATCGCCTGAACGGGGATGACGCCATCGGTTCGCAGCGAGAACCAGAGCTTCAGCGCGCGGAAACGTCGACCGAGGGGAATACCCCAGTCTCGGTAGTCGAAAGCGGCACCCGACTTCGCAGCCTCGGATGCGAGGTATGGGGGCAGTACGCTCAGCGCGCCGATCAGAGCAGAGCGATCTGCAACCCAGAACAGATTGCAGTCAAAGTTGATTCCCATCCACTTGTGCGGATTCGTCGTGTAGGAATCGGCTTGGCCAAGGCCGTCGTTCACCCAGCGGTACTCCGGAGCCAGCGCAGCGGTTCCCGACATTGCCGCATCAACGTGGACCCAGATGTCGTGGTCGCGCGCGACGGTGGCGATTGCCGGTGTCGGATCGAATGCCAGTGATGAAGTCGTGCCGTGGGAGGTGACCACGAAAAAAGGTGTCAGACCCGCCGCAATGTCAGCAGTGACCAGGTCAGCGAACGCATCAGGCCGCATTGCGAAGTGCTCGTCGTGCGGAACAATGCGCATGTTGTCGGTACCGATACCAGCTATCCGGAAGCCCTTCTCGATACTCGAATGGGACTGACTGGTGGTGTAGCCGACGAGCTTGGTCGTGTCGCCTGAGGCGTTGATGTTGCCACCCGTGGCCCGCCAGCGGGCGGCGAGCATCGCAGTGAGCGTCGACTCACTGGCTGTTCCTTGGATAACGCCACCACCTGTATCGCTCGTTGAGCGGAAATGGTCGGGCAGGCCTAAGAGTTCGTGCATCCAGTCGAGCATCAGCGTCTCGAGTTCGGTCGCGGCAGGCGATGTCATCCAGGCCATTGCGTTGATGCCGAGCCCGGCAGACATGAGCTCGCCAAGAATCGACGGGTAGGTGATGTTTGACGGGAACCAGGCGAAGAAATCCGGATGCTGCCATTGAGTTAGCCCTGGGACGATCACTTTCTCGAGATCAGTGATCACATCAGCAAACGGCTGCGGCGCGCTGGGTGGGTGCTCTGCCAGCTGGCGCCGAATGTCACCGGGTCTGACGTCGGGGGACACCCGTCGACTTCCGGCGTCATCGACGTAGTCGGCAATCCAATCGATCATCGCGTATCCGTGCTTGCGAAACTCCTCCGGCGTCATAGCAGCAGAAAGTAGCAAGAGATTGGGTACCACTGCCTGAGCGTCTTGAGTGCGACCCTGAAAGACCTCTGAAATCACCAAAATTTGACTGAAGGATTTGAGCGAGCGGATATGGGGCTGGTTCTCAACGCTGCCGTAAAGGCAGGAGAGCCTCCTACAGGCATCGATTCGCTCCGTACCGCAGGTCGTTTCGAAAGCCTGTTCTTTTCGCGGCGTTGGCCCGCTGAACCTGGACCGCAAGGTAAAGCGGCTGAGCGGCATTCGCCACGCTGAACTCAGCAGCTACTGCTGCTGAGTTCGGCGGTTCTTGATCACTCCACGGGCGATGTTGCCAAAGACAACGGCGAGGCCGCCGAAGATTGCGAGGAGGATCAACGTTTGACGCCAGCCGCCGCGACTTTCGCTGCCGCAGCCCGGACGTTCAAGTACGCCGATACAAGACGTGAGGTCACGTTCTTCGGGAAAGAAGTTGTTGGTGGTGATCGGCGGTTGCGGCTCAACCGGTTGAGAAGTGGCCACAGAGTGGCTCCGCGACAAGCCGATCACCGATTGGGGCTCGGTTAAGCAAAGCACGGACAAGAAGATCGCTGTGCTGGCGAGCAGCACGGCGAACAGGAGTGTCACCGGGCGCACGCTCGGCCTTTGCCTGAACTTCTCGTCAACGCCTGGTCGGCGGTTGTGGCCGACTCCTCTACGATTCACAGTCTTGAGTCAACCGCAGCAAATCCCTCATGACACCGGCACCGAATCTGGCAGCCACGACAGTGGCGAGGCCGGATCGAAACGTGCCACCGTGCTCGTTGTCGACTTCGGTGCTCAATACGCTCAGTTGATTGCGCGGCGTGTCCGTGAACTGAACGTGTTCTCCGAAATCGTCGGCCACGGACTGAGTGCCGCTGAGATGGCTGCTAAGCGTCCCGCGGCGATCATTTTGTCCGGTGGACCGAAGAGCGTGCATGTTGATGGCGCGCCAAGGCTCGACCCTGCTGTGTACGACTTGGGCATCCCGATACTCGGCATTTGTTACGGCGCTCAGCTGATCGCCCAGCAGCTCGGGGGTACGGTCGGCCGAGGAATGAATGGTGAGTATGGGCGAACTGAGCTCTCTCGAATCGGTGCATCGCTGATCCTTCCGGATGAGGCGCCTAGCGAGCATGAGTGTTGGATGAGCCACTTTGATGGCGTTACCGAGGCACCCGCTGGATTCACGGTCACCGCGTCGTCGCCCGGAGCGCCGGTCGCCGTGCTTGAAAACGATGCTCGAAACATTTATGGAGTGCAGTTTCACCCAGAGGTCAAGCACACCCCGTTTGGCATGGGGGCCATGGCCCGGTTTCTCCACGAGCGTGCCGGCATTGCGAACGATTGGAAGATGGCATCGGTTATCGACGAACAAGTGACGCTGATCCGCGAACGGGTGGGTGACGCCCGAGTTATCTGCGGACTGTCTGGTGGGGTTGACTCATCTGTTGCTGCAGCGTTGGTTCACAAAGCCATTGGCAGTCAGCTCACGTGTATTTATGTCGACACTGGGCTCATGCGCATGAACGAAAGTGAACAGGTTGTCGAAACCTTTCGCCGTCACCTTGGCATTGAGCTGATCCATGCTGACGAGGGTCCTTCTTTCTTTGAGGCTCTCTCCGGGGTTACCGAGCCCGAATCGAAGCGCAAGGCGATTGGTGAACGCTTTATTCGGGTCTTCGAGAAGTACACAGGAGGCTTGACCGAGGCCAAGTTCTTGGTCCAGGGAACGCTGTATCCCGACTTGATCGAGTCGGGCGGTTCCGATGGCACTGCGGCAGTGATCAAGAGCCACCACAACGTTGGAGGACTCCCTGAAGACATGGAGCTCGAATTAATCGAGCCGTTGCGCGACTTGTTCAAGGACGAGGTACGCGCACTGGGCACCGAGTTGGGGCTGCCCGACGAGATGGTCTGGCGGCAGCCGTTCCCTGGTCCTGGGCTGGGGGTTCGTATTATCGGTGAAGTGACGCCTGAACGTGTCGGTCTGCTTCAAGAAGCTGACGCCATCGTGCGTGAGGAGTTGAAGAACGCAGGTCTTGAACGCGAGATTTGGCAGAGCTATGCAGCACTTCTTGCCGAGGTTCGTTCGGTTGGGGTGATGGGTGACGAGCGCACCTATGGACATCCAATCATTATCCGGGCGGTGACGAGCGATGACGCAATGACTGCTGATTGGGCTCGGATTCCGTTTGAGACGCTAGAAGTCATGAGCCAGCGGATTATTAATGAGGTTGCTGGCGTCAACCGCGTTGCCTACGACATCACCTCGAAGCCTCCAGGCACAATCGAGTGGGAATGACCAGTTGCGCCGAGCGCCGAGACGAGGTGCCATTTGGGCTCAATGCGGTGACGGACTGCGTTTTGTGAACTTTCGTTCAAATTTCGCAACATGATCGTCATATTCGGTAGCCTTTGGCGTTGATGTCCAAGCCTTTGCGCATTGTCCCGGTTGTTCTCGTGTCGGCGATGATGGTGCTGGCGCTCACGCCGACTGTTGTCAGGGCGAATCCTGTCGATCAGCAGCGTCAGCGGGTCGAAGACATCGTCGATGAACTTGAGCGACTCGAAGAGGATGCCCGTCGCATCGGTGAGGAATACGTCCTTGCAATTGACGCGCAGACGCAGCTCGACGAGGAGATCGTCGAAGCTGAGGCTCGAGTCGCTGCCAGAGAGGCCGAGATCAACGATCTACGCGGGGATCTTGGCGAAATGGCTATCCGCTCCTTCGTCGGAGCGGGGGACACGCCGCTTGGTCCGCTCTTCGAAGACACTGACAACTTGAACGCAGCCATGCAACGCGATGAGCTAGCGCGTGTTGCGCTCAGCGCTGGCACCGTGACGACCGACGATCTCAACGCCATTGTCAAGGACCTTGAAGTTGAGCGCGCCGACCTTGGCCGCAAACGCACCGAGGCCGAGCAGCTTGCGAAGAATCTCGTTGATGCACAGGAGCGCACTGAGCGGTTAACTGGGGAATACAAGGTTGCACGCGCTGATGCCGAAGCGAAGCTCGGCGAGTTGGTAGCCGAAGAAGAGGCGCGTCGTGCTCGCCAGTCAGCGGCTCGGGTCAGAGCCGAATACGAAGCGCAGCAGAGCGCAAGCGCTGCTGCTAACAGCTCTGGCAGTGGAGGTTCTACGTCAACCTCGGGCGGGACTTCCAACTCGGGCGGAACATCTACCTCGGATTCGAGCGGGGGAGCGTCTGCGCCGGCCCCGAGTAGTCCACCTCCGGTGTCATCTCGCGCTGGCACAGCTGTAAACGCAGCTCTGAGCCAGCGGGGTGTGCCCTATCGGTACGCAACGTCAAAGCCCGGCGTGTCGTTTGACTGCTCAGGTCTAACCAAATACGCCTGGGCGCAAGCCGGTGTCTATCTGCCGCACCAGAGTCGGGCACAGTACGCGTCTATTCCACATGTCGCCAAGGGTGCGGCGCAGCCGGGTGACCTCATCTTTTTCTATAGCCCGATCAGCCATGTCAGTGTTTACCTCGGCGGTGGACAGCACGTGCACGCGCCGGCCACCGGTGACGTCGTGAAGATCAGCTCCGTCAACTGGGGCAAGGTCTCTGGCGTCGGCCGACCCGGCTAAGACCTCACTTTTGGGGTCGGATCAGGGGCCTACGGGCGCCGGGCACTACCGTCGGGCCCCGTGAGTGACATCGTAGGGATTGACATACCGAAAGTCACGGCGTGGTTGTCCGACAATGTAGAAGGTGCGGTTGCGCCCTTTCAGTTCGACATCATCGCCGGGGGTAGATCGAACCTGACGTTCACCGTTACCGACGCCAGCGATACCAAGTTCGTCCTCCGTCGTCCGCCAACGGGTTCGGTGCTCGCTACGGCCCATGACATGGAGCGTGAGCATCGCATCATCTCGGCGGTTGGTCTCACCGGGGTCCCGGTGCCGGAGACGATGGCGGTCTGTCGTGACATTGAGGTGAACGGTGCGCCCTTCTATGTGATGGCGTACGTCGACGGTGTCGTGCTTGATTCACCTGAGCGTGCGGAGCCAATGTCGCCTGAGCTCCGCCGGGCTGCCGGGGAACATCTGGTTGACGTCCTTGCGGACCTCCACGAAGTTGACATCGACAGCATTGGCCTGGGTGATCTCGCTCGCCGGGAGGGTTACATCGAGCGCCAAGTCAAGCGTTGGACTACGCAGTGGGAACGGTCTAAGACGCGCGAGCTGCCGGCCATTGACGAGGTTGCGCGTCGCCTCGCACGCAACCTGCCGCGACAGGAGGGTGTGTCGATCGCCCACGGTGATTATCGCTTCGGCAACATGCTTGTGAATACCGGGACGGGACGAATCGCTGCGGTGCTCGACTGGGAACTTTGCACGCTTGGGGATCCGCTGGCCGACGTCGGCTACGTAGGGGTGTACTGGTCTGACCCAGGCGAAGAACAACTTCGTGCCAATGACCCAACGGGAATCGACGGCTTCCCGACGTACAGCGAGCTGGTCGAACGGTATGCCAATCGCACCGGCCGCGAAATGGGCAACATTGGGTACTACTGCGCCTTTGGGGCGTGGCGTCTCGCTGTTATCTCTGAGGGGGTTTACGCCCGTTATCTGAATGGCGCAATGGGTGATCAAGAAATCGACAGAGAGACGCTTGCCTCTTTTAAAGAGGGCACTGAACGTCTTGCCGACGACGCTCTCGAGCGCCTCAGCTGAAAGCAGACATCATGACCACGACGGACAACCCAACCACGCCTGACGGCGTCGTCCCCATCCGCACGGGTGTGCTTGCCGGGTGGACGTTGGGCGAGTTTTCTGCCGCCGACATGACCTTTCCGACGTATCGGCGTGGCGTTGGCCCTGCGATTATCGTGATCCACGAGATTCCGGGGATCACACCGCTTGTCGCGAAGTTTGCCAATGAAGTCGTGAGTCGTGGCTTTACGGTAGTGATGCCGTCGTTGGTTGGCACGCCCGGTCAGGAGCCGTCGCGGTTTTACCGTGCACGATCGATGCTCAAGATTTGCATCGCCAACGAGTTCACCACGATGGCAATGAAGAAGACATCACCGGTTGTAGCTTGGCTGCGCGCGTTGGCTCGCAACGTGCATGCTGACGTGGGTGGGCCGGGCGTAGGCGCAGTTGGCATGTGTTTCTCGGGTGGGTTTGCGCTGGGCATGATGGTTGATGACCTGATGATGGCGCCGGTGCTTGCGCAACCGTCGATGCCATTCTCTGTCGGTGAGGAGCGCGGGGCTGACCTCAACCTGTCGCCTGATGATGAGGCAGCCATGATCGAGAGCGCTCAGCTTGGCTGCCAAGTGCTTGGCCTGCGCTTCACTGATGACAAGTTAGTTGGCAATCGCTTCTCGACGCTGCGCAAAAAGCTCGGCGACGCGTTCATTGCCATCGAGTTGCCCAGCGAGAAGAAGCAGGACCACTCGACGCTGACGGAACAGCGTGACGACACAAGTGTTGAGCGCGTCCTTGATTTTTTTGCCGAGAAACTGCTCTGACTTAGGTCGCCGTGGCGATCTCCGTGGCCGCCTTGTAGTTGGCCTTGCCGTTGGGCGCACGGGGAACGTGGTCGACAAAAATGACTGACTTAGGGGCTTTGAACCCTGCGAGTTCGGCTTTCACCGAGGCGATGATGGTGCTTTCCTCGACCAAAGCACCGTTGACCAACGAGGCGACTGCAGTAACCGCATTGCCGAACTTCTCATCGGGCACGCCAATCACCAGACAATCCAGGATGCCGTCGACTCGTTTGACTGCCTCTTCGACTTCCTCGGGGAACACTTTCTCACCACCGGTGTTGATGACCTGACTGCCGCGGCCAAGCAGAATGAGGGTGCCGTCTTCTTCAACGGTGGCGAAGTCGCCGGGGAAGGAGTAGCGCTCCCCGTTGATGACGCGGAACGTGTGTGCTGACTTCGTCTCGTCTTTAAAATAGCCAAGCGGCACGTTGCCCCCAGCAGCGACCATGCCGACCTCACCTGATCCAGGCGCGACCTCCTCGTCACGTTCGTTGAACACCTTCGCAAGCGGACCCTTAGTAAAACGGGCTGTCTCGGCTTGCATGCCTTTGGCCATCATCTGTGTGCCCATTGACCCTTCGGTCGAACCCATCGCGTCGATCAACACGACCTGTTCGATTCGGTCGATGAGGTCGTTCTTGACCTCGGTAGTCCACATGACGCCGGATGAGTTAATTAGCTTAATCGAGGACATGTCGTACTTTGAACCGTCTGGCTTGCCTTCGTCGAGGGCATTGACGAGTGGCTTGGCGAAGCTGTCGCCGACGATTGTCAGTCCGTTCACCCGATGGCGCTCGACTGCTTCAAGCACCTCGTGAGCTTTGAGGCTGCGCTCGGTGAGGTTGACGATGTGCGCACCCCCGAGCATCGGGATGAACCAACCCAGCCAGCAGCCGGTGCCGTGCATCACTGGAGCGCAGGGGACCGATGTGTACTGACCGCCGGCGTCGGTGAGTCGTTTGACCATCGGTGCCATCTCTTCGGCCGAGCCTGGTAATTCCATTCCAAGCAGTGGATATCCCGACCCGGCGAGTGCGGCAGTCGAGCCGCCAACGGCGTACATCACGCCCTTTGGCATGCCGGTGGTACCGCCTGTGTAGAGCATGTATACGTCATCCTCGCGTCGCTCGATTCGCCCCATCGGCTCGTGAGATGAGACAACGTGCTCGTAGGCCAAGGCCCCGGGAACATCGATCCATTCCTCTTCGTCGAGGAGGTCGTCGACAACAATCAGTAGTCTCAGATCTGGGAGGCGGTCGACTACCCGGGCAACCCGGTCCGCAAGCGATGCGTGGAAAACGATTGCCTCGGAGTCGGAGTTGTCGAGCAGGTACCAGAGCTCTTCGTCGAGATAGCGATAGTTGACGTTGATAGCGACGCCGCGCATCTTGAAGACGCCGTAGTGGGCCTCCATGTACTCATTGCCGTTGTACATGAAGAGCGCGACCTTAGAGTTCGGGCCCAGCCCGGCGGCGATGAAAGCCTGCGCTATCCGGGCGCCACGATCGTCGTACTCGGCCCATGTACGAGTGGTGTTGCCCGTGGTGACGGCCGGTGCATCAGGAATGACGTCAGCGATCGATTCCCAAACGGTGGCGAAGTGCATCTCCATCCGCCAGACAGTAGGCAACCGGACTGTGTGAGCCGTCACTGGCCAGTGAGCCCGGCGATGGTGTCAGGATTTCTGTGAACAGTTCCACCAAATCCTGACACAACATGGAAATGCAGGAAATACGCGAAAGGTGGAAGGTCAGCCGGGCTCGGCTTCGTGGCCCGGTTGCAGAGCAAAGAGGCCACGGTAGGCGTGATCACCAGTGATTGTTCCGGTAATCACCTTGTTGACTTCGCGGCAGATTGGCAGGTCAACGCCGTACTGCTCGCCGAGTTGCATAACACTTCCGACGGTTTTCACACCCTCGGCGACCATGTTCATCTCGTCAAGAATGTCTTGAAGCGGTCGGCCCTTGCCGAGTTCTTCGCCGACGTAGCGGTTGCGACTCTGTTTCGATACGCATGTAGCGACCAGGTCACCGAGGCCTGCAAGACCGGAGAACGTCGCTGCCTCGCCACCCATGGCCTCACCGAGACGTGAGAGTTCAGCCAGGCCGCGAGCAATGACGGCCGAGCGAGTGTTGTCCCCAACACTGAGCCCTTCGGCCATCCCAGCAGCGATGGCGATGACGTTTTTTAGCGCACCGCCCATTTCGACGCCAATGACATCGTGATTGATGTACACGCGAAACAATCCGCTCTGGAAGATGGCCTGCAGGGCTGCCGCGACTTCAAGGTCGTGCGTTGCGACAACGCTCGCCGCAGCCTGGCCGGCCATAATCTCTTTCGCAAGGTTCGGTCCTGACAAGGCAGCAACCGGGCGGCCGGGCAATACGTCTTTGATCACCTCGGTCATGCGGAGCATCGATTCCGCCTCTAGGCCCTTCGTGAGGCTGATGATGGGGATCCACGGATGTACGAACGGCTTGGCTGCCTCAAGCGTCGCCCGGAACGCATGTGATGGGACGCCGACGACGAGGACATGCGCGTCAGCTACCGCTTCTTCGAGATCAGCAGTGCCGTGCAAATTCTCTGACAGGTCGTAGTCGGCGAGGTACTTCGAGTTCTTGTGCTGATCACGAATTTCGGCCATCTGGGCCTCGTCGCGACCCCACACTGTTGCGTCGTTGTTGCCCGCAACAAGAGACGCCACTGTGGTCCCCCACGAACCTGCGCCCAGCACGGTGACCTTCATTGTTCCTTTTGGCATTTGCCTGCCCAGCATGGCGTTCCCCTCGTATCCCGTCTTGCCTACGGCCTACTATCAGCACCGCTACAAACCTTAGGTCACAGCATCACCGACATTTCTCCGGGGGACACCATGTACGCAGGCACCTATGTCACGAAGCACCCGGATCGCCCGGCATTTATTATGGCGTCGACTGGCGCGTCGGTCAGCCACCGTGAACTCGACGAGCGGTGTAATCGGCTGGCGAACCTTCTCACAGCGCACGGATTGGGACCCGGCGATCACTATTCGGTGTTTATGGAGAACAACGATCGGCACATAGAAGCGAGCGGAGCAGGGGAGCGGTCAGGGCTGTACTACACATGCATCAACTCCTACCTCACTGCAGATGAGATGGCCTACATCGTCAACAACAGCGAATCGCAGGTGCTAATCACGTCAGTAGCCAAACTCGACGTAGTTCTTGAGGCACTTCCGGCGTTCGAGCAGGTGTCACTCGTCTTGGTCGTTGGTGAATGTGACCTCTCCGGCGTTGAGGACAGTCGCATTCAGAGTTACGCCGAGGCACTGTCAACGAAGCCTTCGACACCCATTGAGCGGGAGTTGCTTGGCACAGCGATGCTGTACTCCTCGGGTACCACGGGGCAGCCGAAGGGAATCATCCGTCCATTGCCTGAGCAATCACCGGCGGCGGGCCTGCCACTCTTCGGGTTCCTAGCAGACCTTTGGCAGTACCGAGACGACATGATCTATCTCTCGCCTGCGCCGCTGTACCACTCGGCGCCGCAGGCTGCGGTGAATCTTACGATTCGGCGTGGCGGCACCGTGATCGTGATGGAGCGCTTCGATCCACTCGAGTACCTTGCGCTAATCGAGCAGTACAACGTGACGCACACCCAACTCGTGCCGACGATGTTCAGCCGAATGCTCAAACTGCCAATCGAAGAGCGTGAGCAGTTCGATCTTTCCTCACTTGAAATTGCGATTCATGCGGCTGCACCCTGCCCAGTTCAGGTTAAGGAACAGATGATCGAGTGGTGGGGCCCGATCATCCACGAGTACTACGGCGCCACCGAGGGGCTCGGGTTCGCAGCATGTGACAGTGAGGAATGGCTGGCGCACAAAGGGACAGTCGGAAAGATTGTGTTGGGCGAGGTATTCGTTGCCGACGACGACATGAACGAACTTCCGCTCGGCCAGCCGGGCACGCTCTGGTTTAAGTCGGGTAGCGAGTTTCAGTACCACAACGATGCCGCCAAGACCGCAGAATCGACGTCATCTGACGGTTTGATGACAACGGTCAATGACGTCGGCTACGTAGATGAGGATGGCTTCTTATATCTCACCGACCGCAAGACGTTCATGATTATTTCGGGTGGTGTGAACATCTATCCGCAGGAAACCGAGAACCTGTTGATCACCCACCCAAAGGTTGCCGACGCCGCAGTCTTCGGCGTCCCGAATGTCGATCTTGGCGAAGAGGTCAAAGCCGTGGTGCAGCCGATGCCCGGCGTAGAGGGCGATGCCGAGTTAGTTCGCGAGCTCACCGAGTTCTGCGGCACGCACCTCTCGCGTCAAAAAGTTCCCCGCTCGATCGATTTCGATCCAGAACTACCGCGGCTACCCACCGGAAAGCTCTACAAGCGTGTGTTGCGGGACCGCTACTGGGGTGAAGGCGTCAACAAGATCGTCTGAGACCTTCTTGGCTGCCTGGCAGCTCGGTTACTTCAAGACCTCCTTAGAGATGATCGTCTTCATAATTTCGCTCGTGCCGCCGTAGATCGTGGTCACTCGGGCGTCGGCGTAGGCCGGCCCGATCGGATATTCGGTCATGAAGCCATAGCCACCGAACAGTTGGAGGCAACGGTCAGTGACGCTGTTCTGGAGTTCGGTACCGTGAAGCTTGGCCATCGCTGCGGTCGCCTGGCTGAGTGTGCCTTCGTTCAATTTCATGATGCACTGATCCATGAATGGCTCCGCAACTGAGATTTCGGTCGCGACCTCGGCGAGCACGAACTTAGTGTTCTGAAATGATGCAATGTTTTGACCGAATGCGGTGCGTTCCTTCACGTACTCGATGGTCCATTCAAGTGCGGATCGTGCGGCGGCGACTCCGAAGAGACCGATCGACAGGCGCTCCTGGGCAAGGTTGAACGCAAGGTACTCCATCGCGTTGCCTTCCTCGCCGAGGACGTTGGTCGCTGGGACCCGAACGTCGGTGAAGAACAGCTCGGCGGTGTCTGCAGACTTTTGGCCGATCTTGTCCAGATTGCGGCCTCGATCGAAGCCCTCCATACCGCGCTCGACGACGAGCAGCGTCATTCCGTTGCGTCCTGCATCAGGGTCGGTGAGGCAGACCACCACGACTAGGTCGGAGTTGATGCCGTTGGTGATGAATGTCTTTGCCCCATTGAGCACAAACTCTTCGCCGTCGCGTACCGCAGTGGTTTTGATTCCCGCAAGGTCCGAGCCAGTGCCCGGTTCGGTCATGGCAACTGCGGTGATCAGTTCGCCAGAGGCAATGCCGGGAAGCCAGCGAGAAGCTTGCTCCTCGTTGCAGTACTCGATGAAATACGGGGTGACGATGTCGTTGTGCAGGGTCAGGCCGAGGCCAGCCCCGTTGATACCACGACGGGCCAGTTCATCGGCGATGATCGCATTAAACCGAAAGTCTGTGGTCCCGCCGCCGCCGTGCTTTTCTGCAACTGACATGCCGACAAAGCCATGTTTGCCGGCCTTGACATACAACTCACGGTCCATGATCCCAGCGGCTTCCCAGTCCGGATACTTAGGGACGATCTCAGCTTCAACGAATGCCCGGAAGCTTTCCCGGAACAGCTCATGGGTTTCGTCATAGATCGAGTCCATGAGCTGATTCTCACGCAAACCAACCCAATTGCTCAACTCGCAGGAAGATACGTACTTCGATCAGATTCGGGACCTAAGAATTTGATCAACTTAGACAGTGAACTCGCGAACTCTGGCGAGAAGCACCTCGAGAGCAGGTCGGTTGAGACCGCCCTCGGGAATGATCACGTCGGCGTATCGCTTGCTTGGTTCAATGAATCGCTCGTGAGCGGGCCGGACCGTTTGAAGGTACTGATCGATGACGCTCTGCGCAGTTCGGCCGCGGTCGGCGACGTCTCGAGTGAGGCGCCGAATGAACCGGATGTCGGGCGCAGTGTCGACAAAAATCTTGAGGTCGAACCGCTCGCGCAATGCCTGATCCCAGAGAACGAGGATCCCGTCAACCACGATGATCTTCTTGGGGCGAACGGTTCGTGTGTTGCCGCTGCGATTGTGTTCGGCGTAGTCGTAGATTGGCACTTCGACGGACGCTCCATTGGCGAGCGCAGCCATATGATCGTTCAGGAGTGGCCAGTCGAATGCATCGGGATGGTCATAATTTGCAGCACTGCGTGTCTCGAGCGGCTCGTAACTCCGGTCGAGGTAGTACGAGTCGAGTTCGACCCGTGACAGGTGTTCTTCGCCGGTCAGATCGACGAGGCGCTCTGAAATTGTGGTCTTTCCTGAGCTGCTTCCTCCTGCTACGCCGATCAGAAACGGTCGATCGGTGATGCCGTTCTCGGCGGATGGCGATGAAGAATCTGACACGAACCTTGAACATATCTCCGGGGGTGCTTGTAATTCGCGCCGTCGAGCGGGCATTCTTTGAAGTGATGCTGAGTGAACGACATGCTGCCATGCTCGATTTCGAACGATCTTGGTGGAGTAACGAAGAGCCGCGTGACCAAGTGGTTCGAGCGCGCTTCCAGTGTTCGCCAGAGAACTATCAGGCCGAACTAGCCGCTGTGCTTGACGACCCCGCAGCGATGGAGCATGACCCGCTGGTTGTGCGCCGTCTAAAGCGGCTTCGTCTACGGGCACGTCAAGCGCGAATCGACGGCAACGTGTCCGCAGGTTCCGGAGAGGGTGTTCACGCATGAGCAACGAAGAAGGCACCGTGGGGAGCAGTGTCGGAGCAACCCGACGATCTCCCCGCCAGGGAGTTGGTGGTTCGCCCGTCGGTTCCACTCTCAGTATCGTCCTCGCCGTTGTGGCGGTCATTGTGGGATTTTTGATCTTGCGTAATCTCACTGCGGACGATTCTTCTTCGTCGGCTGGCGGCTCAAGTACCCCAGTCGTAACCGATGTTCAGCCAACTACTACGTTTGACGTGGGAGTCACCACCACAATTGCGGTGGCCCCGACGACCACAGCGCCGCTCGTGACCGAGGGGGCCACAGTCGTTGTGGCCAACGCCAACACGGTGGGCGGGTCAGCTGGTCGAATGTCTGAGTCGCTGGCTGATGTCGGGTACAACATCGGTTCGCCAGTCAATGGAACAGTGACTATTGACGAAAGCCTCGTCTACTACGACCCAACAAATACTGCTGCCCTTGGCGTAGCTGAGTCGCTCGCTCGCTCGCTTGGTGGTGTTGTCGTCGACGTTTTGCCGACACCGCCACCAGTCGAAAGCGGCTCTCTCGACGGTGCAGGCGTGCTGCTGATGTTGGGCAACAACGAAGCCGACAAGACCCTCGAAAGCCTGGCGCAACAGGCTGCGGCGGAGACAACTCAAGACCTCAGTACGGCTCCGCCGGTTGCTGGTGGTGAATAGGTGGCTCCGGGGCTGGTTGTAAATGACAAGTAGATTTTAAATACCTGAGGCTTGCTTCGCCCTTACAAAGTTCGCTCGAGAATCCGTTCGGCCGCACGCTGAATCGATTGCCTGGGTTCGGTCATCGCTAACTTTTTGCCGAATAGCTCGCTGAGAGACACGATGTCGACTCGGTGCCGATGGCGTTCAACGGTTTGATCGTCCGCATCCCCGACGATCGCAACGATTGGCGTGTCGTGTTCGAGAGCCAGTTCCGTCATGCCGCCGACCACTTTGCCGTCGAAGCTGGTCTCGTCAAGCCGACCTTCGCCAGTGATGATGAGATCGACGTCGAGGTAGTCATACACGTCGAGCTCATCCGCTACGAGTTCGAACCCAGCGACGAGCCGCCCACCCAGTGCGGCCAGCGCTCCGCCGAGGCCGCCTGCGGCTCCCCCTCCCTTGATAGTAGTCACGTCGATCGAGAAGTCGCTTGCGAACATTTGCGCTAACCGCTCGAGGCGACCAGTAAGCATCTTTACCTGAACCGGCGACGCACCCTTCTGCGGGCCGAAGACGGCCGCTGCATCGGTGAACATGGTGTTGACGTCGCAGGCCACGAGTAACTCAACCTGCTTGAGGCGCGACACGGCGTTGATGGCGCGAATTGCTCCGAATCCGCCATCGGTTGAGGCCGAGCCTCCGAGCCCAACGATGATGCGTCGAGCGCCGAGATCAAGCGCCTGGTCGATGAGCTGGCCAGTGCCCGTCGTCGTCGCAGCAAGCGGATCGTTGCCGTTGCAACCGCCAGCGAGAATAAGGCCGCTTGCGCGTGCCATCTCGATCACAGCGGTGTCACGATGCAGTCGCCAGCCGGCTTCGACCGGGCCACCCAGAGGGCCCGTCACTGTCGAGATGCGATTCGGTCCGCCGAGAACCTCCAAGAGTCCGTCGCCCCCATCGGCAAGCGGAATCTTCGTGCATTCAACACTGCGTTCTGCGCAGGCAAGCGCAATGGTACGAGCGACCTCATGTGCGGTGGCCGTTCCCTTGAACTTGTCGGGCGCCGCCAAAACTCGCATACAGCGCACCTTAAGTCACAAGACGACGACGATCCTCGTGTTCGACCATGATGTTTGAAGGCCGAGAGTCCGTTTCCGTCTTCAGGAACCGTCTCGAATATTGGTCGGTGCGCCCGGCATGTAGTCGATGTCGCTGAACGTCGCCGAACATCCCAGACCGTTCGGCGATTGCGTTGAGAACCCGATGGAGGTGGTGTCGCTTGGTGTGCGGAGTGCGAAGAGTCTGAGCATGTGCCAGTGATGTCCTGTGCTCGACCAGTGAAAGGCGACGACATTTCGGTACGCCGACACCCGCGCCCAAACGACATTGCCCTTGATGACTGGTCCGTTGGCATCGTCGGACACTCCACGCGTTACGACTGACACCATTGTGTTGTCGCCGAGCGGCGAACGTTCAAAGCAAAGTTTTGCGTAGTCTTCGTCGCCCTGGTGAACAAACAGTACGCCAGCGTCGAATGTTGTCCTGAAGTCGACGGTGACCTTTGCTGAGATCTGGCAGTCCTCGGAAACGATAAATCGAAGGACGGGCGCTGTTGTCAGACACGTCCCTGCGTCAGGGTCGTTGAACCAGTCGCTCTCCGGTCCTGCATGCACGGTGACGTGGTCGTCAGCGATAGACGCATTGCCGGGTGGGCCGAGCCAGGTCAGCTCAGAAAGTGCCAAGCGATGCTGCGACATACGCTGAATGTAGTACGGCAAGCTCCAGAGGCTCGTCGCTTTAAGGACTCAGCCGCCAGCAACGGCGGGGATAATGGACACAGTCCATCCATCGTCAACATTAGTGTTGAGGCCGTCAAGATAACGAACGTCGTCGTCGTCGACGAAGATGTTGACGAACTTGCGCAGAGCTCCGTCAGAATCGAGGAGTCGTTCGCCCATTCCCGGGTACTTGGCTTCGAGCGCAGCGATCACCTGCAACAGAGGGCCAGCATCGAGCTCGACCAGCTTTTTGCCCCCGGTGAGTGGACGCATTGTGGTGGGGATACGGACGTTCACTGCCATGAATCGACGATATCGGAAACCCCTAGTGATCTGGTCGGGATTTTGGTTTGTTGCTGCTTGATTCGATCACTGCAAAGAAAGTGGCGATCGTGATGGTTCCGAGCGATGCAGCGCCGAGAAACGCCAGGGGTACGTTCCGTTCCATAACAGGGATCCAGATCACTGGCCCCAAGCCGTGTCCTAAGAATCTGAATGCCAGGATGAACGACAGCGCTCCACCGCGATTATCAGGCACGGTGGTGGACGCAAGTGCCTGAAACACGACGGCGACGAACCCAATTAAAGCCCCAGAGGCTGCAGACAAGACCGCGAGGGTCGTTGGGCTATCGGCGAATGTAAGCAGCCCTGCGATTACTGTAACTCCAGTGGCGGCCGTCAGTCCGGCGGTGCGGGCGCCAACCCGGTCGAGTAGACGACCCCACAGTGGTCCGGTCAGCATGGCCATAATGGAGCCGGCGAGCAGGAGGATTCCGGCTTCCCTGCCGGTGAGGCCGAGGTTGTCTCGTGCGGTCACGCCAACAAGCACGTTGATGCTGAGCGGACCGGCGGCAGCACTCAAGACGCCCACGCCGAGGATGATCATTTGCTTGGTGAGTAGCGCTTGGAATGAGGGGTGTGGCCTCTGATCTACAGGGTCGGTGGGCCCTCCCTGAGGCGGTACGAGGGCGAGCACTGCAGCCATCGTGGCCGTGCCGACGAAGGCCCAGCGCCAGTTAGTGTCGGCAGCGAGCCCACCGATGATTGGGGCCAGCGCTCCTCCTGCTGCCTGAAAGCTTGAATAGATGCCGACTGCTCGACCGAAGAGCGCTGGCGCGACCACCTCGGCCAGGCCGGCAACCAGCAGCGGTGTGATGAATGCATTCGCAACGCCCATCACTGCCCGAGCGGCGAGAAAGACCCACAGGTTTGGAGCAAGTGCGCAAGCGACCGACGCTGCGGCGAACAATACGTAGGTGCCCCGCACGGTGCGGCGGCGGCCCCACCGTTCGCCGAGCGTGCCGGACACAAGCAAGACCGCAGCGAATGGGAGGAGATAGATAGTAAATCCCCAACTGACTGTGGCCGAAGAGGCATTGAAGGACTCGCGCAGTTCGGGAAACATCGGCAGAATGACGATCGTGCCGAATGGCCCCATCATGCCGCCGATATAGAGCGGCAACCGCTGCGCGCGTGGGGCAGTCAGCGCGTTGTCCACCCATGCACGGTACGCCGGTAGGTGCTTTGCGCCCGGCTCGGAAGTTGTCGTCTGCGCGTCTTCAAATTGCCCGCGTTAAGCGTCGCTAAGGTCCTTTGTGTCAACAGCGGAGGCGTGGTGTCCATCGTTCTTCTGCATAACCTCCTTCCGGTGATTGGTTTGGTGACGGCAATCGGTGCCGCTGGACTGGACCCTGATCTTGAACCGCTGCGCATCGCTCTGCTGGAAAACGGGGCTGATGTCGAGGTTGTTAGCTGGGATGACGACGAGGTTGAGTGGGCGTATTTCGAGGCGATCATTTTGCGCTCAACGTGGGACTATGCAGATCGGATTGTCGAGTTTCGGGCCTGGCTTGATGTGGTGGATCAGCAGACTCGTATTGTCAACCCATTTTCTGTGGTGGCGTGGAGTATCGACAAGCACTACCTCAACGACCTGGCCCGAGAAGGAGTTGCTGTCGCTCCGATGACTTTCGTGGAAGTCGGTGACGTCGTGCCTAGCTTCGATCCAGCTGTCGAGGTATTCGTCGTGAAGCCGGCGGTGGGGGCGGGCTCGAGTGGAGGCCGCCGCTGTATGCCGAACGAAGTCGCCGATCACGTTTTGATGTTGCATGGTATGGGTCACGCAGCGATCGTGCAGCCGTATCTAGAGATGATCGACACGCATGGGGAAACGGCGCTCGTGTACCTGGGCAATGGTGGCGATTTGGTCTACGACCACGCGTTTCGTAAGAGTGCGATTCTTCGGTCGACCGATGTCGAACTGGAGGGCGGCGTTTTGGCCAAGGAAGAGATCAGCGACCGCACAGCGAGTGATATTGAGCGGTCACTGGCAGAGACAGCGTTGAGCTGTCAATCAGTCCGGGCGCTCGGTCCGTTGGCATATGCCCGTGTGGACGTGGTTCCGACTCGGAACGGTCCGGTGCTACTGGAGCTTGAACTGGTTGAGCCCTCCCTTTACTTTCGGAGCTCTGCCGGGAGTGACGTGCGCGCTGCTCAAGCCTGGCTGCGGTACATCGCCACCACAGCCTGACCGTATTCGGGAACCTGCTTGTGTGCCGTAGCCTGCCACGATGGGACGGCGTCGCTCTGAGCGGATGATCATTACCAAGGTGTCAGGCCTCGGTGGCGAGCGCGCCACGCGCCGCGAGCCAGATGAGCTGATCGTCGAAGAACCGATGTCGATTCAACTAGACGGGGCTTTGGTCGCCACGACCATGCGGACCCCAGGTCATGATTATGAGTTGGCGACCGGATTCTGCTTCACGGAAGGACTGCTCGCTGGCGCGCCAATTGTCGGCGTTCGATACTGCGCTGACGGGAGTTCGGTTGGCAGTGAGTTCAATATTGTCAACGTCGAGACCGGTGGTCGAGCACCTGAGCCGGTACCTCGGCTGGGCAATGTGTCATCGAGTTGTGGGTGGTGTGGAAGCGAGCAGTTGGACGATTTGTGGGCACGCCTTGCTTCGCTTCCGGTGACACCACCCATCGGTTTCGACGTCGTAGCTGGTATCCCTGATCGCGTGCTTGGCATGCAGGGCCTGTTCGAGCGGACAGGGTCGGTGCACGCCGCCGCCGCCTTCCGTGCTGATGGCGAGATCATTGCGATTCGCGAGGACGTCGGTCGTCACAATGCGCTGGACAAGGTGATTGGTTCAATGCTGCTCGAGTCGCATTGTTCTGTTCCTGCTACCGGGCTGGGGGTGTTTGTCAGCGGTCGGGCAAGCATCGAAATGGTGCAGAAAGCTTGGGCTAGCGGCTTTTCTACCCTCGTTGCGGTCAGTGCCCCCACGTCGTTGGCGGTCGGTGCGGCGCGGCGCGCTGGGCTCGTACTTGCAGGCTTTGTGCGCGGCTCTACGCTCAACGTCTATGCGCCCGAGCACCTGCCTGCCGTTGAGTAGCATCTTTTCGACGTCAACACTGGCGATAGCGTGAGCGCATGTTGATGGAAGATGGACTCAGCGTCGTGCATCTGTTCGCTAAGCAGACCCCGAATCTCGACCGTGAAGCTGTCCTTGCCGCAGTGAAGACCGCTGAGGGCGCCGACTGCCAGGTGATTACGGCAGCGATGCTTGGCCACAAGTGTGATGTCGCTTTCATGGCGTTGTGCGCCGACTGGCGAACGCTTCGAACGCTTCAGACCGGTCTCGCCGACGCAGGTCTCGACATCGTTGACAGCTACGTGTCGATCACTGAGGTCTCTGAGTACGCCAAGGGCATGCCTGAAGAGATGCTGCGGGCGCGGCTTACGCCAACTATTCCACCAGAGGGTTTAAATGCGTTTTGCTTCTACCCGATGAGTAAAAAGCGCGAAGCCGCTGCCAACTGGTTCGCTACTCCATACGACCGACGTCAGGAAATGATGATGGAGCACGGCAAGAGCGGGCGAAATTTCGCCGGCAAAGTGGCCCAGGTAATTTCTGGGTCGACCGGTCTTGATGACTTCGAGTGGGGCGTAACACTGTTTGCCAAAAGCCCCGACGTGATTAAGGATGTCGTTTACACGATGCGTTTTGACGAGGGCTCGGCCTTGTACGGGGAATTTGGTGCCTTCTATGTCGGTTACCTTGAGGAACTCGACAACATCCTCTGAAATTTGCCCCGAAAGTGTCCTCGGCAATCGGCGCACCAGTGCGTTTTGAACCCTGAAAGTCATTGTGTTTGTGAGTCAACGGCGCTCAGCAACCAATGACTGGATGAACTCGGCGCGACCGGTGTCGTCGAAGCGGAACACGTCGAACCGGGCTCGCCTCGGGTCGCCGGACACTTTGAGCTCGGTGATGCCATCTGGCCCGTTGTAGTTGATAGCGAGCTCTTCGTTGAGCAGCATCGAACAGGCCTCGAACGACAGACAGACTCGGCCGCCGTCAGTGAGCGCCTGAATTTTTGGGGCAAACTTTGCAGGGTCGTCACTGATGGCGGAATACGCAGCGAGTGCGATCAAGTTGACACAGTCGAAAGCTTGGGCAGCAAAGAGGCCCGGAGGGTCGAAAGGTTCGTCAGCATTATTTGACTGTGCCTGCGGAGCCACGCCACGGACGAGCGAGCGAAGGGCTGGATCTAATGCCTCGACACGTGGTGTAACGCTCGGGTCGCGCATTGTGTCGTTGACGATGATGTCGCTGATGGAGCCGAAGCTGGTGTCGTTGAGCGCTTCGAGGAATGCTGCACCGTCGTCGCTCCCAGCGAGTAGAACCACCACGCGCGTCCCTGAATCGGCGACCTGTCGGGCCTTCTCAGCGAGATCGCCGACGCTGCGAACGAAGCCGTAATTCTCGACACGGCTCACTTGGGTCCCAACAGCCAGGGCGTCTTCAACCGCTGCTGCGAATGGTCGACCGTAGGCATCGTCGATGTACACGACGGCAACATCCTGCACGCCCGTTCGCTCAGCAAGCTCAGCTGCAGCGACTGCTTGAAGAGAGTCACTCGGTACCGTGCGAAAGAACAACCGCTGGTCGGGAAAATTGTCGAGCGCCAGCGCCGTCGCCGTTGGTGAACACGACGGGATACCTGCAGCAACCAGTGTGTCCAGTTGCTTAAGTGCGGTGAGCGACGACGACGGGCCAATGACGGCGTCGACGCTCGGGGTTGACTCAATTAGTGCAGCGATGCTTGCTGCAGCGGTGCCGTCTCCCAGTCCTTCGTCCTGCTCGATGACTCGAACGTTGCGGCCGAGGACGCCTCCGGCATCGTTGATCCGATCGACAGCAATGTTGGCAGCATCGATCAAGCCTTGACCCAAGGTCGGGTTCGACGATGGGAGCAGGAGGCCGATGGTGAGGGTCCCATCTGATCGATCTGGTGTTGTAATGGTTGTCGTAGTTGCGAATTGCGTGGCCTCGGGCACTGCGTCGCTGCCCGGTGTGCACGCAGTCGCGGCGAGTACCAGTACAGCAAGACTGCAGTGACGCACGGGAAAACGGCTGAATCGAACCATTGTGCTGCACAGTAGAAGGCGCGAGGACACACCGCTGGTCATGGCTGTTCTAAGCCCTCCCGTGATGCTGATCAGACGAGCGGTAGCAGCAGCTTCGGGATCGGTCTCGGGGCCTATGATCTTGTCATCGACGTATCAACTGCCATCCTCCCGATTGCGGCAAATGCCGACAGTGGCGGCGTCTGCCTCGTTGTCCGTACTCACCCCGACTTCACGTGGCCATTGGTCCTGTGCTGAGCGTCATCGCCACTGATCGCGCTGCCCACCTGGAAGCGGCGCGTACGGCCGGCGTAGGTGCGGCTGGGCTCCGCGGTGGCGGGGTCGACTACTGCCGCTCGCTCTCAGATGTGACCGATGGTTGGGTTCGTCTGGTTTTTGAGCAAGCCGTAGAGAAGAACCCGGAGCTCAAAGGACGTCTGGTCATCCTTGCAGTGGGTGGTTATGGACGCAGGGAGCTTGCGCCCTATAGCGATCTCGATGTGTTGCTTGTGCATGACGTCAAGGGCAAGAAGTCACTGGCGGCAATCGAACCGATTGCGAGTGCGCTCTGGTATCCCATGTGGGACGCTGGCATCAAACTTGGGCATGCGGTGCGCAGCGTCAAGGAGGCCATGACAATGGCGGCTGGAGATCTCGATTCAGCGACAGCGTTGTTGACTGCGCGCTGGCTTGCCGGTGATGAGTCGCTCGCAAGCGAAGTCATCGATAGCGGCAACGCGTCATGGGCTACGCAGGCAGAAAGATTTCTTGGTGGCCTCCGTTCGCGAGTACGCGAACGACAGAACCAGGCGGGCGACGTGGCGTATCGTCTTGAGCCCGATCTGAAGAGCGGACACGGAGGGCTCCGCGATGTGCAGTCATTGATGTGGGCGCGCAAGGGTGGATTGGCCCTCCGGCCGGAGGATCTCGTTGAGCTTGATCGGTGTTACGACACTTTGTTGGGCGTGCGCGTCGCGCTGCACCTTTCTACGCAGCGCCCTGGTGACGTGCTGCGCCTTGAGGACCAGGATGCCGTGTCGGCAACGGGTGGGTGGGATGATGCCGATGCGCTGATGGCCGACGTTGCTGCCGCTGGCCGAACCGTTGCGTGGCTTGTCGATGAAAATTGGGGTCGTTCGGTGGCGAGCAATGATCGCCCACCGGATCGTGCTATTTCATCGGGCATCGTGCTGCGGAATGGTGAGATTGAACTCTCCGACATTGCAAACCCGGCATCAGATCCGACGCTGGTTTTGCAGGCCGCCGTCGCAGCAGCGCGCAATGACTGCCGTATCGGTCGGCCGACACTTGATCGCCTTCACGAAGAGCTTGCACCGTGGACAGGAACGTGGCCGGTCGGAGCAAAGGACAAACTCGTTGCGCTGCTCCTCGAAGGCCAGCGGTCGATTCGCGTGCTCGAAGCGCTCGATCAGCGTGAGCTGTTTACTCGGCTACTCCCTGAATGGGAGCCAAACCGTTCTAAGCCGCAGCGAAACGCATATCACCGATTCACTGTTGATCGTCACCTGTGGGAGGCTGCGGCTAATGCCGCTGAGCTTGTCGACCGAGTGTCTCGCCCCGACCTCTTAGTTCTGGGGGCACTATTCCACGACCTGGGGAAGGGATATCCGGGCGACCACACGACTGTCGGTATGGACCTGGTTCGCCAGATCGGTCCAAAGCTTGGGCTTGGAGCGGCTGACGTCGACACGCTCGTCGCAATGGTTGAGCATCATCTACTTCTTCCAGACGTTGCTTCGCGCCGTGACCTGACCGATGAGGCGACGATCAGTCAAGTTGCCGACGCTCTCGGGAGCGTCGAGCGACTCGACCTGCTGCACGCCCTTACAGAGGCAGACTCGCTTGCCACCGGGCCCTCGGCATGGGGGTCCTGGAAGGAAGAACTTGTCAACGAACTCGCAGCACGCGTGCGCCATGTTCTCGGTGGTGGCGACGTCGCGGAGGTGACCTGGCGTCTGTTTCCTGACGCTGAGACCTTGCTCCTGATGGCTGCTGCTGAGGTTGCGGTTGGCCGGCGGAAAGACTTAATCACTGTGGTCAGCCCGGACTCAGCAGGTGTCTTTAGTCAAGTCGCCGGGGTGCTCTCATTGCATGGACTTGACGTCCTCACAGCTAGCGCGCATTCTGACGAGCAAGGCATGGCGGCGTCGCAGTTTCGCATAGTACTGCCCGAGACGGGCATGAACTGGCGGTCGCTCAAGACTGATTTATCACGAGCATTGACCCACCAGCTGGCGATTGAGGCGCGTTTGGTTGAACGAGCCAAGACTTACAGACGTCGCCGACGCACGCAGGCTGATCAGCCCGGACCACCGATGGTCGTTTTTCACGACGATGCATCGAGCAACGCGACGGTGATCGAGATCCGAGCTGTCACCAAAATTGGTATTTTGCATCGAATCACTAAGGCAATCGGCGAGCTTGGCCTCGACATCCGCCACGCGAGCGTGCAGACCATTGGCATGGAGGTGGTCGACACGTTTTATGTTCGGACGTCGGCTGGCGATCTGGTGACGGACAAGTTTCACCGCAAGGAGATTCAGCGTGCGCTCCTACACGCAGTGGTCTGACTTGCTGTTATCGCTCGGCGGATGACTCCTCGGTCGAATCCATGTCGTAGCGTTCTCATTTGTGAGCACCGCCGACGAAGATTCGACGCCCAACTTGGCGAACGACCTGGCGCGATGGAGCGAGGCGCTGGCCGGTATCGCTCGGACCGGGCTGGGGTTCACAGAGAACCTTTATGAGCGGGAGCGATTTGAAGAAGTCCTACATGTTGCTGGCGATATAAAAGCGGCGTCGCGAGGCGAAGGGCGCAGCGAAAATGTTCGAGAACAGTTCGTTGCTGAATGGGTCGAATCGATTGGGGAGGGAGTGCCTGGCTACGTCACCCCCAAGGTCGCAATCGGTGCGATTGTAGGAAATGATGCCGATGAGGTTCTCTTAGTCCAGCGGAAGGACTCAGGAATTTGGTTGTATCCCACCGGCTGGGCTGATGTCGGCTATTCGCCAGCGGAAGTGGCGGTCAAGGAGGTGCACGAAGAAACGGGGATCGAGTGCGAGCCGACACGGCTCCTCGGTGTGGTCGATGGCCAGCGTATGGGCTTCAGTCGTTTCGGTATGTACATGTTGCTCTTTCATTGCCAAGCGACCGGCGGTGCGCTCAAACCGCACCCGCTTGAGACTGCTGATGTTGGCTGGTTCCCGAATGGTGGCCTCCCGGAGGCCACAGCTGGAGCCGGATGGTGGTCGTCTATGGCCTTTGATGCGATCGGCGGTGTTCAGGCACCCGCAACGTTCGATGACGTACGCAGTCCGATCTGGCGACAGGCCGACTGATCCCGCTGGCCCAACAGCTACTCCTGATCGCGCAGGAATTGCTCGACTTCGTTCATCAATTCCTCAGGGTCAACCGGCTCAGCGGAATCTATCGATCCGTCGTCGACATCATCAGCGATCTCTTCGAGCCGTGACAGATACTCGGCCATGTCATCGTCGTCACCGATCAGCGCTGCAACGTGCGCGTCGTACTCTGCGGCGCCAGCGGCGAGAGTTTGAAGCGGCGCCGGTGTTCCGATCATGGTGCACACACGCTCGACGAGAGCCATGGCTGCCTTGGGTGAGGGAACTTGCGATGCATAACCAGGAACGGCCGCCCATAGTGATGCAGTGGCTAGGCCTGATCGGTGCAGTGCATCATGGAGGACGCCAACGATGCCGGTAGGGCCCTCGTACTGAGACCGCTGAAGTTCGAAACGCTCGATAAGCGTTTCGTCAGTTGCGGTGCCGATGAGCTGTACTGGTCGCGAATGTGGGACGTCTGCGAGCAGCGCACCAAGTGAGACCGCCATAGCTACCCCGAAACGATCACAGATGCCTACGATTTGGTCTGAGAATGCCCGCCATCGCAAGGCCGGTTCGGGCCCGAGTACCAAAATAACGTCTGTGCCCGGGAGCGAAACCGACCACACGCCGACTGTCGGCCAGACGATGTTGCGTTTACGATCGTCGTCCAGTTTGATCTGTGGTCGGACTGTGGCGAAATCTGTGAACGGCTCAGGATCAATTTCTGCGAGTGCGTTGGCGCCCCAGGCTTCGATCATCGTGCGCAATGCGGCTGACGATGCGTCACCTGCGTCATTCCAACCAGTGAAACCGGCGATCAGCACAGGGTGCGTCAACGTCGGTTCGGACAGCCATCGAACTTGTTCGGTCCCCACAAGAACACGCTACCGTCCAGTAACAGTGAGTGAGCCGAGTCAACCTCCATCTGTTTGGGGCCCTTCAACTGTGCGTGCTGCGCCGCAAAGTGACGTGTCTGTGGATGTGGTGGGAGCTGTTGACGAGGAGTTGGTTTCTGCGTTTGCGTATCTCATTCCCCAGCTCTCGCAATCATCCCCGCCACCTGATGCCGACCAACTCCGAATGCTGGTGAATAGCACCGATACTGTGCTGTTCGTTGCTCGCGTAGACGGGGCGATTGTCGGAAGCTTGACGCTTGCGCTCTATCGGATCCCGACGGGCCTGAAGGCTTGGATTGAAGACGTCGTCGTTGATCACGCTGCTCGCGGCCATGGTGTTGGGCGGCTCCTCAACGAAGCTGCCCTCGCCGAAGCACAGTCGAGAGGTGCCAAGGACGTCAGTCTCACCAGCCGTCCGGCGCGAGAAGCAGCAAACCGCTTGTATCAACGCATTGGTTTTGAAGAACGTGAGACCAACGTGTATCGCTACAAACTCTGACGATCTCTCAGAGCTGGGTGCGACCGAGGTCCTCGGCAGCTTGACGAACTTGCCAGTCGCGGTCCTTGAGGGCGCGCTCGATGGCTGCATCGACGTGGTCGCCCTCGAAGGGTGCGAGCGCTAGGACGGCGCGACGGCGGACAGCTGGCTTGTCGGACGTTGCGGCGATGATTACGTCAACTGCTGCCGGGTCGCCGATCGCGCCCAGCGCAGCGACGGCAGCTTCGCGAACGAGCGGTTCAGCGGCGTCGGCTGAAAGCTCGATTAACCGACGGACGATCTCGGGCCGGTTTGACTCGTGCTCGCCGCAGGCCCATGCGGCAGTCTCCACCACGTTCGGCTCCGTGTCCGACAGCGTGGGCACGAGATCGACGGCGGGGTGCGCTGCTGCGACCTCTGCGGCGCGGCGGCGGACCCGAACGTCGTCGTCATTGAGCGCTGTACTGATTTGTTCGTCGCTCAATTTGCCGAGCCGCTCAAGTGCGCCGAGAGCGGTTGCCCGAACAGCAGCGTCGCCAGCGAGGCCGGCCGCAGCAGTAGCCGTGTCGCCAGTGTGACCAGCGATCGCGACAGCTCGCCGATTGGGAATAGTCACTGCTTGAGTAAGGCGGTCAGCGTGATCACTGCGTACGAAACGCCGAACGCAATAACAATGGCGAGTACGGCGCCGAGGATGAGTGCGATGCCGGAACTCGCGACGATTGCCCAGGCGCGGCGGAGCACGTTGGGTCGGCGGTACAACGGCACAGTTGTCTCAGCAACACTGATCGGTTCCCATTTTCTGCGAACAACCGTCTCCCTGCGTGGTGTTTCGGGCTTTGCTCTGGCAGTCTTGCGCCACCCAGCAGCAATCAGCGCTGCGATAGCGAGTGCGACCATCCAACCGGCCTGAGTGGTGAGATCTGTGACTGACACGACAAAACACACCGTACTCAACACTCCGCAACCCGCGACGCCTCCGGGTACTGCAGGCGCCATTGTGTCTGGCTCGCGCTGGGCGTGGATCCCAGCCGTCTTAGGACTAGTTGCCCTGCTCGGTATTTGTGCCGCAGCGCTCATTCCGGCGACAGTGGTCGCTGAGAAAGAAAATCGACGAACGACGGAAGTTGAAGAAGCACCGTATGCCCAGGTCCCGGCATCAGCTGAGTCAGTGAACGACCGTGTTTTGTTTGGCAGTGACTTGCCTGACGACATCCCACGGTTTGCGCCTTCAGGGGACTTTTTTTTCGTCACGGTCAGCGCACCCGAGCAGTCCCTCCTCAGCTGGTTCGCAGGACGTGGGGACCCGGCGATCGACTTACTCACGGAGGAGGACAAGTACGGCGTACGCACTGCGTCGCAACGGCGTGCTGCAGCGCTGCAGCAGATGCGCACAGCTGCGCAAGAAGCGCAGTTCGTGGCGCTGTCAACGGCTGGCTACGAGCCGGAGATCAGCCTCGGTGAAGTCGTGGTGCAGGAGGTGCTGTGTCGAACGCTGGGCGACGACGGTCTCTGCAAGGAGTTCTTCCCGTCGGACGCTGCCATCGACCCGTCCGACACGATTCTTGAGGCAGAGGGTGTCGTGCTCAATTCAGTTGAAGACCTTTCCGCCGTACTCGAGGGCAAAGTACCGGGCGATGTGGTGGGGCTAAAGATCCGCCGGCCCGACGAAGGCATCCTCGATGTAACGGTCGAGCTCGCAGCATCGCCGGACGATCCGGACCGCACCATCGTCGGGTTCCGTCCGTTCGATACTCGAGTGGTCACATTGCCGTTCGAGGTCAGTATCGACACTGGGCGAATCGGCGGGCCATCAGCTGGACTGGCGTTCACTCTTGCACTGATCGATGAGCTCACACCTGGTGAACTTACGGGTGGCACAAACATCGCAGCTACGGGCACCATTTCGCTCGACGGCTCGATCGGTCCCATCGGCGGTCTGTCCCAGAAGGCGAATGCCGTATTACAACACGGCGTCGAAGTATTCCTTGTCCCGGCGTCTCAGCAAGAGCTGGCCGAGGGGCAGGACGAGCTCCGCCAGAAGCTTGACGATGCAGGCCATGGCCGAGTCGAAATCGTCCCAGTAGCGAACCTAGAGGAGGCGCTCGCAGCGCTGGAGGCCCTCGGTGGCGATCCGCTTGTGCCGATTGGGGCGATCGGCACAACTTGAGCAACTGACCGTTGACGCGGGGAGCTTCGGTTCATTGCCACCATCTCAGTTGCTGGGGCGCGTACCGTTGGAGAATGGCTATGTCGTTCTCCCGTCCTGACCCGTCGTCGCCTACGTCGATTGCCGACGCTTCTTTCAGTACGAGCCGTCGCGGTTATGACCAGGCCGAGGTCCGCGACTTCCTTCGGATGGTCGCTGCCGAGTTCGGCCGTCTGAGCGAACGAGAACGTTTCCTGGAACGCGAATTGCATGCAGCACAGGCTGAAGCCGGTGGCGGCAGCGTTGATGAGGTGACGATGACGCAGATGCTTGGCGAGGAAGCAGTTCGGGTGTTAACGACTGCTCGCGAGAGTGCCAACGAGATTCGCGACAAAGCCGAACAAGCGGCCTCGCAGCTTCTCCACGAGGCAAGCGACGAAGCTTCGCGGGTGCGTGAGGAAGCTGACATCGAAGCGTCGCGCCGCCGGGCAGATGCAGGCGCTGATGCCGAGTCAGAGTTATCGATGGCTAAGCAGCAAGGTCGTGAAATGGTCAACGAGGCGCGTGCGTATCGTGAGCGAGTGCTTAGTGAGCTCGCTCGCCGGCGAGAACTCGCACGCGAGCAGATCGAGCAACTCATCCATGGGCGCGATCGTTTGACGCAGGCGTTTGAGCGTGCCCGTCTCGTTGCTGTTGACGTTGTCGCCGAGATGCAGCCGCTGGGCGAGCCCGACGAGTACGTCAATCTCACGCCAACCACAGGCCCGCTTCCGGTGATGATCGCCAACTCGCCTCGACCCGATGGCGCCGAGATAAACAGTTCCGGTACCGGCACCGTTAAGGGTCGGGCAGAGGAATTCCTTGTCACAGCCGACGAGCCGACTGCTGATGTCACCACAAGGCTGCGGATCATCGAGATCAACGACGACGACCGCGCCGATGCTGTCAGCCTCAGTGCGGAAGTAGTGGCCACCGACGGCGTTGAGGCTGTAGACGGTACTTCAGCCGAAGCCGAAACCGAGACGATTGAAGCCGAAGCGGAGACGATTGAAGCCGAAGCCGAAGCCGAAGCCGAAGCCGAAATCGAGACGACTGATGCCGATGCCGAAGCTGATGCCGACGATGTGGTCGTTGATCTTTTTGCTCGACTCCGCGCCGATACGACAGATTCCGATGCCGACAATGCAGTCGTGCCAGTCGATTTGCCCGACGATCAGACGGCTGCCGCCGGTTTGTTGGCGGCGGACACCGCCATCGAAGATGTTGCCGAGATTGACCCGACGGCGTTCGAGCAGCGGGACGAGGTGATCACGCCTCTGATCGTGTCGAGCGCGAAGAAGCTCAAGCGAGCACTCGCTGACGAGCAGAATGATGTCCTTGATGAGCTCCGCCGCAGCGATGCGGTCCACACGATCGACGCGCTGCTACCGGAAGCGGGCGTGCATAACGCTCGCTACACCGGTGCGATTTCGGAGGACCTGCTCGAGGCAGTTCACCTAGGTAGTGCTACGTCCCGCACAGTCAACCGCAAGATCCGTAAGGCGTTGGCGACTGAAGCGGTTCAAGTCGCGAACGAGGCTTTAGTCCAGTGGCTCGTGATGCCTCTACGCGATCGCTTGGCGCGGTGTATCACCGAAGCCGAGGGCGATAACGCTGTTGTTACAAAGAAAGTGCGTGCGGTGTACCGCGAATGGAAGACCCAGTACATCGACGAAACGCTCGATGATGTGTTGCGATGTGCCCACGGTCGGGGCGTCCTGGCAGGATTCGACCTGGGTACGCCTATCGTCTGGGAAGTTGATGCGCGGTTCGCTGCGTGCCCCGATTGCGATGACAATACGCTGGAAGGAGCCGTTGCTGCGGGCGAAGAGTTCCCGACGGGTGACTCGTTTGCTCCAGCGCATCCGGGCTGCCGCTGTCTGTTGTTCCCCGCAGACCGGTAATCTCAGCGCCAATGCGGCCCTCACAAGACCTTCCGGTCGATCGTCCACGGAGCCGCATCAGCGGCCGCGGCATCCTTATTGCTCTCGGCGGACTGTTCATGTTCGTCTTGATTTTCGGACGCGCCATGGCACGTTTCTACGTCGACTATCTCTGGCACAATGCGCTCGATCGCGGTGATGTCTTTTGGGGAGTGATCGGCGCCAAGTTCACGTTGTTTGCCCTCTTCTTTGTCGCTTTCCTCTTTCTGGCGTTCGCCAACTTGTTCATCGCTGATCGGACTGCACCGACGTCTTTCCCGGCCAATGTCCACCCATATGTGGAGCGCTTTCACGAGGTGTTTGGTCAGAGGCTGCGACTCGTGCGCTACGCATCGGCGTTCGTGATGGCAATCGTGGTTGCACTTCCGGCAGTGGCGCAGTGGCAGTCATGGCTGCTCTTTAGGAATTCGAAATCGTTTGGCATCGCAGATCCCCAATTTGGCGCTGATGTTGGGTTCTACGTTTTTCAACTGCCGTTCCTGACGTTCCTGCTCGACTGGTTGTTCGTCGCCGTCATCCTGGTGTTGCTCTTCACCGCAGCAGCACACATTCTCAACGGCGGAGTCGTTTTTGTGTCGCCCGTTCCGGCGGTGCGTCATGCGACTAAGGCACACATTGCGGTGTTGCTTGCCGTGCTTGCCGTGCTCAAGGCGGGCGATTACTGGCTAGACCGCTACGAGCTGACCAACAGCACCAGGGGTATCGTTGACGGCGCTACGTATTCAGTGGTCAACGCGCAGATCCCGGCGATCATGTTGCTCATTCTTATAGCGCTGCTCACCGCAGGTTTATATCTGTCAGTTATTAAGACCGACTCGTGGCGCCTTCCGCTGCTCGCATCGGCGCTGTGGCTTATTGTCTCCATCGTTGGCGGAGTGATCTATCCGGCTGTGGTTCAATCCCTCATCGTCAACCCAAACCAAGAATCGCGAGAGCAGGTCTATATCGAACGAAATGTCGAGGCAACCCGAGAGGCGTTGGGTCTAACGGACGTAGAGATTCGGGAGGTGCAGTTCGGCACACTCACCGCAGGCGAGGTTGAAGCAGATCTCGAACCACTTGGAAACGTGCGCTTGCTGAACCCGACCGAGATGGAAACTCGATTCCTAGTGGACCGGGGCGAGGTCGCAGGCCTCAGCATTGATGACCTTGACGTCGATCGGTACGCCCTCGACGGAGAAACCGAGCAGGTGCTCGTAGCGGCGCGAGAACTCGACCTTGCCGGCATCAGCAACATCGGTTGGCAGGGTCGACACCTAATCAATACTCGCGGGTGTGGGCTTGTAGCAGCGCCGACGAGCAAGGTGCAGTCCAATCAGCGCCCGGACTATCAGACGATCGAGCTGGATCGTCCGGAGCTCTACTTCAGCCCCGAGCTCAGTGGCTACGGCATCGCCAACACGGGCTCAACAGAACGTGAGTGCGACGAGCCCCACACTTACGAAGGTGATCAGGGGGTGCGAATGAATTCCTTCGCCCGTCGCGCAGCATTTGCCCTAGCGTTCCTGGATTACAACATCATTGGCTCGGGAGCAATCGAGAACGACTCGCAAATGCTCTGGGTTCGTGGTGTCAACGATCGCCTCAACAAGCTCGCACCCTTCCTGTCCTACGACGCAGACCCGTACCCGGTCGGCGTGGATGGCAATGCCGTTTGGGTGGTTGACGGGTACACGACCACGAGTCGCTATCCGTACGGCCAGTCGGTCGGCGAAGTGCAGCGTTCGTCCCAGTCCGGCCTGTCCAATAGCGACAACTATGTCCGCAACAGTGTCAAGGCCGTAGTCGACGCATATACGGGTCAAGTCACCTTTTACGTCGTTGACGACGAAGACCCTATTCTCCGGGCCTGGCGGAGTGCGTTCCCTGATTTGTTCACGCCGTTCAGTGAAATGCCTGATGAATTGGCTGATCACCTGCGCTATCCCGAAGATCTTTTCCGTATCCAGACTGATGTCTATTCAAAGTACCGAATCGATCCGGCGCTGTTTTTCCAGCGTGATGGCAACGCGTGGTCGGTTGCTCAGGCGCCGGGGTCGTCGCCGACTTCCAACACCGGCAATAGGGTAAATTCCACGAATGCTGCGTCGGCGCCTTCGGCGGCGACGTCAACGTTTGCGACGGAGTCTGATGCGGCTCGATTCGTGCCCTACTACACGATGTTCGATACGAGCTTGCCAGGTGAACCGCGCAGCGAAGAGTTCGTGATTTTGCGCCCGTTCGTACCGTTCTCGACCGGGGACACGCGCACCCAGTTGCAGGCGTACATGACTGCTTCGAGCGATCCGGAAAACTATGGCATGCTCACGAGCTACGAGGTGCAGGAACGCAATGGCCAATTGCCTGATGGGCCTCTACGCGTGGCTGGCAATGCTGAGTCGCAATCCGAAATCTCCGAGCGCATCTCGCTTGATAACCAGGATGCTGGCGGCTCGAAGGTGCGCTTCGGTGACCTTCAGCTCGTTCCTGTCGGCGACGGTCTGATCTACGTGCGGCCGTACTATGTGGCAGTGCCCCAGGAAACTGGAACGGTCAACTCTGTCACTGAGTTCCGTTTCGTGATCGTGTCATACAACGACAACTCGGTCCTGACAGAAACCATCAGCGAGGGCCTCGCTCGGTTGTTCCCTGGTTTCGAAGGCGATGTTGGTGACAGCATCGGCTCACTGGTCGACCCGACGCCGGATGACTCTGAAACGCCGACCGATGACGATGCTCCAGTTGTGCCGACTGACGCAGCCGAGCTGCTACAGGTCGCAGACGATTTGTTCCGTCAGGCCGACGAAGCGCTTGCAGATGGCAACCTCGGTGAATATCAGACCAAGGTCGACGAAGGTCGCAGGCGGCTCGATGAAGCCATCGTGATCCTTGAGGCTGACCTCCAGAATTAAAATCGGGCTGGGTGCGCGGAGGCGCCGTCTCGAAGATCAGCGCGCAGGGCGTCGCAGCCGTTCGGCGAGCTCGGCGAGATCTTGGCGAAACTGAATCTGATAGCGCGCTTGCTCGATGGCGAGCCGTTCGGTGCTCTGCTGGACCGCTTCGATAGCGAGGCCGACAACTGCAGCCTCATCGCCGTCGTCGGCCTTGTTGTCGGCTGAAAGGAGTAACACCTCGAGGTCATTGCTCAACTCGGTCAGTTGGTTGGCAAGTTCCATCGAAACGTTGGTTATTCGTCGATCGAGAGCGGCCATGCTCTCGGCCATTTCTGTTATCTCAGTGCGCATGACCTCAACGTCTTCGGGAGCAACCGCGGTCTTGTTGGGCGTGCTGCCGGCTTTAGCACCTGCGTCGTCGACTTGCTCTTTACGGGCGGTTAGATCGGCCGACATAGCATCGAGCCGTTGCGCAAGTGCACTGATTTCAGCCGGGTCGACGACAGGAGTCTTGCCCTGAGCGGTGACGGTGTCAGACAGCGCCGCCACTTGGCGAAGAAGTTCTTCGACGCGTCCATCCGGTGGTGGCAGCGCGGCCCGGAGAGGAGGCAGGACCGGTGTCGAGTTGAGCCGTTCCGTCAGCGCCTGGACTTCGGCACCGAGGGTGTTAGCGCTCTCGAGTTGTTGGTTCACGGCTGCCACGTCGTCGCGTACGCGAACGACTGCGCCGTCGACAGAGCCGACGCGCTGGCCGAGTTGAGCGTTGGCGGAGTCAAGCGCGTCAACGCGCTGATGCAGCACGGCGTTGATTTGGTCGGCTGACTCGACGCGGCCACGTAACGCCGTGCTCGTTTCATCGACGGTCTCGACTCTTGCGAGAAGCTGAGCCTTCTGCTGATCGGCGTCATCGAGCTGCTTGCGTAAAGAGACTATTTCCAAACGCAGGACCTCGAGTTGGTCGGGGGTGTCAGTCTTTTTTCGAAAGAATCCCATGGCAGACAGTTAAATCTAGCTGACTACGGTCTGGTCATGGCCGGAAAAGTAACTCCCAAGAAGATCCTCCTCGACGAATCCGAAATGCCGACGCAGTGGTACAACCTCGTCGCGGACCTCCCGACGCCACCGCCACCGGCGCTGACTCAATCGGGAGACTATAGAGAAAGAACGTAGTTGAACTGGAGCGAAACAGCACACGGTCGCGCACCGCTGAAATCACTGCAGGCGACGTGGCACCGTTGGTCGCGACGAGGTAACCAAGGATGTGGTGGTTGCGGTCGCGACCGCTTCTGCGGGCTACAGATTAGGACGAGGTCGACTGTTTGGCGGGGAGCGCAGTGTTTCTCGGACTCGACTGGCCTTGCACGATCACGGCGAGCGAACCGAGGACGACAACCATCGCGACGGCCTGGATCACGAGGAGTTCTTCGTCAAAGAAGATCCAAGCGAGGAGAGCAGAGAATACGGGGATCAGGAGCGTGAACGTTGAGCCGACCCACAGCGGTATGCGGACGAGTGACCAGTTCATCAACGAGTGGCCGATAATGCCAGAAACAGCGATCATGACGAGGAGGAGGCCGAGGTTCTTGGCGGACGGAATCGACATGTCCTGGCCGAAAGCGAAGCCGAGCGGTGTGCAGATAATTGCGGTCCAGAGTGACGTGCCTGCGGTGAACTCGGTGGGCGACATGTCCTTCTTCGACTGCTTCGATGCGATGAAGTACCCGCCCCAGGAGAACATTGCAGCGGCGGCTAGGAGATCGCCACGGAGACTGGTGACGTCGTTGTCAGCAGACGAAGCGACGATGACGAAGACGCCGACCAAGGCAACCAATGACCACAGAGCGTCTTGTTTGCGGATCTTCTCACCGAAAAATTTTGCGGCGATGATGCCGACGAGGATCGGCTGTAGCGAGCCAATAATCGTTGCGTTGACGATGCTTGTCTCTTTGACAGCGGTGAAGAACAGCGCAATGTCAGCACCGAGCGCGAGGCCGCCCCACATTGATTTTCGCATGACCTGTGCGCTGAACGGCATTCCCCTGACCTGCATCCAGATGACTAACCCGATGCCGAAGATCCAGAAGCGATAGGCGCCGAGAGCGAGGCCACCCATCTC
Organism: uncultured Ilumatobacter sp.; assembly: GCA_938091165.1. Classification (GTDB taxonomy): domain Bacteria; phylum Actinomycetota; class Acidimicrobiia; order Acidimicrobiales; family Ilumatobacteraceae; genus Ilumatobacter_A. The sequence continues at coordinate 21,728 of CALKNK010000029.1, read as the reverse complement.
AATTCCCTTGGCGAGAATGGTTCCGACGGACCAGGCGCAGACGGCGACACCAGCGCCAAGCAGCCCTCGACCGACATCGGTGTCTCGAGTCGGCGTTGCTGTCTCTGCAGGCGTCACCGGAGCAACGTACCGGCTGGCAGCGCCGGCGATGCGGTCCGGAGCGATTGCGTGGAGTCGGAGCGGGCCGCCTCTACGCCGCGTCTGTCGAGATCGTCATGCGGAGCCTGGTTGTCAACGCCGTGTTGTCGGCGTACTCTTGGCTGTCTGTTCGCCGCGGGGTGGAGCAGTTCGGTAGCTCGTCGGGCTCATAACCCGAAGGTCGTAGGTTCAAATCCTACCCCCGCCACCATTTAGGAAGCCCTGGTAGATCGCAAGATCCGCCAGGGTTTCTTTCGTTCTCAGGCGCCGCGCAGTAGCTGTGCCACTCGGTACGCGACTTTGGCCTCTCTGTCCGTGGTGTCTTCGATGTGATCCGCTCGATTCATGATGTTGCGCCCGCTACGAACACCCAGCCAGCGGAACGGCTCGGGTTCCCAGCGCCTGGGATTCACTCCGACCCACGGCAACGAAGTGCGGTCGGTGTTCCGGCCGGTGACCAGGTCGGCCATCGTGCGCCCGGCCAGATTGCTCGCGGCGACACCCTCGCCGACGTACCCGCCGAGTGTCCCTCGACCGGTCATGGGGTCGAAGCGCAAGCCAGGAACCCAATCACGCGGAATGCCGAGAACGCCACCCCAGCGATGTGTGATCTGCATGTCGCCGAGACCCGGGAGCAGATCGATCAGCGTGTCGCGCAGCAGCTCGTGCGAAGCGAGATGCAGCTCGGCAGACCGTTCGATCTTCGAGCCCCATAGGTACGGGACCCCGCGCCCACCGAACGCAAGGCGACCATCGGCTGTTCGTTGTCCGTAGATCACCATGAAGCGATCATCGGAGAAGGTCGGCCGATCGCTCAATCCGATCTCGGCGAGCACGCCGTCGCTCAACGGCTCCGTTGCGATCATCAGCGAATAGACCGGTAGCAGTGTTCGGCGCTCGCCGGCGAGATCGCGGGTGTAGGCCTCGGTCGCCCGGATCACGACATCGGCACGGACGGTCCCGTGGTCGGTGTGGACCCCGCTGGGGCCGATGGCGGTGACCGTCGTGGATTCAGCGATCTCGACTCCGTTGGCGTCGAGCTGGTCGGCCAGCCCGAATGCCAGCTTCGCGGGATGGAGTGCCGCACAGTGGGAGAAGAAGATGCCGCCGCTGACCCGACTTGCGGACATGTGGTCTCGCGCCTCGTCGGGCTCGAGCAGGCGGAGATCGTCGTCGGTCAGGCCGAGTGCGTAGTCGTGAGCAATTTCCTCGCGTTGCCGGCGCGCTTGAGCGGTGTTGCGGGCCGCTCGAATCCACCCGCCCTTGTGATAGTCGCAATCGATTCCGGCCGCGTCCGTGACCCGCCCGATTTCGTCGACGGCGTCGAACACGGCCCGGCTCTGACGGAGCACCTCCTGGTGCGAGGAGCGCTGCGCGTAGCTCTCGAAGGAGCCGGCCAACTCACCGACGGCCCAACCGCCGTTCCGACCTGATGCGCCGAAACCGCAGTAGTGCTTCTCGATGATCTGGATGCGCAGTGTCGGATCGATCTGGCGCAGGTAGTACGCAGTCCACAACCCGCTGTAGCCGCCGCCGACGATGGCGACATCGACATCGACATCACCCTGGATCGGCGAGCGAGTCGGTGTCCGCTCCGCCTGTTCGACCCAGAGCGGAGTGGTGACAGCGTCGGCGACAGTCATGACTCGATATTAGCGACAGAAGCGAGTGTTCGTAGTCAATTTGTATCGCCGACTGAGCGATATAGCTCTGGATCCGAGGTATTCAGACGAATAGAGTTCGATAATAGTGGTACTGTGTGCAGTCGTAGGTGGCAATTTCGAAGGGCAGTCCAGTCATGAGCAGTCTGTTGTATCCGTTCGGCAAACCCGAGGTGTCGGGTGCTCGCCGACTGGTCAAGGCCGACGGTGTCCGGATCTGGGACGACCAGGGCAACGAGTACATCGATGCAATGGCCAGTCTCTGGTATTGCCAGGTGGGTCATGGCCGGCGCGAAATGATCGACGCGATCACCGATCAGTTGAACACTCTGGACAGCTACAACATCTTCCCGCCCTGGAGCAACGGACCTGCCGAGCACGCTGCAGACGAAATCGCTCGGGTGTCTCCCTTCGACGATTCGCGAGTCTTTCTGTGCTGTTCGGGTTCCGAATCGATCGACACTGCGTTCAAGCTCGCCCGGACAATTGCGCAGCTCCGTGGCGAACCCGAACGTCAGATTCTGATCCGCCGAACTCGTGGCTACCACGGCGTCAACGTTGGTGGCACCTCCCTCCAGGGAATCGAGGCCTACCGGGAGGGGTGGGGAGATCTTCTCCCACACGTGATCGAGGTCGATCCGGATGACATCGAATCGGCCGCTCGGATCTTCAGCGAACATGGCGACCGGGTCGCAGCTGTCGTGACCGAGCCGGTGCAGGGCGCGGGCGGTGTCTTTCCGCCCATGGACGGCTACCTTGAGGGCCTCCGGAAGCTCTGCGACGAATCGGGTGCGCTCTTGATCTTCGACGAGGTGATCACCGGGTTCGGGCGCACAGGTGAGTGGTTCGCGGCGCAGACCTATGGAGTGCAGCCTGATCTCATCACCTTCGCGAAGGGTGTCACCAGTGGCTACCAGCCGCTTGGCGGCGTTATCGTCGACCGTCATGTCTGCGCCGTGATGGAGGCCGACCCCGACTACATGTTCCGCCACGGATACACGTACAGCGGCCATCCGGCAGCGGCCGCGGCGGCCGTGGCAAACATCGAGATCCTCGAATCCGAAGATCTGGCTGGGCGGGCCACCCGAATCGGCCAACGGTTTCAAGCCGGGCTCGAAGCTCTGCGCACCGATGGCGAGATTGCCGAGGTTCGCGGTGTGGGGGCGGTCTGGGCAGCCCGTCTACCGGACGGTACTGACGTGTCGAGGACCGTTGCGATCCGGGACAAGATGCTGGATCTCGGGGTCGTAGCCCGGCCGGTCAACGACGCAATCGTGTACTGCCCGCCGCTCGTGATCGACGACGCCGACATCGACACGTGCATCGACGCGTTCGCCGAGGCGATCACCCTGGTGCCGGCCTCATGAGCCGACCACCGATTCGAGTGCTCGACGCCGGCGGCTCACCCGAGAGCATCGGCCACACGCACGGCTCAACCTACGCAGAGGAGATCCGCGCCTACGCGCATGACCGTGTCGAACTGGTTGCTTCGGGCCTCTGGAGCGGCGGGCCGATCGCCAAGCCAGACGTCCTGGCGATCGCGGAGTCCATGCTCGGCGCGCACGAGGCGTTCGACGCAGACCTGTACGCCGAGATGTGCGCCATGGCAGCGGCAGCCGGTATCTCGCCGGCCGAGGCCGTGGTCGTCGGCGGCTTCACCGACTTTGTCGATACCGTCCGAGCAGTGGTGGGTGGCGACACGCCGGTCAGCGTGATCGAAGACGATTGCACCGCGACGATCGTTCCCGATCACCGCGCCGGCGGACAAGGATTCCTTGCCCAGACCTGGGACATGCACGACACTGCGACCGACCACGTTCTGTTGCTGCGGCTCAGGCCCGACGATGCTCCGCCCGCCATCGTGTTCACGACCACCGGTTGTGTCGGCCAGATCGGAATGAACGCCGCTGGCGTGTGTGTTGGCATCAACAACCTTGTCGGCCTCGATGGCACTCCCGGAGTCGCCTGGACCTCAGTGGTGCGCGCCATGCTCAAGACCGAGTCAGCGGATGCAGCGCTTCACGAGCTGTTGCGCGCGGACCTCGCAGGGGCGCACAACTTCTTGATCTTCGACCGACACGGAGTCGGCCACAACGTCGAGGCCATGCCGTCGGTGCGGGCGGTTGAGACGCTGGCTGGGGAACCAATCGTCCACACCAACCACACCCTCGACCCGACCACGACGGCAGTCCAGGCAGCGAAGGAGTCAGGATTAATGGACAGCTCCGCATCGCGCCTGGCAACTGCCCAGCACTGGCTTGCCGATGGCGACGTCGATGCCGAGCGCCTCTTCGCACTGACCCGCGAACCCACAGTCATCTGCCAGGTGGCTCGCGAGCCCTACCACATCGAGTCCAGCGGAGCCGCCGTGATGCGGCCCGCGACCGGCGACTTCTGGGCATGCTGGGGCCGCCCCGCGGACAACGAGTATCAGTACATTTCCTTCGGTGGTTCGGAGCTCGGGGCAGCATCATGACGGTCGGCCAGGACCAGCACGATGTTGTCGCGGTCGGTGAGACGTCGGGGCTGCAGTACGTCCCGATCACAGTGGACATGGCTGAGCAACTCGAGCAACTCGAATTGGCATCGTTCCCCACCGCCGACGCCGCCGATCTCTACAGCGAGGCGGACTTCGTTGTTCTTGCCCGGGAGTTCCCGCAGGGTTCGGTAGTCGGCTTCGACGGGCCCGATCGACACTCGCCGGTGGCGGCCGGGCTCGGTGTCCGGACACACTTCGACTTTGAGAATCCGCAGCACACCATGCACGAGGTCTTCTATGCTGCGCCCACTGACTCCGGCGACGACCCGACCGGACAGTGGTACTACGGCACCGACATCGTGGTCAGCCCCGAGTACCGGCGACGCGGCATCGGTAGCGAGCTGTACGACCTGCGCAAACAGATCTGCGTCAGGCTCGGCCTCGCGGGGATCGTGGCCGGCGGGGTCATCCCCGGCTACGCCGACCACAAGGGTCAGATGAGCGCCGATGACTACATCGCCGAAGTTCGGGCCGGCCGCCTGTACGACCCGACCCTGACCTTTCAACTCGAGAACGGGTTCGAGGCGCGGTGTGCGCTGGCCAACTACATCGCCGATCCTGCGGTCGATTCGTGGGCAGCGCTGATCGTCTGGCACAACCCGAGCTTCGAGCAGCCAGAATTGATCTGACATGGATGACCGCACCGTTCCACACCTCGACGACATCGACTCCGAGCTGATTCGCCATCTGCAGGGCGATGGACGAACCTCGTTCTCCCAACTCGGGCGCCTCGTCGGGCTCTCCGACGCAACAGTCAGGCAACGCGTCAACCGCCTCACCGCTGAGGGTGTCATCAACATCGTCGCGGTGACGGACCCGGCCAAGCTGGGGCTTGGATTCCAGGCGCAGCTGGGAATCAACGTCAGCGAGGACGTGCGCAAGGTCGCCGCCGAGATTGGCAGCCAGGATGACGCCGTCTACGTCGTGATGACCGCGGGCCGCTATGACCTGATCGTCGAAGTTGTCTGTCGCGACACAGCGGCCTTCATTGATCTGTCGAACGCGTTTCGCACGCTGCCCGGCGTCGCCAGCATCGACCTCCTTCCCTATCTGGAAACCACCAAGCAGACCTACGACTGGGGCGTCGGTTGACACAGGGCGAGCGTCCGATCGTCGAGACCGATCGAGGGCCAGTTTGGGGGCTGCACGAACACGGCCTTGGCGTGTTCAAGGCCATTCTGTACGCAGCGCCACCAACCGGTCGTCGACGTTGGCAACCGCCCCAACCGCCAGATCTGTGGACTGGACCACTCGATGCCTCAGAGTTCGCCCGGCGGCACCGTAAACTCCGGACGAACTCGAACTCGACGCTCCCCAGAGCGAAGATCGTCTAACCCTCAACGTGTGGACTCCAGCGGTCGACGGTGCCCGTCGACCCGTGATGGTCTGGATCCACGGCGGCGCGTTCTCGTGGGGGAGCGCGCTGAACGACCTCTACAGCGGCCATCGATACGCGCAACGAGGCGACATCGTGGTGGTGGCGCTCCAGTACCGACTTGGCGCTCTCGGTTGGCTCGACCTCCGGCCGCATGGCCACCCGAGCTCGCCGAACAACGGACTCCTCGATCAGATCGCCGCCAGCAGGCCTTACAAGGAAGAAGTCGGGGGGTTCGAGTCCCTCCGCGCCCACTCGTTGTGGAAATCACAACGTTTCCCCAGGTCAGAAGCTACTTCTGGCCAGTATCGCCCGGCCATGATCGCGGTAGGGCGTGGCGCTCACCGCAGAACACTGGGGTCAGCAGCTTCCCGGGCCCTGTTGCGGATCAGCAGCGCAGGTCGTCAGCAGAGCACTCTGAGTGATCATTCGGTGACAAATTATTTGACACCGAAATATACTGTCCCGTAAGGTCGCCGCGTGGATGAACGTGAGCGCATCGACGAGGGGATGGCGAGTTGGGCCCGCATCGTGCCTGATCTCGACGTGGTGACAATGCGGACGGCGCTGCTGTTCGCTCGGGTCACGGCGTTGGGGCACAAGCACGTCGAGGCCGCCTTCGCCGAAGTGGGGTTGTCGGCGGGGGAGTTCGACGTGCTGGCGTCGCTGATGCACGCCCCGGACCGCACGAGCAAGCCGTCGGTGCTGGCCCGCAGCGGGATGTTGTCGCCGGCGGGGATGACGCACCGGCTCGATCTGCTCGAACGGGCGGGATTCGTCGAGCGACGGCCCGATCCGGACGATCGTCGATCCACCCTGGTGGTACTGACGCAGACCGGCAAGGCCAAGGCCATCGAGGCCGCGCGCGCCCACGTGGCGGCGGAGGCCGAGTTCTTCGACGTGCTCGGTCCCAGCGATCGGGCCGACCTGCGGCGCCTGCTCGAGACGCTGCTCGACACCTCTGCTGCGGTCACCCCGGATCCGCTCGATCTCGACCGCTGACTCTCCGAGAAAGGAACCACCCAATGTCCGAATCCCCTTCCGCCCGGCTCTCCCTGAGCCATGCGACGGTCGCAGTGCGCGACCTCGACGCGATGCTCGACTTCTACTGCGACGTGCTCGGATTCGTCGTCACCAACCGCGGTGAAGTCGGCGACGGATCCCAGATGGCGTTCATCTCCCAAGACCCCACCGAGCACCACCAGATGGTCTTCGTGTCAGGGCTCCCGGAGACCGAGCACCAGTTCGTGATGGCCGACCATATGGCCTTCCGCACCGGCACCCTCGACGACCTGCGGGCGATCGGCGCCTGTCTCGACGAGGCCGGTGTCGAAGGGGTCATCCCGATCAACCACGGCAACGCCTGGTCGCTGTACTTCAACGACCCGGAGGGCAACGGCCTGGAGTGCTTCGTCGACAGCCCGTTCCACGTCGCCCAACCCTTCGCCGACGGACTCGACCTGTCTGCCGACGACGCGACGATCGAGGCCGACACTCGCGCCAGGATCGAGAACGACCCCGAGTTCCAGCCGCTCGCCGACTGGCAGGCGCAGTTCCGCGCCCGCCTCGACGGCGAGACCCGAGAGGCGTAGGCGATGGATCTCGGAATCGCCGGTCGACGGGCGATCCTCCTGGGTTCGAGCCGTGGGCTGGGGCGGGCCTGTGCCGAGAGCGTCGCCCGTGAAGGTGTGCACGTCGTCATCAACGGCCGCACCGCGGCAGACGTGGATGCAGCCGTTGCCGATCTCCGGGCCGCGTACGACGTCGAGGTCACCGGTGTGGTCGGCGACTCCTCCACCGCCGACACGCACGACGCCCTGCTCGCGGCATGCCCCGAGCCCGACATCGTGCTGCTCAACGGCGAGGGACCGTCGCCGACACCGTTCTCACGGTTGACCGACGATGCGCTCGATGCCGCGTTCCGGCAGGCTGTCGTCGGGCCGGTCGGGTTCCTGCAGAAGGTGGTGCCGGGCATGGTCGAGCGAGAGTTCGGACGCATCGTCGCCGTCAGCTCGGCGATGGTGAAGACGCCCAACCCGGTGATGAGTCTGTCGCATGGCACCCGGCTCGGACTCGCGGGCATCTTGAAGGGTCTCTCCAAGGAGGTGGTCGCTCACAACGTGACGATCAACCAGCTCCTGCCCGAGCGCTTCGACACGGGTCGCCAGCAGCAGATGGCCCAGTTGGTGATGCAGTTCAAGGGGATCACGTACGACGAGGCTCGCGCCGAGCAGATCGCGTCGATCAAGGCCGGCCGGCTCGGGCGTCCCGATGAGTTCGGGGATGCGTTCGCGTTCTTGTGCTCGGCCCAGGCGGGCTACATCTCCGGGCAGAATCTGCAGCTCGACGGCGGCAGCTACGAGGGGGTGTTCTGATGTCCGGTGACATCGATGTCGACGTCTTGATCGTCGGCGCGGGGCCGGTCGGGATGCTGGGCGGGATTCTCGCCTCGCGTCACGGGCTCTCGTCACTCGTGGTCGAGCGCCGAGACGGGCCACAGACTTCGCCGGCGGCCCACGTCGTCAACGCCCGCACCTACGAGATCTGCCGCCAGGCGTGGCTCGACATGGAACGCATCTTCGCCGCCGGCAAGAGCGAGGCCGACGCGGGTCACGTCAACTTCGTCACCCGGCTGAGTGGCGATCTGATCGGTCGGCTGCCGTTCGAACGCCAGGGCGACGCGTGCCTCGAGTTCACGCCCACGCCGCTGCGCAACCTGTCCCAGCATCGCTTCGAACCGATCCTGGCCGACGAGCTGCGCGCCTCGCCGGGCGGCGAGCTGCGCTACCGGCACCAGTGGGAGCGCTCCGAAGACCTCGGCGATGCCGTAATCTCCGACATCGTCGACCTCGACACCGGCGAGACGACCCGGGTGCGGAGCCGCTACGTCATCGGCTGCGATGGTGCGGGCAGCCGAGTCCGCAAGCTGCTCGGCATCGAGATGGTCGGGCCGCCGCTGATCCAGTGCTACTTGATGATCCACTTCGCGGCGAACCTCCGTGCCCTCACCGCCGACCGTCCCGCCGTGTTGCACTTCACGCTCGACCCCGAAGCTGCCGGCGCGTTCATCGCCCACGACGTCGAATCCGACTGGGTGTTCATGCACGCCATCGACCCCTCGACCGAGTCGGTCGACGACTACGACGACGACCGCTGCCTCGACGTCGTCGAGAAGGCGGCCGGCACCCGGCTCGACGCCCAGATCGTCGGCAAGGGCATGTGGTGGATGAGCTCGCAGACCGCCGACTCGATGGGACATGGCCGCATCTTCCTGGCCGGCGACTCCGCCCACCGGTTCCCGCCCACCGGCGGGCTCGGCCTCAATTCAGGGGTGCAGGACATCCACGGGCTGATGTGGCGCGTCGCTGCGATCGTCGCCGGTCGGGCCTCGACCGCGTTGCTCGATTCGTACGAGACCGAGCGCATCCCGGTCGCCCAGAACAACGCCCACCAGTCGCTGACGAACGCGATCAAGTTGGTCGAGCTGGCCGCCGCGCTCGGCATCGACGCCGAGCCAACGAGCGAGCGATTGCAGGCCTCGTTGAACGACCCCACTAGGGCCGACGAGATCGCCGCTGCGGTGGAGCTGCAGCGAGAGCACTTCGACCTGTTCGGTCTGCAGCTCGGCTACGTCTACGGCGAAGGGGCCCTGGTGCCCGAGGGGCCGCCCTCCGAGCCCGGCTCTCCCAGCGACTACGAGCCGACGGCGCGTCCAGGGGCGCGGATGCCGCACGCTTGGCTGGACGAGACCGGCGGCCGCTCGACGCTCGACCTCGTGCCGATCGACCGTCCGGTGCTGTTCAGCTTCGGCGACCACGACACCTGGGGGAACGCCCTCGGCACCGCCGACGTGGCGACCGTCCGCGTCGGGGTCGACACGCCGGCGCTCGGCGCGTGGCGGGTGGTGTGTGACGTCGGTGAATCCGGAGCGCTCCTGGTCCGCCCCGACCATCACGTCGCCTGGCGCGCCCGCACCTCGGCGCAGTTGCCTGATCTCTCACGAGCGCTCGACGTCCTCGCGGGGCGCAGCCTCGAACGACACAACACCGAGAGGACCCCGTGAGCTACTCCCTTGCGAACGTTGAAGGCCGAGCTGCCCTGGTGGCCGAGGGCCACTGGTACGACCTCGAGACGGTGTCGGGCGGTGAGTTCGGCCCCGACCCGATGGCGGCGCTCTCGATGCCCGAGCGCCTGGCGGCGTTGACGGCCGAACTCGGTCAGCACGAGCCGAGCGGTGTTGTCGAGCCCGAGCGTCTCGGCCCGCCCGTCCCGCGACCACGGAACGTGTACGCCATCGGCCTCAACTATCAGGCGCACGCCGATGAGGGCGGCATGGAGGTGCCAGCCAACCCGCTGGTGTTCACGAAGTTCCCCTCGTGCCTGGTCGGCCCCACCGCCGACGTCGAGATGCGCAGCGACGTCGTCGACTACGAGGGCGAGCTCGTGGTGGTGATCGGCCCCGGCGGCAAGAACATCGAGCCCGACAACGCCTGGGATCACATCGTCGGCCTGATGGTCGGCCAGGACATCTCCGACCGGGCGGTGCAGTTCGCGGCCCAGCCAGCGCACTTCGACCTCGGCAAGTCGTTCGACACGTTCGGCCCGATCGGCCCGACGATGGTGTCGCCCGACTCGGTCGACCGCGAGTGCCTGCGGATCGTCACCGAGGTCAACGGCGAGGTCCGCCAGGACGGCACCACCGACCAGATGATCTTCGACATCCCCACCCTCGTGTCCTACCTGTCGCGGGTCACCACCCTGACCACCGGCGACCTGATCTTCACCGGCACACCAGATGGAATCGGCGTCACCCAGGGCAAGCTGCTTGCCGACGGCGACATCGTCACCACCCGCATCGACGGCATCGGCACGCTCACCAACCGCTGCGTGCGAGGTAGCGACCATCATGTCTGCTGACGACGCCCGAGATCCCGTCGCGGCGACGCGGCCGAACGTCCTGTTCGTGATCTGCGACCAGCTGCGGGCTGATCATCTCGGCTTCGCGGGCAACTCGGTCGTGCAGACCCCCAACATCGACGCGCTCGCCGGGCGGGGCACGGTGTTCGATCGAGCCTACGTGAACAATCCCGTGTGCATGCCGAACCGGTCGACGATCATGACCGGCCGCATGCCGTCGGCGCATGGGGTGGTCTTCAACGACCGGTCGCTGCCGATCAACGCGACGACCTTCGTCGGCCGACTGCGCGACGAGGGCTGGCGCACTGCACTGATCGGCAAGTCCCACCTCCAACACGGCGAGAGCAAAGACGCGGTACTCCCGCTCGGCATCCCCGGAGCGTGGTCACCGTTCGAGGACGGATGGGACACCCTCGAACACCCCGAGCGCTACCTGGACGGCGAGCCGCCCGAGATCACCGACTTCTACGGGTTCGACACTGCCGAGTTCACCGTCGGCCACGGCCTGTTCTACGCCGGCCACAACTTCCGCTGGGCGGTCGAGCGGGGTGCCGACCCCGACGTGCTACGCAACGGTCTCAAGCCGCGCGTTCCGTCGGCCGGTCGGTCACCGCTGTGGTGGCAGATCCAGGCGATGCCGATCCCCGGGGAGGCGTCGACGACGTCATTCGTCACCGAGCGCACGATCGACTTCATCGAACGGTCCCACGCCTCCGGCGAACCGTGGATGGCGTGGTGCTCGTTCCCCGACCCACACCACCCGATGGCCGCGCCCGAACCGTGGTTCTCCCGCCATCACCCCGACGAGATCGATCTGCCCGCCACGTTCGACGACCCCGGCGACGACTGGCCTGTCTACCTGACGAACCTTCGTGGTCTCGGGGTCGACAATGACGGTGCCAGGCCGTGGGTCTTCCCGTTCGCCCCCTCTGCCGAAGTGCTGCGGGCCGCGACCGCAGCCACCTACGGGATGATCGAGGCCATCGACCACGGCGTCGGCAAGATCCTCGCCACTCTCGACCGCCTTGACGCGACCGACGACACGATTGTCATCTTCACCAGCGACCACGGCGACATGGGTGGCGACCATGGTCTGCTGCTCAAGGGCTCGATGCACTACGAAGGATGCATTCGCACACCGCTGGTGATCGTCGATCCGGCAGGGACCGCCCAGCGAACCTCCAGCCTGGCGGCCAGCATCGACCTGCCATCCACCCTGCTCGACCTGTGCGGCGTGGAAGCCCATTACGGGATGCAAGGCACCTCGCTTCGCCCCGTGCTGGACGACCCGACCGCCACGGTTCGCGACGCCATCCTGATCGAAGAGGACTTCCCGCTCAATCAGTACATCGACACGTTCCCGCTGCGGATGCGCACCGTGGTCACGAACACCCACCGCTACACCCGGGACTCCGACGGGTTCGAGACGCTCTACGACCTCGACGCCGACCCCAGCGAGCTCGTCAACCTCGCCGTGCAACAGCGCCAACCCACCGCGCGTGCCGCAGCGGTCGACGCCCTGGTCGACGAGTTGACACGAGCGGACGACCTCACCCGCCTCGATCCCGTCAGCGCGACGGCACGCACGGCCTGACGGTCATGACCGTTTCGTCCCAGCCTCGACCCCAACTCGACCCCCAGGAGGAAACGAGACGGCGCGGATCGACTGGTGGCCGACGCCGAAGTTCGAGGACTACGAAGAGCACTGCGAGACGGGGCTGCGAGCGGTCTATTCACTGTGGCGAGGGACGCCGTGGCGGTCGAGGTGGCTGGCGACGGTGGTTCGGTGGATGCTGAACTCCACGGCGAGTTGGGTGATGGTGGCGCCCGCTCGGTAGGCATCAAGAAGGTCGTCGAGATCGGTGGGGGCGAGGCGTCGTTGGGGAGGGTTTGAAAGCCGTCCCTTTTCTTCTCGAGGACCCTCGGCGTGGTCGTCGAAGGGCGGAATTTGGGCGGTTTCGAAGCCCTCGGATTCGCCGACGATCTTCTCTTACCCCTGTGCCGCAAGGGTTTCCGCGATCTTCAGGGGGTTTGAAAGCCGTCCCTTAAGGTCCACTCGTCGTGATTCCGACAACGTTCCCGTCGCTACGAAGAAGTGATTTCGGTGGCGGCTCGTTCGCCTGACTCGAGCGCACCTTCGACTGACGAGACGTATGTCCCCTCGGCGCAGGCGTCTCCGGCGAAAAGAAGTCGGCCGCCGTGGGTTGATTGTCCGAGGGTGGCATAGTCGCCGCGACGGGTTTCGCTGGTCGGGTAGGAGTACACGCCGAGGGAAAACGGGCTGGCGCTCCAGTTCGACGTCGCCGTCGCGAGTGGTGGTTCGTACGACTGGGGGAACATGCGCTCCAACGCGGCGAGGGTGCTGCGAACAGCTCCCTCTGGATCCTCGGCCGTGTGGCGGGCGGTATCTGTCGCGCAGATCGACACGAGGCTGGGTGTTGCGACAGCTCCGGGGCCGGCTCCTGCCGTCTCGGTGACGTCGATGAACGCGAAGTTGGGTGCGATCCGGCCGGGGATGTTGAAGAAATGGCGCGGGCGGTCAGCCTTCGTGCGCCAGAACGCATGCTCGAAACACAACGCGACCTTCTCGACATGGCCGACACCGATGCGCTCAATGGCGTCTTGCTTGGCTGCCGGCAGGGGAGGTTCGAACGAGATCGACCCTGCCTTGAGAACACCGATCGGCACCGTGACGATGACATGGGAACCCTCGAACGTCGTGCCGTCGGTGGTCTCCACAACGACCTGAGGGGTGTCGCCCTGCCCATCGTCGACGCGAACCCGGGCGACCTCGTGGTCGAGGAAGATCGAGTCGCCCGCCAGCGGCGCGACCAGGAGGTCGACGAGGTGGCGGTAGCCGCCGGTGATCATCACCGACGTCTTCTCCTTGTACTGCAGGAATTCCCAGTCGGCGCTGAACCCGTTGGCGTGGGCGTGCTCAGCTGGCCCGCCGTTCAGTAGCTCGGTCGTGGTCTTGAGCAGGTACTCGTCGGCCCGTTTCGGGTTGCGGCCCAGCAGACGGTCGATGCGGTCCCCGAGGTTGGCGAAGCCGGTCGCGGTTGACTTCAAGCGGTGAGTGCGCCACGCGAGCTTTGCCATTGTCGCGACCGTTTGCACGCGGCCCAGCCAACGTGAATCACGCTCGTCGTACGCCCGCGTGTTCGTCAGGCCGGGCATGATCGGCTCGACATCGGTACCGGCTGCCGCGAGCAACCGGTACACCTTGTTGGTCTTGTGGTCGTCGATCCAGGCTGCCCCCATGTCGACCCACGCCGCGTCCGAGCCGTCAACATCCACGGTGTGGATCCGGCCACCGAGGCGCGATCGGCCTTCGACGATCACGGCGTCGAATCCTGCTCGCTGCAAGTGGACGGCTGCCGATAGCCCGGCGACTCCACCGCCGATGATGACGACGCTCTTGTCGCGGTCATCTGCCATGTCAGCCCCACAACCCGATCGCGAGTGCCGCCGCACCCAAACCGGTGCCGGCGGCAAGGATCCCCTTGTAGACCTCCTGGCGGGGCGGGAGGAACGACGGCCATGCCGCCGTGGAACCAAACAACAGCACCGCTGGTACGGCGATGGCGGCGCCGGACGCTCCGCCCCCGGCGATCCCAGCCAGTCCCACGGCACCGGTGATGGTCAGTGCGGCAATGCCGAAACGTCCCCATCGTGGGGGTCTCGGGTAGATGATCTCGTCAACCTCTGAGACCACGTGGGTGCTGCCGAGTGCCCGCGCTGCGCGGAAGGCGCTGTGCGCGGCGCCGGCCAAGAACGACGTCCGGTGGGTGTAGTCGCCGCAGAGATAAACGTTTCCGATCGGTTTCTCGAGATGAGGTAGGACTTCTAGGTAGTACTCAGGCGAGAGCTCGAGCTCGCCATCCATGTAGCGCGTCACCATCGTGTCTCGCACGAACTTGTCCACATCGTGGCCGTCGAGCACTCGGCGCAGGTCTGTGAGAACCGCCTCAGCGAGTTCTTCGTCGGTCTTGGCTCCTAGCTCGGCGATGAGCGCAGTCTCATCGGGCGGGACCGACACGAAGCAGTTGTAGATCACCGATTCGTCGGGACCTAGTTCCTGGTCGTAGGTGGCATCGATGAGTCCGGGGAAGATGGCGTCATCGCACAGGATGCCAACCCAGTTCGGCCAGGTGAATCCCGGGTCGAGGAAGACACTCACGACGATGATTGGCCCCCAGTTCACCGACTCGAGCGCGTGGCGGGTAGCTGCGGGAAGGTCGACCACGGTCTCGACAACGGCGGCGGGAGGCGCGGCCATGACGACAGCCTTTGAAGTGACCGTGAACTCATCCCCATCGTGGCGATACCGCGTCGAGACGGTGTCGCCGTGGTCGATGACCTCGAGTACCTCGGCGCTGGTGACGACACGATCGCCGAGCCGGTGGGCAAGTTCGTCGGTGATGCGTTCCGTGCCGCCTTCGGCGAACGACAGCTCTGCGATGACATCGAAGGTGAGCAAGGC
Organism: uncultured Ilumatobacter sp.; assembly: GCA_938091165.1. Lineage (GTDB taxonomy): Bacteria > Actinomycetota > Acidimicrobiia > Acidimicrobiales > Ilumatobacteraceae > Ilumatobacter_A. Next base: position 6,615 of record CALKNK010000029.1, on the reverse strand, counting down.
CCCTACCCCTCCGGCGGTGCGGACCGGCTTCGCGACGCACGCCCCGCGCATGTAGGTGTTCACCACGCTGAGCACCTCAGGCGGATACCCCTGTTGGAGCTCGGCAAGGTTGGTGTTCATCAACTCGCGCCAACGAGGGTCGTCCGACGGAAGCTCGAACGTCTTCGCCGCCCGGTACATGGCCGAGAACATGCGGATCAAGTGGAAGAGGTTCTTCGGTCGGAGGAGGAAACCGAAGTCGTCGAGCAGTTCGCCGTCGAGATGAAGTGCATAAGGCGATGATCCACCCCTGTGGGGTGTGCGTTCGATCCCGAGCTCGTCGATGAGGTGCACGAACGAGGTGTCTTCCTCGTTGAAGAACTGCGTGCCGATGTTCAGCGTGGTGTCGCCAAACGAGACCGTCTCGACCCTTCCGCCGAGACGTTTCGTCCGCTCCAGCAACAACACCTCTTGATCTCGGAGCATGTACGCGGCCGTGAGGCCAGCGATGCCTCCACCGACGATCACGACGTCGTACGTGGACTGTTGCTCTAAGGTCATTTGGCTGGCTCCCTCTGTTCAGTTACCGAAACATATCAGCTATTATGTAACTCCGGCTTTGTCAAGAACATGTGCGGACTCCGTTCGGCTTCGCCGCGAGACGCACGTCCGAAACAAGGGACTGGACCCTCATGACGCAGACATCGAACAACAGTCGAGAACAACGACCGACCATCATCGTCGGCGGCGGGGTCTCGGGCCTCACAGCTGCAAAGACTCTCGAGAATGCGGGCATGCCTGTCGTGTTGCTTGAAGGAAGCGACCGTTTGGGTGGCCGCATCCACACGCTGGACCTTGAGGAAGATGATGCTTCCTGGATCGACATGGGCGCTGGATGGATCCTCGACCACCGGACCAATCCCGTCTTCCACATGTTGAAAGATGCAGGCACTGAGGTTCGTTCGGTCCCGGTGGTTGGTCTTCGCGTGCGCATCTATGACCATGGCTCTGCCACCTGGAAGCGATGGACCGCAGCCATGAAGGCCTACGGCAAGTTTGGGTGGGCGCTCATGAGGCCGCAGCCGATTTCCTCGGAGTTCTCGAGTCTCGGCGAGCGATTCGACGAGCGACTCGGTAACCAGCCGAAGCGCGAGGACGCCTATTTGCTCAAATCGTTTCTTGAGATCCTCATTGGCAGCTCAGTCGACGATATGCACCAGAACATGCTGAGTGAAGTCTGGGAACACGTCGAGCACAAAGGAAAGAGCATGGTGATGATCACGGGCGGCTACCGCCACCTGGTGGAGCTGTTGAGCAACGCACTCTCGACGACCGAAGTCATGTTGAACCAGACCGTCTCAAAAGTCTCGATACCGCAGAACTCCTCGACCGCACCGCTAGTCGCTGTCGAAACGTCCGATGGCCGCACGTACCAAGGCGCACGGGTGATCATCACGGTGCCGCTGGGTGTCTTGAAGGCGGGGAGCATCGCCTTCGATCCGCCACTCCCTCCGGCAAAGCAGGATGCGATCGAGCGAATCGGGTTCGGAACGGTTGAGAAGGTGGTGATGACCTTCGAGAATGCCTTCTGGCGAAGGAACCGCAGAAAGCCGATGTCCTTCTTCAGCATCGCCGACCCGGTGGCAGCAGACGGCATGTACGTGGACGTCTCTGCCACATCCGGTTCCGGGCCGGGTGCTCCCACATCTCACTGCCTTGCGTACGTGTGCGGCAACACGAAGGCCGAGTTGGTGGCCGAGAATCCCGAAGCCGCTGTAGAGCAGGTGCTCTCCGATCTCCAGGCGATCTTCCCCGACACGTTCGAGCCTCCTGTTGCGACAGCCACGTCCAGGTGGCGTTCCAGCCCGTTCTCCCAGGGTTCCTACGCGTACCCGAGCGTTCACACAGAACCTGGCGACTTCACCAAGCTCGGAGAGCCAACACACGATGGGATGGTCCTCTTCGCCGGAGACGCTTGCGCTGAGGGGACGGCCTTGGGCTACGTGGAAGGCGCCATCTTCTCCGGTGAGCGGGCGGCGAAGGCCGTGCTTGCCGCGACAGGCCGCAACATTTCTCGTCCGGTAGGTTGATTGGTGAACGCAGTCGATGACTGTGGCGATACTCTCTATTTCGTAACCTTCATTTTGTCAAGGACGTGGAGCCGTGCCCAAGATCGTCGACCGAGCCGAGCGACGAACTGCGATCGCGACGGCAGCGGCAGAAGCCATTGCCGACGAGGGGATCGAGGCGGTCACCATGAAGAGGGTCGCAGCGCGTGCCAACGTGACCACCGGCGCGGTGACCCACTACTTCGCCAGCAAGGACGAGGTTGTGCTCGAGGCGCTCCTGCTCGTCGACGCGTCGATGCAACGACGGTTCGAGAAGTCTCTCCAGAAGAAGGGCTCCCTCCTTGATGCGCTGCTCGCCGCGCTTCCCCACGATGACGAGTCCCGGCGAGACTGGAAGGTGTGGCGTATCTTCAGTGACCGAGCGTCGCGCTCCGACGAGCTTCTCGCGCAGTATCGAGCGTCCACCGGTGCATGGCTCGATGCGGCGGTCGACGCGCTTGCCGCCAAGCGTGGCTCCTCTACAGAAGCCCTTCGCCTCGACGCGGCGATCGTCGTCAGCACCGTCGACGCCATCGGCGATGGGGCGAGCGTCGACCCATCGAGCTGGCCGGTGAAGCGCCAGCGCGAGCTTCTCGAACGAACGCTGGAGGTCTTCGATTGCTGAGAGCCTGCCGTGACCGATCCCGTCGCCCTTATCGCCGCCGCCAGGCCGGCGGTCTTCTGGACCGACCGTCCCGATGCTCCCTATGCCACGCCGCCGCTCCGGCGCTCGTTCAGCGGTGATCTGTCCATCGTTGGTGGCGGCTTCACCGGACTCTGGGCCGCACTTCAGGCTCTCTACTGCGGACTGACCAGCGCTACGCGGTTGCGTGCCGGTCGTGGCGGAGCCCGGCGATCGACAGCACCAACGCAACGGCCGGGACAACCGTCGACAGCCACAGAGCAGCCCGGTAGTCACCGGTCACCGACTGCACGAGTGCAAAAAACGCTGGTCCGATTGCGCTACCAATGACCATTGCGCTCATTTGAACACCAGAGATCGCTCCGAGGTGCCGACGTCCGAACACCTTAGGGATCGCTGCCGAGGTGAGCGATGAAAAGCAGCCTTGTGTGGCGCCCCACGTGATCACGGCCGCAACTGCGCCCCACCAAGTGTCGAGAAACCCGATTGTCGGGTACATCACTAACTGGGTGAGCGACATTGCGGCTGCGATAACCAGCGGCGTGACGCGATCAGTCATCCAACCCGTGAGCAGCGTGACGGGCACGCTAACGAAGGCGATAGGGACAAAGATGCGCACGATCTCACTGTCGGTGAGCCCAAGTTCCGCACCGAGGTCCACAATGTGAAACGTGATGGCAGTTGCGGTCGAGGAGAGTGCCGCAACCGGAATCGTCAGAGCCCAGAACCGGACGTCACGGAGTGCCTGTGCCCGTGTAGCGTCATCCTCGGTCCCCACGATCGGCAATATCTGCTCTGGTGTGGATGCACTGGGTCCGGGTTTGTCGGGGATGACGGTGCGGCCCTGCCCGTCAATTTCGATCCCTGCGGCCTCGGGACTGACTCGGTAGAAGGTGATGATGATCGAGCCGACGACCACAACCAAAGTGAGCGCCATGATTCGCCACGCCGTACGGAAGCCGTCGATATCGATCAGCACCAGAAAAAGCGCAGGGCAAGCAGCGATAGCGAAGCCCACGACAGCGCTAGATACGGCAGTCACGAGCCCTCTCCGGCGGTCGAACCACTGCGCGACCATCGTGCGCGAGGCAAGCGTGAGCAGGCCCTGTCCGCTGAATCGCAGACAGCCAAATCCGACGGACATAACAACGAGACCGATGGGGGTACTCATCGGCCTAATTGCGCTTAATGCAAGGAGGGTCGCCGAAAGGCCGAGCGTTGCGGCGAAAGCAACCACCCGCGATCCGTACCGGTCAATCGCTCGACCGCCGGCTCCAAGGAAGAGGCCGCTCATTCCGGTACCGACGAGGTAGGCAATCGCCAACTGCAACCGGGTGAGCCCAGTTGTCGAGATGAGGTCGTCGGTGAAGACACTGACACCGGCGGTCTGGCCGGGTACTGAGGCGATCGCTCCGATCGTGCCTGCGACCACTACAACCCACCCGTAATAAAACGGTACCCGTCGCGGGTCGAACGGGCGGTTGCCAGCCAGTCGCCGCGGTCGAGATACCAGAGGTTCTAGTACCGCCGGAACGGGTCCATCGATCCACTCACGGCCCATCAAACTGGATGATACGGACGCAATCAAGCGTCGGTGGTTTCGGCTGGTATCTCGTGTGGGTGTCCATGCCAGCTGGTTGGTCTACCGGCAAATTGTCACGGTGCGAGAACAGCCTGGGTTGGCGTTCTACGATCGTTTCATGACCTCCCGCTTGATTGAACCGTCTTTCTGGACACAGCCTCTTGACGATCGCATGCAGGAGATGATCGCGATCCGCGAATCCGGACCCTTCAGCGAGGTTCAGTTCGTCAACGACATGACGGGGGAGGAAGAACGATTTTTCGCCGTCACTCGATTTGACGAAATCGTCCAGATCAGCAAGAACGCCAAGGAGTTCAGTTCTGCCCAGGGTGCGATCTCGGTCGTGGACCTACCGCCTGAAGCTCTCGAGTTCTTCGGGTCGTTCATCAACATGGACAACCCGCGCCACCAGCGTCAGCGCGCCATCGTCGCCAAGACGTTCACGCCGACTGACCTCGCAAAAGTGCTCGATTCGGTTGAGACAATTTCGCGTGAAGTCATCGACGGATTTTGTGAGCAGGGCGAGGTTGACCTGGTGAAGGCGCTCTCGCAACCGTTTCCGCTGCTTGTGATTTGCGACATGATGGGGATCCCGCGCAGCGAGTTCGACACCGTGCTCAACGCGACGAATGTGATCCTCAGCGGTGGCGACCCCGAGTTCATCGGTGACGGCGACCCGATGATGGCCATCTTTGGTGCCGGAATCCAGCTGACCGAGCTGATGAACGAACTCGCTGACGAGCGTCGGAAGAATCCCACCGACGATCTCACTTCGAAGCTCGTTCACAATGATCTCGATGGCGAGATGCTCGCCCCCGAAGAGGTCGCGCCGTTCTTCATCCTTCTTGCAGTCGCCGGCAACGACACGACTCGGACGGCGATCAGTCACGGCATGAACCTTCTCGCGCAGCACCCAGAACAGCGCGCGATCTGGCAGAAGGACATCGACGGTGTGACCCCAACCGCGGTCGAGGAAATCGTCCGCTACGCGTCGCCGGTCACCTTCATGCGGCGCACCGTCACCAACGACCTCACGATGTCGGGCCACGATTTCGTGACCGGCGACAAGGTCGTGATGTTGTACGGCGCCGGCAACCGCGATCCGAAGGTCTTCGATGACCCTGAGCGGTTCGACGTCCTGCGCAGCCCGAACCCCCACCTTGGTTTTGGTGGCCCCGGTCCGCACTTCTGCCTTGGTGCCAACTTGGCGCGACGCGAACTCGCGGTGGTCTTCCGCGACTTGTTCACCCGGCTTCCCGACATCGAAGTGGTGGGTGGTGCCGTCCCGCTCGACGTCGCAGGGATTCCTTTGGTCACTGGCGTCAAACATCTCAACGTCCGTTTCACGCCGACGCCTCGCTCAGACGCCTGAGACTGAGTCGCAGCGCGGGCCGCAGCGGCCGCCTACGTTTGTGTGATGGACCTCGGACTCACCGGCAAACGTATTCTCGTCACGGGCGGAAGCAAGGGCATCGGCCGTGGCATCACGCAGGCGCTCCTCGAAGAGGGTGCGGTCGTCACGATCTGTGCCCGCAACGCGGACGGCCTTGCAACAGCTGCAACTGAGTTGTCGGCGTCGGGCACGGTGCATCACCGTGCTACCGACATGGCCGTCGAGGGTGACCCGACCGCGCTCGTCGAATGGGCGGCCGAGCAGATGGGTGGGCTCGACATCGTCGTCTCGAACGTGTCGGCGATGGCGGGACCGGATTGGAGCGCATCGGTCAATGTCGATCTGGTGCGTACCGACGAACTCCTCCGCGCGGCGCTCGGCAAGATGGAAGATCACGCAGGTGCCAACCTCGTCTGTATCGGCTCGCGTGCGGCCAGCACCGGAGCACCGCGGATCGCTGCCTACGCAGCGGTCAAAGCAGCAACGGTCAGCATGGTGAAGTCGCTGGCATTCGAGGTGGCACGGCGAGGCATCCGGGTCAATATCGTCTCTCCGGGTGACATTCTGTTCCCTGGCGGGGTCTGGGATGATGTCCGCAAAGAAGGTGGCAAACTCTGGAACGCAACCCTCAAGCAAAATCCCTTTCGTCGTTTGGGGACACCCGAAGAAATTGCGGACGTGGTCGCGTTTCTTGTCAGTAACCGAGCCAGCTTTGTGACAGGAGCGAACATTCTCGTCGATGGTGGCGCCACAACAGGCCTCCAGATCTGAGCCAGAGGTCCTTTGAAAGTTGGCCTCAGCCGAAAGTGTTCAAAAGCTCAGCGACTGCTTTGACCTGGCCACCCGAGGTCGATGATGGGACCAAAATTGGTGTAGTGATGCCAGCGTCAAAGCAGGCTTCGACGCCGAG
>CALKNK010000028.1 GCA_938091165.1 uncultured Ilumatobacter sp. | reverse complement strand
CTGTCTGCAACGAGCCTTCTCACATGCATTGCATAAAGCTCGACTGTGGTCGCAGCTCGTCCGTCGAGTCGCCAATCAGTGGCGAACTCGTCGAGATAGTCGTTGATGTTCATTGTGTGCTCCTCTTGTTGAGAAGCACAGGAGGGATGTGGTCAAACTGTCCTGTGAACGCCTTCGATCGGTTATGAACGGGGAGAATTCCCCGTCATAGTGAGCTTTCGTCGAAAGCGACCTAGAGCGCATCCCTGATAAGGATGAGGTCCCTGGTTCGATTCCAGGTAGCCCCACCCAGTGAACGAGACCCTGCGGGGTCTCGTTTTTGGTTGTCAGGCTCGACTAGATGCGACGCTTACTTGAGGGATTTTGAACACTCGCAAACAGGCGAATGGCGTTAGCTGAGTCACCCACCGTTCACACAGATCTAGGGCGTGCGCTTTCTGAGCTTTACGTCTGAGCGTGTCGTCGTCGACCTTGGCGTATGGCCACCGTGGATAGCGGAATAGTTCCAAGCACCCACGCCCCTACTTGCGCTGGTCCTGTCGTGGAGCTCTCATGCACGGGAACTTGATATGTTGCGATTAAGGGTTTGAGCGAACATGCTACGACCATGAAGTTCATCCGTGGGGCAATTTCAGCGATCCTGCTAGCAAGCGCATTTGCGGCAGCATTGCGGGTACGCGGTACCGGCGGGACCCCGCCACAGCATGGAGGATGGCGCCCGCTTGAGCTGCCGGAGAACTGATGAAACGTATCGCTCTTGTTGGCAATGGCGTCACCGGTAAACGGATTGCAAAACGCCTTGACCTCATTGCTCCCGATTGTGATGTAGTTGCGGTTGACCCACGGGGAACACTGGCCGAAGCGGCTAATTGCAATGTTGCGGTCGTTGCGAACGGCGGTCCGCAGATTGGTCCGGCGGCCAAACTCATAGCACACGGTGTTTCGGTGGTCTGTACCTCTGATGATCTTGGCGACGTCCGGGCGTTGAGCGAGCTACACGAGCCAGCTGTTCAGTACGGAGCGTCGGTCGTCGTGGGAGCAGGAATGTCACCGGGTCTGACCGGTCTGCTTGCTCGATATCTCGTCGAACAGCTGCATCATTGTGACGAAATCCATTTAGCTGTCCACGGAACAGCCGGCCCAGCTTGTGCTCGCCAGCACCACAAGGCGCTAGCCGGACGCGCAGTTGGCGTGCATAATGGACGACAAATCGACCGCCCGGCAGGATCGGGACGTGAACTCTGCTGGTTCCCCGAGCCAGTGGGCGCCTACGACTGCTACCGCGGTGAGCTCGCCTCGCCGATGCTCCTTCACGAGTTGTTCCCTAATGTTCAACGCATCAGCGCTCGCGTCTCCGCCAACCGACGTGACCGCTTTACGGCACGCCTACCAATGTTGAGCCCGCCACACCGCGAAGGTGGAGTGGGCGCCGTCCGTGTTGAAGTACGCGGTGCGAACTCGAGCGGTGAACGTCTCACGCTCGTAGCTGGCGTCGCAGAACTCGTCGGCACGTGTGCCGCCGCAACGGCCGCTGCCTTCACTGGTGCGATCGTCCGTGGCGACCTTGATCCTGGAGTAACTGTCGCAGGCGACGAGCGCCTCAATACGATCGGCCTTCTCCGTGAGGTCGAACGGCTTGGAGTGCGGTTACAGGAGTTCACAGGCATTCCACATGCGGTAAATCCGGCCTCTGCGTCAACCCAAACGATGACGAACGGCCCCGAACATGGCTGACGTCACTCCGACATTTGATCCAATGAGTGCAGGTACCGAACTGCCATGGCTGCCAGTAGGGCGAATCGTCAACATCGACGGGCGCGGAGAGTTCTTCATACGCGAACATCGTCACGCCGACCTGACAACACCGACGGTCGTCCTTCTTCACGGTTGGACTGCATCAAGTGACTTGCAATTTTTCACAGCGTACGAAGCGCTTGCGGAGCGGTGTTCGTTTATCGGTATTGACCATCGCGGGCACGGCAGGGGACTTCGGAGTCCGGCTGCGTTCACATTGGAAGATGTCGCCGACGATGTCGCTGCCGTTCTGCGTCACCTCGGTGCTAGCAACGTGATAGCGATCGGATACTCGATGGGTGGACCGATCAGCATGTTGCTTGCCCGGCGCCACCCTGATTTGGTGGCGGGTCTCATCGCACAGGCAACAGCTCTTGAATGGAGTGGTTCGCTGGTCGAACGATTGCGGTGGCGCTTTCTTCCTGTAATGGGCACCTTTTTGCGCTCGCGGGTTGCCGGTCGCTTTATGAAGAAGTTTCTTGAAAAAACGTTCGCCGAAGAATACGGACTACGTCGGTATATCCCGTGGCTGCGCGGAGAGTCACAGCGCGTGGACATTGGCGCAGTACTCGCGGCGGGCAGAGCATTAAGTGCCTACAACGCGACTGACTGGGCGGGAAGTTTGAATGTCCCAGCAGGGATGTTGATCACGACCCACGATCGTCTCGTGAACCCCGGTAATCAGCGGGCGTTGGCTAAGGCTCTCGGTGCTGAAGTGCGTGAAATCGCAACCGACCACCTCGGCCCATGGGAGAAACCCAATCAGTTCTCGTCAGCCACGCTTGAGTTACTGGCGTTGGTGTCGTCTTCTGGCGTCGACCCTGAGAGTTGAGCAACCTGCGTTGACAACGCTTCGATCGTTTCCTGTAGTCGATCGATTCGATCGCCAAAGTCTTCGCCGGTGACAATGTCGCTAATCGACACTCGCACACTTGCGATTTCTCGCGCGAGGAACTCGGTGTCGCTCTGAGTTCGTTCGGCGACCTCGCGGTCATTTTCGGAGGTGACTTGATCACGACGTTCCTGGCGGGACTGGGCAAGCAGGATCAGGGGCGCAGCGTACGAAGCCTGGACAGATAGAACAAGAGTGAGTAGCACGAAGCCACGGGACCAGGAGTCAAAGACGAATTGGTCCGGTGCAGCGATGTTGTGAATTATCCAAAGCGCGATGACGATCGTCTGAAAAACAAGGAATCGCGCCGTTCCTAGAAAGTTCGCTATCGACTCGGCGAACGCCCCAAAGACGTCTGAGTCGTATTGCACGCCGATGCGATGCGATGACCGTGGCTCGGAGAGGTCTTCACGCCGTTTCATGTGGCGCTCACCTCCGGTATGCGTGATGGGCGTTGCCGTTTGCGCCAGACGGGACCAAGCATTCGGTCGATCACGTCATCGACGGTCACTGAGCCGAGCAAGCGACCAGCCTGATCGCAGACGGCTACTGCGAGCATGTCGTAGCTGGCGAGACGTTCAGCAACTTCACGGTCGCTGATTTCGGGGCTGACAATCGGAACATCGTCAAGTAAGCGGCCAATCTCCATGTTCGGGGGCTCGCGTAGCAGACGCTGGACATGAGCGATACCCAGGAACTTTCCGGTCGGAGCCTTGAACGGCGCGTTGCACACAAAAACCTGAGCAGCAATGCTGACGACCCAGTCCGGGTGACGCACCTGTGCAAGCGCTTCGGCGACGGTAGCGGTAGGACCGAGGATGATTACTTCCGGTGTCATCAGGCCACCGGCTGTGCCTTCTTCGTACGACAGCAGGCGGCGAACCGTTTCGGCATCGTCGTCATCCATGACGTCAAGCATTAGCTCCCGCTGCGTCTTCGACATTTGGCCGAGCAAATCGGCAAGGTCGTCGAAATCCATTTCATCGAATACACCTTCGAGCCGCTCCCGATCAAGGCTCTCGACGATTCGCACCTGCTCCTCCTCTGGAAGCTCCTCGAGAACGTCGGCGAGCCGCTCATCATCCATCGCTTCAGCAATTTGACGTCGCTGTTCGCTACTCAGAGCACGCACGAACGCAGCGACTTCAGCTGGATGAAAATCGCGCAGACGGGCTGCCTCGGCCTGCATCTCGGTCGGCTTGTCAAAGAGCGCTGGCACTTGCTCGTAGTCAACGAGTCGGTACGTTGGGCGGCGTCGGAGTGAGCTGCGCGAAGCCAGCCGTACCTTGTCAATTTCCCACCATGATGAGCGACCATCGAACCTCGGCTGAATAGCGATGTCGCTGACTGTCTCGTTGCCGACCTTACGATCGATCAATTCGGCGTTGATCAAGACCTCACCAGGACGCGGCTTGAACGGGTTGAGATCGACGTCCCAGCTCTGTAGCCGCACACCATCGCCGTTCAATTCCCCCACCCGATTGGCGTTGACGAATATTCGTCGGCGCTGGCTTGAGGCGACGAAACCTACGATTTTAGGGGGAACGCCAGCTTCGTTCTCGTTGCCCGGACGGCCGGGTATCGCCACCAGGTCCTCGACGCGCCCGATGGGGGCACCACCAGCATCGAGCAACGGGAGGCGTAGAACGCGGAATGCGTAGATCAAATCCCCTGCCATACAGCCAGGTTAATGGTGCCGCAGAACATAGACAGGAACGTTGGCACCCTCGGCGCTGTTGATTCCTGTTTTATATTCTGTTACCGCGGCTTGAAGCTGGATACCCAAGGCGCCATGCCAAACGGTCGTTGGAAGTGGAACTGAGCTGGCTGAAGAGGAAGGATTTTTGAACAGAGGTCCGTTCACTGCGAAAGACAAGGTGCTGCTTGATTGCGTTGAGATCAAAGTCGAAGCATGGGACCTGTTTAACGAAGCGGCTGCAAAAGCGCTGGTGATTGTTGTCAGCCAGGTCATCACGAAGCTCATCGAGCATGTGGAACTCGCCGCGACCGGGGCCTTCGATTTGATAAATCAACTGTTAGAAACGACGGGCGGCCTGCATTTGCTATTCCGTGGCACCTCGGCAACACAATGACGACGAAGATTTTATGAGCGGTAAATAAGCTTGGCGGCTCAGTTGGGGTGACCTACTTCGACCAGAGTGTCTGAGAACGCGACGCCACCGCCCCATTCTGTCAAGGTGTCATTGGTAAGAGCGTTGACGGTCTTGCCATCTGGGTGATGTGCACTCCACCATCCCCACGGGATTGCAATGACTCCGGGACGCAGTCGCCCGGTAATTTTTACTGGAACTTCGATTGATCCACGCTCATTCCACACCCGCGCAACGTCTCCGTCTGCAAGTTGGCGGTGTGCAGCGTCTACGTCAGAGAGTTCAACGAATGGTCCACCTTCGGCGGGGCCATGCCTCGGTAGATGGGAATAACCCGAGTTAAGGAATCGAGCGTGATGCTTGGGTGTGAGGAGCTGCAGGGGAAATTCAGCGACAAAGGTGGCGTCGCCACCCGGACTTTCGTTTGGTGCAACGTAAGTCGGTACCCGGGGTTGACCCATCGCTTCCAGTTCGTCAGATGCGAAGTGGACTCGACCAGTTGGCGTATCAAAGTTTCCTTCACCAAAGGGGCGACCATCATCGGGGTAATCGACTCGGAGCCAACCCGATGAGCTCAATGAATCAATATCGATGGCCGGAAGCGCCTCGCGCATTATTTTTGCATCGTCGTCGAAGAGCGCTGGTTCGGTGTACCCCATAGCAGCAGCGAGGCGCCGAAATAGTTCGGTGTTGTTCACCGTTTCGCCGGGCGGATCGATCGCAGCGTGGTTGTAGTTGATGTGTAGTGAGCCCCATGACAGCACAACGTCGTCGGCTTCGATCTGCGTTGTTGCGGGCAGTACGATGTCGGCGTAGCGCGCTGTGTCGGTCATGAACTGCTCATGGACGACCGTGAAGAGGTCGTCTCGAAGCAAACCGCGTCGCGTCGCTTCTGCATTCGGCGTCGTCACGATCGGGTTACAGTTCCAGTTGATAAAGGCATGGATGCCAGGACCGTCGGTTTGTCCGGCATGCGGACGCGTCAGAATTTGACCAAGGCGGCTCATGTTCAGCGTGCGTGCGTTGCCTACGTGGATGTCCGGCCGCAACATCGCGTCGAAATCAATGTGGCTCTCGGTCCAGGCGCCGGTGCTTTTCGATAACCCACCGCCACGTTCAGCCCAGGCTCCAGTTAACGCAGGAAGGCACGCCAACGTCCGGTGGAACATGGCACCGTTCTCGTGATGTTCGGGTCCGACAAGTGTCCGAATCCCGGCCGGTCGAAGGGTTGCGTACTCGTGTGCAAGTCGAGTGATGATGTGGGCCTCCACACCGCAGACTCCGGCGGCGCGTTCTGGAGTCCAGTCGGCCACCGCGGCACAAAGTTCGTCAAAGCCGAGCGTGTGGTTGGCGATCCAGTCGTCATTAGTGAGGCCGTCGCCAATCAGCACGTGCATCATGGCCAACATCATTGCAATGTCGGTGCCGGGTAGTGGCTGGATGAACTGGTCACCGGCAGCTGTGTCGATTGCGTCAGCGGTGAGGGTGCGAATTGGATCGATCACGATGAGCGTCGCACCGTTGGCTCGAGCTGTCTCGATGGTCGGCCAGAGGTGACGATTGGTAAGTTTGGTGTTGGTTCCCCACAGGATGATGAGCTTGCTGTGTTCATGTTCCATTGGGTCGAGGCCGCGCGGTGAGCCAATGGTCTTGCTCATGCCGGCGCCAACCGTGACGCCGCAGATGGCGCGCTCAAGCTTGGTGGCTCCCATGTGGCCAAAGAACCGTCCGCTCAGTCCCATGAGTGAGATCAAGCTTTGGTTCCCGGCATCGGAGTAGGGGAGAACGGCTTCGGGGCCGTGCTCGTTGATGATGCGATGCAAGTTGGTGGAAATTTCAGTGAGTGCTTCAGGCCAGGTGACTTGCTTGAATTCGCCGGAGCCTTTGGCCCCGACTCGTCGCAATGGGTGGAGGATGCGCTCTGGGCTGTAGACCCGATCGAGGAACCGGTTGACCTTCGGGCACAGCTCGCCAGCTGAGTACGGATGCTCGGACCAGCCGCGGAGCTTCACCGCGACCGGAGCTGTGTCGGCCCTGTCTTCGACCGTGACTATCCAGCCACACGAGTCCGGACAGTCGTGGTGGCAGGTGCCCTGCACGGTGCTGACAGAGGTGTTCGGTACCTCGTTGGACATGGTCACAGACATATCGCTATTCCAGTGGATCCCCCCCGTCAAGTCCGTCGATACCGTTCGCCGCCCGTGCATACCAATAACGTCATCGTCGCGGCGGCTGGGACGATGAACAGAGGTGATGTCATGCTGGGGAGATGAGCGAAGTGACACGCATAATTTTGATCCGCCACGGTCAGTCGGCTTCGAACGCTGAGGGTTGGCTGAGCGGCCAGGAGTCGTGTGGCGGGTTGACCAATCTTGGCGTTGCGCAGGCAGAAGCGCTTCGTGCCCGACTGTCAGCCGACGAGTCGATGCAGCCCGATGCGGTATTAGTGAGCACGATGCAACGAGCGGTCCATACTGCCGAAATAATCTCCGAGCCGTTTGGCATGGTTCCCGAACAGCACGCAGATTTGATGGAACGTACGTCTGGTGAGGCCGAAGGCCTGACGGTCGCGCAGTACATCGAGAAGTACGGCATCGCCCCATGGAGTGACTGGGAGAATCCACTGTCGCCGGGCGGCGAGTCAGGTTTGGTATTTGCGGATCGTGTGACGGCGGCAACCGATCGCGTCGTGAACGAGTATCGCGGTAAGACGGTGTGGGTGGTGTGTCATGGCGGCGTGATCATGGTGACTGCCGTCCGCCGTTGGCCCGGAGCTTCTTTCGATCTCCGTCAACTTCCTGTGGCCAGTCCACAGAACACTTCGGTCAGTGAGTGGCAGGTCGACATTGACAGTAACTGGCGCATGTCCCGCTTTGCCGACGACACCCATCTTGTCGGAATGAACAACGGCGCTGCCAACATCATTGGCTGATCCACCTGCTTCACACAAAAGGTCGAATCTCAGTGTCATCTAGTTTGCGGATTGCACGATTTGGCGGAGGTGAGGCCATGCTGCTGCAAAGCCAGCGTGGAGCGCGAGTTGGTCGACGTCTCCAAGAGGGAACCACTCGACAGCGTCGGTCTCGAAGTTGATCGAGCTGCCAAATCGTTCGTCAACCTCGACCACGACAGTCGTGTAAGCCCAATTGACAGCGGGCTTGAAAATGTACTCGCCAAGTAATCGCGGGGTGCCCGGAACGCTGCCAACTTCTTCTGAGGCTTCGCGCAGAGCACCTTCCATTGGCATTTCGCCCTGGTTGAGCGCGCCACCTGCGCAGCTCCACGTGCCGCCCTCGTGGGCCATTTGCGAGCGCTTCTGCAGCATCACCTCTGGCTCATCGCTTTCGCGCAGGACAAACACAACACCGGCTGCACCAAAAACACCCCATCGAACGTGTCCGTCACTACAGCGAACGAACCCGTCTCCTGACAACCGACCTGCTTGTTGGCTCGCCTGCTCGTCGAACATCACCCCACCCTGCCACGCCGACCGGACCACTGTCTTGTTTGTGTATCCATGTTGTGTCGTCGCTGATCCATGGTGGGTACGTAAACAGGATGTGGTTGTATCGCTGCGTGACTGAAACGCAGACCCAAAAATTTGACCTCATCATCGTGGGATCGGGTTCAGGCAACTCGATTCCGGAGTACATGAACGACTGGAACATCGCCATCGTCGAGCGAGGAACGTACGGCGGCACTTGCCTCAACGTCGGCTGCATCCCGTCGAAGATGTTTGTCCTGCCTGCCGACGCTGCGCTATCCGCGCAGCGTTCCAGCAAAATGAACATTGAGACGCAATACAACGGGGTTGACTTCGCAGCGCTCCGTGACCGCGTATTTGGCCGCATCGACGCGATATCAGCAAGCGGTCGCGACTACCGGGCGACTGGTTCGCCCAATGTCACCCTGTTTGAGGGTACCGCTCGTTTCATCGGCGACAAGCTGCTTGAAGTCGACATGAACGAGGGCCCGCAGCGCCATCTCACCGCTCCCCAGATATTGCTGGCAGCAGGTGCCCGGCCGGTCACGCCACCGATCCCAGGTTTGGTTGAGACTGGGTTTCATACCTCCGACACGATCATGCGGCTACCCAGCTTGCCGAAACGTCTCGGCATCATTGGCGGTGGCTTCATCGCTGTTGAGATGGGCCACATCTTCTCTGCGCTCGGTACCGAGGTAATAATGATGAATCGTTCCAACGGTCTCCTGCGGGGCTTCGATCGTGACGTTACCGAACGCTTCACGGAGATTTTCGCCCAACGCGTTGATCTTCGTACTGGGCGTGTGCCGACCAAAGTCGAGCGCAGTCAAAATGGCATCGTGATCACTTACGGTGGAGAAAATATCGTTGTCGATGAACTGTTGGTTGCTACTGGGCGCGAACCGAATAGTGATCTACTCGACGTGGAGAGCGGTGGGCTCAAGTGCCACGACGGCGGAACTGTGTTGGTCGATGACACGATGGCCACCAATGTCGAAGGCGTGTGGGCCATTGGTGATATCGCTAACCGCTATCAACTTAAGCACCTCGCCAACGCTGAGGCTGCCGTTGCTTTCTGGAACATTGCGAACCCTGGCAAGACTCGCCACCAAAGCTACAAAGCTGTACCTGGTGCAGTGTTCTCTAACCCGCAGGTAGCCAGCGTCGGCCTCACTGAGCAAGATGCCGAAGCGCAAGGTGTTCCGTTCACCGTGGGCAAGCGAGACTACGCCGGTACCGCCTACGGGTGGGCGATCGTGGATGAGAACAGCTTCGCAAAAGTGCTCGTCAACTCAGAGACAGGTTTGATCATCGGCGCGCATATTCTGGGCCCGCAGGCCGCCACGTTGATTCAGCCGATTATTCAGGCAATGGAGTTTGACCAAAGGGCCGAAGATATTGCGCGATCGGTTTTCTACATTCACCCGGCCCTGACTGAAGTGGTGGAAAACGCTTTACTTGACGCGCTTAGCTGAGGAACATAATCAGCGTGGATGGCCGACTGCCTAGTGTGCGGACCCGGGTCGGAGTGCTTCTTGTAGCGTCGGGGCGGTGACTGTGCCGACCGCTGTGCCGTTGACCGACAGTGAGATCCCACATATTGGCAGTTCCACGCTTGGATGTGCCGACGCATTGGTCCACCTCAATCACAGTGAATCATTGTTGCCCGACCAACGGGTTCTTGATGGGTAGATGGGCCATCTCCAGTTTGAGGCCACGATCGGCGGTCATGAAGCAGCCAAGGTGATGGTCGATGTAGATGCGGATGTGGCATCGTCGATCGCCCGAATGATCGGAGCGGAGTCATCGGAGATCGCTCGGTTTGGTAGTGCCGCCGAAGCCTGGAATGCCGCATTCTGGTCGATCTCGATGGAGCGGGGTCAGCGGATTGTCATTCACGATCACGAGTACGGCGCCAACGCCATTGCTTTCATCAATGCTGCCAAGATGCGTGGCGTTGTGATCGACTGGGTGCCGAGCGATGAAGACGGCCAGATGTCAATTGACGCTTTGGTGATGGGGCGCAGTAGAGAACTTTGTCCGTTGTCTTTACGGGATTGGCCGGACTGTTCTGTCGACCTTCGTGATCGTCAATCGGAGTCAAGTGAGTCGGCAGACGAGCTCAAATCCAGGGTCGTGTGTCGGTCTCGACCGCATGGAGAATCGTGTCGCGGGCAGCGTGCGCCTCCTCGATCGGGATCATCCCGACGGAAATTACGCCCGATGCAGTCGACAGTTGGACTCGGCCCAATCCACGGCGACGTTCGAAGATCGACTGAGTCACCGTGACGGCATTTGTTTTGTGGAGTAACGCCTGCTCCGTCCTCCATGAGAACACGTGGCTCGCGCTGGCCAATTGTTGACCGAGCCCCCATCGGAAATTAGAGACATTGAGTCGTGTGGTGGCCCAGACGAGCGGAATGGAACTGAGCACGAGCAGCGACCACCACCCGACGAGCCAGAAGAGTGGACCGGTGAACAAGGCGCAGACCACAGCGGTGTTACGAACAGCCAGCCAGATCGCGGCAGGATGAATCCGTCGCCTGAGAAACATCTCACCGATCGAGGTGACCGCAGCCAGAGTGAGGACCGTCGTGAACTGTGCATCGTCGCACCCGTTGACTGACAGGTTGCGCTGACCGACAGTCGCAAGTTCGATGCTGCGCAGCCCCGCCCATCGTTGGAGCGGATTCTGGGTGCTTGTCACCATTTGGATGCGGTCGACGCTACTTGCCGTGCTCGTTCTTGACAGCAGGCCCGAGGTCCGGCGGAGGCTTGTGGCGCTCGCCCTCAGGCTGAGCTGCCAATCCTGGAGGAAGACCCGGGTGATGTTGAGCACAATGCTGAAGACGATGAAGCCAGCGATACCGACAGGCACCCACCACCATCGGAACGGCTGATCGCCCAGCCCGACGTCAGGGAGCTGGTTGAAGAGATCATCCCCGAACGCAAGCAGAGGACCAAGCACGAGCAGACCGGCGAGCGGCCACATCGTGAGTGCCATCGCCAACAGCCGCCGCCCGTCGTGGGTGAACACCACCCTGTCCTCGGCCAGCACGGGTGGAGGCAGTGCACCACCGATTTTCACTGGTGTGGGAACAGCTGTCACCGCCCGGCGCTGCAGCTCTTCAGCCACAGGTCGAGCAACTGCATCAATCGAGAACTCCGCCTCGTTGCTGCCTGCTGTGTCAACGGCGACCTTGACCAGACCGGTCAGCCGATGCAGCAACTGTTGCTCAATGACGATGCTCTGGATTCGTTCAATGGGCACGTTCAGACAGACCACACGCAAGATGCCCTTAGTAACAACCAACTCATCGTCAAGGACTTGAAAGGTGTACCGCCACCATGCCAACGCCGAGAGGCCGCTGAAAACGACGATGATCACGAAGGGCAGCAAGCTCAGCGCTCCATTGAACGGTGCGCGCAAGACGAACAATACGACGATGACGATTTGCGCGACCCCGAATGAACGCAAAACGCGCAGACCGAGGAACACGATGGCTAAGGGCGACTGGCGCTGGGGAACCGAGAGGTCGATCATCTTGTCGGAGGTCTTCTTGGCATGGGCAACGACGGATCGTTGTCGACCACGGCGTCAGCGCGTTCGGTGACGAGGAGTTTGATCCGTTCGGCGTCCGCCCGAGACAGCCCAGGAATGCTGATGTTGGGGCCTGCTGTGCTCACTTGCAGCGTGGCGAGCCCTAACGACCGCTCGATTAAACCTCGGTGGATGTTGACGTGTTGGACACGACTGAATGGCAGTGACTCGACTCGGTGGATGATCACACCACTTCTCAGCGAGAGGTCGTGCTCACGGAGCTGATAGGCGAGGCGCCGAATTTCAAACACGCGCAATACTGCGACTAGCAGCAGCAGCACAAGTGCGGCGCTCCCGATGAGGAGCAACAGAAGACTCCAATCGGACTGCGTCGCGAGAGCCACCGTGCCAGTTGTGATGACCGCTGCGGTCAGCGCAAAGCCGACGAGGCTCACTCGAAGATAGCGGGGGTCAACGGGTACGAAAGCGTCGTCGGTGAGCCGAGGCAGCTGATCGGTCGGGATCGGCTCGTTGCTAAACAGACCGGTCATACCTGCTTTCTAGCAACGGACTGGCGGTTCCGGTAGACAGCAACCAACGTTGACTCAGAAGTCGCTGAGCACTAAACCGGGTCTCGACCCCGCAGTAACTCGGCCGGAGACCTACGCTCGGACTATGAGGGTTCCCGTTCGCAACTGGGCCGGCAATCAGCGGTGTCACCCGACGGGTGTGCACAAGCCGACGTCGACGGCCGACATCGTCGGCATCGTCACCGCTGCCTACGCAGCGGGCGAGCGGGTCAAGGTCATCGCCAGCGGACACTCATTTACGGACACGGCAATGACCGATGGGCATCTCATCTCGCTCGACGCGATGAAGCAGGTGTTGAGTACCGACGGCAACAATGTCACCGTGCAGGCCGGGATCCGGATCCAT
Organism: uncultured Ilumatobacter sp.; assembly: GCA_938091165.1. Taxonomy (GTDB): domain Bacteria; phylum Actinomycetota; class Acidimicrobiia; order Acidimicrobiales; family Ilumatobacteraceae; genus Ilumatobacter_A. The sequence continues at coordinate 13,173 of CALKNK010000028.1, read as the reverse complement.
GCGCTGAACAATGAGCTTGCGACTCGTGGGCTGGCACTCCCGAACCTGGGCGACATTGCTTATCAGTCGATTGCCGGCGCGACGGCTACTGCCACGCATGGCACCGGCGCCGGGCTCGGCAACATCTCAACTTGCATTGTCGGCCTTGAAATGGTCACCGGTGACGGCACGATCATTCGTGCCGACGAGCAGAACGACCCAGAATTGCTCCGGATCGCACGTGTGAGTGTCGGGGCGCTCGGCATCCTCACCGAGGTAACGCTGCGTTGCGTGCCAGCTTTTAATCTGCACGCCGTCGAAACAATCGAGGTGCTACACGATGTAGTTGCGGACTTCCGCACCGTTATGCACTCAACAGACCATGTCGAATTTTACATGATGCCCGGCGCTCGGCGCTGCCAGGTGAAGCGCAACACCGTGACAGACGCGCTGGCCGCGCCGCAGTCGAAGGCGGCCTACATTCGGGACAAGTGGATTGGTGAGAACTTAGCCTTCGGGACGGTATGCAGGGTTGGCCGTCGCTTCCCGAAGATGGCGCCCAAAGTCGCGAAGCTCGTGATGTCGGCCGCGTCGGAACGTGAACTGATCGATCGGAGCGACAGGATTTTCGCTAGCCCCCGCAAGGTGCGGTTCCTTGAGATGGAGTACGGCGTACCGTTTGATGCGGTGCCCGAAGCGCTCAGTCGCATTGAAGCATTGGTAAAGACACTGCCGGTGAAGCCAATGTTCCCGATCGAAGTTCGATGCTCAGCAGCAGATGACATTCCGCTGTCGACTGGGAACGATCGCGCGTCCGGCTGGATCGCTGTCCACCAGTACATCGGGGTGCCGTACGAAGCATATTTCCAGGGTGTCGAGCAGATCATGAATGACTACACCGGACGGCCGCACTGGGGCAAGCTGCACTATCAGACTGCTGCGACGCTTGCCTACCGTTTTCCTGAGTGGGACGCTTTCCAGGAGCTGCGACGCAAGTTAGACCCGACCGGCACGTTTCGCAATGCTTACACCGACCGTGTCCTTGGCCCTGTTTGAATTTCTGTTTTACCTCAAGTTGAGAACCGACTCAGCGCTCATCACCTGATCGCGGCAGTGACGAGCTGTGCGACAGTGCCGTACTTTTCGAAGCGTTCAGGCGTCTCGTTACCAGCGTTGTAGAGCACGAGCCGTTCGGCCGTTGTTGCGTACTTTTTCTTGAGCGCGTCAGCGAGGCCATCCCAATTGGCCTCGGTGCAGAACGTAGCGAGGTGGTCGTCGGTAATTTCTGCGGCCATTCCGGCAAAGTCGTTTGCCTTTTGTTTCTCGCGGATTCGCGCAGTGGTTCCTTCAAAGCCAGCTTCATCCCAGATAAAGGCGTAGTTGGGCGTTGACCCATAGAACGAAAGCATTTGCCGGGCGGCAGCACGATCGCGGGCTATCTCTTCGTCAGAGTCACCCACGATGGTTGTCACCGGAACGATCAGCGCGACCTCGTCGGGTGAGCGGCCCGTCTTCGCGGCACCCGCTGCCACCGACGGGATCACATGGCGATCGATGTAGCCCGGTTCCGCAATGGGATGCACATGGACACCGTCCGCTACTTCGCCGGCCATGGTCAACATCCAGGGGTTCACTGCAGCGATGTCGACGAGAGGGTCCGGAAGGTCGATCGCTCCCGGACTCCACTGTGCGTTGAGGAACGTGAGCTCGTAGAACTCGCCGTGATGATCGAGCCGATCGCCACGAAAGCCAGCGAAACAGGCTTTCACTGCAAGTACATAGTCCCGCAGACGTGGGCCGGGTCGTTCGAAGTCACCGCCGTAGCGCCGAACGATATGAGTCCGAACCTGCGTGCCTAAGCCCAGGCGAAAGTTACCGTTGGTCGCTTCCTGGAGCTCCCAGGCGACCTGAGCGGAGATCATCGGGCTGCGCGGAAAAGCAACGGCGATTCCGGTTGAGTAATGTAGGCCGGGCTCGGCAAGTGCCGCTGCCGTGACGGCCGGAAATGACGTGCGACTCCCTTCTGTGAAGAGCATTCCGTCAAAGCCCGCAGCCTTAGTAGCGTTCGCCAGTCTGCCCATCTGCTGCAGCGGTTTCGGGCCAGTCATCATGTCGACGCGCATGATGCGACCGTAGCTCTAACGACGTTGCGTGCTTTTCACGCCGTACTCATCGCATTCGAGACTGAGGTCAACCAAGTGAGGAAGGACTTTCGTTTCATTTCCTGCGACGCGGAAACGCGGCCAGAGGTCACGATGGACAGCGAGAGAAAGACGTCGCACAACACACGAATGCGGTCTCCTAGTCGATCACCACACCTGAAACGACCAACGTTGATGACAACGGAAAGTCGAAGATTGCCCATGCTGACTACGTCAACGGCCACCAGATGCGTGCTGTAATTAACATCAACCCACGACTTATTGCCTTCGTGTGCGTTGGATTAGCTGATGAGGCGTCGCTTGAGTTCAACGTAGACCTCACCACCGGCAAGCGCCGTAAGTTCTTCGCTGAGGGAGTCGATGACTTGCTCGGTGCCGCAGTACGCCTCACCACCCTCAGACCGCTCAGTACAGCACCAAGCCATTGTTTCACCGTGCTTACTCCAGTCTGTACGACCCCAACGCCGCACGGTCGCTGTCTCAGTATCGGCATCGACCTCTTCCCAGTCGATGCGCAGCGGAAGCTGCCAGCAGACTGAAGGCTTCCATTCGGTAGGCGACTCGTCAGACTGGAGCGCAGCGATATGCAGGGCACAGCCCTCGCCGCCGTCGAAGCCAGGCCGATTAAGGAAGATGCACGCACCGTCGACAACGCGAGTGTGGGTGCGTTCGTCGTCACCGTAAATGCTGAGTGTGCCGCGGGCGCTACCTGGGTCGTGTGCGGTCTCAAAGAACTGGAAGTTGGTAGGCGAGAGCATTGCTGCGTACGCCTGCACCTGCATTGCTTCAATCTGACCAGCTGGACCATCACCGAAATGAGCGCCCAGTGAGCAGCAGCCTTGGTTTAGCTCTGTCGCGTCTTCTTGCAAGATGCCCTTGCAGCCGTTGCCGAAAAGACACGTCCAGTTCGATGTGAGGAACTCCCGCTCAAAGCGCCAGACGGTGTCACCACGATCGATTTCGATGAAGGGCTCATCTAAGCCCAAATCATTGACGACGGAATCAGTCATTTGGGTTAGAGCTCAGCGAAAAAGATCTGCCGGCCACTGCGTCCGACGTCGACCGGCTCGACTACATCCGCATCGTCAGCTGCGTTAGCGGTAGCCCTTGGGACAAGTTTGAGGCGGTTCGACTGTTCCACGCCGATCGTTCCGCTGTCGGGTGAAATGGCGATGACATCACCGGCGAGAATCACTGGGCTTACTTCTTCAGCGGTGAGCGAGAGATATCCGGCCGACGTTGGAATTATTGGTTGGCATCCGTCGACGGCGCCAAGAAGATCAGGGCTGGCTAACGCTTCGGCTTCGACCTCCCCCGTCTCGAACTTGATCACTGCCAGCTCGCTGGCGGCTTCGCGCTCCACGGTCAGACAGGTAGTACGACGTGGAGCGAGTTCGTCAATGCCTGACGTTGTTGGTCGAGCGCCGGGTAACTCTGTGACGATCGTGCCGTCTGCGTCAATCAACGCAGTGCCGAGTTCGCCGACCACGATGAGACGGTCGCCGCGGGTGGCCACGTCGCCGAACTCGACTGTTCCAATCGACAGGCTGCCGAGTTCAGTGATATCGCCGTCGCTGAGTGCAAGTCCAAGGATATTCCCGTCAATGCCAACAAGAATGACTTTGTCATTGCTGATCATGCCTGCACGGACTGAGGAAGTGCGGGCAGACACGCCGGGTTCACCTGTGTGGTCAAATACTGCGACGTTGGCGTTGGTTCCGACGTTGACGGCAGTCACGACGATGTCGTCGTTTACTGCAAGCGCAAGGCCAGGAAAGAAAGATGGTTTGTCTCGATCGAAAGAGAAGAGGACGCTTTGAAAGTTGCCGGTGTCGGTGACGAGGACATGACGTCCATCTGGTTCAGTTCGGGCATTAGCGAGGTCGTAGCGTGCGCCCGGAACTGGGTCAGTGGCCAAGGTGTCAATGACCTCACCGGTCGGGCCGTGCGCCATAACCAGCCGTTCCGATGATGTGTTCTGGGCGACAACGGTTTGAGCGCTTCCCGAGGGCCTAAGCAACGTGCCGGTGGACGCAATCTTTACTGTGGTGACGTCATTGGCGGCCGTGATCTTGGCTTCAGCGTCAAGCGGCACGACAGCCAATGCATCTGCATCAACGCTGATCAGCGTGCTGCCGATGACCTCGGTGTCAGCCAGCGCGGAGAGCCCGAAGCGAAAGCGGTTTGTCTCTTCGCCCTGCGGATTAGTGATGATGACGGTGCCCGCGTTGTTGTCGACTGTGACCACATGGTTCCAGTTGGCGTTGGCGAAGCTTGACCCGGACCCGCTGTCGTCGTTGCCAATGATGCGACCTACCAGGACAGCTGCGAGCGTGATGATCGCAACAACTAGCGCGACGACGATTGCGCGTCGCACTAGATAGTTCGGACCATCCCAGTCATCGTTGTCACGATCCCACTCCGTTCGTTCCGCGCTCACCGGATCATCAGCATCAGTGCGGAGCCTGCTGCGACTGACATCAGGCAGTCCGCCGCCATCGTCAAAAATCGGCGGACGCGAGTCGGACATTGCTCTGGATCGTACGCGTTGTAACGTCGGAGCGATGGAGTTTGCGTGCCCGCGTTGTCAATCGACTGTCACCGAGGACTTCTATGGGCCTTGCGACGAGTGTCGTGATGTGCTCCGTGCAACGATCCGATCTGACGCCCGCGACGTTTCGTTGGTCGAATATGAGCCAAAGATGAACGTGACGCCGAATGCCGTTGCGCTGAAAGACAACTGACCGGAACGCAGACACCGAAGACGAATGATCTCGGTGCAGTTAGCTCAGCATTCACGTGAGATCGTTTCGAGAATGCCGCCGAAACGTCGCGGGTGGGAGATCGTGTGGGGCCGCTATCGTGGTCCCGTCTGGGGACGTAGCTCAGTTGGCAGAGCACTTGCTTTGCAAGCAAGATGTCGTGGGTTCGATTCCCATCGTCTCCACCACCAAAGCCCCTGGTAGCTGAGCTGCCGGGGGCTTTTTGGTTCACGGTGTGATCGACGACGGACTCAGAGTGTTGCTTCGACCGTTTTCTTCACTCCGGCAACCACCTGCAGCATCGCGGTGTGCTGGGTGCGCACCCGCCGGTTGATTATGCGGTCTTCCTTGTCGGGCATCGCCTTAATCGCCGTCGTGAGGCCCGATGGCCCAGGACCGAGGATCATTGAGTACCGCAAGCGCGTGTTTGGGCCCGTCGACTCAAGGTCGAATCGCCATCTTGCCCCAGGGTTACCAATGTCTGAGGTTCGCCAACCGAACGACACGTCCTTCTCGAACGTATCGATGAAAGATGGGACTTTGAATTCACCGAACGCTTCGTTGTGGTTTGTGCCGACGAAAGTTGATCCCACAGCAATTGGCGAATCAGGCTCGACCCATTCTGCGCCTTGGAACTCTGGTGAATAGGCGGCTGACAAGTTGATGTCGGTGATCACCGGCCAAACGGCCGAGGGTGGAGCTTCGATGTCTATCTCGGCAATTGTGCCCGGGCCGTCGGCAAGACGTACGGGATTGCTTGGACCCGACTCGAAGGTGCGTTCAAAACTGTCGAAGTAGGTCACTGATCGCGCAGGATGACGTTGTGCAGCGGAAAAATTGGTGCCCTTGGTCCAGGCGACGGGGAACATAGCGATTTCGGTCATGTGAACGGGAATGCCGAGCAATTCCTTGACGGAATCCTCTTCGGTCAGCATCGCCGTGACCCATGCGGTGCCAAGGCCGCGCGCCCGCAGCGCCACACAGAAACTCCAGCCGGCTTGAATGACTGAGTCAAAGAGGCCAGGTCGGCCACTGTTGTCGTGTCGTCCGATGATTGTAGGAATGACGATTGCAGGAACTTCTGCGAGATGTTCTGCGAGATGGGCGGCCGAGGCCATGTTGCGTTCCTGCGGATGACCACTTCCGGCAAGTCGATCTGCGGCGCTGACCATCCATTGGCCGGCACTGCGCTGGTAGATCTCCGCGAGGCCTTCTTTGATTTTCGGGTCGCTTACCAGGAGCCAGCGCCGGCTTGAAAGATTGCCGCCCGTGGGCGCTTGCTCGGCGATGTCGATGCAATCGAGAATGATCTGCTGGTCAACCTCGCGCTTGAGGTCAAGCCGTCTTCGTACCGCCCGTGTTGTGCTGAGCGCGTGGTCAACCGAGGCTGCATCGATGTCCATTTATTTAGCTTGGCATTGACGGTCTGCCGGCGTCGACCTCACTCGAATCGCTACAGATGAGGGTCGCCGCAGCACACCTTGCATCGGTGTCCATGAGTGGACGGCGATGCGGGCCCAAGGTCCGCAAGTGCATGTCGCAATTGAGGCAGAATCGCTCGAGATCTTGGGTGAGCTCAGCTAACTCGTCGATCCTTGAGTCCGACAAGTGTTCCGAGACGGTCATCTATGCCAACCTCGACCTCAGTCAGGCCAGTGCTGAACACGAGGACTTCGTCTAATCGGGCTGTTACTTGCAGCCCGACGTCCTCCAACTTGCTGCCGACCGCTCCGCTCACAACCAGTTCACCTTCGCCGACTGATCATGCATGAAACGACGGAAGGGACGTCGCAAGGTACGTTGATTAGGTGAACGCTGTCATTGATCTCGATTGGGTCCGTCGCCAGTTTCCTGCCTTTTCTCAACCGATCAATGACGGACATTCATTCTTCGAAAACGCTGGTGGATCGTTTGCCTGCCATCAAACCATCGATGCCCTAAATAGGTACTACACCGAGACGAAAGTGCAGCCCTACGCTGGATTTAACTCGTCGAAACGTGCCGGCGAGGACATGGACAGGTCCCGTGCCCGATGGGCTGAAGCGCTTGGCGTCGCGAGTCCCGAAATTGTGTTCGGGCCGTCAACGTCGATGAACACGTTTGTGTTAGCCGATGCTTTTGGGCAGATTCTCGGACCGGACGACGAGATCATCGTCACTAACCAAGACCATGAGGCAAACACTGGGGCAGTTCGGCGGATGGCCTCACGCCTCGGGCTGACAGTCCGTGAGTGGTGTATGGACCCAGAAACGGGACTTCTCGACATTGATGAGTTCGAGGCCTTGATCACACCACAAACTCGTCTCGTAACGGTGCCTCACGCGTCAAATATTGTGGGTCAGGAAAATGACGTTGCACGAATCACCAAGCTTGCACACGCCGTTGATGCTCGGGTCATCGTTGACGGAGTGTCGTTTGCCCCGCACACCATCCCTGACGTTGCTGCGCTCGACGCTGACGTGTACCTCTTCAGCTTGTACAAGACCTATTCAGTGCATCAGGGGTTAATGGTTGTTCGCAACGGCCTCCTCGACGAGTTGCCAAACCAAGCCCACTTCTTCAGTGCTGGCTCACCGGACAAACGGCTGAACCCGGCTGGCCCCGATCACGCCCAGGTTGCTGCATGCGGTGCCGTCCTCGACTATGTCCGTGATTTTCACTGTGCACACGGCGGGGCAACGACAGACTCGTTGCGCACAGCATGTGCTCAAGCCTCGGCACTTTGGCGTGCCCATGAAGATGCACTTTCCATACAGTTGCTTAACGAACTGTCCCGCTCTCAAGCGGTTCAGGTGATCGGCCCAGCGTCGCTTGATGCCGCAACCGGGCACCGCTGCCCGACCATCGCCTTCACGACGATCACACAAGAACCTTCTGTTGTTGCCCAAAAGCTGGTCGAGCAGGGTGTCCAAACGAGTTCTGGCCACTACTACGCCGTGCGCGTGCTGAACGGCATCGGCATTGACCCCGAACGCGGGGTCGTTCGTCTGTCGTTCGTCCACTACACATCACAAGGCGACATCGATCGGGCTCTCACCGCACTCGCCCAGGTGCTTGGCTGACATGGTGTAGCTGTGGCGGATGAATCGATCGTTCCACCGCCGGGTCTGCTTCTCGCACGCGGTCGCTCAGCTGATGTGTACGACGTCGGCGACGGTCAGGTGCTTCGCCGCTACCGAAAATCGAGCCATGACACCGCTTATGAGATCCGCGTGATGAAGTTCGTTGCCGGCCATGGAATCAGAGTTCCAGCGGTGTTTGATCTTGGCCCAAAACACCTTGCTGATCGCGACATTCTGATGGAACGAATCGACGGCACCACGATGCTCGAAGATTTTGAGGCCCGTCCATGGAAGCTTTTCTCCCATGTTCGTTTGCTCGCTCGATTGCAGAACGACGTCAATGCACTCGTCGCTCCGAATTGGATGGTGACGCCCTCGACTGCTGCACCGAAGAAGCGTCGTGACGACAGAGTGCTGCATCTCGACTTACACCCGATGAATGTGATGATCACGGAGGAAGGCCCCGTGATCACCGGATGGAACAACGCGGCCGGAGGGCCTGCTGGATTTGACGCGGCGTTGTCTTACGTCGAAATGGCCACGTTCGAAATAGAGGGTTTCGCACAGCAGATCGGCGTCCGGCTGGGAGTTGAGATTTTTAAACGTGCGCGTGGCGCCAGCGAGATTGATGCCTTCACCGTTGCTGCCTGCGATCACCGCTTAGCCAACTCAGAGGTCACGCCAGGTGAACGCCAAGCGATAGCTGCGCTTCGCGCTAAGTCGCTAGCACGTCAGGCTGCAGCCTGACCGGGCTCATCAGAAACCCGTTGAGGTTGGCAACGCTGCCAAGCGCCAGCACATTACAGCTGACAAGCGCCCCTGTTTTGCGAGACGAGAGGGCTTGCATCCAGTGATTGATCTCTTGACGTTGACTCGGCGTTGGCCAACGATCTGGATGATGCCCTGTGGCGAACGGTCTGGAAAACAGCTCACGTGAGCTTGTTTCCGCTCCACACGTCTGATTGATTGATGTGCATGTCAAGCGAAGCAAAACACGGCAAGGGCTACACGGCGCCGAAGGGCCGACCCACCGTGCATCCGACTGGCACGCGAACGTCGAAGCGCATGACGTCGACGATGGAGTGGGTACTCGCTGCAATCGTGTTTGTTGTGATCCTTGGAGCCATCTTTTACTTCGGGCGAAACTTTAACTCTGGAGGTGGCGGCGCCAGTGGTCTTCCAGTTGATGCCCCGATTGTGCAGTTGTCTGAATTTGGCGACATATAACCACTGATTAAGCGCCGCTGTCTGCGGCGGTGCTGAGACGGCATAACCTGGCAGAGTGAAAGACGTCGCCCCGACCGAGTCAGCACCACTTATCGGTGTCGTGATGGGCTCATCCAGCGACTGGCCCACGATGTCAAAGACCGTTGAAATCCTTGCGCGTTTCGGTGTCGCGCACGAAGCGAAGGTCGTGAGCGCCCACCGCATGCCCGATGAGATGTTCACGTACGCCGAGAACGCGATAAATCGAGGACTCCAAGTCATTATTGCGGGTGCGGGCGGCGCCGCCCACCTGCCCGGGATGCTTGCTGCAAAGACGACGGTTCCGGTGCTCGGCGTTCCGGTCGCCTCGCGACATCTGTCTGGACAGGACTCGCTTTACTCGATTGTGCAAATGCCTGCGGGGATTCCGACGGCAACTTTCGCAATCGGCGAGGCCGGTGCCACCAATGCGGCACTGTTTGCTGTAGCGCTGCTCGCGAACCATGATTCGGAACTCCGTTCAGCGCTTGATGATTATCGCGCTGAACGCCGACAGATTGCAGCCGACTCGACCCTTCCATCGAACTGATGAAAGTCATCGTTCCTCCGGCAACGATCGGAATGCTGGGCGGTGGTCAACTTGGCCGGTACACCCTTGTCGCTGCCAAGCTCATGGGCTATCAAACAATTGTGCTTGACCCCGACCCCGGGGCCCCGGCGGGTGCGGTGGCTGACGAACATCTTGTTGCTGCTTTCGACGACCTCGCTGCGCTTCAGCGACTAATTGAAGTCTGTGATGTCGTCACCACGGAGTTTGAGAATCCACCGGCAACAACGCTCGACTTCCTTGCAGCGTCTATTTGTGTTGCGCCGGGCGCGGCTGCAGTGCGCGTCGCGCAGGATCGAATCGCCGAAAAGCGGTTTCTGACCGATCATGGGTTTCCGGTTGGCCCGCATGCTGCGCTTCATGTCGGTGCGGGCGGCCCCGATCAACTTCCGCATCAGTTGCTGGATGGAGAGGTTGTACTCAAGACAGCTCGGCTTGGTTACGACGGGAAGGGCCAGCGCCGCGTCAAGGGCTTGACTGAGTTGACCTCAGCGTGGAATGAGCTCGGACGCGTGCCATGCGTAGTCGAAGCAATGCTTGAACTAGAGACCGAGGTCAGCGTCATTGTCGGCCGTTCGGCGGATGGCAGCACCCGAACCTGGCCTGTGGCTGAAAACACACACACCGACGGAATTCTTGATATTTCGGTTGTGCCGGCTGCGATTGCCGCTGACGTTACTGACCAAGCCACTGCACTGGCGTGTTCGATCGCTGATCGGCTTGACTTCGTTGGCGTACTTGCCGTCGAGCTGTTCTTGGTCGGCACTGGCGACAACACACACCTGCTTGTGAATGAGATCGCGCCGCGCCCTCACAACAGTGGTCACTGGACACTTGATGCCAGTACGACCAGCCAATTTGAACAGCAAATCCGAGCGATCTGTGGCATTGGACTCGGCGAAACTTCGATGACATCAGCTGGGGTCGCAATGGTCAATCTGCTCGGCGATCTCTGGCCGGAGAGTGGTCAACCAAATTGGTCGGCAGCCCTTGCTGCACCGAGTTCAAAGTTGCATCTTTATGGCAAGGATGAGTCGCGGACAGGCCGCAAGATGGGCCACCTGACAGTGCTCGCTGACTCATCTACTGAAGCCGCTCATCGTGCGCAGACGCTACGGTCCGCACTCTGACCCTTCAGCGCTGGAGCTGTCGTTCGATGGAACAGCGGCTTCTGTGCTGTCTGTGCTCAGAGTGTGTCACGTGCCAGTCAACCCTGCGGGTTGACGCAGTCCCACCGTTGGCGCCGTTACGCACAACTCGACGAAGTAGATGCTGGTTGGACCGGTCTGGCAGGTTTCCGTCACCTCAGCCGTAATCCGTCATCGGCAATAATGGAGTGGTGGGAGACTTCGCTCGGCGAAAAAGACCAATTCGAGTGACTCGCGAGATTTCCGCTCCCGCTGAAGTGGTCTGGGCCGTGATCACAACGCCGGGGCACCTTGAGCATGTGCATCCATTTTGTGAGCACAACCCTGTGACGGAGTGGCCGGGGGCTTCGGCGCGCGACAAAATTCACTACAGAAGCGGCTGGGTGTATGAGAGGACTTTCACTCATTGGGTCGACGGTGTCGGCTACGACCTCGACATCGGCGCGCCGGGCGAACCGACCTCCCATGTCAGTTGGCGGATTTCCCCTCGACCACCTGGAGCCTGCAACTTGGCAATCAGCGTGTGGCCACGATCGCTTACTCGCATCCGAGGGCTGCAGTACGTTCTTCGACTTTTGGTCCTCGGTCCAATGATGCGTCGTTACTTGCGTTCGGTAACGAAGGGCGTGGAATGGTTCGTGACGCAAGGCGAGCCAGTGAGGGCAAACCAATTTGGAACTCACCTGTGGTTCTCGCAGCGGTGATCATGAGTTACCACGGTCTCTGATCGATCAGGCCCGGTACTACTTTGGAACTGGCGGGGCCTCGTTGACTCCGTCAGCGACCAAAACGCAGGGGCCGCTGTTCTCAGAGCAACGACTTCTTACCCTACGTTTGGCCGCAATCAACGCTGTCTTTGTCGCTCAACACTCGTTGTCATGAACCCACAACGAGGCGGACCGTCGTGATCCGCCGCCCTTCACCTCACCGCACCAGCTGGCACGGCGGCCGAAGCAGTTGACGATCGGCCTCGGGTCTGCTGTTGCGGACTCAGCGCTCAGTGGAAGTTTTCTGCCCCTTGGTGTGGGTGCGCTGATGACGCGCGCCTGATGTTGTCAAGAATCGCGTCACGAATTTCGGTAAATCGCGGTTGAGGAAGATCGTGGCCCATGTCGGGCAGCGCAAGCAGACGCGACCCGGGAACGGCCATCGCTGTCGCAACTCCGCCGCTGGGCTTGACGAGTGGATCAAGGAGTCCGTGAATAACAAGTGTCGGCGCTGTCACCGCTGCGAGCAGTTCGGTGCGGTCACGGCTAGCGGAAATCGCGGCCAACTGCCGTTCGGTACCTTTTGGGGTGAAACTCCGCTCGACCAATGTCGCTGCCAGCGCCCGGCGTTCGCCAACATCAAAATGTGGTCCGGAGATGAGTTCGTTCAGCTTCACGTCTTCTTCGACGGCATTCCCCCTCGTCGGCGCCGGGCGCCGCACAATCTTGCGCGCAAGTGACAGCTTGACGCCGCCACTCTTGCGGTCACCGACGTTTGACATGATTGAACACATGCTGCGCACCCGGGTCGGGTGATTAATCGCCAACTCCTGTGCAATCATTCCACCCATCGAGACGCCAACGATATGAGCTGACTTGATATCGAGCGCGTCAAGCAGCCCGGCAGCGTCGTCCGCCATGTCGACAAGCGTGTAGCCGACTCCCTTCAGTGGCCGTTTGGCCAAAATCGCTGCCACCGCCTTGGCTGTCGTCGGAGGTGTCCATGTTCCCTGTGTCGACAAGCCGATGTCTCGGTTGTCGAACCGAATGACTCGAAAGCCCTCGTCGACGAAAAGATCGACGAGTTCTTCGGGCCATTCGATTAGTTGCGTGTTCAAACCATGGATGAGAAGTAGCGGCTCACCTGTCCCTTTGATGTCGTACTCGATCGTGAGTTTGTTGACCTGGGCTTGAGGCACTTCGAGACACTAAGGGAACAAGGATCGGATCGAGCAAACCAAATGTCACTTTGCCGGCTGATACTTCTTCACGTTGATACCGGTGTCGGTAATCGTTCCTGCACTTAATTCGGGCGTTCCTCAGTGAACTTTTTAGTGAGTTGCTCATCAATAGCGTTTGACGTCAGTGGTGGCCTCCAAAGCGTAGGAAGATTCAGCGTTCGGGACGTGACGAACGCCGACCGGTGCGCTGGCGGGCCTTGGCGACTTGACGAACAACGGCCACCTCAAACTCGACTTCAGGGACGGGAAGGTTGCCGTCAAGCACTTGTCGCATCATCGCAAGATGCTTCGGTGAGCTG
>CALKNK010000027.1 GCA_938091165.1 uncultured Ilumatobacter sp. | reverse complement strand
TGATGCGCGGCGACGTCGCCGGCGTGGTCACCGCGATCGAACTGTCCCGGCGGACTTACCGCACCATCGTGCAGAACCTGTTCTGGGCATTCGGCTACAACACCATCGCCATCCCGCTCGCCGTGTCCGGCCTGCTTAGCCCACTGATCGCCGGAGCTGCCATGGCGTTCTCGTCGATCAGCGTGGTGCTCAACAGCGTTCGCCTCCGACGCTTCGCACCGAAGGTGCCGGGGAAAGCATCACCGAGTGGCGTTGCTGGCTGACCGGCGTCGTCGGACAACGTGGACTGATGCGCCGACTCCACGCAGCCGATAGCTGCGTCGAAAGGTTTCCTGTTCGCGGCTAGAACATTCCCAGTTCAAGGCGGGCGACATCTGAGAGACGCGATGCGTCCCACGGAGGGTCGAAGACCAACTTCACGTCAACGGTGTCGACCCCGGTGACTGCTGCGACCGCGTCACGGAGGTCGAGCCGCAAGATGTCACCCATCCCGCAAAACGGGGCCGTGACTGACATGTCGATGTCAACGTGCCAGCCACCGCCATCCAACTGTTCGGCATCGACGCGGTAGACGAGGCCCAGTTCAACGATGTCGACTGGGATCTCCGGGTCATAGACCGTCGTCGCGGCTTCCCAGACCCGGTCGATGCTGAACGGCGCATCACTCGCGACTGCAGAACCGTCCGGGGCATCGATGAACCCGAAGTCGATCGAGTCCTGCCGGGAAAGACGTGCCATTTCGCCGTCACGGGTGGTCACCGTTGCGGTGGCACCGAGCGCCTGGAGCAGCGTGACCCGGTCACCGGCGGCGAGGGTCACCTGATGGCCCGCAGGCACGATCGTGGCGACGGCCGCACGCGGCAGAGTGAAGCCCTTGGTCTTGCCGACACTGACGGACTGATCAGACATCGTCGTGTCCGAGGCGGCTGGTGATCCAGGCTTGCACCGATTCGATGCCGACTTCGTCGACGACCTGGTCAGCGAAGCCATTGATGAGCAGGCGGCGAGCCTCGGTCGCAGGGATGCCCCGCGACCGCATGTAATACATCGCGGTGTCGTCGAGCTGGCCGACGGTGGCTCCGTGCTTGCAGGCCACCTCGTCGGCAAGGATCTCGAGCCGTGGCTGGGTATTGATCTCGGCCCGATCGGAGAGAATCAGGTTCTGGTTCGACTGTTCCGCGTCGGTGCCATCGGCACCCGGATGGACCTCGATGCCACCGTTGAAAATTCCGGTGCTCTCGTCATCCAGCACGCCTCGGAAGGACTGGCGGCTTGTGCAGTTCTCGGCGGAATGAACGACATTGATCTGCTGATCGAGAATCTGGTCGCCGAAGCCAAAGAACAGACCCGACAGGTCGACATGGGCACCAGGACCCGCTAGATCGACGTCGTAGGCCGCACGCCCGTAGGAAGCGCCGAGGTTGAAGGAACGAGCCAAGAACCGGCTGTCCGCAGCCTGGTGCACGTCGACACTGCTGAGGTGGACGTGGCTCGGCGGCACGTCTTGGAGGAGCACGTGCTCGAGCGAGGCAGCGTTGCCCAATGTGATGGTGGTGCGGATGTTCGAACCGCCGAATTCGGCGCCGACACCAATGCGGGTCTCGACAACCGTGGCCGAACTGCGGGCACCCAACTCGATGACCACACCCGTGCACGACGCATTGCGTGTCTCGTCTGGCACTTCGATGTCCACGATGTGAATCGGCACGTCGAGAACAACATCATCGTCGATGAGGACCACAGCACCGTCGCCACCGAACGCCAAGTTGAGCGCCATGTAGGCGTCGGTGATCTGACTGTCGCCACGATCGAAGTGTGACGCAATGCGCTCCGGTTGTTTCCGACGGGCATCGAGCAGGCTCAACAGGTGGAGACCCGCCGGACCAGTCATCGAAGAGAGCTCGACATCGACCACACCGTTGACCACGACGATGCGCGGACCATCGAGAACAGGAATCTGAGCCTCGAGGTCAGGCACACTCGATGCGAGCGTGACTGGAGGCCCGAACGACAACGCAGTGAGTTGCTGATGCGGTGCGTAGCGCCACGCATCGTGACGCTTCGTTGGATATCCGTTCGCCTCGACCCAATCGAGTGCAACGGTTCGGCCCGCAACCGTCGGGACGACCGCCGCGGGCGCCGCCGTCACGATTGGACTCCGGTGAGAGGCCGCTCGGGGGCGTCGTCGAGGTCATGGTTGACAAAGCTGGCGTACCCGTGGTCCTCGAGATGCAGAGCAAGGGTGTGGTCGCCCGACTCGACAATGCGACCGTCGACGAGCACGTGCACGAAGTCCGGCTTGATGTAGTCGAGCAGCCGTTGGTAGTGAGTGATCACAATCATCGACCGTTCCGGGCCCCGCAGTGCGTTGACGCCACCGGCGATGACGCGCAGCGCATCGATGTCGAGACCCGAATCGGTCTCGTCGAGGATCGCGAGGCGCGGCTGCATCAATGCCATCTGAAGAATCTCGTTGCGCTTCTTCTCGCCACCGCTGAAGCCAGCGTTGACGGCACGATCGAGGAAGTCTTGCTTCATCTCGACGAGGTCCATCGCCTCTTTGGCGACCTTCAAAAAGTCACGAGCACCAACTTCGGTCTCGCCGCGAGCGCGCCGCACCGAATTGACTGCCGTGCGCAGGAAGTACATGTTGTTCACGCCCGGAATCTCCACCGGGTACTGGAATCCCAGGAACACACCAGCAGCGGCCCGCGCCTCGGGTTCCATGTCGAGCAGGTCCACTCCGTCGAGGGTGACTGTCCCGGTGACCTCATAACCATCGCGCCCCGCAAGAGCGTGCGCAAACGTGCTCTTGCCCGAGCCGTTCGGACCCATGATCGCATGCACTTCGCCGGCGCCGACATCGAGGTCGAGACCGTTCAGAATTTGCTTGCCACCAATGGCAGCGGTGAGGTTGTTGACGTGCAGCATCAGCCCACACTTCCTTCCAGGCTCACGCTCAGCAACCGCTGAGCTTCGACAGCGAACTCCATCGGGAGCTCGTTAAACACTTCGCGGCAAAAGCCGTTGACGATCATGGACATCGCATCTTCTTCGGTCATGCCGCGCTGGCGGCAGTAGTACAATTGGTCTTCGCCGACCGTTGACGTTGACGCTTCGTGCTCGATCTGGGCACCAGGGTTTTTGACCTCGATGTACGGAATCGTGTGAGCGCCGCAGTCCTTGCCCAGCAGCAACGAATCGCACTGGGTGTAGTTGCGAGCGTTCTCTGCTGAACGCAACACCTTGACCAACCCGCGGTACGTGTTTTGACCGTGGGCCGCGGAGATGCCCTTCGAGATGATGGTGCTGGTGGTGTCCTTGCCGATGTGAATCATCTTGGTTCCGGTGTCAGCCTGCTGACGCTTGCACGACAGCGCAACGGAATAGAACTCGCCAATGCTGCGGTCGCCCTGCAGGATCACGCTCGGGTACTTCCAGGTGATCGCCGAACCGGTCTCCACCTGAGTCCAAGAAATCTTGGCGTCGGTGTGGGCCCGCCCTCGCTTGGTGACGAAGTTGTAGATACCGCCGACGCCGTTCTCGTCACCGGGGTACCAGTTCTGCACCGTGGAGTACTTGATCTCGGCACGATCCTTGGCGACCAACTCGACGACCGCTGCATGCAGCTGGTTCTCGTCGCGCTGCGGCGCCGTGCACCCCTCGAGGTAGGACACATGGGAATCATCTTCGGCCACGATCAGCGTGCGCTCGAACTGGCCCGTGTTCATCGAGTTGATACGGAAGTACGTGGACAGCTCCATCGGGCAGCGAACGCCCTTCGGGATGTAGCAGAACGACCCGTCGGAGAACACCGCCGAGTTCAGCGCAGCAAAGAAGTTGTCACGTACCGGAACCACGGACCCGAGGTGCTCGCGCACCAACTCGGGATAATCGCGGACAGCTTCGGAGAACGAACAGAAGATCACGCCGGCTTCCAGCAGGGTCTTCTTGAACGTTGTGGTGACCGACACCGAGTCGACGATTGCATCGACGGCGACGTTGCTGAGCATCTTTTGCTCGTGGAGCGGGATGCCGAGCTTGTCGAACATGTCACGAATGTCGGGATCGACGTCGTCCATGCTGTCGAGGACCGGCTTCTGCTTGGGCGCCGCCCAGTAGCTGATTGCCTCGTAGTCGATCGGTGCAATCTCGAGCTTGGCCCAGTCGGGCTCCTCCATGGCACGCCACGCCTCGTAGGCCTTCAGCCGCCATTCGAGCAGCCACTCCGGCTCGTCCTTCTTGGACGAAATCAGACGGACGACGCTCTCATCGAGACCGGGCGGTGCGATATCGGTATCGAGGTCCGTGCTGAAGCCAAACTCGTAGTCAGACTCGGTCAGCTCTTCGATGGTCCGTGTGCTCTCACTCATGGGAGACCGTCACTCGCCAACGTCGATAAAGATGCACTCGCCAGGGCACTCTTCGGCCGCTTCGATCACGCTCTCGAGACTCGAATCGGGGAAACGGGCCAAACCTTCGGCACCCGCAGGATTAGCGGTGCCGTCGAACAGCTTCTCGGTGCCGTAGTTGGATGCAGTCTCTTTGACATAGAAGAGACCATCATCCATGCCGAAAAACACGTCAGGGGCGATCTCTTCGCAGAGTCCGTCGCCGGTACAGAGGTCCTGGTCGATCCAAACCTTCATGGGGGCTCCTTTCGACTGGACGAACTCAGATGTCGGCCAGCCCTCGATGAGTCGGCAAAACCTTCGCCGATTGACTCCCTTCCTATCGACCCGAGCCACTTTTCGCACTCCGCTGTCGAAACTCCGACATGTGCTCGCTGCCCGCGGCACCCACGTGATCGTCGGCGGCGAGGACGGCGTGCGGTGGACCGGGGGGAATCGGTCGCAACCTCCGCGCCGTGCTGGTGTCGCTGTTCGTCAAGCAACGCATGACGTTCTTCATCAGCAGCGAGAGTTCATCGATGGGCTCGTCGAGATGCTTTCCGCCGGCGACATGGCCCCGGCCATTGGAGGCCGCGCTGCGCTCGATCAGACTCCTGACGCGATCCGAGCAATTGAGGCTGGCACCATCAGCGGGAAGACCGTCGTCAATATCGGGAGTGAAGCATCGTGAGCCGGCAGGCCCAGCCGTCGACCTGAGTCGGATTGGTCACCCGGCGTCGAGCGTTCACGATGTGAAAAGGTCGGCGTGCACGCGACGCAGCGCCGCCTTTTGCACCTTCGACATTGCATTGCGCGGCAGCTCGTCGGCGGCGATGTACGTCTTGGGATGTTTGAACCGCGCAAGCACGCCGTCTAGTGACGCTGCGAGCGCTGCATCGCTTACCTCGACGGAGTCGTCACGCACGACCACGGCAACCACCGCCTCGCCAAAGTCAGGATGCGGGACCCCGATCACCCCCGTCTCGAGTACACCGGGAACGTCATCGAGAACCATCTCGACTTCCTTCGGATACACGTTGTACCCACCGCTGATAATCATGTCGCTCGATCGGCCCTCAAGGGTCAGCCGGCCCTCCGCATCAACGGAGCCAACATCACCCGTGATGAACCAGCCCCCCGCTCGATGTTCGGAGGCGGTCTTGTCCGGCATTCGCCAGTAGCCGGCGAAGAGACCGGGGGAGCGGATCTCGACAACCCCGGTCACGCCAGTCGGCACCGGAATGCCAGCATCGTCGCTGACCCGCAGCTCGACATCGGGAAGCGCGAAGCCAACGGTGCCAGGGACGCGTTGACCGTCATATGGGTTCGACGTGATCATGCCGGCCTCGGTCATGCCGTACCGCTCGAGGATCTGCAGAGCGGTGCGTGCGGTGAATTCGGCGTGCACGGCTTCGGTCATTGGCGCCGAACCAGATGTGAAGAGTCGAACCGACGCACACGCCGCGGCATCGAATCGGGCATCGCCAAGCAGACGGGTGTACTGCGTGGGTACCCCCATCATGACCGTGGCATCGGGCAGGTTGTCGACGACGGCACCGACGTCGAACTTCGGCAGGAAGATCACCTCGTTACCGCTCAGCATGGTGCAGTGCAGCGCGACGAACAGGCCGTGCACGTGGAAGATCGGCAGTGTGTGCAAGAGGATGTCATCAGGACCGAAGCCCCAGATGTCGTGCAGCGCCAACGCGTTTGATTCGAGGTTGGCGTGCGTGAGCATGGCGCCCTTCGAACGCCCCGTCGTGCCGGACGTGTACAGCATCGCGGCAAGATCGCCGGCGCCGCGCTCAACGATCTCGTCGCTCGGTGCAGCGTGGTCAACAGCCGTGGCGAATGATCCATCACCGGCCGTCCCGAGATGCACCGTGGCGACCGCGAGATCACCAAGGGTTCCTGGTCTGGCGACGACCAGCGCCGGAGCCGCATCATCGACGAAGTACTCAACCTCGCCGGGCGTATACGCGGTGTTCAATGGAAGGAACACCGCACCAATTCGCAGACAGGCGAGATACAGCGCAACGTTGTCGGTCGACTTGTCGACCTGGACCACGACACGGTCGCCTACTGCGACGCCAAGATCGCGCAAGGCCGTTGCCATGCGCGCCGAGCGATGATCGACGT
This sequence comes from uncultured Ilumatobacter sp., assembly GCA_938091165.1. Classification (GTDB taxonomy): domain Bacteria; phylum Actinomycetota; class Acidimicrobiia; order Acidimicrobiales; family Ilumatobacteraceae; genus Ilumatobacter_A. The sequence goes on along the minus strand of CALKNK010000027.1, from coordinate 40,253 downwards.
CGCGGTACGTGAGCGACGCTCCGCCAGGGACCCGAAGAAAGATCGAGTCGAGGCGCGTCGCAAACCGCTCGGACAGCGTCGAATACAGGTTTGTCATGACCTCGTTGGAAGCCAGCCAGCGAGTGCCCCACCGATCTCGTCGGCGCTGTCCTCTTGGATGAAGTGTGAGCCGGCGACGGTCACTTCGGTCTGGTTCGGCCAGGTGCGGGCGAACTCACGCTGCGGTCCGGTGAGAATCGTGCCAGGGTCGGCGTTGACGAACAGCTTTGGCACGTCTGACGTCGAGAGCCAATCGGCATACGACTGCACGATTTCGACCACGTCAGCGGGCTCGCCCTCAAGCGGAATCTGCCGGGGCCACGTCAGTGTCGGACGGCGGTCCTCGCCAGCATTGAGGAATGGACGACGGTATTCGTCCATCTCCTCGTCACTGAGCTTGCGGATGATCGAGGCGGGCAGAATTGCCTCGACGAACAAGTTCTTGGTGAGGATCATCTCCTCACCGGCAGCGGAACGCATCGCCTTGAAGATGTCGGTTGCTCCTGCAGGCCACTGCTCCCAGGTGACCGGACGAACAATCGCTTCCATGTAGCAAATTCCTGCGACGCGGTCGCGGTGCCGGTTGGCCCAGTCGAAGCCGAGGGCCGAACCCCAGTCGTGGATGACGAAGGTGATCTTGTCGCCCAGATCGAGCTGATCGAGCAGTCCGTCGAGGTACGTGCGGTGCTCGACGAAGGTGTAGGAGCCGGCCCCAGGGTTGTCGAGCTTGTCGGAGTCGCCCTGGCCGATCAGGTCGGGGGCGATACACCGGGCGTGCGGCGACACGTGCGGAATGATGTCGCGCCACAGATACGACGATGTCGGGTTGCCATGGAGAAAGACCACGGCCTCACCGGCTCCGGTGTCGTGGTACGCCATCTGCTTGCCGTTGACGGTCTTGTACTGCTTGCTCAGCGCTTCGGTGGTCATCGTGTGAGTTTGGTGGCGATCGCGCCGACTGTCAAAGCTGGCCGATCCCCAGATGGCGTTCCATCTGCCCAGCCCATCGTGAGGAGGGCGTTCGAGTTCACTACCTTTGGCCGATGAGCGACACCACCCTCGACTGGTACGGATGTTCGACCTTCGGCCTCCACACCGCTGGCATCCACATCCTCCTTGACGCCTACATCGACCGTGCCGCAAACGCAGTGGGCCCGTCGCCAGCAGTCGGTGCAGCCGACATCGAACAATGCGACTACATCATCGTCGGGCACTCGCACTTCGACCACCTCTTCGGCGCAGAGCAGGTGATGGCAAACACGGACGCCACTCTGATTGGCAGCTATGAAACGCTGCGCGTCATGGAAGCCGCCGGTGTCGCCGTTGATCGGATGATTCCGGTGGCCGGTGGCGAGACCATTGAGCTGGAGCGAGCCGAAGGAACAGTACGACTTTCGGTGTTTCCGAGTCAGCACAGCTGTGTGTGGTCGCAAGGCCCAATGGCTCAGGCCGACGAAGTGTGTATAGGTGACCTGGGCGTGACCCATCAGGAACGCCAGGAGCGCATGGCCAAGCTGATGGAGTATCTTGGGACCGAGTTGGCGCCGGCTGCCATCGAACACATGATGCTCTCGATGGTCGGCCACAGCGACCGCGGTGATGGAGGAGCCTTGGTCTTCCTACTTGACGTGCCCGACGGTCGATTGCTCTTTCAAGACACCTCGGGCCATTGGTCAGGGGTGCTCCGCAACCTGCGGCCAGACGTGGCCATCTTGGCGGCGGCGGGCAGGGGTAACATCGATGGCGAACCAATCCAAGGATCACTAGCGCAATTCGTTGGGCGCCAGGCGGACATGCTGCGCCCACGCAAGGTGGTCCTGAGCCACCACGATGACTGGCTGCCGGGTTTCTCGGTTCCGACCGATGTCGCGCCGATCCGCGATGAACTGGCACGGGTGGTCCCGACGACGGAACTACTGGAGGTCGGCTACCTGGCTGGCACACCGATCTTTCAGTGACGAGGTCGCAGCTCGCTGCACCCTTACCAAAATCTTACCAAAAATTGTTTATTTACACAGGTGTTTCACAATGGCCAGTCGCACGATGGATTCCATGCAACGACCACTTCGCAAACGCTCCGTGCTCGCACTTTCACTCGGCACGACACTCTTGATGTCAGCATGTGGATCCAGCGATTCGGGCTCCGTCGACACGTCAGCGGTTGATCGTGCGGTCGCCGTCACGATCGAGGCACCCGCCGCAGACAGTGCGCCGCCCATCGCTCCAGCCGAGACTGACAGCGACACGGAACAGGCCAGCGGCTTGCTCGGTTCGTACACGCTGATGGACGAAGAATTCGGCACGATGACCACCGTCACGGTCGATGGCGACACCCGCACGATCGTGTCCAACGCACTGCCCGACCACGAGACCGGGGAGTTCCCGAACGACGGCAACCCAAACACGATCTCCGAGCAGGACGCCTCCTACGAGTACCCGTCCGTACCGACCTACGTCGGAGCCGCAACATTCGCGATGACGCCAGGCGTCGCAGTGAACGGAGTCAAGTTTGAACCCGCCACCGCTGAGACCGTGACCTGCGCCTCCGGCGAGACCCTCCGAGTCGAAGCGCTGCAGGACGTCTACAACCTGGGTCTCGACTTCAACAATGCCCACGTCCAACCGACCGGTGAGTACCACTATCACGGCATCTCTGAACTATTGGCAGATGCCTATGCCACCGATGAGGACCTCGTGCATGTTGGCTTCGCTGCCGACGGCTACCTGATGTACTTCTCCAAGTCCGATGCGTACGCATCGGGCTACGCACTGTCGGCCGACGCCCGCTCGGGTACCAACTGCGTCGGATCCGGTGCACTGCGCGGCGCGGACGTGGCGATCGACGGCACCACACCGGACGGCACGTACACCTCGGACTGGGAATGGAGCGACGCCAACGGGGACCTCGACGAGTGCAACGGCGTCGAGATCGACGGCGAATACGCCTACGTGATCACCGACGCATACCCCTACGTCGGTCGCTGCCTGAACGGTGAGTTCACCGCGAGAGGCCCGGGAGCCGGTGGCGCTCCGCCCGGTGCTGGCGGACCACCTCCTGGCGGGCCACCTCCTGGCGGGGAGCCTGCAGACGCCCCGAGCCAAGGCTGACGAAGTCGCTCAGCCGACCGGCGCGTATCGAGCGAACCCGTCCTCGGCATGACGAGACAGCTCATCAAGCTCACGGAGGTGCTCGAGGTGCGCGTAGGTCTCGCTCTCTGCCATCTCTCCCCATGAGCGTTCCCGGAACAGGACGCGCATGAAGTCGTTCACGGTGCCGTTGGGCAGGTCGGGGAGCGCCTCACGAATGATGTCGAGGCGGTCTTCGTGATGCTCGATGATGTGCTCGGCGCGTCCACCGAGATCTGCGAACGGATGGCCGTGCGCCGGCAGTGCGATCGAGACGTCTTCCACGTTGGCCATGCGCCGCAGCGACTCAAAGAATTGGGCCAGCGGATCGGACACTGGCGTCATGCCGCTGATGTGCGGCGTAATCGATGGCAGCACGTGATCGCCGGTCAGCATCACGCCGTACTCGGGGTCGAAGAGACACAGGTGGTCGTACGTGTGGCCTGGCGTATGCATCGCCACCCACTCACGGCGCGCCAGCTTGATCGTCTGACCGTCAACCAACGGCAGAGTCGGGCGCGGTGTCGAGAACGAGACACCCGCCGAGCCGTTCGCCTTGCGCATCCGCTCCATGAACTCAGCAGACGGACCAGCGCGACGGCCACCCCACGGTGACGGTTTCGAGAAATAGCGCTCCATCGCCGCGCGTTGACCGTCAGGGCAGTTGAGATCGAGCGCACTCGAATCTTCCTCGTCGTCAAAGTCGGACGTGTCAAAGATCGTGCGAAACGATTCGTGAGTGACGATGTCAGCGCCCGTCTCGTAGCGCAGTCGCATTGCGCCGCCGAAGTGGTCGGGATGGGAGTGCGTCACCACGACCGTATGCACGTCATCGACGGCGTAGCCAGCACGGCTCAGACGGTCGACGAGATGTCCCCACGAGTCGTCACCCGGGAGCCCAGGGTCGACCACGGCAACGCCGCGCTCGTCTTCGAGCACATAGCAATTGACGTGTCCGAGACCGGGCATGCTGATCGGCAACTGGGTCCGCAAGATGCCGTCCGCGACTTCCGTGACATCGGTCGATGCCTCCTCCTGCTCCTGCTTCGGCTTGCGAGGGGGCTCAGTTGGATCGGCAGATGCGGACGGTGCAGTCGGATGTTCGTGGTCATGTTGCATGAAGAGCGTTGCCTCCGCCAGTGGTGCTGCGAACTCACGAGCGGTTCACGCGACCATGTTGCCTGATCGGCACAGCGAGATTCCCAGCAGAGCGACCAACGCCTACGCTCGGACGATGGACCTCGAAGAACTGCGAACGAGCGTGGACCGCGACGAGATCGACACGGTCGTCGTCGCATTCGCCGATCACCTCGGTCGCCTGATGGGCAAGCGTTTCGACGCTGAGTTCTTTTTGGCCGATGTACTCGATCACGGCACGCATGCCTGCAACTACCTCCTGACTGTCGACATGGAGATGGAAGTCATCGAGGGCTACGAGTACGCGAACTGGGAGCGTGGCTATGGCGACTTCCACGTGGTTCCGGACCTGAACACGCTGTGTCGAGCGGCTTGGACGGATCGAACCGCACTGGTGCTGTGCGATGTGCTCGACGCTGAGGAGATCGCGGTTCCGGTGTCGCCGAGAGCGATGTTGCGAGCCCAGATCGCCCGACTTGCCGCGGCAGGAAACGCAGCGTTTGCCGCGTCGGAACTCGAGTTCTATCTGTACCAAGACAGCTATCGCAGCGCGCACGAAGCTGGACACGCTGACTTGCGGCCCGCCGGTTGGTACAGCGAGGACTACCACCTTTTACAAGGTGCGCGCATCGAGTCGTATGTCGGCGCTGCTCGTCGTGCGCTCCGCCAGAGCGGCATCCCGGTCGAAAACTCGAAGGGCGAGACGGGAGTCGGGCAGCATGAGCTGAATATCCGATATGCAGACGTGTTGACGATGGCTGACCGACATGCGGTGATGAAGCACGGTATGAAGGAACTGGCTGACACCCAAGGCGTGAGCGTCACTTTTATGGCCAAGCCCCACGCCGACGATGCTGGTAACAGCTGTCATATTCATCTGAGTTTGTGGGATGCGAAGGCAAAGACGAATGTTTTCGCTACTGGCGACGAGCGCAGCGACCTGTTTCGGTGGTTCCTCGGTGGGTGGATGACACACCTTCGGGACTTCATGGTCTTCTTTGCACCGACGGTCAACTCATACAAGCGATTCCAGAACGGGTCGTGGGCACCGACACGTATTGCCTGGTCCAACGACAATCGCACGGCGAGCTTCCGGGTGGTCGGGACTGGTCCGAGCCTGCGGATCGAATGTCGGATTCCCGGCGGTGACTGCAATCCGTATCTCGCTTACACCGCCGCGCTGGCGAGTGGTTTTGACGGGATCGAAAACCGAATCGAGCCACCGTCCCGCTTCGACGGTGACGCCTATGCATCTGAAGCGTTGAATCACGTTCCGCGAACATTGCGGGAGGCGAATGACTACTTTCGAGATAGCGCTGTCACTCGGCGTCTCCTCGGCGATGGCGTCGTCGATCACTACGCACATTTCTTCACAACTGAGGCCGACGCATTCGACGCTGCGGTCACCGACTGGGAACGTCACCGGTACTTCGAACGCATTTGACTCTTCCACTCGCCGCTAAGAAAAGAGCGTGACCAGAACCCTCAGCAGTGCGCAGGATCACGCACAGGAAACTACGGTAGTGGCGTGTACACGATCAACGATCCGATCCAGCGAGCCCGAACGCTCTTCGGCTCCCGAACCGGAGTCGTGCACGGCGAGACCCGTCGCAGCTACGCAGAGTTGGGTGAACGGATAGATCGCGTTGGTGCGCTGATGCGTCGACTCACCGCGCCGGGAGACCGAGTGGCGTTGTGGTCGCTCAACTCAGACAAATTCCTCGAACTCTTCTTCGGAATTCCGATTTCGGGCCGAGTCGTCGTGCCACACAACACCCGATGGGCCCAGCCTGAGTTGGTGTATGCAACCGAGGATGCTGGCGCCAAGGTGCTGATCTGCGATCGTGACCCGGGCGGGCTGGCCGCCTCGGTCGACCGAGTCATCCGTCTCGACACGGACGAATACGAGTCCTTACTGTCTAGCGCCTCGATTGATGACCTGATCAGCGACGTCCAGGTCGTGCCCGACACCCTGGCTGGTCTCTTCTACACCGGCGGCACCACAGGCGCAGCGAAGGGCGTGATGCTGACGCACGCCAATCTGATGGCCAATGCTGTGCAGGTCCAACTTGCCCAGCCAATTCTGAACGACGACCGCTACCTCACCATGGCGCCGATGTTCCACGCCGCCGGGCTTTACTCAGCCTTAGTCCTTCCGTTGGTCGGCGCCTCAAACGTCATTCTTGGTGCCTTCGACTCTGGCGCAGCACTTGACCTCATCGAAGGCGAGCAGGCGACCTGTGCAATCGCAGTGCCAGCGATGCTGTCGGCAATGTGCGAAACGCAGGCGACCGAACCGCGCAACCTGTCGTCTATGCGTTGGTTGTCACACGGCGCCTCACCTGTTGCACTTGAGGTGCTGCGGCGCGCAGATGAACTATTCAAGTGCGAGCTCATTCACCTCTACGGGGCAACCGAGCTGTCGCCGATAGCGGCGATCTTCCGTCACGAAGAGCGATACCTCGACAGTAAACGAGCCAAAAGTTGCGGACAGGGGCCTCCTGGCGTGGAGATCCGGATCGTCGGCCCAGCGAACAAGGCGGTACCGCCAGGAACGGCAGGGGAGGTGGCCGTGCGCGGCCCGAGCGTGATGGCCGGATATTGGAACAAGCCCGAGCAAACAGCCGAAGTGCTGCTTGATGACGGGTGGTACCTATCTGGTGACATCGGCTACGTCGACGAAGACGGATATTTGTTCCTCGTTGACCGCGCCAAAGACATGATCGTCAGCGGCGGAGAAAACGTGTACTGCACTGAGGTTGAGGACGCTCTGTACAGCCACCCTGGAGTCCTCGAGGCAACGGTGTTTGGTGTGCCCGACAAACAGTGGGGCGAGGCAGTTCAGGCGGCAATCGTGCTGCGCGCCGGGGTTCAGGTCGACGAAGCAGAGCTGATCTCTCACTGTCGGGAGCGAATCGCCGGGTACAAGGTGCCAAAAGGCTTCGAGTTTCGTTCGGAGGCGCTCCCAAAGTCGGGCGCTGGCAAGGTACTCAAGCGAGTACTCCGTGAGCCGTACTGGTTGGGAAAAGAACGCTCGATTAACTGAGGTCGGAGACGGCGCTGTGTGCGATCACAACGACCTACTCGCTAAGGGGGACACGCCGCCGAATGCTCGACCGGTGCTAGTGAAGCTGCCAGTCGCAAATCTGTGATGCACGCCGTTTGTCACTGAAACGAGCAAGAGCGAAGCACGCCCACCGGGGGACCGGCTGGAGCTCGTTTACCGACGGGAGAACAAATGGACGTCATACCCTTAGAACTGTGGTCTGCAATTGCCTAGCGCTGAGCTGACCTGAGTTCGCTGAATCCTCTCGCTGCCATGGTCAGGAAGCCCCTCCGCAAGACTGCGCTGATGATTGAACAGTTCATCGACATCACCACTCCGGATAGCACCTCGGGTAAACCGATGGTCACCTTCGTTGCACACCCCGATTCCGGCGGTCCGCACCCCCTCGTACTGTTCTTTATGGACGCCCCGGGCATGCGTGAAGAGATCCGTGACATGGCACGGCGCCTGGCGACGGCGGGCTACTACGTCATGGCGCCGCACCTTTACTACCGCGAAGTGAGTGAGTACAACGTGTTTGACACGGGTGATCGTGACCGCATGTTCGAACTGATGAGCGGGCTGAGTAACAACATGGTCGTCAGCGACTCGCAGGCGCTCATCTCCCACGCTGAAGCCGATCCGGCCGCCCGGACTGAGCGAGTGGGAGCGGTCGGTTACTGCATGAGTGGACCGTTCGCTGTGTACCTGTTGGGACAACTGCCTGGCCAAGTCGTTGCCGGTGCCTCGTTCCACGGGGTCCGACTCGTGGCTGACACCGACGACTCACCACACCTGCAACTCGCCAACGCAAGCGGCGAGGTCTACGTCGGCGCAGCTGAGATTGACAGCTATGCACCCCCGGAGATGATTGAGGCATTCGAAGCTGCTCGGGTTGAAGCAGGGTGCGCAGGACGAACCGAGTGGTATCCGGGTACCGAGCACGGCTTTGCTTTCAGAGAACGACCGCTATATAACAAAGCGGCCTCAGAACGTCACTGGGAACGCCTGCACGACCTCTTCGACCGCAACCTTCGCAGCTGACCGAACAGCCGTCAGTCGCGGCCCTGCCGAAGTATCGCACCGCGGAACGGGTACTCGGTGGGTTCAGTCGGCGACTTTGAGTCGTCGTAAAACGGCGTGTCCCCAATGATCGTGACGCGCTCGGCCCTGCGGACGTCTGGCCAGTAGTCCGACACGGCGTAGTGCTGGCAGGAGCGGTTGTCCCAGAACGCTATGGAGTTGTTCTCCCACCCAAAGCGCACCTGGTACTCGGGGAAGGTTGCCTGCCGATACAGCAGATCGAGGAGCTTGCCGCTCTCTTCAGGGTTGATGCCGATGATCTCCTGCGTGAACGCAGCGTTGACGTAAATTGCCTTGCGTCCAGTCTCGGGATGCGTTCGGACAACCGGGTGCTCAGGGTTCGGGTAAGTCGCATCGAACTGCGCGATTTCTTCGTCGGTTGCGCCGCGTCGTCGAAGGTCACGACGGAACCCCGCAAAGTCGTGACGTGCCACGAGTCCCTCGACGCGGTCCCGCACACGCACCGGGAGACCGTCGTACGCGGCGTACATGTCAGCAAACAGCGTGTCGCCCCCGACGTCGGGCGACTCGACGATGCGTAATACCGATCCGAGTGACGGTTGGAGCCGCCATGTAACGTCGGAATGCCACAGATTCTCATAGCCAGGCCGATCGGAATCGTGCGAGATCGCAAGTACCTCAGGAAAGCCAGGCTTCCCTGGCGCAAACGGGTGGACCTCGAGCTCACCGAACCGACGCCCAAATGCGAGGTGCTGCTCAGTGGTGATGTCCTGATTGCGAAAGAAGAGGACCTTCCAGTCGAGTAACGCCTGGCGTAACAAAGCGATGATGGAATCACTCAGATCAGCGGCCAGGTCGACGCCGGAGATCACGGCACCGATGGTGGCTGACATTTGGTGGACTTCAACATCGTCGGCGACGCTGGCGGTGATACCGGTCATTAGTAAATTCTCGTCGCCCGCCGCTGCGCAATTCGAGTCGAAAACTCGACGTGCGATCGGGGTACCGTTGTCCGATGAAAGCTGCCGTGCTCAACACCGTTCCAGGTCTGCTCGAGATCGAAGACATCGAGATCGGTGAACCTGGACCGCGCGAAGTCCTCATCCGGACTGTTGCGGCCGGCATCTGCCATAGCGATCTCCATTTCATGGAGGGCAAGTATCCGGCGCAGTGCCCGAGCGTGCTTGGCCACGAATCAGCTGGCGTCGTTCAAGCAGTGGGTTCAATGGTCCGCTACGTTGAACCGGGCGATCATGTGATCACTTGTCTGTCGGCATTCTGTGGGCACTGCTCGCAGTGCACCGACGGTCACCCATCACGATGCGAGAACAAAGACACCGAACTTGTGCGGCAGCCCGGCGATGCTCCTCGACTGAGGCGTAAAGGCGAAACGGTCAACCAGTTTCTCCACCTTTCGTCGTTCGCCGAGAGCATGTTGATCCATGAGCACGCGCTAGTAAAAATTGACAAAAATATGCCACTCGATACGGCAGCGCTGATTGGCTGCGGCGTTACCACGGGGCTCGGGGCCGTGTTCCGTACCGCCCAGGTATCACCCGGCGAGATAGTCGCCGTCGTCGGCTGCGGGGGCATCGGCCTTTCGGCCATTCAGGGCGCGCGAATCGCTGGAGCAAATACGATCATCGCCGTCGACAAGGCTCAATCGAAGCTTGAACTCGCGCAGGCAATGGGAGCCACCCATGTCGTCGATGCCAGCAAGGTTGAGGCATTGCAGGCGGTGAAAGAAATCTCAGGAGAAGGTGTGCACCACGCATTTGAAGCCGTTGGAATGAAGGCCACTGCCGAGCAGTCATTTCAGATGCTCCGTCGAGGTGGCCAGGCCACCATCATCGGGATGGTTCCGGTCGGCACACATATCGAAGTTCATGGCGCAGACCTGATCTCGGAAAAGAAGCTGACCGGCTCAAACATGGGATCGAACCAATTCCGCACTGACATGCCCCGTTACGTCGACATGTACCTTTCCGGTCGTTTGATGCTCGACGAAATGATCTCCAAGAGAATTTCGCTAGAACAAATCAACGAGGGCTTCGAGGACATGAAACAGGGCACCGTAGCGCGCAGCGTCATCATGTTCGACGAGCCCTGAGCAATAAGTGGCAGCTCGTCAGCTGACTGCAGCGCGTCGCCCTGGTGGTAACGAGATTGGTTCAGCGGTGCTCCCTGGCTTCGCTGGCGTTGCAGGGCCTTCGGCATTCGGCGACGCCGCCCGTCGGGGCGTCGGGCGAGAAATGCTGACCTGACCCTCGCCGACAATGCTTGGCCGTTGCGGGTTGATGCGCTCCGTGGTGTCGTCTTGCGCAGTGGGAGGAGCTGTCTTCTTGGGGTCTGCGAGCACCCCGGGACGGTCGTCCTTGTTGGCGTAGCGATCGACATAACGCTGTCCGGAAAGCTGCGCGATTTCAAACATTACGGCATCGGTGAATGCCCGGAGTGTGCGGGGGTCCTCGGGGTCGCCGTACTCATGGGCCCACATCGGGGCACCAAACCGCACGCTGACCGGGAGTCGTGGCTTCATCTTGAACGAATCGGGCGGCTGAACGACGAGCGTTCCTTCGTGCCCAACGGGAACAACGGGAGCGTTGCAACGAATAGCGAGGCGGGCTGCGCCGGTGCGACCCTTGTGGAGGAACTCGCTCCGAGAGCGTGTGCCCTCCGGGTAGATCAGGAACAAGCGTCCCCCATCGAGCACCCTGGCAGCGGTTTCGAGCGCGGCCTGGGCGGCGTCGCCACCTGAACGGTCGACTGGGATCATGCCCATTGCTGGAAAGAGATGCTTCGTCTTCCAGCTGTCCATGTACTCGCCTTTGCCGATCGCCCACACTCGACGGGGCAGCGCCGCGGGGACAAAGACCGAATCGCAGAACGACAGATGATTGGGAGCAATGATTGCCGGGCCTTTGAGCGGCACGTTGTCGCTACCTTCGATCGTGAATTTCCAGAGACGGTGAGTCAGTCGCCGGATACCGCCAAACGCGTACTTGCTGAGTCGGTCGGCTCCGGGCAGTTCAGGAGCCGATTCGAAATTGAACGACTGACCCTTGCCGCTGCTCATCAGCGCAGTGCCCTGCGGATCGGCTTGCCGTTTGGAGCGATTGGCAGCTCGTTCAGGAAATGGTACTCAGCCGGCCATTTGTGGCGACTCAACTGCTCAGCTACATGCGTTCGGAGTTCGGTCTCGCTGACGTCGCCGGAAATGTGAGCGACAACCATTTCGCCCGTTGCCTCGTTTGCGTGACCCGTGACAATTACCCCGCGGACATCGGGATGCTTCGATAGCACAGTTTCAACTTCTGCCGGGTACACGTTGAAGCCAGACACGATGACGACATCTTTGATTCGGTCGACGAGGTATAGGTAGCCCTCTTCGTCGAAGATCCCGACGTCGCCGGTCCAAAACCAACCGTCATCGGTTAGCACGGCGTCGGTCATCGCCTGGTCGTCGAGGTATCCGTGGAAAATTCCGGGACCCTTCACTACGACTTCACCTTCATCGCCGATGTCGACTGGCATGCCATTGTCGTCGACGAGAGCCACCGTGACGCCATCAAGCACCTTGCCGACCGACGAGGGACGAACGGAGTGGCCGCGCCCCATAGTCACCACGGGTGAGGTTTCCGTGAGGCCGTAGCCTTGAGCAACTTCGACGCCGTAGCGGTCGCGAATCGTCTCGAAGGTTCCGAGAGGCAACGCAGCGGCGCCCGATGCAGCGAACCGGACGGTCGACAGCGAATCGTCGGGTGCTTCGGCCTGCGCCCATCGCTGCCACATCGGCGGCGCTCCGGCGAGTACGGAGACGCCGTGCTCGCGAATTAAGCGGAGGCTTTCATCGGTATCGAATCGACGCTGGAGGACAATGCATGATCCGACGCGAAGGCTGTAGAGCAGCACCACGTTCAAGCCGAAAATATGTACGAAGGGGAGGCATCCGAGGGTGATGTCGTCTGGTTGCATCGGGTCGAGCTCTTGGCCCATTGCTTCTTGCACCCAGCGCAGGTTGTAATGGCTGAGGATCGCCACTTTCGGTGCTCCCGTAATACCGCTGGTCGCCATGTAAAACGCCCGGTCGCCTGGCTCTACATCGACGATTCCTGGGTCGGGATCAGTTATTGGAACCGTTGCAAGCGCTGTCATTTCGATTGCCTGAACGCCGAGTTCATCATCGATGCCGAGTAAACCTTGGCCGTCGTCGCCAACAAGCAGTAAGCGAGGCTGGACCATGTCGATGCGGAGGCGGAGTTCGCTCGGCGGGCTCTGCGGGTTGACCGGCATCACGATGGCGCCCAGCCCCAACACTGCGAGCGCGCCGGTCGCGAAGTGCACCTCGTTGCCTGCTGCTAACGCCACTGGATCACCACGACCGACGCCCATCGACGCAAGTTGGGACCGCAACGCCGACACGCGGTCACGCAATTCTCCGAACGTGACGACGATCTCGCCGTCGATCAGTGCTCGTCGATCATCGCTGTGTCCCTCGATCACGTCCGCCAGATTCATCACGATTCCCCCAATCGATGCCCGTCTGCTCACTCGCGACGGAGTCATAGTATTGCACGATCGAATTTCAGAAACGAAGGAAACGTGCGACGATGTCCAACGGAGGACTCCCCATGTCTCGCAACTTGTCAGCTGCCATTTTTGATCTCGACCGAACACTCATCAGCGGCTCATCGTCGACCGTTTTCATGCGTTACCTCACCGAGGCCGGCGTCGCTGACGTTGGCAAGAATCCGTTGATCGAGCCGCTCGTTGAGCTCGCGCAGTTCACATTGAAAGCAATCTACGACATTGCTGGTGAGTCGCGGCTGCTCATGCAGCCGGCGAAACTCGCCGTACGTGCGGCGGTCGGCTGGAACATCGGTGACGTTGATGCAGCGTGTGCCAAGGCAGCCAAAGAGATCGTCGAGATGGTGCAGCCGTTTGCTCGGCCGCTCATCGAGGAGCACCGCGCCGAGGGTCGCTTGCTCGTCCTCGCGTCAACTTCACCACTCGCCTTCACCACGGCGCTCGCCGATGAACTCGGGTTCGACGCCGTCATCGGAACATCGTGGGCCAACGACGGAACGATCTACACCGGTGAACTCGACGGACCGTTCGTGTGGGGCCCGGCGAAAGCCGACGCGGTTGAAACATGGGCGGCTGAGAACGGCGTTCGTCTCGATCGCAGCTACGCCTACAGCGACAGCTACTTCGATTCGCCCCTGCTTGCGCTGGTCGGCAATCCGGTGGCGGTCAACCCGGACACGCGACTCGCCGCTACCGCCGCTATCAAGGGCTGGCCGACACGGCATCTGGACAAGAGCGATGGTGTCATCAAGATCGGTGGACGCGAGATTCAAGAGTGGACGCGACCGCTGATGCGGCCGGAGTTTGTCGCGCCGTATGCCGACATCTCCTTTCACGACACCGAGAAGATTCCCACCGACGGTGCCGCCATCGTGGTCTTCAACCACCGCTCATACTTTGACCCGACGGTGATGGGCTTGCTCTTTGCCAAAGCCGCTCGGAATCTCCGAGGTCTAGGCAAGAAGGAAGTGTTCGACGTGCCGATCATCGGCCGACTAATGCGAGGAATGGGTGGTGTGCGCGTTGAACGATCCTCCGGCTCGGACGAACCGTTGCAGGCTGCAGCGCGGGCGCTTGAGGGTGGCGAGATCGTCATGTTGGCGCCCGAAGGAACGATTCCGCGCGGCCCGGCATTCTTCGACCCGGAATTGAAGGGGCGATGGGGCGCAGCGAAGCTCGCCGCGCAGACCGGTGTTCCGGTGATCCCGGTCGGGTTGTGGGGCACCGAGCGGGTCTGGCCGCGCAGCGCACGGTTGCCCAACATGAATCCGACGAGAAGGCCAGCGGTGTCCGCGACGGTGGGCGATCCAATCCAACTCGGTCTCGATGACCCGGACGCCGACACCCAGGCGATCATGCAGGCGCTGGTCGATCTGCTGCCGCCCGAGGCGCGCGAGCGCCGCGCGCCCACAAACGATGAGTTGATGCAGACGTTTCCGCCCGGATACAAAGGCGACCCGAATGCCGAATCCGAACGCCGTCCCGGCACCGACACCTGATTCGCACCTGATTCGCACTTGATCCTGATCTGATAACGCCAAGGCACTGAGAAGAGACGTCACGATGGCCACACGAGAACGAGAAGTCGACAACGCCGACCGGATGAGCGAGCACGAGGCGCTCATGTGGAGTATCGAGAAGGACCCGTGGCTCAATCCCAGTGGTGGGTCGATCGTCCTGCTCGATCAGCCGGTCGACCCTGCTCGGTTCATGCGCCAGATGCGTGCCGGTATCGCGCGCACCCCGCGCCTCTATCAACGCGCCGTTCCCGGCTTTGGTCGAATCTCGACTCCAGCGTGGGTCCCCGACGCAGAGTTCGACATCAACGCGCACATTCGCGAAGTCGTGCTGCCCGGACCGGGAACCGATCGGCAACTCCTCGACCTCGCTGCACGGCTCTACTTGGAGCCGCTTGACCGGACGCGCCCGCTTTGGAGGTTCGTCCTCATCAGTGGGCTCGAAGGGGGTCGCGGTGCGCTGTGGGCGATCATTCACCACTCTGTTGCCGACGGCATCGGCCAGATGCGGATGGCTGAGATGTATCAGGACCTCGAACGAGATGCGCCGCCGGCACCTGAGGTCGATCTCAAGCAAGTGATCGATGACGCGGTGGCGGCTCATCAGGCAAAAGAATCCGGCGGGAACACTGCCGACAGTGTGATGTCGACCCTTCGCAATTCGGCGTCGCACCTGGCACGCCGACAGTGGGGGATCGGTCGGCGAATGGCTGGCGAGGTCGCTTTGTGGCCTGCAGATCCTCGTCGCATTAACGACACTGTGGGTGTTGCGGTTGACACCGTTAAGGCTGCGGCCCGGCAACTCAGCCCCAGCTCCGAGCGTTCGCCGGCATCACGGCTGTGGTCCGATCGGTCGCGGCATCGCCACCTCGAATGGGTGCGCGTTGACGTCGATGAGCTCAAGGCCGCGGGCAAGGCGCTCGGTGGTTCGATCAACGACGCGTTCTTGGCGGGCCTTGTCGAAGGCGTGCATCGCTATCACGTTGAACATGACACTCCGATCGAGTCCACAAACACCAGTTTTGTCCTGAGCACGCGGTCCGACGGCAAGGCGGGCGGCAACTCGTTCACCCCCGTTCCTCTCACCCTTCCCGCCGGGCCGATGTCGCCAGGCGAGCGGGTCGCTGCAGTCGTCAATGCGACTGCCGAGGCCAAAGACGAGGCACAGCGCACGGGTGGCATGACGGGGCTGTCGGGCGTGGCGAACCTCTTGCCGATCTCGGTCGTGACCCAAGCGGCTCGATCCGCAGCGCACCACATCGACTTTGTGACATCGAACTTGCGAGGCGCTCCAATTCCTCTGTACTGCGCTGGCGCCAGGGTGCTCGCCACCGTGGCGATGGGGCCGGTCGCGGGAACAGGCGCAAACATCACGGCGATGTCCTACGACGGGGCCTTCGACATGGGCATTTTCGTCGACCCCAAGGCCATCACCGACCCGACTGCATTCGCCGCAAACGTTGCCGCCTCGTTCGTTGACCTGATTGCCGCTGGAAGCGCAGCGCAGCAGCTGGCGGCCAAGAAGAAGCCGGCAACCAAGAAGACAGCGGCCAAGAAGACGGCGGCCAAGAAAAAGTCAACAATGAGTTGACCCGCAAGCGCGGGCAAGCGCGGCGCGATTTGCAATTGAGGTTGTTGTTGGTGACAACCACGGTTGTCAACTTCCCCAAACGCTTAGGGCCTCGATCCAACGGTGGCAGAGCCGGGCGGTTGAGGTGGGTGAAGCGTTTGCGTGCTGTCTGGCCTGAGACGCCGAGCAACTGGCCGATGATCCGCCATGACCAGTGTTTCCGCCGAGCACGGTTCCCGGCCCGCTCGGTAAGCCAGGGCAGCTCATCGACGCTGAGCCGTCGGCATGCACTCAACGCAGTGCGCAGGTCCGTGCTCAAGGTATTTCCGGCAAGATGTTGCAGATCTGCAAGGCTGCCGACCGTAGCTCCAGGCTGTCACAGAGATGACGCCGCTGCCGACTCAGGATGTGAGTTCATGCAGCGTGGCCGACCTGCCGTCGGTGGTCTGGGCCTGGATGACGTAGAACATCGCTTCGCGAGCAAGTCGTTGGGCCGGATGAGAAAGGTCCAGACCGCCGCCGCCGGAAGCCGCAAGGAGCATGGTGGTCGCGGTGCGCGCCAACTCAAGGCAGCGGGCCCGATGCAGGCTGGCCTTGCGGATCCATGTTTCACGGTCGTTGATTGGCGCGGACATCTCCGAAACCATCTGGTCATCATCGGCCCAGCAGCCATTGAGATGCTCAAGCAAGACAGCGCGGGCCTCGTCAACATCGAGGTCGTTTCCGTCGCCGCACTCGATTGACGGTGCGAGCAGCGACACGGCGCGTTCGGCCACTCCCAACGCAGCAGTCTGGCCGATCGAGCTGGAGAGACGGTCGGCGACTCGCCACTCGTGCGCATCGATCATCGTCATGACTTCGGCGTCGGCCGCCACGAACCCGTTGAATTCCAACGCAACCGTCTCAGTGGCGGCGAGGACCGGGAGTGCAAGGTGGCGCGGGGTGATCCCGGTAGTTGTCTTCCCATCGATCATCACCCAGATGAGTTCGCCGGCATCGCTCTCGCCAACAATGACGAACTGTTGGGCGATGCCCCATGACGTGGTCCACGGAGCGAATCCATCGAACTGCCAGCCTCCGGCGACGCGAGTTGCGCGCACTGCAGCCGGCCCGATTCGTCGGGCATGAGCGAAGGCAACCCCGGCAATCACCTGCCCGGCACACAGTGGCGCCAAGTATGAGTCACGCAGGTATGTGTTCTGCGAGCCGCACAACGCCCGCACGACGCCGTGGTGCTGGACCCACACGAAGAACGTTGCGCCGCAGCCGCCAGCGATTGCGGCGATGACGCGACGAGTCTCATGAGCCGACAGGTCGGATCCGCCGGCGCTGAGCGGTCCGAGGATCCCGAACAACCCAGCATCGGCCAGTGCAGCGAGGTGCGTCGTCGGGATGATCGCGTTGCGGTCGACACGTTCAGCCGCTGGAGCCAGCACCGTGTCGGCCAACGTGCGGGCGCGATCGACTGGCGTCAGGGACGTTTGATCCACTTGGAAGTGTCCGTGATGTCGTCGATGTCGTAACCAGCTTCCACCCAGCCGGTGAAGCCGGTCTCGAGATGAGCAACGTTTGTGAAGCCAATCTCGCCGATGACCTGCGCTGCCAAGGCGGATCGCCATCCGCTCGCGCAGTGGAAGATGTATCGCCCCTCAGGCGTATAGCGCTCTTGGTGATACGGGCTGTCTGGATCGAACCAGAACTCCAACATCCCGCGCGGCGCGGAGACCGCACCGGGAATCACGCCCTTCTCGACACGTTCGCGAATATCGCGGATGTCGATGAGCATCGCCGTCCCGGCGTCGAGTTCTGCCTTGACCTGCTCCGCAGTCAATTCCTCGATGTCAGCCTTTGCGTCGGCAACTAGGTCGTGAACGGTTCGACGCGTCATGGTCGGAACACTACGAAACAGGTCTGCGTTTCGATGGATCGTGGCACACTTCAGCCATGACACAGCCAGGCTCGACCACAGTCGGGTGGGGAGAGTGGGTTGGGCTTCCCGACTGGGGCATCGACGCAATCAAGGCCAGGATTGACACGGGTGCTCGTACTTCGGCGCTCCACGCGTTCGATCTCAAATTGTTCGAGAGTGACGAGGTCGAGTGGGTCCGGTTCGCGGTGCAACCCTGTCAGCGTTCGGACGATGATGTTGCTGTCGTCGAAGCGATCAGAGTTAATCATCGGACCATCACCAGCTCGTCAAGAACGCGGTCCGACCGGTCTGTCGTGCGGGCGTGGACATGCTCGAAGGCAATGGGGGTCCACTCGTGATGGAGGTCAACTCATCGCCCGGACTCGAAGGCATCGAACGGGCTACCGAACTCGATACCGAGGAGCAATCATCGACCACATTGCCAACCAGGTGGCGTTTCCGGAACTCGAGGTCCGGCAACGACTCACTGTTAGTACGGGGTGCGGCGTCGCCGAAGTCCACGTGCCCGAAGGTTCGGAGTTTGTCGGGCAGACGCTCGCAGAATCGGGTCTCCGCGAGCGCGGCATCACCGTGCTGACCTTGCACCGCGGCAACGCCGTCATCCCGAACCCGAAGGAGAGTCGAACTCTCGAGGGCGAGGATCGGCTGCTCTGCTTCGGCAAGCTCGAAGAGATGCGGAGCATGATTCCGACCCGTCGCAAACGGCGCGCCAAAGTACGCAAGCTGTCCGACGAAGTCCGGCCAGACGACGACTGAAGCTCAGGCGGAACGCAGAGTGTCGGCAAAGAGGTCGAGGCCGGCGATGGCGAACGCCAACATGTTTGCTGCGCGATCGTTGTCACCGGTCAGGACGTGTCGTGACGCATCGACGGGGCCCGAGACGCCAACCCAGGCGTGTCCGGCCGGGTCGCCGTACGGGTTGCCTGACGGGCCAGTTGCGCCGCCTTCGCCAATGCCCCACGTTGCGCCGATGTGTATGCGCGCAGCGTCGGCGAGATGCATCACCCACGGTTCAGATGCGCCGCGCAGTTTCGCTGGCCGTTCGACCTGGCCCGTGAGGAGACCGTCGAGGGCGCGCCTGGTGTAGATCACACTGCCGCCGAGGAAGTACGCCGATGCACCGGGCACGGCGAGCAGTGCCGTAGAAATGAGACCGCCGCAACTGCCCTCGCCGGTTGCTACGGTCTCGCCACGTGCGCGAAGAAGTTCACCGCACACATCGCCGGCAGCGAGGAGTGCTTCGGGAAGCAGCGCGTTCATGCGTTCATCGCACCGTCGACGACGAACTCGTGCCCGCTGCAGTACGACGCCTCTTCAGAGGCGAGGAACAGCACGACATTCGCGACCTCGTCGGCAGATGCGGTTCGACCCATGGGAATCGACTCGGTGATGCGTTCGAGGTTGCCACCGAACTCGCGCAGCATGTCGGTGTCGATGATCCCTGGATGCACCGAGTTGACGCGGACGCCATGCGCGGCAAACTCGATCGCGGCCGACTTACTCATCCCGCGAACGGCCCACTTTGTTGCCGCATAGGCGTGAGCCCGTCCGACGCCAGTCAGGCCTGCGATCGATGAGATGTTGATGATGCTGCCCGAGCCTTGCTCGCACATCACCCGGCCGACGTCTCGGATGCCGAGGAAGACGCCGGTCTGATTAATGGCCACCATCTGATTCCACGCTTCGATTGAGGTATCGAGCGCGGCGGTCATCGAGAAGATCCCTGCGTTGTTGACGAGGATGTCGATGCGGCCGTGTTGTTCGACGATCCCAGCGATCACGGCGGCCCAGTCATCCTCACTAGTGACGTCGTGTCGCAGGAATGTGACCGCGTCGCCCAACTCATCGGCTGTCGCCGCGCCGACGTGGTCGAGCACGTCAGTGATGTACACGGTCGCGCCCTCTGCGGCGAACCGTTCCGCCTCGTGGCGGCCCTGGCCGCGGGCGCCGCCCGTGATGAGCGCAATCTTGCCGGAGATGCGTCCGTTGCTCACGATGTGAGTTGCGCTGCCCGGCGCTTTGCGCCTGCCGCACGGAGTGCCTCGATGTTGTGGTCGCCGACTTCCATAAACGCGCTCCTCCAGTTGTCTGATCCCCAATGCACTGGCGCCTGAACCGTCGTGCGGGGCACGATTGCGGTGTCGACGACGTCGAGCGCCAATGAGATGATCGATTGCTGCATCACCCGGTCACCTGGCTTGCCACACGGATTGCCGAGCGGGAAGTCGACGAACAGCATGCGAGCGACGCCACACTCTTCGACGATGTCGCGGGCGCTCCCGATCACCACGGAGGGTATTCCAGCTGCTTCAAGGTGGCGCGAAACCAGACTCACGGTCTGGTGGCACACCGGTCAAAGCGGGACCAGGAGGGCGATATCAACCTGATCTTCGGCACACCACTCGCCAATCGCTGCGGCGTCAAGACCGGTACGGCGTTGGCTGTACTCGGTGGGGACACCGAAGAACCGATGATTGAGCTGGCCAATTTTGCCGTCCTCGACGAGTGCGGTCAACGCTCCGAGCGGCAGAAAGCTCTCGGGGTCATCGGTATGCGTTGCTTGCTTGTCCCACGACAAATCGCTGGTAAACATCCACTCCGGACGGTCCGCAACAGGATGGTGATAGACAACCTTGTCGGTAGCGGGCGCTCCGTGCGCTGAATCATGATGATTCAGATACGTCGTCGTGATCACGGCGACATTGCACTCGGCCAACGGCTTCGTCAGAGGCGCGAAGGGCACCTCGTTGAACGCAGCCCAACGGTAGGGCTGGTCATATCCGGACGCTTCGTAGTACTCGCGAGACTTGTCGATGTAGCTGACGTGACTGCGGTGGGTGACTTGCCGATCGGGTCGCTCTGCCATGTTTTCAACGGTAGTGCTCGGTCGAATCAGACGACGAGGTACACAGTCGAAATTCATGAGAGACTGACAACGACTCGAGCAAGCGGGTCCGCACTCGGAACGGACAGCGATCGAAGTGAAACGACAATTGGCGCGGCTCATGTTGAAGCTGACTCGATTTACTGCGGTCGGTGATCCGCCGCAACACGACACCTACGTTCTGCTTTGCGCGCCGCACACCACGAACTGGGATCTGCTGAGTCTCTTGATGGCATCGTGGAGATCTGGCGCGAACCTCAACTGGCTCGGAAAACACCAACTGTTCCGTGGACCGATGAATAGCATGATGCGAATGCTCGGCGGTGTGCCGGTGCGGCGCGACGAGCGACGCGGAATGGTGGAGTCGATTGCCGACGAGTTCGATGCTGCCGAACATCTGGCGCTGGCGATTCCGGCGGCCGGAACTCGGTCCTACACCGATCATTGGAAGTCGGGTTTCTACCGAATCGCGCTGGCTGCGAAGGTGCCGATCTGTCTCGCGTTCGTCGACTACTCAACACGTACCGTCGGCTTCGGCCCAACGATGGTCCCGACCGGCGATATCGAGGCAGACCTCGCCATTTTCGGAGCGTTCTACGCCGACAAGCGCGGCAAGTACCCGGACCAAGAGAGCGAAATTCGCTTCTGCGACACCTGAGTCACCTGAGCCGCTCGGGCAACGGAACGCCGATGGCATCGCCAATCGCCAACATGCCGTCGGGCGGATCCACGCCGACGGCATCGAGGAGTCGGTTCATCATCTCGAAGTTGCCGGTGACCTGCACCGCACGCGCAGTGGCACCTGAACCGAGCACCTCGATGGCCTGTGTCCTAACGCGTTCCATCTCGTCGCCGTCACGGAGTACAGTGGCCTCGACCAGCGCGCTGAGCACACGACTGCCCGGAAGGCCCACATCGACGTTTGGCCTGCCGACGCCGAGCAAGTTGATGTCTTCGTGGTGATGATGGGCGCTCGCACGGAGCATCCCAGCGTGGCCATACAGTCAAAAGAAGCAATCGTTCAGCAGCGAGGTTCGTGCAGCGACGAACTCCATTTGTGATCGGTTCAGTCCTTCGCGAACCGCATTCATGTTGCCCATCGAGTTCCCGTCAGGATTGCTGTCTGGCGCGAGATACAGGGTGGTGTGCACGTCGAACATGGCCTCGTTCTCCGGTGGCACTGCACTGAGGATCGTTGGTGGGAACGCGACACCGATGGTGGGCACTCACGACCCGTCGATCACCGCCTGCGTGGTGACCGGCGAGGGCTCGCCTTGATGCGGCTCAGGAAGTGGACGGGGATTGTGGCCGAGACCGAACCGGGTGGTGTCGAGAGCCCGAAGGCGAGCCACGATGCCAAGCACCTCGACGTACTGCTCGGCACTGAGACCCCTGGTGAGCATCGCATCAAACCAGTCGCGTGTGATCGTTGCTGGGGCGGTGGAGATGACTGCCGCTGCCTCTTCGGCGGGCGAGGACGCAACCACACCGCGCGCCGCTGCGGCGACAGCGACTCGTTCGTAGCCGGTGAGCCAGATGCCGGGATGACTAAGTCGGTCCCACTCGCGATCGTGCAGCGCTGTGAAGTCGGTCGGGATGTCGATCGCGCTCATCGTCCGACCCTCGGCCCGAGCTGCGCCTCGCTGTGCACTAGATACCCGACGCAGCGATGTTGTACGAGGCGATCGTGCAGCTCACGGCAAAGATCGGGATCGGCTCACAGAAGTGCACGGTGCCGGTCGCACCAGCAGCGGCTGCCGCCACAGAAATGAAGGTGCGGATCTCGAACCCGCCTTGCCCAGCGTCCGCGTAGACCGTCAGGTCGTCATAATCGAGGAGCGCCTCGCGGTCGTTGCGGCACCAGCGATCCATGAAGTCGAGGTCCCACTCGACGTTGATCTTGCCCGAATCGGGTGTGGCCGGCCAGTGCGAAATACCGCCGGTGCCGACAATCGCAATGCGTTCGGGCAGCGCGTCGCAAGCTGCACGGAGCGACTCGCCAAACATCCACGAGCGATGCAGCGGCGACAGCGGCGGGCCCTGGCAGTTGATGTTGACCGGGATGACCGGGGTGTCGTAGCGGGGGGTCAGAAAGTGCAGCGGCACCATGATCCCGTGGTCGAACTTCCACTCCTCCGAATAGCTGACGTCAGAGGTTTGCATCACCTGCTCGATGAACCGGCGCGACAGGTCGCGATTGCCTGGTACCTGGTGCTTGTCGATGCCGAGCCAACCTGGATCTTCGATCGGGCCGTCGTAGCTGTCGGCCATGCCCAGTGCGAACGACGGCATGTTATTCATGAAGAAGTTGGCGAAGTGCTCGGCCGCGATCACGACGATGGCATCGGGTTTCGACGCTTCGAGGTCGACGCGCATCTGATCGAACGCAGCGTAGAAGCGATCGCGAACGTCGGGATCAGCCTGGTCGGATCGACCAGTGATTCCAGGCGCGTGTGAGCACACGCCGGCAAAGACGAGGGGCATGTCAGTGTCTGCCTTCCGGAGTTGCAGGGGTGTGGACAGGTGCAACCACTTCGTCGAGGCTCGTGGTCATCGCATAGACGCCCTCTCGGACGGGGCCGTGCTCGGAAATGCCGTCCCGCATGCGCTGGAGATAGTCCTGCCAATCGATCTGATGGAACGCGGCGAAGTGCATGAGGATCTGACCGTTGACGCCGAGATGGAAGAGCTTCCCGATGTCGGGTGCCACGAGTGCCTCAATTTCCTCATCGGTGAGGTCGAACCCCGCGACTTCGGCCCGCCGGTCGGCGCTGTATCGGTCCTGCATCTCCTTGGACCGGTTGATCTCAAACAGGAACTTCTGAACTGCGTAGAGACTCATGCCGTCTCACCTGTCCACTCTAAATGCAGAGCGTCAGGGCCGCGGAAGGTGATGTTCGGGAAGTAGGTGAGCTCCTGGTCTTCGACGAGACGGAGCGAAGGCAGGCGCTGCGAGAGCAACTCGATCGCGATGCGTGCTTCCATCCGTGCGAGGCCATTGCCGACGCAGAAGTGAATCCCTTTGCCGAACGAGATGTGCCGGTTGGGGCGATGGCGATGGATGTCGAACGTCTCGGGGTCCTCGAACAGATCGGGTTGGTGGTTCGCCGACGCAAAGTTGAGATACAACCGCGTTCCGGCGGGTAGATCGATGCCGCCGAGCGTGGTGTCCTGTGTCGTGACCCGGCGCCACGAGATCTGGCTCGACTCATAGCGCAGCGTCTCTTCCACGGCCGCCGCTGCGAGCGATGGATCCGCGCAGAGCGCGTCCCACTGGTCCCGGCGGGGGAGTAGGCAGAGCAGGGTGTTGGAGAGCAGCGCGGTGACCGGGTCGTGGCCGGCGAACGAGAAGCCGTAGACGATTGATTCGACCTCCTGATAGCTCAGGCCGGTGCCGTTCGTCGGGTCGGGGTCGGCGTCGTGCGCGTCAAGGAGTTCGGAGGTGAAATCGTCGGTACGTTCGTCGCGCCGCTGGGCAACGAAGTCGCGGCAGTAACGCCAATAACTGACCATGCCCTCAGCAATCTCGACCTGCTCTTCAGCGGTCGGCATCCCCCAGGAGAACGCTCGTCGGTTTGCGCACCACGACTTGACCATCACATCGTCCTCGGGCGGGAATCCGAGGAAGCGGAACACGATCTCAGCTGGCAGCGGGAATGCCAGGGCTCTGACAAACTCCGCTGGCGAGCCGTCGGCAACCATCTGGTCGAGCAGCACGGTGGCGCGGTCACGCATGTATCCCTCGAGCGACTTGAGGCGACGATTCGAAAAGCCCTGCCGCGTGTACACCCGTATTCGGCCGTGATCAGGTGCGGGCTTGTTCGACATCACGGCAACCGGATTGAAGTCAGGAGTCGCCAGGACGGCGGCAGCCTCGTCGGCCAAGGGGTAGATCGGATCCTGAACGTTGGTGGACGCGTAGACATCGGGATTCATGAACACCTCGTCGATGTCTTCCATGCGCGTCACGACGACGTGGCCAAGGTCGGGGGCGTAGAACACGGGGTGCTCGTCGCGCAGCGCATTGGCGATGGGGTACGGGTCGACGAGGTAGTCATCGTCCAGTGGGGACCAGTTCGCGTGCATCGGGCAACCGGGCGGCGGAGCCGCCAGGGTGTCGGGGGCCTCGTGGTAACTGCTGTGTTCGCTCATCTCGTGGCGCTTTCAATCAGTGGTGCAGAACAGGGATATTGGACAGGAATATTGGTGTGGGCTGGTGCCGCATTAGGGCGTGGTTGGGGCGGAGAGTCGAGCGAGTAAGTCAGCCAGCTGATCGACTTCACCCGGGTTGAGCTGGTGTTCGATTTGCTGGTACGCCGCCTCGCTCAAGGGAGCGATCCGGCCAATGAGCGCCAACCCTTCGTTGCTGATGCCGATCTCAGCGCGTCGGGCATCGTTTCCCGCGGCGCGTTCGATGAGCCCTCGCTCGTCGAGTGAGGCGAGCATGCGCGACAGGCTGGGGCCGAGGAGAAAGGTGCGCTCGGCCAACTCTCCGACCGAGATGGGCCCGGTCGCGTCGTTCAGAGCACGCAGTACCCGCCACTGCTGCTCGGTGAGGTCGTGATCGGTGAGGATCGGGCGGAAATGGCGCATCACCGCCTCGCGGGCGCGCATCAGGGCCATCGGCAATGATTGCTCGAATTCACGGATCAGCGCGGCGCCGTGTGCCCGGCGGGCAGTGCCGGTGCTCACGAGATCACCTCGTCAGCAATGCCGTTGCGCAGAGTGCCGAGCTCGGGCACGGAGACTTCGACCACGTCACCTGGTTCGAGAAAGCGGGGCGGATCAAATCGGGCACCGGCGCCGGTCGGGGTGCCGGTGAAGATGATATCGCCGGGCTCAAGCGTGCAGAAGGTGGACAGATACTCGATCTGGAACTCGATCGGGTACGCCATCGTTGTTGGCGTGTCGTCTTGGCGGAGTTCGCCGTTGACGTGTGTGGTCAGGTGCAGGTTCTCGAACTCGCCGATCTCGTCGAGCGTGGTCATCCACGGACCGATCGAGCCAGACGAGTCCCAGTTCTTGCCCTGGGTGACGTTGAACTTGGCGTGGCGGACCCAGTCGCGAATCGTGCCTTCGTTGCCGAGGGTGAGCCCAGCGATGTGGTGGCGGGCATCTGCACGCGTGATCCGGCGGCCACCGGTGCCGATGACGGCGACGATTTCACCCTCGTAGTCGAGCTGCGGGCTTTCGGGCGGGCGGATGAGCGACTGGTCGTGACCGGTGAATGAGCTCGGAAACCGGACGAACACGCTTGGCTTGGTTGGTACGTCCTGGCCGTCCTTGTATTCGGCATTGCGTCCGCCGTAGTTGACGCCGATGCAGAAGATCTTGCCGGGGGCGGGAAGTGTGCGCTCGTACGTGACAGCGGAGAGTGCGACGTCGACCGTGGGGTTCGGGCTGGCGGTCTCGACGATCGATCGTGCTTCGTCGACCCGTTGTTGTGCGATCAGGTCCGACAGATTGCGTACGCCGGGCATACGCGTCGACAGGTCAACGATCGACGCGGTCGGCGAAGCGGTGTCGTTGACGGCTCCGAAGCTCGTGCTTCCGTTACGCATCGATGGGTGGGAGTAGCTCAGCAACTTCATGTTGCATTAATATTTAACATGTTACATAATACTTTGCAATGCCTCATATCATTCTCGAGCACTCGGCCAACGTCAGTGACGTGGCAGATATGGCTGGATTGGTCGTAGTGCTGCATCACGCTGCACTCGCGACCGGTATTGCCCCCCTCGATGCGCTGCGCACTCGTGCCGCACAGCGCGACATATATGCGGTCGGCGATGAGTACCCAATGAATGGTTTCATCGCCGTGACGGCACGGCTCGCCTCCGGCCGCTCCGATGCCGACAAGCAGATCCTTACCGAAGCATTGATGACGGCGCTGAGCGACGCGCTCGGCGCCGCCCAAGACAATCTGATGCTCAGCGTTGAGTACCAGGAGATTGATCCGCTCTGCCGGATAAACAAAAACAATCTGCGCTCGGTCATTGCCGAGCGCAACATTAGACACGAAGGAACAAGACGTGGCTGCTGACAAGACGTTCGACGAGTACCAGGCACTGGCCTCAGCAAGCATGAGGCCTTTTGCCGATGCCCCGTTGCTGCACTTCATTAATGGCCGGCCGACTGCGAGCGTCAGCGGGAAGACGTTTGAAAACAACTCTCCCGTCGATGCAGAGCTACTTGGCTCGGTCGCATCGGGTGATGCAGCCGACATTCACGCGGCCGCCAAGGCAGCCCACGAGGCGTTCGCCGATTGGTCCGGTCGCTCCGGCAAGGAACGGAAGAAGGTATTGAACAGGGTTGCCGATCTGATCGAGATGCGCTCCGACGATATTGCAGCGGTCGAGTGCGTCGACACAGGGCAGACGGTTCGGTTCATGAGCGCCGCAGCGATTCGGGGCGCAGAGAATTTCCGATTCTTTGCCGACCACGCACCGGACGCCAACAACGGGCGCTCAATGCCAGACGAGCACCACATCAACTTCTCGAGTCGCCACGCGCTTGGACCCGTTGGGGTAATCACACCGTGGAACACGCCTTTCATGTTGTCAACCTGGAAGATCGCTCCCGCTCTCGCAGCTGGCTGCACCGTCGTTCACAAGCCCGCTGAATGGAGCCCCTACACCGCAGCAATGCTCTCGGAGATCGCCGTCGAAGCCGGACTGCCGCCCGGTGTCTTGAACACAGTGCACGGCTTCGGCGAGTCGGCGGGCAAGGCTTTGACCGAGCACCCGCTGATCAAGGCGATTGCTTTCGTCGGCGAGTCGTCAACGGGCTCGATGATCCAAGCCCAGGGTGCGCCCACGCTCAAGCGAGTGCACTTCGAACTCGGTGGCAAGAACCCAGTGATCGTATTCGACGACGCTGATCTCGATCGGGCACTCGACGCCGTGATCTTTATGATCTACAGCTTGAATGGTGAGCGTTGCACGTCATCGAGTCGGCTGCTGATCCAATCATCGATTCACGATGAGTTCGTGGCAGGGCTGACTGAGCGGGTCAAGGCGCTCAGGGTTGGACATCCCCTCGACCCGTCGACGGAGATTGGTCCGCTGATTCACCCGCGCCACTGCGCGAAGGTCCGGAGCTACCGAGCCAAGGCGGAAGCCGCTGGTGCTTCGGTGGTCGTCGGCGGTGGCGCAGCATCAGATCCGGACTCGTACTACGTCGATCCAATGCTGTTCACTGGGGCGCGCAACGACATGGACATCGCACAGGAGGAGATCTTTGGTCCGGTCCTGACTGTGATTCCATTTAGCAACGAGACCGAAGCAGTGCGTCTGGCCAACGACGTCGAGTACGGCCTGGCGGGCTATCTCTGGACCAGTGAGACCGGGCGAGCCCAGCGCGTTGCCCGTGACCTAGAGGCCGGAATGATTTGGGTGAACAGCCAAAACGTTCGGCACCTCCCGACGCCGTTCGGAGGGTCTAAGTCCAGTGGTATCGGCCGTGACGGCGGTCCCGAGTACAGCTTCGAGTTCTACATGGAAACGAAGAATGTTTCCATCGCCTACGACTCGCACGCCATTCCAAAGCTGGGCCAGAGCTCATGAGTGTGACTCTTTCCGCAGAACACATTGCACTACTTGCAGCCGAGCACGAGCAGGCGCGGATCAGCGCTGTGCCATGCGATCCAGTGACCCGCCGATTCCCCGGAATCACGCTTGAGGATGCATACGCCATCCAGGCAGCCTGGATCGACTTGCAGGTGGCAAACGGGGCATCGATCAAGGGGCACAAGATCGGTCTCACGAGCCGCGCGATGCAAATGGCGATGAAGATTGATGAGCCCGACTATGGAGCGTTGCTCGACTACATGTTTATTTCAAGTGGCGGTTCGATCGCAGCGGCCGACCACCTCGATCCCAAAATAGAAGTTGAGTTTGCCTTCGTTCTTGCTTGCGACCTCGTACCGAATGAACTCGGCCGCAACCTCACTGTCGACGACGTGTATGCAGCAACCAGTCACGTCGTGCCGGCTCTTGAGTTGATTGACGCCCGATCGCACCGCGTGCACCCTGACGACGGTCGCACTCGGACCGTTCTTGACACGATCTCGGACAACGCGGCGAACTCCGGCATCGTCGTCGGCGACGAGCACGTCTCGGTGGACGAAGCGCGAAATGGTGACTTGCGGTGGGCTGGTGCGATTGCTTACCGCAATGGCGTGGTGGAGGAAACCGGCCTCGGCGCAGGTGTGCTTGACGACCCGGCAATGGGCGTCGTGTGGCTTGCCAATCGCCTTCAGGACATCGGCATCCCACTAGTTGCCGGCGAGACGATTCTGGCCGGGTCGTTCACCCGGCCAATTGACTGTCGATCCGGTGACGCATTCCGGGTGGACTTTGGCTACCTGGGAACACTGGAACTGAACGTTACGTAGGTCAGTGCAGCGTCACCGGTTGCCTTCGGAAAGAATGACGAGATGAACGACATCGAGTTGCTGCACGATGCCGCCCGCCAGGCTATTGAATACGTAGCGGGTACGGATGCCCGGCCGGCGATGCCTGACGAAGCAGCGCTCGCAAGACTCGACGCTTTTGATGAGCCGCTCCCCGAAGCGCCGACGGATCCATCTGACGCGCTGCGGCTGCTCAGCGAAGTAGGCGGCCCAGCAACGATGATGTCGACTGGGCCGAACTACTTCGGCTTCGTCAACGGCGCTACCTTTCCCGTCGCTCTTGGCGCCGCATTCCTGGTCAATGCATGGGATCAGAACGCAGCGCTGCCCGTGATGTCGCCAACAGCGGCGAAGCTGCATGATGTTGCTCGAGGCTGGCTGCTCGATGTCCTCAGCTTGCCCGGCCACTCAGATGTTGGATTCGTCACCGGTGCCACGGTCGCTAACGCGTCGTGCATGGCGGCAGCACGTGATGAATTGCTCGAGCGAGCAGGGTGGAATGCGAAGAGCGATGGTCTGTTCGGCGCACCACCAATCACCGTGGTGATTGGACAGAACACCCACAGCACAGTGCGCAAGTCGCTCGGTCTGATCGGTCTCGGGGGCGATCGAGTGCTGAAGGTCCCCACCGACAACCAAGGCCGGATCGACTGTACCCAGTTGCCGACAAATCTGTCCGGGCCGGTGCTTGTGTGCGCCCAAGCAGGTGAGGTCAACACTGGGGCCTTTGATCCATTTGACGAGATCGCCGACTGGCTGTTGGCAGCCACCGACAACGGCTGGCTCCATGTCGACGGTGCGTTCGGACTGTGGGCACTCGCCGATCCGAGTCGCACGCACCTGGTGGAAGGTCTCCGCCGCGCCGATTCATGGGCCACAGACGGACACAAATGGCTCAACGTCACGTACGACTGCGGCATAGCGATCGTCGCTCGCAAAGGTGCGCTCAGGAGAACGTTCGCATCCGTAGCCGGCTATCTGCCACCCGAGCACGGATTTGAGGCGATGCACCACACGCCGCAGTCTTCGCAGCGGGCGCGTCAGGTTGAGGTGTGGGCTGTACTGCGCACTTTGGGCCGCAGCGGCGTCGCACAACTGGTACAGCGCGCGTCCGACGCAGCGCAGCTGATCGCTGAACGGCTGAGGAACGCCGACTTCGACGTCCTCAACGACGTGGTGATCAACCAGGTGCTGCTGCGGTACGGATCGGCAGCGGCCACTGAGACTTTGCTAGCCGAGATTCAACGCGACGGTCGCATCTGGTGTGGGGCGACCCAGTGGCGCGGCGAGACAGCAATGCGAGTGAGTGTGTCGTCGTGGAAAACTACCGTCGATGATGCCACCCACGCAGCGGACGTCATAGTTGAATGCGCCCGCCGACTCCCGCCACTTGACTGACGGGATACAGCGCTGCTGGTTCGCTTTGGAGCGATGCTTAGCACGTCGGCGCAATGGTGCGATAGCTTGACACAGCGTCGAAGCTAGATGATCAACTCACTACACGAATGGGGGAGCGATGACCCGACTGGGGTTCCTGCTCGACAGTGATTCTTGCATCGGCTGCCATGCCTGCACGATTGCGTGCAAGAGCGAACACGATGTACCGCTTGGCGTCAACCGTACATGGGTGAAATACATCGAGACTGGAAACTTTCCAAACGCAAGTCGGCACTTCTCGGTGATGAGATGCAACCAGTGCGAAGACGCTCCGTGTATGACGATCTGCCCGACGAACGCGCTGTTTCGTGCTGAAAATGGCGTTGTCGATTTCCAAGACGACAACTGCATTGGCTGTAAGTCGTGCATGAACGCCTGCCCTTACGACGCTCTGTTCATCAACCCGGAAACGAAAACTGCGCAGAAGTGCAACTTTTGCAACCATCGCGTCGAGATGAATCTCGAGCCGTCGTGTGTCGTCATTTGTCCGACTGAGGCGATCAAGGTCGTTGACTTCGATGACCCGGACAATGCGAACACGAAATTAATCGGCCGACGTGATGTCGCAGTCCGCTCCCCTGAACAAAACACAAAGCCGAAGGTCTATTACACGGGAGCTGATCAGGCATCACTCGATCCAACCCGCACCAAGATCAAACCTGACGGCATGATCTGGGCCGATACAACTGCTAACCACCGGCTGACACCGGAGCTTGACAGTCACGGTCACGGCGACCCTGGAATCGTTGCCCGCACTGCCTACACCACGGCCCACGAGACCACATGGGACAAGATGGTGTCGGGATACCTTGTCACCAAGGCCATTGCCGGCGGCATCATGATGATGGCCGCGCTGATGATCGTGCTCGGTCACGCTAACGCGCAAG
Source organism: uncultured Ilumatobacter sp. (assembly GCA_938091165.1). GTDB lineage: Bacteria > Actinomycetota > Acidimicrobiia > Acidimicrobiales > Ilumatobacteraceae > Ilumatobacter_A. The sequence goes on along the minus strand of CALKNK010000027.1, from coordinate 8,636 downwards.
CTGCCGTCGGTGTCGTGCCGCCTATCGTGGCGGGCGTCATGCTCGTCCTCACTGGCGGGTTGCTCGTTGGCGATCTCAAGCAGCCCAAGCGCTTTTACTACCTACTGACAAAGTCCAACTTCGACTCATGGCTGGTCAAGGGCGCCTACGTGCTCGGTGTGTTTGCGGCACTGTCTGCTGCGTGGCTCCTCCTTGGAGCTGCCGACGCTGGCGACGCTCTCAAAATCGTGGCCATTCCGACAGCCATCCTTGGCGCCACCACCGCCGGATACACCGCCTTCCTGTTCGGGCAGTGTGAAGGCCGAGACCTGTGGCAGACGCCATTGCTCCTCCCGATGTTGCTAGCCCGAGCCGCGATCGCTGGTGCCTCGGCTTACGCAATCCTCGACATCTTCATGGACGTCCCATCGCACCGTGCGGTCTGGTGGGTCCTACTCGGAGGCGTCTGTGCGATTGCGTTCCTCAGTTGGGTTGAGTTGCAGAGTTGCGGTAGCCGCCACGTCGAAATGGCCATCCATGACATGACCAAGGGCGCTCAAAAAAGATTGTTCCAATTCGGAGTCATCCTTGGCGTGCTGTTGCCTGCAACTGCGATGATCATCGTGCTCAGCAACGGAGACGTGAGCTCGACCAACACTGGCATCGCAGCGTTCGCCGGTCTACTCGCTCTCGTCGGCATGTTCCTGTCTGAAACCGCCTTCGTTCGCGCTGGCCAATCCGTCCCACTCAGCTGAGAGTCGCCAACGGTGTCTGGCCCAATTGTGACTTTGGAGAACCCACATGACTGATCTGCAAAAGTACCCGCCGCACGATAAGTGGCACGATTGGACCGAGCTTGACGCCAAGGCGTGGCCTGACAAGGTCGAACGTAACTACACCCTCGTTCCGACGACTTGCTTCAACTGCGAAGCGGCATGTGGGCTGCTTGCATACTTCGACAACGAGACCGGAGCGATTGCCAAGATTGAAGGCAACCCTGAACACCCGGCGAGCCGCGGCCGTAACTGCGCCAAGGGCCCGGCGACGATCAACCAGATTTATGACAACGAACGGATCATGTATCCGCTCAAGCAGACCGGCGAGCGCGGCAGCGGAGAGTGGGAGCGCATCAGCTGGGATCAGGCGCTGACGGAGATCGGTGGACGCATCCGCACTGCCTTCGAAGAAGACCGTCACAACGAGGTGATGTACCACGTGGGCCGGCCAGGCGAAGACGGGTACGCCGATCGCGTATTAAAGGCGTGGGGCACCGACGGACATAACAGCCACACCAACATCTGCTCGTCGAACGCACGCATTGGCTACCAGAGCTGGATGGGCCACGACCGCCCGTCGAGTGACTTTGCGAATGCCGAGGTCATATTTCTCATCTCGTCGCATCTCGAAGCGGGCCACTACTTCAATCCGCACGCGCAGCGAATCATTGAGGCCCAGAGCAAAGGCGCGACCGTGATTTGTGTCGACCCGCGGCTCAGTAATACCGGATCGAAGGCTGACCACTGGCTGCCAACCTGGCCGGGAACCGAGGCGTTTCTCTGTCTGTCGATTGCACACTTGCTACTCGAGAGCGGGAACTGGCAACGCGACTTCGTCCGTCGCTGGGTCAACTGGGAGACCTTCCTTGCTGAGCTCTACCCCGACATGCCACAAACCTTCGACTCGGTCGAAGCAGCATTGAAGGATCATTACAGCGAGTACACACCTGAACGAGCTGAGTACATCACCGGCGTGTCCGCCAACCAGATCCGCGAGATCGCAGTGATCATCGGCAAGCACCCGACTAAGTTCGCCAGCCACAACTGGCGTGCTGCCGGTGCCGGCAACGAGGGTGGCTGGCAAGTCGCCCGCTGCCTCTTCTTCCTTAATGTGCTCACTGGCTCTGTCGGCACCAAGGGTGGCACATCAGGCAACGGCTGGAACAAATTCGCTGCGCACCAACCGAAGGGTGCACCGCCGCTCCCGCGCTGGAACGAGTTGAGTTGGCCGCAAGAGTTCCCGCTGAGCTATCACGAAATGTCGATTCTGCTCCCGCACTTCCTTAACGAAGGTCGCGGCAAGCTCGACACATACTTTTCTCGGGTATACAACCCGATCTGGACCAACCCCGACGGCTTCACCTGGCTCGAGGCGCTGAAGGACCCTAAGAAGGTCCACTGCCACGTCGCTCTTACGCCGACGTGGTCCGAGACATCCTGGTTTGCTGACTACGTCTTGCCGATGGGCGTGGGCGCCGAGCGACATGATGTGTCGTCATACGAGACCCACGCAGGCCGATGGATCGGATTCCGACAGTCGGTCTTCCGACGCTACGAGGAGATCAAGACGGGCAAGCCGGTCAGCCCCAATAAACGCAGCCACGAGTTCAACCCTGGTGAAGTATGGGAAGAAAACGAGTTTTGGATTGACCTGTCATGGAAGATAGACCCTGACGGTTCGATGGGCATCCGCCAATGGTTCGAGTCCGACGAACGGCCGGGCAACCCGATCAGTGTCGATGAGTACTACGGCTACATCTTCGCCGAAGAAGTCCCCGGCCTGGCTGAAGCTGCTGAGTCAGTTGGGCAGGTTCCGCTTGAATACATGCGTGATCGCGGGAGCTTCGCTGTGCCGACGGATCCATATGTACCGTACGAAAAGCTCGTTAGTGCCGAATCCGTTGCCGACTGCACCAAGGACGAGCATGGTGTATTCCGCAAGCCAGGCACGATTGGCACCTTTGACGGCTCTGAAGAAAGTTTTGCCGCCACCGAACTTGCAAAGCTTGGCGACGGTTCACCAGCTGTCGAAGTTGATGGTGTGATCAAAGAAGGCTTTCCAACGCCATCGAAAAAGCTTGAGTTGTTCTCGACAACGTTGAAAGAGTGGGGCTGGCCCGAATACTCGACGCCGAAGTGGATTCCGAGCCATGTTCACTGGGAGAACCTTGACCTCGCTGGCTCCGAGCGCATTTTGCTGCCAACGTTCCGCATTCCGACACTGATCCACACTCGTTCCGCGAACTCGAAGTGGCTGAATGAAATCAGTCATCGCCACCCGCTGTGGATCCATCCTCAAGATGCTGAGGAGCTACACATTGAGGAAAGCGGGCTCGTCCGTATCTCGACCCGCATTGGGCACTTCGTGATTCAGGCGTGGCAGACCGAGGGCATCCGCCCCGGTGTCGTTGCGGCATCGCACCACATGGGTCGTTGGCGTCTCGACGAGGCTGAAGGCCGCAACTGGGCTGCCGGGAAAGCGACGATCGACCAGCAGGGCACGACCTGGACGCTGAAGCGGGAGGGGGCCGACAAGAAAAATATGACGAGCTACGAGTCCTCGGACCCCGATACCGGACGGATCTGGTGGCACGACACGGGTGTGCATCAGAACGCAACGTTCTGTGTGCAGCCTGATCCAATTTCAGGAATGCAGTGCTGGCACCAGCGCGTGCACGTCACCCCGGCGGAAGTTGGCGACGAGTATGGCGATGTAGTGGTCGACACCGCAAAGTCGCATGAGGCCTACCTTGACTGGATGGCCAAAACTCGTCCCGCTGGGACGACAAATGACAGTGGCTTGCGCCGTCCGCTCTGGTATGCGCGCCCGCTTAAACCGACACTCGATGCTTACCGCCTCCCGCAAAGCTGAGTCCAAAAACGAGTTCTGATCAAAGGCCGCCGTGTGGCTCGCCGCCGGGTAGCGAACGATGCACATCGCCGGGCGGCAACGGACAGCAGTGAGGGCTGCAGCCGAGCAAGTCCATAGCCTCCCCCAGAGGTTTGGTCTGCTTGGAGAACGAGTGCCCGCCGCCGCGTCAAGGCTGTGCCGGTCGGATCTGCGAGCGGAGGGCTGCTTCGGCTGCGGCCCCGAGGCGGATGCCGAACCAATCCAAGAGAGCAGTTGACCATTCGTTGATGGTGATCGGCTGCTCGGTCGTGTTCCCGTTCCGGACGATCTTTAGTCGGTCGTAGGTGAGCGTCACGCGATCTGGACCGAAGTCAAGGAGTCGAGTAGCGAACGGCCGCTTGTGCCAGTTCTTGTCTGGGTTGAACTGCATTGATGCTGCCACAGCGGCAAAGTCAGTTAGGGAGTGTGCGACACGTTTGAACCGGTACTGCGCCACCGGCACGGCATCGGCGTCACTTTCGTCCAGCAGCGCCAACGTGGTGCCCTCCGGGCTGGCAATGAATTGATACGCAGCGCTCCCTCCGTCCTGGCGTCCACGACGGTTAAGCGCCAAGGGGCAAATGGATGACTCACCAAAGCCGACGTCAACCAAGTAGGGCTGGTCAAGCTCTACCTCAAGCGCAACGTGTTCGATCACACGGTTTGGTCCATTGAGGAGGACCGCAGCCCCCAAGAGACTGACGCGAAACCCCAGTGCCTCAAGCAGCGCAGCAAATGCGCCGTTGACCTCAAAGCACCACCCGCCTCGTCTATCTTCGACGATCTTGTTGATCGAAGCCCCGGCGTCGAGGGCCACACCATCACCAAGTGCGATGTCGAGATTCTCGAACGGCACCGCAGTCATGTGTAATTGCTGCAACCTAGTCAACGACGGCAGATCGAGGCTCGGCACGCCGTCGTAGCCGAGCCTTTCCAGGTAGCCCGGGACGTCGACCGGTGAGTCGAGTGTGATTGCCATCACCATGCAACCTACTGTCGGGGTGATGGACACTGACTTCGTCCTCAACCCCTTCGGCGCCGAACTCAACGACCTCGTCGCAATTGCTCGAGCCGCGGACGCTACGAGTGTTGGCGCATTGTGGGTAAATGATCACTTCAGTGGCGAAATGGTCGGGTCCCCGTGGTCGCGCGACCCCTTCGTGTGTCTCGGTGCTATCGGAGCGGTGACTGAGCGTGTCGACATCGGCGTCCTCGTCGCCAACGTCACTAACCGGCATCCGGTGCAACTCGCAAGCGCCATCAACTCTCTGCAGTCGTTAGCGCCCGACCGAGTTCGGCTCGGAGTTGGATCAGGCGCAGCGCCGGGGTCGAGGTTCGCCTCCGAACACGACATGCTCGCCAAACCACTGCGAACAACCGAAGAGCGGGTGCGCCTGCTGCGCGAGTCCATTGCGTCTCTCAAAGACATCTGGGCGAACGAGCCCTCAAACCCGTCGACATCGGTTGGTTTTACGGGCCTATCTGCTGTCGTGGACGGGTCGGTCAAGCCGCGACTCACCGTTGGGGCATCAGCCTGGTCCACGATCGAAGTGGCGATCGACCTGGCGGACGGCGTCAACATTAGGCGGACCAGCAGGCTGCACGAACAGCTCGAGCGGTTGCACGCAGCGGAGTTGCCGGCCGGATTCGAGGTCAGTGTGCTCGACATACGTGAGCCAGGTACCCCGCTGGGGGTCGTGTCGCGCGATCTCGTACATGCCGGCGTCGATCGATACATCGTCACCGTGTCACCAGCCGACGACCTCGAAGCCGTCATGGAGATGGCAAGCCGCTAAAACTTAAAGAGCATGATTCGGTCAGTTGGAACGTCTCAGCAGATTTAGAGAGAACTCTGATCTCGACACGCCGCCTGGCCGATCGTTTAGCTCAAAGAGCTGATCTACGATGCACGAATGTTCGACAAGCTCTTCGATCTCCCTGCGCATCCGTTGCTCGTTCACGCTCCGGTCGTGCTGCTGCCTATCGCCGCGATTCTGATGGTCATGTTTGCGGTGAAGCCGGCGTGGCGTTTGGCGGCAGGCTGGTGGCCCCTGGCCCTTGTCGGCGTCACGGTCGTATTGCTGTTTGGTGCTAAGGAGTCCGGTGAAGCACTCATCGAAGCGTACGACCGGGCCAACGGTGAGGGCGCAGTCGACATCAAGCTGCACGAAAGCCTTGCGGAGACGACATTCGTGATGACTTTGGTCTGGTTCTTCCTACTGGCGGCTCTCACGGCGGTCGAACGTCTGGAAGGTCTGCGCACCGGAGCTTTAGCGTTCGTTGCCACGAACACTCGGGCCCGGCAGGCCCTCGGGTGGCTCGTAGCGGTAGTGGGCGTGTTTGCAATGGTCTGGATGATTCGCACTGGCCACGAAGGCGCTAAGTCGGTCTGGGGACCCCGGGTTGGCATCCTCTTCCCTGAGGTTTGACCCGGCACGCCCCGACAACTTAACCGCAGGTCGCCGACTGGGTACTCAGGTCACGATGACAGGAGTACCAAGCGTGGCAAATTCCCACATGAATGCGGCGTCAAGGTTGTGCTGACGTTGGCAACCGCCGGAGAGGCGTGTGCCGAGTTCGTCACTGCCTTGATACGGCGAGTTGTCTTCGACGTGGAGCGGGATTGCATGAAAGCCGATCGCCCCACGCTCGGTCTTGAGCCAACGAATCATCTGTGGGAGCCATGCTTTGCCGTTCCACGCGGTCGACATCTCTGAACGGCTGTAGACCTCGTGGCTACCAGGAAGCTCGTTGCTATAGGTCGAGCCAGAAACCAACCACGACCGGATAATGACACCGTCATTGCGGACTGCCCAGACCCTCTGGCCAGCACGGTCGTAGACCACGCGTCGACCTGATCCTGAGTTATCCGGCAGGGGAGGAGCGTCGTCGCCGGCTGTTGCAACGGGAGAGAGCTCAACGCCCCAGAGGTCTTTGGCACCCGCCGGAGGTGGGGGAGTACGCGTGACGAGCGATTCCTCGTCCGGCCAGATTGCGAGTGCGATGGCGGTCTCGCGACCGACGACGCCGTCAACAAAGAGATCCTGTGCGGTCTGAAAATCCATCGCAGCCCGCAACGTTGCGTCTTCGAAGTTTCCATCGACTGTTCCATTGAAGTGCCCTTCTGCACGCAATGCGTCCTGGAGACACTCGACGCCGTCGCCGGTTGCTCCGAGACGCAACGACAGCGCTCCGATTGTGCAGCCGCCGTCGGCGCGCTCGGGCTCTCCATTGACGTCGATGCTTTCTTCGTCGACGCCGGTCAACTCCAACTCGAACACCACGGTGGTGCTTGGTGCGGGGGCTGACTCGATGGCGTTTGCGGCGAGTGCAGCGGTACTCGGGCCACGACCTGCGACGAGTGCTCCGATGGTGGCGGCGCCGAGAACAGCGACGCTTGCGAAACCGAGTGCGAATTCACGTCGGCGCTGGGCGACGGGCTTGGACCTCCAGGCGGGCTTGTCGGGCCGTACTGGCGTATCGAATCCAGAGCCCTCCACGCACCGGAATGATATCGAACGACGCAGCGCCCGATTGCCGCTGTCACGGGATGTTTCTACATTTCCTTTCGTTTTAGGGGAGTTGCAGCATGCGCTCCCTCTGGCTCCCCGTCATATTCGGGTTCCGCGATGTGGACCGGTTTCACGATGCAGGACAAAATCGGGCTGGAACGGTGGAAGGGAACCTCTCGGGCGGCCTAATATGCGGCGCGTGAAGCTTCGTCGTGGACAGCAGCAGATAACAGCCGACCCCAAGGACGGCCTCGGGCTCCCTCGTTTGACGACGCCGTACATCCGTGACGGAGGCGCATTGCGGCCAGCAAGCTGGGATGAAGCACTTGATCGAGCAGCTGCCGGTTTTAGCCAGGCACGCAATGCTATCGAGAATGGCAACCGCAACGCTTTCGGCATGTTTTCGTGCTCGAAGGCCACCAACGAAGTCAACTATCTCGCTCAGAAGTGGACGCGATTGGTGATGGGGTCGAACAACATTGACTCCTGCAACCGAACTTGACACGCTCCCTCCGTCGTCGGTCTGGCGACAGTATTCGGGGCTGGAGGCGGCACCGTTTCGTACAAAGAAATTGAAGAGGTCGATGTCGTGCTGCTCTGGGGGAGCAACGCTCGCGAAGCGCACCCGATCTTCTTTCACCATTTACTGAAGGGGCTCCGCAGCGGAGCGACGATGTACACCGTCGATCCGCGACGTACCTCATCTTCGAAATTTGCTGACGTCTGGCTTGGACTCGACGTCGGTACCGACATCGCTATGGCCAACGCAGTGGCCCGTGAGATCATTCACGCTGGGCTTGTGAATCAAGCATTCATTAACCATTCGACAAAGGGTTTTGAGGCCTATCGCGACTCGGTTGAGCCCTACACACTCGACGTCGCCGCTGAAATCACCGGTGTGCCCGCTGAGGCAATCAAGGAGATGGCGCACGCCTACGCGACAGCTGACAAGGCGCAGATTCTGTGGACTCTCGGCATCACCGAGCATCACAATGCGGTCGATAACGTGCTTTCACTTTGCAACCTTGCGCTACTAACCGGCCACGTCGGGACCTGGGGGAGTGGGCTTGTTCCTCTGCGCGGCCAGAACAACGTGCAAGGTGGCGGCGACATGGGCTCGCTGCCCAACAAGTTGCCGGGGTTTCAGGACATCACGAACGACGAACACCGGGCTAAGTTCGAGGCTGCATACGGCGCCGAGTTGAACCCAGAGGACGGCATCCACCTGACCCTGATGTTTGAAGCAATGGGTCGCGGCGATCTCACCGCAGCATTCGTCATCGGTGAAAACCCGGCTGATTCTGAGGCAGACGTCGACCATGCCCGCAGGCTGTTGGCGGGTCTCGACTGTCTTGTTGTGCAGGATATTTTCATGACGCGCACTGCCGAGCTCGCCGATGTGGTGTTTCCCGCGTCGGTTGCCTGGGCAGAGTCAGATGGGACCGTCACGTCGAGTGAACGTCGGGTGCAGCGGACCAG
>CALKNK010000026.1 GCA_938091165.1 uncultured Ilumatobacter sp. | reverse complement strand
GCGGCATGCAGCAACGGCCCGCAGGTGCTGCTTTCCGGCTCAGCGATTGGCTTTTATGGTTCCCGCGGCAACGAAGACCTTGACGAGACTTCGACGCCAGGTGAAGGCTTCCTCGCCGACCTCACCGTCGAGTGGGAGCAGTGCACTGAGCCGGCAACAGCGGCTGGAGTCCGCGTGGCGTTTCTGCGGACTGGAATCGTGCTTTCTGCTAAGGGCGGGGCGCTGAAGAAGCAGCTACTACTGTTCAAAATTGGCGCAGGCGGCACGATTGGTTCGGGTGAGCAGTGGTGGAGTTGGATCTCCATTGACGACGAGGTGCGGGCGATTACCCATCTTCTCAACGGCGACATTGCGGGCCCCGTTAATTTGACCGCACCGCAGCCGACGACACAGGCAGATTTTGCTAACACGCTCGGCAGCGTGCTGAAGCGTCCGACGTTTCTGCCGACGCCGAAGTTTGGGCCAAAGCTGCTGCTCGGAAGCGAATTAGCTGAGAACCTTCTTTTCACAGGCCAAAAGGTGCACCCGCGGGTTTTGCAGAATGATGCCGGATTCACGTTTGATCATCCTGATCTCGAAACAGCTTTGCGCGCTGTCCTCGGCCGGTGACTGTCGCCATCATCGGCGCTGGGCTGGCTGGCCTAGCCTGTGCCAACGAACTGTATGCCGCCGGAGTGGATGTAACCGTCTACGAGGCGAGTGACGGCGTCGGGGGGCGGGTTCGCAGTGACATCGTTGACGGTTTCACTTTGGATCGCGGATTTCAAGTGACGTTGACCGCGTATCCCGAGATGCACCGACAGCTTGACATGGAGGCTCTCGACCTCCAGGCCTTCGATCCTGGTGCTCTTGTTTGGCGGAATGGCAAGGGGTCAGTCGTTGCTGATCCGTTCCGAATGCCCCGCGCAACCTTCGCTACAGCGACCGCCCCTATCGGGTCGTTGTTCGACAAGGCGCGTATTGCTCAGTTGCGTCACTCCGTTCGAAGTGTTCACCCGTCGAAGCTGCTGCACAATGACGACATCACCACACACGATGCATTGTCTAAGTTCGGCTTCTCCGACCGCATCATTGAGCGGTTCTTCACGCCTCTGGTCGGCGGCATTCAGCTCGACCCCAATCTTGGTGACAGTCGACGTATGTTTGACATCGTTTTCCGAATGCTTGCTGACGGCGACTCCGTTGTCCCCGCCGCTGGCATGCAAGCAATCTCCGATCAGCTTGCTACTCGCCTGCCTGCGGGAACCATTCGACTCAAAACGCCGGTGGTCTCGGCCACTGCCAATGCGGTCACAATCGACGATGGTGACCGCATTGAACATGACGCAGTTGTGGTCGCAACCGAGGGTCCTGCCGCATCAGCCCTGCTCGGCCTACCCAAGGTCGAATCCAAGGCAGTCGGATGCGTCTACTTCGCCGCTGACGCAGCGCCGACCAAGACCAAGCTCGTCATTCTCGATGGCACCGGTGACGGTCCGGTTCTCAACGTGGCCGTGATGAGCAACATTGCGCCAAGCTATGCCCCAACAGGACGCCACCTCATCGCTGCAGCTATGCCCGGCCATGCAGACGGCGACCTAGCGACTGCGGCTCGGCGGCAGCTCCGATCTTGGTGGGGGGCACAGGTAGATAGTTGGGACCACGTCCACACGTACCGGATCGCCCATGGCCAACCTGGTCAGCAGCCTCCGTTCTCACCCAAGCAAGCTGTTGCGATGGCCGACGGCCGCTTCGTCTGCGGCGACCACCGAGACACCGCATCAACCCAGGGGGCCTTATATTCCGGTCGGCGATGCGCCCAAGCCGTTGCGGAACGGGTTACCTGAACCTCAACAGCACTCATCGCCACGGCGTCGTGTCCTGCGCCGGCCTTCCGATATCTTGGAAATGTGAGCATGACGTCCGCAGGTAACTGGTTGACCTCACGCGAGATGGCCGCTTGGCGCGCCTACATCGAGGTGCAAGGCGATCTGATCAATGCGGTCGAGCGAGATCTCGCCAACCACGGCCTGACTCTCGGTGACTACCAGGTTCTCGTGTACCTCTCCGAGGCTGAAGAGCAATCAATGCGGATGTGTGATCTTGCCGAGATTCTCCAGCTCTCGCCGAGCGGGCTGACTCGGCGTCTTGATCGGCTGGTCGCTGATGGATATGTCTTGCGCCAAAGCTCGCCCGCTGACCGCCGCGTGATGATGGGATCTCTTACCACCACCGGGCGCAAGCTGCTCGAGCGGACCGCTCCTCACCATGTGGAAAGTGTTCGTCGCCGGGTGTTTGATCACCTCGACGCAGATCAAATTGCTGCCATGGCGTCGATCTTCACATCGATTGCCGATGGTTTTGCGGCTAGCGGAACAGACGCCGACGGCAGCGTCGATTGAAGCGACAGATCATCCACTGACTATCGCACTCCTACTCGTAGCCTCGGCGCCATGACCGATCTTCCTGCAGGCTTCCGTTCGTACGTCACGAACCTGGGTATCAAGGATAAGACCGACGACTTCGTCGTGATCGCCTCTGATACTGCAGTGCCGACCGCTGCGGTCTTCACGCAGAGCCGATTCGCCGGACCCAGCGTCACACTCAGCCGTCGCCACGTTGCAAATGGTTTGGCTCAAGCCGCCGTGGTGATCTCGAAGAATGCGAACGTGGCAACAGGCCAACCGGGGATCGACGATGCTGAGACCGTCGCTCGTATCGTTGCTGAGCGGGTCGGCTGCGATCCCACCGACGTTGTTTTGACATCGACCGGCGTGATCGGCCGTCGCTATCCGATCGGTCAAGTCACCAAGGGCCTCAACTCGATCCCGCAGCCGCTGCCCAGTACCGATGCCGACGGCCCAGCACGCGCCATGATGACCACGGACACGGTTCCCAAACTGGCCGCAGCCTCCATTCCCTCGACGAGTGGCAGGGCACGCATCATCGGGATGGCAAAGGGGGTCGGCATGATCGAACCCGACATGGCAACACACATCTCAATGCTCTTCACCGACGCCGCGATTAACTCCGCTGAACTTGATGTGATCTTCAGGCGAGTCGTCGATCGCACATTTAATTGCGTGAGTATCGACACCGACACGTCGACGAGCGATTCATCAATCGTGATGGCCTCGGGCGCAGCAGGAGCCGTCGACCTCACCGCCTTTGAGACAGCGCTGTTCGATGTCGCTGTTGACCTGACTAAGCAGATTGCACGTGATGGCGAGGGAGCAAACTCACTGATCGAAGTCGTCGTCGACGGCGCCATCGATACCGCCCAAGCGAAGCGAGTTGCCAAGGCCGTCGTCAATTCACCGTTGGTGAAGACCGCTGTTCATGGTGGTGATCCAAACTGGGGACGCGTGGCGATGGCTATCGGCAAGTGCAGCGTGCAGCCCGAGGATCGGCGCATCGATCAGGATGCCGTGGTCATAAGGTTCGGGTCCGACGAGGTCTACCCTCGCCGGCTTGACGAAGCAGCGCTGGCTGAGCTGTCGAGCTACATGTCCGGTGAAGACGTGACGATTCATGTGAGTTTGGGTGTCGGTGCAGAGACCGCCACCGTCTGGGGTTGCGACCTCAGCGATACCTACGTCCGTTTCAACGCCGACTACACCACTTAAGTCACGCCCGCCGGTTGCGGGCTATGTAACGGAGACGCAGATGTCGGGCGTCACTTGGGGGGCATGCGGATGCCGCCGTCAACGCGAATGGATTCGGCGTTCATGTAGCTGTTGGTGATGCACTCAATGACCATCGAGGCGAGTTGCTCTGGGTCACCGAGGCGCTTCGGGAAGAGGACGCCCTTTTGCAGGTTCTCTTTGAATGCTTCGCTGTCTTCGCCCTCGCCGTAGATCGGTGTGTCGATGAGGCCGGGTGCAACCGTGTTGACGCGGATCCCGGAGGCGGATAGATCGCGCGCTATCGGCAGGGTCATGCCTACGACTCCGCCCTTCGAAGCGGAGTAGCTGGCTTGCCCAATCTGACCGTCGAACGCTGCAACGGAGGCGATGTTGACGATCGCGCCGCGCTCGCCGTGTTCCATTGGCTCAGAGGTGCTCATCGCCGTGGCGGCTATGCGAATGGCATCGAAAGAACCAATCAAGTTGATGGCGATGACCTTCTTGAATGCGTCGAGATTCGCCGCTGTCTCAACTGTGCCGTCACGACCGATGGTGCGTTGCGCCCAGCCAATGCCGGCCGAGTTGACGAGTACCCGAACGGGACCGATTGACTTGGCCATCTCGACGGCCTCGATGATGTCGTCAGTATTGGTGACGTCGACCTTGGCGAAAGCGCCGCCGATTTCATCGGCGAGGGCGTTGCCAGCCTCTTCGTTCAGGTCAGCGATGACGACTTTGGCTCCGCTGGCGGCCAACATGCGTGCCGATGCAGCTCCGATGCCTGACGCTCCGCCGGTGACGATTGCACTTGCTCCAGAAATATCCATAGATAGAAACTATTCCGACAGGGTCGAATGCAACAATTCTTACGCAGCGATCAAACCGCAGTTAGGTCCGGTTGCTTTGTAGCTCAGGTCGGAGCGGGTCCGACTGCATAGCGGGTGTCGACGAATCGTTCTGGCGTCACAGCGACGTAGCCGTCGGCCACCCAACCAGCGATGTCGACCACGACATGGCTCGAAGTGTTCGTGAAGATGCAAATTGAACCGTCTGATCCAATAGGTGCTACGACCCCGTTGGCAACCGTTGCTCCTGGTCCATAGTTCAAGCTCGATGCCAGGGGCGGCGCACCATCGCACCCCCAGACAGTGAAGTAACCAGCTCCTAACGGTTCGGTCGCTACAACGTTGATGACTGCCGCTTCAGCGCCGCTCGGGACGACGACGTTGCCACCATTAACGGGAACTGTGATTCCGCGGATTGGTACCTTGAGCGGAGCATTCTTAACCACACGTTGCTGAGGGGCTCCGCGTCCGATGCGCGTGTCGACAAGCCGATACGGGTCGCTCGCTGAAAAAGTTGGATCCGTTGAACCAAACCACCCCAACAAATCGATGACGATGTGGGCATCGACATGTGAGTAAACACAGATCTGGCCGTTGTCATCCACGGCGGCAATGAAGCCGTTCGACACTGCCGAATCGGCTCGGTAGTTCAGACTTGCGGTGACTGAGCGGCCGACCGCGCACGGCCAGACGGTGAAGAACCCCGGCCCGACCGCATTCACTGCCGCCAAATTGATCGCAATGCTGCTCACTCCACTGGGAACGGTGGCGGTCGAACCATCAGATCGTGTAGCCGTTCGTCCAACGACATCGATCACGAGCGGCACCCCTGGACTCAGCTTGCGCTGGGGTGCCCCGTACCCTTCGCGCGAGTCGACAATCCGTTGCGGACTCACCGATTCGTAGGGCGAGGATGATCCGGAATCGTCGAACCACCCAGTCACGTCGACGACCAGATCAGTTCCAACGCTCGACCAGAGGCAGATAGTCCCGGCCGAATCGATCGCTGCAATCACATTGTTGCCAATGATCGTGTTGCGATACATGTTGAGGTTTGCCGTGAGGCGCCGTTCTGTCTCGCAAGGCCAGACGGTGACGTAACCGTTGCCCGAGGTGTTGACACTGGTGACATTGAGTGCAACCGCTGATGCCGTCGATGGGACGGTGATTGGGCTGCCGGTCGGAGTCTTCATCTCCCGCCCGACAACTGGGATCCGAAGCTTCCTAGGCGGAGTTAGGAAATGGCTGGGGGTCAGGTTCAGGGTCTCCTCACGCAGCCAGAGCGAAAATTCAGCTTGCCCAGTGGTCGTGAGGTGTACGCCGTCGGCAAACCATCGGGCTCTGGCCTCACCGCTGATACTCGCTGCGTTCCAGTCCAGGACCGTGAGCGTCGACCATCGGGATTCAGCAGCCGAGAGTTGAGCATTCATCGGGCCATAGGTCGAACCTTGCGAAGTTGTTCGAATATCAGCCATGTTGACCCAGGCGACTTGAGCCACGTCCCGAGAAGTGAGAGCGTTCATCATGGCGTCGATGTCGGCGGCGAACGTGTTGGCGTTGTCGTTGTAGCCAAGTTCGATGATGACGAGGTCGAGGCCTGTCGGCAGCAGTGCCGCCTGTTCGATCCCGCTGGTTCCCGCGCAGGACACACGCGTCGTGCACCGGCCTCCCTGTGTACTGATCGTCGTCGATGCAAATGTGCCGTCGATCAGTCGGTTGAATTCAGAGTTCCCACCCGCAGCGATGCTCTCTCCCACCGAGTCCCCGATCATCCCTAAGGATTTCGATGTCATGTTCTCGCGGATCACCCGCACTGTGAAACCTGGCGACGGCAGGTTGAAGCTGCGGCGGAAGTCCCATGCCTGCACCCGCTCTGTGTCGCGTGTGCCAGTGAGCACGATGTCGTTGAACCAGATGCCGTCGTAGCTCTGATACTGGCTTTGCGCTGGCTCGGTCATCGCCGCTGAAGTGATTTGCCCAAGACTGTATTTTGTTTCGAGCGTGTCGGCGTCGATGACGCGAGTCCAACGATGGTTCGGGTTGGGAATCGTGTCATCGCCGATGTCATCGACAGGCGGGAATTCGCCGCCCGCCGTACGTGGACCGTTCGATGCTGAGAATTCCGTCGAAACGAGTTGTCCACCCCTGGAGTGCCCGTTCGGCCATCGGCGCACGACATTGGCCGTCGCTACTGTTGCGGCATCGGTAAGGGGGTGCTCGATCGATATAGACGAGCCAGATGCAGTTGACCGACGAGCTGCTCCGCCGTAGACCTGACAGGAGGTGGTGTCGCAGGTAGTGGCGTAGCGCTCTGACGAGCTGTCGTAGTAGTAGCTCCGTGCCTGCTGCAATCCGTATGAGCGTGCAGCAACGGCCTGCGCTCGGACCGCGTTGGCGCCCGCTCCCCCTCCAGCGTTCGCCCACGAGGCTGAGATCTCCTTTGGCAGCACACCTCGCAAGTAGTCCTCGACTTTGACGTCGTTCACAACTCGGTTTCCCGACGAGGTACTCAGTACGTCGATGTTGCCGCGATAGTGCGTAAGCGACCGATCTTGCGCACACAGCCCGATCGTCTGGTTCGGCGCAATCGAAGATGTGTCGCCGTTGGCGATCGTGAAGCTCAGCGGATCGTTGGCGCCTGTAGTTGCAGTGCCAAGAAAGGCGAAGTCCCCGCCAGAATCAGCATCGATTATCGCCTGGGCCTGAGCTGCGTCTTCAGGGTCCCAGCTGCCGTCGACGGTCAGATTTTGAGCGTTCTGCCAGTCGATCAGGAAGCCGCGAGTCTGGTTCCCGAAGTCGCCGTCGATGGCGATGGCCGGTGACTGGTACTGCTTGAGAAAAGTCTGAATTTGGGTCACCGCGTCGCTGTACGGCGAGTTTATTTCGACCCTTGGAGAGCCGGACGGCACAACCAGCACCGATTGGCCAGGGCACGACCGTTCGGCCGATCCGTAGACGTTGAATTTGCCGGCTGTGGAAGTCTCCTCAGCGTACATTGAGACGCTGGTGAAGCCATTCCAGTTGATCGGTAAGCCATACGACACGACTCCCACTGTTCCAGCCCCATCAAGAGCGGTGAGCCTCACGCGGATGCGTTGCCCCGACGGCACTGTGCTTGATTCAGTTCCGCCGTAGTAGTGGCTGAGAATTTGATTCCAATCCCAGCCATGGTCCACCGCATAGCCGTAGGCACCCCACTGGCTCATGCCGCGTCCGTGCCCGTAGCCCGTACCGTCAACGACGACGGCGATGATGTCGTTCGAAGCGGCGCCGACGGTTGGGGCTGGCACGCCGGGCGAACTCAACGCCATCACGCCGGCGGTGAGCGCCAGCGCCGTGCCTAGTCGACTCACTTTCCCTGCGCTCATGTCACCGAACCGTAATATTTAGAGACACCGGAATGGCGTCATCGCCGTCATCTTTTGACAAGTATCGACACCGAGCGCCCCGAACTTGAGAGACGCTTAGATTCGCGTCTAACTCCTCGCAGCGTTCAGAGTTCCCGTGCCCTAACAGAGTTAGCGCGGGACAGCGGCGACGGCGAGTTCGTCGACAAGATCGTTCATTCGGTCGCCACTATGACCTTTGACCCATCTGAAAGTGACGTCGCTTGACTTCACGAGCTCAATCAACGGCTTCCAGAGGTCTTCGTTGGCGACAGGCTGCTTCTTGGCATTTTTCCAGCCGTTGCGTTCCCACTTGACCCACCATTTGTCGCGAAAACAGTTGACGACGTAAGTCGAGTCAGACACGATTTCGATCGCGAGCGAGGCGCCATGTTCGTCGGTCATCGTGGAGCAGGTGCGCAGCGCATCGATCACTGCGTATACCTCCATTCGTTGGTTTGTTGAGTTAGGGTCACCGCCTGACCCGCAGGGCTGTCCTTCTGGTGCCACCGCCCAGCCCCATCCGCCCGGTCCGGGGTTTCCTTGACACGCACCGTCGGTGTAAATTTCGAGTCGCTGCATAACTCCCGACGCTACGACTTAGATCATAGAGTCATCGGTGATGCGCATCAGTTTGATGGTATTGACTTGGCAACAGCGGATAATGGGGATCGCTTTCTGCTTTATCGCTGCAGCGGTCCTGGCAGGGACCGCACCGCTGGATGCCAGTCGAGAAGCTCGTGCTGCGCCGGGCCAACCCGATGTCGTGATCGTTGGTGATTGCCTGACCGGCGGAAACGGCGACTACATCGGGACAACGCTTCGCAACGCGGGTCTGAACGATCGGCTCGAAGGGCTGAGTTCCCGGCGCATCGCCCTCTCATTCGACTTCTTGGGGCACGCGACTCCGGTGTTGAACGGGTGAGGTCACTCAAGGCGGTTGGCGTCTCACCTGCGCTCTGGGTAGTTCAGTTAGGCACCAACGATTTAGGTGTAATTGACGACTGCGGGTGCCCTGACCCCGCTGCGTAACCCAGTTCGATCATCGATCAGCTCCTCGACGAGATTGGGTCTGATGTTCCAATTGCGTGCGTCACAGAGGCCAACCGCAGGCAGTGGGACACCTCGCGCTGGTTTAATGCAGCGATCGCAATCAGAGCTACTCGGGATCCGTACATTGCCCTAATTCGATGGACGAACTGTCGGCATCTCGACCTGACTGGTTTGTCGACCATGTGCATCAGAACTCCACTGGCATCAAGGTGTTCACACAGATGTACATCGATCGAATCTCGGCGCTACTCGCCAATCTGCTTGGCCCTCGACCACCAGGCTCGGGGCCCGCTACCGCCATTCGCATCGAACCTCCCTAACCTCTTCCTGGCTAATGATATTCGTCAGTGTGAACACTTTCGATCACCCGTCGTTTACTCCGCGGTAACCCTGCGACAATGGCATCCGTATGATTTTCGACGGACACGTACATCAGCTGCCCGATATCGATCCGGTCGAAACCGGGGAGTGGCTCGACAGCCTCGATGCCGTCGTGGACGTCCACGGTAAGAACCGGGCGCAGTATCTTTTGTCGAGGTTGATGGAACGGGCTCGGGCCAGTCAGGTGTCGTTCCCAGCCACCGTGTCGACCCCGTACGTCAACACGATCCCACGCAACGAAGAGCCGTGGTTTCCAGGTGACGAACACATCGAACGACGGATCCGGGCCTATATCCGGTGGAACGCCGCAGCGATGGTCGTTAAGGCCAACAAGGCCGCCGACGGCATCGGCGGCCACCTCTCGACGTTTGCGAGCTCCGCTGCACTGTACGAAATTGGGTTCAATCACTTTTTCCGTGGCAAAGACGACGGCACGCCCGGCGACCACGTCTACTTCCAAGGCCATGCCGCACCCGGCGTCTACGCACGCGCATTTCTCGAAGGGCGTTTGACAGAGGATGATCTTGATCATTTCCGTCGCGAACTCGGCCGAGATGGCCGCGGTCTCAGCTCGTACCCTCACCCCCGATTGATGCCAGGCTTTTGGGAATTTCCGACGGTGTCGATGGGCCTCGGTTCGTTGACGGCGCTGTACCAGGCCCGCTACAACCGATATCTACAAAATCGAGAAATCGATGACACGTCCGGCAGCCGCGTCTGGGCATTCCTCGGCGATGGCGAGTGCGACGAA
>CALKNK010000025.1 GCA_938091165.1 uncultured Ilumatobacter sp. | reverse complement strand
CGAACTGTTAGAAGAAAAAACGGTGAAGCCTGAACACCAGTGGTGTTTGTTCACCTGAACGCGTCCGGCGGCCTCAATTTCGGGGTTCACAGTCGCTTGCGGGCACTGCTGGGTTGGTGAAGACGAAAGCTGCGATCGAGTTCACGAACGGATGGCCAGATGGGTCGCGATATCGAAAAAGTGCATCTTCTCGGTAGCGACGTTCACCTGGATATGGTCTCCCGGCCGGGCGCGGCTGTCAGGGCGGAACCGCGCCGTGCACCGGCTCTCGTTCTCGCTGCCGAGTTCGTCCAGCGCGTCAGGGTCGCCGCTGTCGACCGGGTTCGCCGCAAGCCAAAAGTGCATAACCGTCTCGGCTCCCAATGCCTCACGGACGTCAATCTCGACCTCGATACGCTGGTCAGCAGGGTGATCCGGAACGACTGCGGCGTCCTCCATGTCCTCCGGCCGCATCCCAACCACGACCGGCTTTCCGATGTAACCGCGCAAAGCAGGTCGCGCGCTCAGCACTTTGGGGTCCAAGGCCAGCCGCTGGTCGCCGAACTCGACAGTGAGCCGCTCACTATCCTCCAACACGACCCCTTCGAAGAGATTCATCGACGGTGACCCGATGAAGGCGGCAACAAACACGTTATCTGGCCCGTCATAAAGTGACTCGGGCGAGGCCACCTGCTGAAGATAACCGTCCTTGATCACGGCGACCCGGTCGCCCATGGTCATCGCCTCCACTTGGTCATGGGTGACGTAGAACATCGTCACGCCTAGCTCGCGCTGGATACTTGCGATGTCGGCCCGCATCTGGACTCTGAGCTTGGCGTCGAGATTTGAGAGCGGCTCGTCCATGAGGAACAGCGAGGGCTGACGAACGATCGCCCGACCCATCGCTACTCGTTGGCGCTGACCGCCAGATAACTTCCCTGGCTTCTTGTCGAGCTGTTCGGTGAGTTCCAGAATCTTTGCGACTTCCTCGACCTTTGTTCTGCGGTCGGCCTTGCGCACCTTGCGAAGCCGCAGCGGGAATCCGATATTCTCGGCGACCGTCATCTGCGGATAAAGCGCGTAGTTCTGGAACACCATTGCGATATCGCGATCCTTCGGAAGGACATCGTTCACTCGCCGCTCACCGATATAGAGGTCGCCACCACTGATCTCCTCAAGGCCTGCGATCATTCGGAGCGTGGTCGATTTGCCACAGCCCGATGGACCCACGAGTACCAAGAACTCACCTTCGATCAGTTCCAGAGAAAGGTCCTTTACCGCCTGAAAGCCATTGGGATAAATCTTGGAGATCCCGTCCAGTTTCACGTCAGCCATCTCGGTTCCCTTCATCACGTCGCTCCGGGCCGTGCCCGTCGGAGCACCAGCCATCCGTACCGCCGAAGGCGATCATCAACCGGCCTACTTGCAGGCACCACGCTCGGTCTGTTTTTCGTCGCTGGCTTGTTGGGTGAGGCCGATGCTTAACGGTGCTGTGGCGGTTGAAACCGGCGATACGTCCTGAGCCCCTCCAAGGGGCAGAAATGTCGGTCATGGGATCAATCCTTCTCACGGGCTCGCCCGCGTCGGTCGGGGTCGGAGGGTGTGCACGGTCGACACAATTCAATTCGGTCCAGTCGGCCGGATGCCGTTAAAGGTGTAGGTCGTCCAGTGGTGTACGAGTTCCTCCGGGCCCACCAACGGCGAAGGATACGAAGGGTTGTTAACGGCATCAGGAAAGAACTGTGTCTCCAGACACAGCCCAGCCATCGGTTGGAAGCCTCCCTGTTCCGGCGAGGCATCGAGTTGATGACCGGTGTAAACCTGCAAGCCAGGTAGTGACGTCTCCATGACAAGACTTAGTCCGCTGCCGGGCTCTCGCAACTCAATGCGACCGTCTGGAACGAGCGCGTAGCAGTGGTCGATTCCGCCAAAGCCCACACGCTCGATTGCATCACCGACACGCGTCAAGTTGGCGAGATCAAACACACTCCCTGATGAGGGCACAAGCGCACCGCGGGGAATGAGGTCGCCGTCTATTTCTACAAACGCTTCAGCGTCGACGCGAAGGAGATGATCCTCGATCGTCCCTGAACCAGACAGATTCCAATAAGTGTGATTGGTGATCGAGACAGGCGTGGCCTTGTCAGCTGATGCCGACCAAGCGAAACGGAGGCAGTTGCGTTCGAGCGTCCATGTCACCGCGACGTCAAGGTTTCCCGGGTAGCCGCCCTCACCGTCGCTGCGGTGTAGGCGGAACACAACCTCAGTTGCCTGATGACCCGGCTCGGCGCTCCAGACGCGATGGCCAAAACCAGTCGGGCCACCATGGAGATGATGAGCCCCTTCGTTAGGTGTCAGGTCGTAACGCTGCCCATCGAGCACAAATGCCGACTCGCCCACGCGATTCGCCAATGGCCCCACAGTGCAACCGAGGTATGGCGGATTCACCGCGTATGACAGCGGGTCGTTATGCGCCAACGTGATTCCCCGCGCGGAAGCATGTCCCTGCGGTTTGAGAGTCCAAAGGGTCGCGCCGAGGTCAAGCAATGTCACCTGCATGTACTCGTTTGACAGCTCAACAGCTGAGATGGTTTCCCCGGTTGAGAGACGCCCGATCGGCCGAACAGACACTTCGCCACTTCCCATCATGGAGCACCTACTCGCCGATGTCCCTGCGCCAGTCGCATCACAGCACTCGCGCCCCAGCTGAGGCCGTTGCAACAAATCCGAGGCTGAGTGTTCCAGGCCGGGTCAGGGCCACCACCGCCCCGCCAAACCCTGCGCCTGTGAGCCGGGCTCCATAAACGCCGGGCACGCTGTTCAGATCATCCACGAGGGCGTCCAGAACCGGAGTTGAAACCTCAAAGTCACGCCCGAGGCTGTTATGGGAGTCACGCATCTGCTCGCCAGCCTCGGTGTAATCGCCGGCTGTCAGCGCCTCTGCAAACATGCCGACTCGCTTGGTCTCGGTGACCACATGGCGTGCTCGAGCTTGGAGGACGGGATCATCAATCTCGTCGACTTCATCGGGGGAAGCGAGCCGGAGTGGCCCAATGAGATCTTCCGCAGCCTCGCATTGGGCTCGTCGGAGTGCGTAGTCAGACGCGACAAGTTCGCGATGTTGACCTGAATGCACGATCACGATCTCGACATCCTCGGGAACCGGAACGGGGACGATGTGAAGCTGATAACAATCAATCAACAAGGCATGCCCTGCGATTCCTGCCGCAATGGTCAATTGGTCCATGATCCCGCATGGCACCCCAGTTGCTCGATGCTCTGCCTTTTGGCAGAGGGTCGCAATTTCAAGTGGCGAGCCTTGATGGCCGAGCATGAGGGCCGTCGCTACTTGCAACGCCGCGCTCGATGACAACCCCGCGACCGGGAGGTCCGATGTCACTTGTCCGGTGAATCCGCTCGTCGTCCCCATTTCTGCTGCGACCCCGGCCAAGTGCCGCGCCCACGATGGGGTGCTGACTTCAGGTTTGGTGACCGGCAGCGGGACGCTGGCGTGCGCCGCTTCTCGATCGGAACGGACGGCGAGGTGCGTGCCCCCGATTTTGCCCGTGATCCGAATGCCGCGATCAATGGCCATCGGGAACACGAGGCCACCCATGTAGTCCGTGTGGTCACCGATGAGGTTTACTCGCCCTGGGGCGAATACCTGATGGAGGTCTGCGCCGCCAACGCTCATGGACCAACCGGCCATTCGCATCGGAGGAACTCGACCTGCAATTCCCGCTGAGCTAAACCGCCCCCTTCGTGATTGTTGTAAGGGTAGACCGTTATTTCTTTCGGTCCGGCGTAGTGGTTATACGCGGCGAAGACCGTGCTCGGTGGGCAGACGGTGTCGGCGAGCGCGACTGAGAACGACGCACGAGCGTTGGCGCGGGCCGCAAAGCTAACTCCGTCGAAGTACGAAAGTGTTCGAAACACAGCGTCGGCGGAGGTTCGATGCGCAGCCAAGAACTGCGTGATCTCGCCATAGGGCAGAGTGTCAACGACATCGATCGCACGGCGGAAGTGGCAAAGAAATGGGACATCAGCGAGCAACAGGTGAACCGACGGGTCGAGCCCTGCAACGGCCAGCGCAATCCCACCTCCCTGACTTGCGCCATGGACCGCAATGAGCTCGGCGTCAACTGAGGGGTGCGCTCGAGCGACCTGCACCGCGCGGACTGCGTCAACGAACACTCTTCGATAGAAGTAGCTTTCCGGATCCAGAATGCCTCGTGTCATGCAGCCCGGTACCGATGGCACTCCATCGGTACCGGAGCTGTCGACGGTCGCTCCTGGGTGATGATGGGACCAGCCTTGCCCACGTGTGTCCATGACGAGGCAGGCGTAACCAAGACTCGGCCAAAGAAGCCAGTCAAACACCGACCCACGGCCGCCTGAGTAGCCGAGATACTGCACGACACATGGCCGAGGTTCGTCGAAAGGCCCGGGTATCAGCATCCAACCATTGATGCGCTGTCCTCCGAAGCCAACGAACGAAACATCGAACGCTTCAATGGTCTCGAGGCCCGGGGCGACTCTCGTGAAGCTGACGTCGTGGGCTTGCTCATCGGCCTCTCGGAGCGTGTCAGTCCAGAAACGATCGAAATCTGACGGCTCGTCAATGACCGGTCGGAATGCCTCCAACTCGTCGATGGGCATATCGAAAAATGGCATCTACCTGTCCGCCTTTTGCGGGGGGAAGCTCTCCCCCAGGACACGCACTGCTGTGGAGCTGGGCACCGTCAGAACTCCACCTTGAGGACGATTCCCTGCGCGGCATTTCCGAAGCGCTCACCAAAGAGGTTCATGCCTCCGCAGTTCTTTGCGTCGGGCCGGACACCGAGTCGCACCTTCACAAAGGAGTGTTGGCCAAGATTGAGTTCATCGATACCTACGTTCGAAATCTTCTCGCCGTTGATCGTGGTTCCCTCTGTATCGGTGGTCCACGTGGGGACGAGACCGAATTGAGAGTTGTCCCTTGGCCACCAGTTAGGGGTTAGGCGTCCACGCGTTCCACCGAAGTCAGCGGGCGATGTCCAGAGCCCGAGTTCAACATCGTTGACCTCGACGAAAATATCGGAAGGCCAATCAAGGTGATATCCCTCGGCTTCTGAGCACAGTTCTGCGGTCAGCGTGAGCGACCGTGGAATGCGATCACCCTGCGACCGGAAAGGGAACCGGTACTCGAGATGCCCAGCAGAGAACCAAATGACTTGGGCGTTCACCCGATCCGGCTCATGGAACGAAGCAACGTCGTCGAACATCCCGATCGGTGAGTTTTCGCCGAGCATCCCGCAGGTGCCACCTGATTCGACCGCTCTGAAGTCGTAGTCGACGAAGTTGCCGATCGGCATGTCGGTCGTCACAGAATCAAGCAACTCAGTCGACGGGGCTTTAGGCACGTGGAGCACAACGATGTCGTGACTGCGAGTGCAGACTTTCTGGACTCCTCGCTTCGCCGGAAGCGTTTCAAATTCCAGGAAGCCTGCGTCGGCAAGGACAGAGATGTGGAGATCTGCTGTTGCTCTGGGGATGCCTAGACCTTGAGCAATCTCGGACACATTCGCGCTCTTGTCCTGGAGAAATTCGAGTATCTGGATGCGCATCGGTGAACCAAGCGCTTTCGCGACCAGCACAAGTTCGTCGGTGTTGTCTTGGCCGACGTTGACAAATCGCGTGCGCCTGTTCTCACTGCCGTTATCGATCTGCATGTTTTCCTCACTCAACGAGCGCGCCCGGTGCGCAAAGTCGCAGCTGGTGTCCGAGTTCGATGGCCGCAGCGCGGGTCTGCGCTGTGTGCAGCCTCGCTGTGTCGAACTTGGCGGACCGGTCGAAGGAGTAGATGCCGTTCTGTTCCTGGTACACGTCGGTGAGCTGGGTGTAGCAGTAACCAAACATGTTGGGGTCGTCCAGCAAGACCGAGACCAAGCCTTCGAAACGATCGTAGAAAGCCTCCAGGCTTTCGGGCTGATTTCCGTAGCCCCAGGAATCTTCGCTTTCCTGAGCATCAGGATTCCACCTGATGCCACCGAACTCGCTCACAAAGAAGGGCTGGCCGGCGTACGGGATCGACCAGTCGGTAAGGCTCGTCAGCATTTCCAAACTGCGCCCAACGTTAATGTAAGGCTTACCCTCGGCGAGACCAGCGTGCGTCTTTCGGAACTTCTCCGGGTCCTGCTCGTAGTCGTGGCTGTCATAGACGTCGGCTCCCCGGACGCGATGGGAGTAGCCAGACGCGTCGAGTACGGGACGAGTGCCATCCATCGCCTTCGTGGCGAGGTACATGCCCTGGGTGGCGTCATCGAGCATCGTGATGCGATCCCCAATGACCTGCCATGTCTCGTTGAGCGGGCACCATCCAATGATGCTCGGATGGGAATAGTCTCGTTCGAGACACTCCAGCCATTGCGTCACGTATTCGGGACCGGTGATCTGGTGGTCGCCGGGAACCGGGCCATTCTTGCTGCACCCCCAGTCGCCGAACTCTCCCCACACGATGTATCCGAGTCGATCTGCGTGGTAGAGGAATCGCTCCTCGAATACCTTCTCGTGAAGACGCGCCCCGTTGAAGCCGGCCGCCTGGCTCAATTCGATGTCTCTGACGAGATGATCGTCGGTCGGCGCCGTCATCCCGCTTTCGGGGTACCAGCCCTGGTCAAGTACCAAACGTTGAAACACGGCCTGACCGTTGAGCGTGATTGCGTTTCCGATGATGGCAACGCTTCGCAATCCAGCGTAGGAACTGGCCTGATCCACCACCGTCCCGTCAGCATCAATCAGGCGAAGGTCGAGGTCGTAGAGATGCGGGTCGTCGATCGACCAAAGGCGTCGACGCTCTGGAGGGATTGGAAGATCGAGTCGTGGGGACAGGTCAAACTCAGCCGAGCACTCGGCGGTGGTGATCGGCCCTTCGGCGTCGCTCAGCACCGCCTGGAACTTTAGGCCGACCCCGTTGTTCGAAATTGGTTGCTCCACTCGGATTACGCCGTTTGCGACGTCGGGCGTGATTCTGGGTCGACGCAGCGCCACGTCAGGAACTGGCTCGATCCAAACGGTCTGCCAGATGCCGGTAGCGCGGAGGTAGTTGCATGCGTTCGGGGCGAAATCTCTGGCCTGTTTCCCTCGGGGCTGGGCCCGTCCCCATGCCTCGTCTCTCGCCCGAACCACGATCGTGATGTCATCCCCGGGGCCAGCAAGGCGGCCGAGATCACACGAGAAAGGCGTGAAGCCGCCCCGATGACGCCCGACTTCGGCGCCGTCAACCCAGACGGTTGTGTCGTAGTCGACTGCCTGAAAGTGAAGAAGGAGCTTTCGGTCTCGCCAGCTCTTCGGAATCTGCACCGTGCGTCGGTACCAGACAGCATTGAGATAGTCGGAGTTTGCTATCCCGGACTTGTCTGACTCGGGGCAAAAAGGAACGAGAATTTCTTCGCGCAAAGGCCGCTCGTGGACGCCTCGTTGTATTCCGCTGTCGCCCTGATCGATTTCGAACTCCCAGCGACCGTTCAAGCAAAGCCACTCTGACCGTTCGAACTGCGGCCTGGGATACTCGGGCCTCGGGATGGATTGCTTACTCAACGTCGTTCCTTCGCTGTTTGTTGTTCGCTCTAGTTGTCTGCCGTTGCTGCATGATTCGTCTCAGCCCTTCAGCGAGCCGGCTACCAGTCCGCCGATGATTCGCTTCTGCATGACCAAGAAGAAGATCACTATCGGGAGCGCGGTGATGATGAGCATCGGAATCATGATGGACCAATCGTTCTCAAACTGACCCATCCCGTTGTAGACCTGCATTGTCAACGTCGCATTATCCGTTGTGCCCAGGAAAAGGAAGCCAAGTATGAAGTCGTTCCAGACCCAAACGAAGTTGAAGATGGAAACCGTCGCAGTCACTGGTTTGAGGAGAGGGAACACGATTTTCCAGAAGATCCGAAACTGACCGGCGCCATCAACCGCTGCGGCCTCCTCCAAGTCGCGCGGCATAGCACGTATGAAGCCCGTGTAGAGAAAGAGCGCAAACACAGCTCCGGCGCTGTGGAGGAAGATCAAGCCTTTCTTCGTGTTCAGTAGGTTGAGATCCCCCATGATGATAAACAGCGGAAGCATCGTCGTCTGAATGGGGACCATGAACCCAATGAGGAAGTAGTTGCGAAGGAACTTTGTCAGCCGATTGGTTTTCCTGGCAATCGTGTACGCAGCCATCGATCCGAACACCACGATAAGAACGACCGAGATCGTTGTGATGTAGACCGAAATCCAGAGGTGGTGAAAGAAATTGATGCCTTCAAGCGCTTCGCCATAGTTCGAGAAGTCAATCGACTCCGGTAGTCCGAGTGGCGACCTGAGGATCTCTGGCTGTGTCTTGAAAGATGAGACAACGAGGAAGTAGATCGGAATCAGAAAGACACCGCACACCACCAACATTGTGATTTCGCCAACGAGCGTTCGAGCCGTGTAGCGGCGCATCAGTTCTCATCCCCTTGGCGCGACATCAGCGTCACTTGCGTGAAGGTGATCACAGCAATGACCAGGAAGAACAGGAATGACATCGCCGACGCAAGCCCAACTCGAGACGAAGAAAGTCCTTGAATCATGATGGACTGAGTCATCATGATCGTTGATCGGCCTGGACCGCCCTCTGTCATCGCTATCGGCAGATCAAACACCTTCAAGCTCCCAATAATTAGCAATGCGACGCTTACCGTCATGGCCGGAGTCAAATGCGGAAGTGTTATGAAGCGGAACCTTTGGAATGCGCTCGCGCCATCGATATCTGCCGCCTCCAGGAGTGCGGGGTCAATTGTCTGGAGATTGGCCAAGTAGAGGCAGGCATGCCATCCGACCGACGCCCAAACAACGACGAGGACGATAAGCCACATCGCCAGGTCTGAATCAGCAAGCAAGAGCTGTCGGCCAAACCCGAACTTCTCGAGAAGGGCATTAATCATGCCGTACTTTGATGAGGAAAGAATGAAGGTCCACGAGTATCCAAGGAACAGGGCCGAGAGTACTGCCGGGAAGAAGAACGAAGCGCGCTGAAAGTTGCGTGTCTTGAAGCGGCCGTTCAAGACCAGCGCAAGGGGTATCGCCATGACCGTTACCAAAAGTGGAACGACCAAAGAAAACCCCAATGTTCTGATGAACGGTTCAATGAGCTGCTCGGAGCTGAGGGTCTTTCGGTAATTTTCTAGCCCAACAAAGTCATACTCGGGACTCAGACCGTCGTAGTTGGTAAACGAGTACCGGAACGTCTGGATGAGTGGCAGGATTACCACTACCGAGTAGACGATCAGGGCAGGAAGAATAAAAACCGTGAACGGAACGTTTCGGCTCCATCGAGCCAAATACGGCGGTTGCGTCCGCGCTAGTCGCCCGAAATCTCGACCCTGCAGGCGACTTTCCGTATCCGAATTCACTCGAAGCCTCCAGTGGCACGAAACAGATAGCACGGCACAGAAGCCGCGCTCCTCAGGCCGTCGATCGTAACGGCCAACTATCAACCCAGTCTCCCGTGCCTCACCACTAGAGGGCGGCACAACGCAGCGGCGGCCGGCCTGGAAAAGGGAAACCAGGCCGGCCGCCGAATGTCGCTAGTTGTTTGGAATCAACTCGGCGTTGGTCTCATCCAGGAGAGCCGCGAGTTCTGCCGGAGTGGTAGACCCCGCCGCGAGTTCCTGCATACCTGGGAAGAAGACACCGAAGGCGAGTGCAGCTTCGTTGCCCCAGAAGATCGTCGGGAGGTTGAAGTTGCCTGCCTCGATGGCAGCGCGTGCAGGCGCCATCACTTCAGAAACCTCATATTCCATCGCAACGCCCATGAAGGAGTCCCCAATGGCCTGGTAGGTCGCAAGACCCTCATCGGACGAGAGGTACTCGAACCACGCAAGCGCTGCAGCTTCGTTGTCGGGAGTGGAGCTCATTGACCATCCCGGCGACACAGCGCCGAGGCTGCCGCCGTTCGGGAACTCCATCCAGCCGAGGTTCAGGTCCTCGTACTCGGCAAGCCCTCCGT
The DNA here is from genome assembly GCA_938091165.1 of uncultured Ilumatobacter sp. Lineage (GTDB taxonomy): Bacteria > Actinomycetota > Acidimicrobiia > Acidimicrobiales > Ilumatobacteraceae > Ilumatobacter_A. The sequence goes on along the minus strand of CALKNK010000025.1, from coordinate 53,178 downwards.
AACCCCAGGAGCCGTCTTCAAACATTGCGCAAGTCATGTCGACCGCGAAGCACTGAATTCTGTCCTCGTAGCCGTAGCCGAGGAACTCTTCCTTGTAGATGCCCGAGTCGATCAGTTCCTCCTGCACCCATTCAAGCGATGGCTGGAAGTTCTCAGCGAAAGTGGCCTCGCCGGTGTAGATCGCTGACTGTGCGCCGGGGTCGCTCTGGTGGACAGTGGCGTTGTAGTGGAACATGGCCATCGAACCAAGGCTTCCGGCTTCGAGCGCCAAGCCCTGGAGCCCGAGCGAGTTAAACTCTTCGATAACAGCGACGTACTCGTCAACGGTCGTCGGCAACGCAACTCCGTTGTCCTCGAACAGATCCTTGTTGTAGAACATGCCGCCAATCCACGTGGTTGGCGAGTAGGAGTAGACGCCACCGTCGAAGGCAAACGCGCCCTTGTGCGCCGGCGAGAGCGCCTGCACACCATCAAGGTCCGAAAGGTCCGCCACAAGGCCTTCTCGCGCCATCTTGGTAATCGGGATCGTCACGTTGAAGACGTCTGGTAGATCGTCTGCTCCTGCCAGCAACGTAAGCCGCTGGAGGTAGGTGTCAACCGGCGGCGCGTGCGAAAACTCGATTTCAACATCAGGGAACATCTCCGCAAAGCCATCGAGCAGCGGCTGCATCCGCTCCTCGTTGTCCCAGCTCAGCATGCTCAGGGTTCCCGACACGCCGGCGGCCTCTTCAACCGGTGCCTCAGTCTCAGCCGGTGCCTCAGTGTCGGAGCTCGACGAGTCATTATCGCTGCCGCACGCGGCAGCGACAAAGCTAAAGGCTGCGAGCACCGCCAGCAGTGATTTACTTGATTTGTTCATTGGTTCCCCCCAGGGATTGTTTTTGCAGGTTCTCCCACTGACGCGTTAGGAGCGTTAGTACGAGCGGAATTCCCGACCCTGCTTTATGTAACAGGTTTATATGATATGATCGGCCCGTTTCACGATTTTGAGCCGTGGTCAGACCCTCTGTCACATGTATCTATAGCACATTAACGGTCTTGGTGTCAAGCCCCTCGGTCTTTCGTCGAGAACGAGGGCAGTCAAGTGCCCGGCCACATCACAGCGACGCCGTAGGCAACGGTGCCGCTCTAAGCCGGAGACACGGCTCTCCGCCAGCTTCGACATCATTGCCGCGCGACAAGTCGAGCGGGCTTTGGATGGCACGCAGCCGCGCCGCTTACCAGTTGACGCGCTTGCAGCAGACTGAGCTGAAGCCGGAATGACACGCTGAGATTCTCAGAGTCGATCACATCTGGCTGAGAGCCAACCCCCTTCAAGGGCTCGTCGCACGGGTTATCCGGCAGCGGGCGTTCGTGGGGTAGCTGCAGCACGGCCTCATTGCTAGGAGCGCAAGGCCTCCGGGATGTAGTTTCCGTGGGCGTCGAGAAGATCGTCGACCATCTCGTGGATCTGCCCGAGGTCTAGCTCGGCTGCAGTGTGCGGATCGAGCATCGCAGCGTGGTAGATGTGCGCGCGCTCACCCGTTTTCAATGCCTCGACAGTCAGGCTCTGCGGCCCCAGATTGGTCTGGATCATGGCCGCAAGCTGAGGCGGCAACCGCCCGACTGGTTGCGGCACCAATCCGGCCCCGTCAACTTTTGTCGGGACCTCCACAACGCAGCCATCCGGAAGATTTTCGATGTAGCCGCGGTTGGGCACGTTGGTGTAGACCACTCGTTCAGTGTTTGTTTCGATGCTGTGGATGATCTGCGGCGCGAATTCGTTACTTCGGGGGACATGCAGTTCCTCTCGCTCGTCGACCAGGCGACTGCGAAGCGCTTCCCATTCAGAGTTCTGAACCTCACAACGTCTGATGTACTCGCGAATGGGGATTCGGTACTCGTCTACGAGATCAGGACGGTCGCGCTTGATGAACCATGGTGTGTATTCCGCAAAGTGCTCGCTTGACTCTGCGACGAAGTACCCGAGTCGGCGCATCACCTCGTAGCGAACAGCATCTGGAAGATCCCACTCGCCTCGCCGTGGCGCGTCATCGGGAGTCGAGTGAATTGACTTGAGCTCGGGATACAGGTCGCGGCCGTTGTGCCGCAGCTCGAGATAGAAGGCCATGTGGTTGATCCCAGCTGCGGTGTAGTCCAGCTCAGAGACGGGCAATCCGAGATCATGCGCAAGGTCCTCTGCGGTCAAAGGGATCGAGTGGCACAGACCGAACCCAGGATGGCTTCCGAGTTCAGCTAGCCCCCACATGTTGATGGCCATTGGGTTGGCGTAATTGAGCAAGACTGCATCACCGGCGAGCTCGCTGATGTCACGCGAAACCTCAACTAACTCCGGGACGGTGCGGAGTCCCCGCATGATGCCGCCAATACCGAGCGTGTCGGCGATTGTCTGCTGCAGCCCGTACCGCTCGGGAATCTCAAAATCGATCACAGTGGAGGGCCGGTAGCCACCAACCTGGAACATTGTGATCACATAATCTGCGCCATCGAGGGCTCGCCGACGGTCGGTGGTGGCATCGACCGTCATCGGTGCATCAAGACCCTCTCCGATCCGGTTTGCAACGATCTCTGACGTCCGGAGTCGCTCCTCATCAATGTCATGCAACGAGAAGCTCAATCGGCCCTGGAGTTCGGGAAACGCTGTCAAGTCCCCAATCAAATTTCGGGTGAAAACCGTGCTGCCAGCTCCGATGAATGCCACGCGAACCATATTGAAACCTAACTTATTTGGCGCCTCAGCGCAGACGAGACGCCGAGGGTAGACGCGCCGCAGGGCGAAACCAAGACTCTCTTCATTCGCAGCAGCGATGATGCTGCTTCTGGGGTCTTAGAAGAAAAACCTCGAACTGTTAGAAGAAAAACGGATCAACCCGATGCGCTGCTCCAGTACCGTCACCATTTCATTTGAGCAAATGTCGACCGCGGCTGATAGAGCTACCAGATGGTGAATGACAGCACTCACAACAAGCACTACGGACAAGTCGACGATCTTGTTGAGGCAATCCTTAGCGGGTTGGGCGACCCTACGACGCTGACCATCGAGGATCTTGCACCGGCTGATGAGTTTCATTTAGGTGGCGCAGCAGCAACGTCGGCGATCATCGACGCGTTGAAAGTCGATGCAACTCATCGAGTGCTCGACATCGGCAGTGGCCTCGGCGGGCCGGCCCGTCGGATTGCATCAACCACTGGCGCGCATGTCACCGGCGTCGATCTCACACCGTCGTTCGTTGCCGCCGCTACAGCTCTGTCTGCCCGACTCGCGATGAGTCACAGCACCGCATTCGTGGAGGGCGACGCAACACAACTCAACCTCGACGGTCCCTTCGATGCGGCAACGCTCATTCACGTTGGGATGAACATTGCTGACAAGAAAGCATTCTTTTGCGGGGTCCACGGACTGCTCGCACCTGGAAGTCGTTTGGTCGTATACGACATAATGTTGACCGGCGATCCCGCTGAAATTACCTATCCGATGCCGTTCGCGTCCGGACCCGACAGTGCATTCCTTGAGCCGGAGTCCGGTTACGTCGACGCGTTATCAGCTGCCGGTTTCAACGTCACCGAGCCAGTCGATCAAACACGTCTCGCGCTTGACGCTGCGGCGTCGGCGCGCTCTGAAATCCCATCGCCGGTGTCGCTAGCAACGGTGATGGGGCCTGACTTCGCAACGATGTTCGCCAACGTTGGCGCTGCGTTGAGGACAGGGCTGATCGCACCAGTGCAGGTTGTTGCGACCCGCTGACTCAGCCGTTGTATCTTTCCGCAAGCCGCAATTAAAGTTTCGGCGGCGATCAGTGCTCAGCTCAGACAACGCGTCTCAAACTATGCCTCGTTGGTTACCGAAAACTTTGTTGCCAAACAAAACTCCGAACAGTTAGGCACCAAACAAACCATTCAAGCTCGGGCGTCCGGCAACGTGAAGACGAACCGGGCCCCACCGAGGCGCTCGCTGGACTCTACGTAGACATCGCCGCCGAGCGCGTCCACCAACTCGGTGACAATCGCGAGTCCGAGTCCGGTACCTCCGTCGGACCGTGTCCTTGACTCGTCAAGGCGCACAAATCGTTCGAAGATCCGCGTGCGATCCTCGGGCGCCACCCCGGGTCCATCATCGTCGACTGCAACGCTGACTCGTCCGCCGACGCTGCTGAGGTTGACTTCGATTGCCTGCGTAGCGTGGCGCAACGCGTTGTCAAGCAGGTTGCGAACCACTCGGCGCAGCTGCTCAACATCACCGTTCACCTGACCCGCCGAGACCCGAGAGACGTCGATCTGGATGGGTGATGGCACCCGACGGGCCTCTTCGAACACAATGTCGTCGAGATCGACTGCGGTCCAATGCTCACTTCTCGACACACCCGCGTCCGTCCGTGCGATCAGCAGCAGATCGTCGACGAGACGCTCCATTCTGACGTCCTCTTCCAACACGCTGTCGGCGATCTCGCGCCAATTAGGAGCATCCGTGGACTGCGCGACTTCGAGCACGTTTCGGATCACGGCAATAGGGGTGCGCAGCTCATGCGACGCTGCGCTCACGAAGTCTCGTTGAGCGCGCGTGCCCGACTCAAGGCGCACGAGCATGTCGTTCAACGTGTCAGCGAGCAGTCGGATCTCGTCGTCGGTTGTCGGTTGGGACACGCGGCGGTCAAGACCACTCACGGTGATGTCGGCAACCTCAGCTCGCATCGAGTCGACCGGTCGGAGTGCGCGGCGAACGACCACCCAGGTCGCAGCGCCAGCCAGCGTTGTTAGGGCTAGACCCGTGATCGTCAGCGTCCAAATAGCAACCCGGGTTGTCTGTTCCATGTCTGCGAGCGTGGTACCGACGGCGATCGTGGCCGGTCCCGCGGGACTGTTCTGTTCGGTGACAACCAGCCGGAACACCTCTTCGTCGCCCGATGTTTGGCGGACGGTTATCTGAGACGAATCCGTGAGTGTGTCGACCGGAGGTTGACCGCGCACGTTGGTGCTCGATGCAATCACATCGCCGTTCAAGATGATCTGTGCGAAAGATGTTCCGTCGTTGGGGATCGTGATGTTGCGCGGTGCGACGCCACTCGTCACCAGCGCGCCGAGATCGGCGGCACGCAGGGCCAATGCCGTGTCGATGTTGTCCAACATGGTTCGCCGTAGGACCGCCAACAGAGTCAGTCCCGAGACAATCAAGGTGAGCGCAAAGACCAGTGTGACCAAGATGGTGGTGCGGCCACGAACCGACGACGACAAGTTCATTGCCGGTCTTCGCGTAACCGGTAGCCGACACTGCGAACCGTCTCGATGGCCGTTCGCCCGAACGGTTCGTCGACCTTGCGGCGGAGGTGCCCGACGTAAACCTCGACGATGTTCGCATCGCCGGCGAAGTCGACATCCCACACGTGGTCGAGAATGTCCTGCTTGGAAAGGGTGTCCCCGGCATTGCGCATCAGGTACTCAAGCACCGAGAACTCCCGTGCGGTCAGCGTGATCCTCTCCTCGCCCCGATAGCAGGTACGGCCTCCCGGGTCGAGCACAAGGTCATCTACTTTGAGCACCGTTGGGCGAACGTCAGAACCGCGCCGAAGCAGCGAGCGAAGGCGAGCGACGAGAACGACGTGGGAGAACGGTTTACGGAGGTAGTCGTCGGCTCCGGTGTCGAGCGCTTCGGCTTCGTCGAGATCGCCATCCTTGGCGGTGAGCATCAGGATTGGTGTCCAGTCTTCGCGCTCACGCAGAGTGCGGCAGACCACGAAGCCGTTCGTACCCGGCACCATGATGTCGAGGACGATGGCGTCGTAGGAGTTGACGTCAGTCATCCAGAGCGCTTCGGTGCCGTCGTGGACCACGTCAACCGAGAACCCGTCGGCAGTCAGCCCGGCCTGCAGAGAACGAGCCAGCTTCACCTCATCCTCGACGACCAACAGCCTCATGACGACAGTGTGCCAGGAGCGACGGAACGCCGGTTCGATTCCCGCCAAGCTTCCTGAAGGTGCGTTCAGCTTGATTCAGGAACCGTTCAGCACCGCCCAGCAGGATCGTACGCAATCACTCAGAACGCACCCAAAAGGACATCGACATGTACGACTCAACTCCACCGAGCTCCCCGTTCAACGGTCCAACAGGCTCGCTGTACTCCCCGACCGGCACCTCACCGACATGGCAGCCACCTGCCGGTCCAACACCCGTACCCGAGTCGCGGCCGCCAGCGAAGGGGCGGCTCAGCCGAACAAGCTCCATAGTCCTTGCGCTAGTCGCCGTCGCCGGAGGCACGGCAGGCGGCGCGGTCGCCGGCCGCGCCTCCGCACCAGAGGCCGTCATCACCGTTGCAACGCCGGACGTCCAGCTGGCGTCGATCGACAGCCCGGTTGCAACGAGTCCGGTTGACATCTCCACTCTGGTTGAAAGGGTGCGGCCGAGTGTCGTACGCATCGACGCGATCACCTCGGCCGGTAGTGGGACAGGGACCGGCTTCGTCATCTCAGCTGACGGTCGCATCGCAACCAATGCACACGTGATCGGCGACGCAGCGACCGTCGAAGTCGAGTTCTCTGACGGCGCCATGGCGACCGCGACCGTGCTCGGTTCAGCAAAGTCGGAAGACCTCGCCGTAATTCAGGTGGATCGCAGCGACCTAACGCCCGTCGAGTTCGGCCTATCTGACGATCTGAAAGTGGGCGAACGCGTGGTTGCCATCGGCAACTCGCTCGGCTTCGAGGGCTCGGCGACGGCCACCGAAGGAATCGTGTCAGCTCTCGGCCGCTCAATCCGAACCAATGATGGGAACCGCTTAACCGACCTCATCCAGACCGATGCAGCAATCAACCCAGGGAACTCTGGTGGCCCGCTCTTCGATCTCGATGGCAAGGTCGTAGGGATCAATTCAGCGGGCTCGCTCCAGGCGCAGAACGTCGGTTTCGCAATCGCTGCAGACTCGGCGCGACCGATTTTTGACACGCTGTCGTCCGGCGAACCTGTGCTCCAGGCATTCCTCGGAATTAGCTCCGTCACGCTCACGCCCCAGACCGCAGCCCAGCTCGGCATCGAGGAGACGGGCGACCTGCGCGGAGCAGTGGTGCTCGACGTGACCGTCGGCTCGGCGGCCGACGTAGCTGGACTCCGCGTCGGAGATGTCATCACGGCAATCGATGGCGACACGGTCGAGACGCCCGAGAACGTCGGCGACGCGATCGCTGGCCGTGACCCTGGGGACACGATCCGTCTTGCGGTCGTTCGCGACGGCTTCGAATCGTCTGTCGACGCTGTGCTCGGCTCCAGACAGGCCTGAACAGCTCTACCAGCCAATTTGACAGCGCGTGATCCCATCCTGTTGAGGACGCTCCGCCCGCTCGAGATCGGCAGGGCTGTTATCCACACAAAGCATCCCGCTCTCACTATCTGAATCAGTCGAATGAGAATTCCCAACAGTCGGCCACCACCCGCAGCGATGTATTAGGAGCGTTGTCTTTTCCCAACACGGCGTCGTACAGCTCAAGTTATTGACCGTTCGCGAACGAACTCGCGCTCTTGCGTCGATCAGTCAGCCAGATTTCCGCCACGAACTCGATGATGTTGCCGAGAACTCGCCGATCTGCGGCCGAGTCGCGAGATGAATGGGATGACGAAGGACCCAGCTTCATTGGGAGCCGATCTTAATTTTGCCGATTCGTCGACTAAATTTTGCTCATGACTACCGCGATTCCTCAGGGTTACAACACACCGATCCCAACATCGATCACGACACCTGACATTGTCGACACCCGCGTCGGCCGACTTGAGTTTGTTGATGGTGTCCCCACCCGCGAGACCAGCTCAATGCTCTGGGATCACCTTGACTTCATGCGCGGTGTTGAGGCTTTCTTGAACTGCGTGCCGGCAGCCTCAATGCAGGCAATGATCGTTGGGCTTGAGTCGTTGGGTCTCGATGCGTGCAACAAGGCTCTGATTGCCGATGATCTGCTTGATTCAAATGCTCTGTTCCTGACAGGCAACACCGACACGGTGTACACCGTCGTGCTGATGGATCTCCACCGGGATGGTCCAACTGTTGTCGAGATCCCTCCGGGCTGCGGACCTGGCACGGTCAACGACGCATGGTTCCGATTCGTTGTTGACATGGGCGCGCCGGGGCCTGACCGGGGTGCGGGCGGCCGTTACGTGATTCTGCGCGACGATGACGACACGACCGTCGTGCCCGACGATGTATTCGTGGCTCGAACCCCAAGCGAGGCCAACTTCCTAGTCCTTCGCGGCTTTCTTGTCGATGGAAAACCCGATGCTGCAACTGAGATGTTCCGCAACGGCCTGAAGGCGTACCCGCTCGCTGATGCGGACAACCCACCCGAGATGGGATTCATCTCGTTGTCGGGCAAGGAGTTCAACACGATCCACTCGAATGACGCCACGTTCTTCAGCGAAATCAACGAGGTGATCCAACGAGAGCCAATCGGAGTGATTGACCACGAAACTCGTGGTCTGCTTGCTGCGATCGGGATCGAGAAAGGCAAGCCATTCGCTCCTGACGACCGTATGCAGGAAATCTTGAGTGAGGCGGCCGCTGTTGCGAATGGCACCGCTCGCGCTATCGACTTCCGACCTCGAGACCCTGAGGCGCTGATCTATGAAGACCGCAAGTGGATCACCGCATTTGTCGGCGGGGACTATCGCTGGCTTCGCCGAGATGGCGAAGGCGGTAGGAACCTCGATGCTCGAACACTGTTCTTCTACTTCGCAACGGTCAACACCCCAGCGATGGCTTTAAAAATGGTCGGTGTCGGCTCGCAATACGCAGCAGCGATGACAGACGCTGACGGTGAACCCCTCGACGGCAGCGTCAACTACCGGTTGCATCTGCCGGCCGGGATCCCGGCTAAAGACTTCTGGTCGATCGTCATCTACGACCCACAGACCCGGTCCGAACTGCAAACCGGTCAGAGGTACCCGAGCCTGAACAACGCCCGCGACCAACTGCAGTACAACGACGACGGCTCAATTGATCTTTACTTCGGTCCCGAGGCGCCCGCTGATGGTGGCAACAACTGGATCCAGTCGGTGCCAGGCAAGTCATGGTTCTCGCTGATCCGCCTGTATGGGCCGCTTGAAAGCTGGTTCGACAAGACCTGGCGTCCAGGCGATTTCGAGCGCATCACCAAGGCAGCCGAAGAGCAGAAATAGAAACTCATCACTCAGGGCAGGTGAGACGAACTAGTCCCAACTGCTCGAGGGAAAACATTGGTTCTTCAGAGCATCTATGGTCCATGGGAAATGCTGCCAGAACTCTCAATCGGCCACAGTGGGTAGAGGCGTTGAAAACAGCAGACTGAGCCCGGGCGTCACTAGACGCATCGGGAAGCACCATTAAGAGGAGCCAAACAAAATGAGCGACAACGTAACTGCGACATGCGAGATCAACGCCTCGGCCGAGCAAGTCTGGAAAATGGTCTCGGATCTGCCCCGGATGGGCGAGTGGTCCCCAGAAAACGAGGGAGGAGTGTGGCTCAAGGGCGCCGATGGCCCAAAGGAGGGCGTCAAGTTCCGCGGGTCAAATCGTCAGGGCAAACGCCGCTGGAAAACCATCGCCACCATCAGCGATGTCGAGCCCGGTCGCAAGTTGACGTTCCGAATAACGGTGATGGGTATCCCGGACTCCGAGTGGTCCTATGACTTCGAGCCAACCGACGGCGGCTGTCACGTCACTGAGTCCTGGACGGACCAACGGCCAGGTTGGTTCAAACCACTCACCGCGCTGGTATCGGGAGTGAGTGACCGTGAAACTCACAACAGGGCTGGAATGGAACAGACACTCGAGGCCCTGAAAGCGGCCGCGGAGTCTGCGTAGCGCATCAGAGCTTCGAGCAGGAATTCATCAATCGAGTCTCCGGCGCCGCCGTTGACGGCGGTCAATTTGGGCCGAAGTCAAGGCGGGGATCGGGGCTTCCTTACGAAGGCGCCTCGCACAGATGCACCGAACACCGCCAAAACGATGATGACGAATCATACGTACAGGCCTAGGCAAACCTAGGCGTTCTGTAGCTGGGCTTGCGGCCAGAAGATACATTCACCTTGTTACGACGACCTAAAACGAAGGACTGCCCGATGACATTCGAACCGACTGGACCAACCGATGTTGTTCGCACGACAGCGCCAAATCCACCGCCGCCTGTGGTGACCTCAGAGTTCATCGGTGATCTTGAGTACAAAAACGAGTACCCGACCGACGCAACGATAGACAAGTTGTTCGACCAGCTCGATTTCCAGCGGGGCTGCCAGGCGTTCCTGCGAAACATCATGGCGTCGTCGATGTACTCGTTCCGTGAGGGACTGCGTCGAGATTTGGGTGTCACGTCAGCAAGTCAACTGGTTGTGTGGGAAGGCCAGTTCGATGCTCGGTCGCTGTTGCTTACGCCGAACTCCGAAACCGTTTACGGCATCACGTATCTCGACTTGAAAGTCGACGGCCCAACTGTGGTCGAGGTGGCCCCAGGGATCTTGGGGCTCGTCAACGACATGTGGATGCGCGAGACAGTAAATATCGGTGCTGCTGGGCCCGACCAAGGTCGAGGCGGCCGATTCTTGTTCTTGCCGCCCGGTTATGACGGCGAAATCCCACCGTATGGGTTCCACATCTGCCCATCAGAGACCTACGGGCTATGGCTTCTGCTCCGCGGTATGCGAACGCCTGATGGCTCGTCAACCGACGCAGTAGCGCTGCAACGCCAGACCCGCATCTACCCGTTGGCAGAAATGAACAATCCTCGTGAGACCGAGTTCATCAACGGCTCAGACCAGGACCTTGACACGATTCACCCGATTGATTTCCGTTTCTTTGAAGACCTCGCCGCTCTCGTGAATGAAGAACACCCTGAGGCGATCGACGCCGAGACGGCAGGAATGCTCGCTTCCATCGGCATTGCTCACGGACAACCGTTCTCACCCGACGACCGCATGCAACGCATCCTCAGCGAATCTGCAAAGGTCGGCTCGGCGATGGCGCTTGCTACGAGCTACCGAAGCCGACTCCCGCTCCAACGCTACGAAGACCGCCAGTGGATCGAAATCGGCAACACGGGATACCCCCTCTACGAGCAAGACGGTCACACCATCTTGTCAGGCCTGAGCCTGATGGGCTGGTTTGCTACGGGTTCCTCGATGGCCATGGTGACCCCGCCGCCCGGCAAGGGCTCGGCGTACATGTGGACCTACAACGACGGTGATGGGCAGTGGCTCGACGGCGCCCGCACATACGAGTTCACCATCCCACCGGAAGTCCCGATGGCCAACTTTTGGTCAGTTGTCGTTTACGACGTGTGGACCCGGTCGATGCTGGCTAACGGTCAAGCTGCGCCCAGCCTCAACAGCTTTGCCGAACTCGATACGAATGACGATGGTTCGACCACCATCACTTTCGGTCCCGAGCAACCCACCGACAAGGCGTCGAACTGGATCCGAACGATCCCAGGCAAGGGCTGGTTCTCAATTTTTCGGCTCTACGGCCCAACTGACGGCTACTTCGACAACAGCTGGAAACCCGGCGACATCACCCCGATCTGAGCGCATTCGTTGCACGGCCGCAGCAAGTGGAAACTCGGTTCTCACGAAGCACTAAATAAAGCATCCGAACACGCGACCGATTAACGAGGGCAAAATCTTCATCTTGCGCGGCTGACCCTGCCAGTCAGGACTTGATCGGCCCAGTCGAGCTCAAGTCGATGTGCAATTAGGGCCACCCCAGTCCCAAGCCACGGGTAGGGGCGCGAGAACGGGCCTGATGAAGATGTGAAGCGACTCAAAACGTTGCTCGACCGCTCGATGCTGTCAGTGTCCAACGTGCGCAGGGTCGACCCAGCTTCGAGATCCATTGCAGCTAATTCAACTCAGATCTCGTTGGGACTATCCGATAGGTACCTACCTCATCTAGATAGCAACCTTTCTTCTAGGATTCCGTCATGTCAGCACCGTCCGGCGACACCGATGCCATCTCCACAGATGGATCGTGTGAACCACATGATGTGTGGATGCTCCTCGCCATCGAACAGGCCATGGCGGCGCAGCGTCACGACGACGTGCCCGTCGGCGCCGTCGTTGTCCACCAAGGGCAGGTGATTGCGGCACGGCACAATGAGCGTGAACTAACCGGAGACCCTGTCGCTCACGCCGAGGTACTTGCGATGCAGGACGCTGCAACACAGGTCGATTCCTGGCGCCTCCACGAGTGCACGCTGTACGTGACGCTCGAGCCCTGCCCGATGTGCGCGGGCGCAATGGTTAACGCTCGTCTTAAACGTGTGGTCTACGGGGCGACCGATCCGAAAGCCGGTGCAGCCAACAGCCACTTCCACCTGCTCGACGGCACGGTTCTTAACCATCGCGTCGACATCGTGGCAGGCATCGAGGCTGAACGCTGCGGCGAACTGCTCCGCGAATTTTTTCGTGCCCGTCGTTCCTGACGTGATGACAGGCCGCGGCAGTCGGCACTACGCCTCACGTCACTGACGACGTTAGCAAGGGCCAGCATCGTTGGAATCTGCTGATTCAACTCTGCGACACCGTCTTCATTTCTTATCTTGACTGCGTCTACGCAATGCGCTGAGTCCAAGGCAGCCGAGCTGTTGCAAGATCGCGCACTCATCGTCTCTTGACCACCGCCAGCTCGTCGCCGGGCTTTGTGAGCTGCCAGGACGTCAAATTTCACGCTAGCGTTGAACTCGGAAGGCTGCCAGAGCGGACGAATGGGACGGCCTCGAAAGCCGTTGAAGTCTTTCAGGCTTCCGTGGGTTCGAATCCCACGCCTTCCGCCAGCAACGACACCCTCGGGCTTTGCCCCGAGGGTGTCGTTCGTTTTCAAGTCACCTGCAGACCGTTTCGTTCTCAGGCGCTTCGAGTTGCACCAAATAGTCGTGGATCACATCGTCGATGCAGCCGTTCACGCCATAGCCGGTGTGCTGATTCGCCACGACCACTACGAGGCGACCGTCTTCAAGTGCAGCAGCCATCTTGCGGCTGCTGTCAAGTGGCGTACTCGGATCACCAGTCGTCCCAACAACGACAATCGGACCAGCACCAATACCAGTGATTTCAATGCGTGGATCAATTGACTCGGGAAAGAACGAACACGAGTAGGAACCAGTGGAGTACGGGAAGAGCCGCGGTGCCACTCCGATGAGTTGTTCGGCGTCAGCGTCGGCCTCTTCGACCGTTGAGCGGTCAGGGTCGTCCGCACACGAGATGGCCTGAAACGACTCGAGCAGGTTGCTGTAACTGCCATCAGCGCGACGTTGGTAGTAGCCGTCTTGCAAGGCCAGCAAGCCGTCGCCGTTACCGTTCGCAGCATCGTCGAGGGCTCGCTCAAGCGTCGGCCAGAACTGATCGGAGTACATTGCGCGCACTACGCCAGTCACGGCGACACCCAAGCTGATGTCAGCGCGGCCTTCCGGTCCTGCGAGCGGAGACTCATCCAACGTGGCGAACAGCTGGTCGAAGGCACCTTCGGCGTCGCCGTCATTGTGAAACGCGCATGAACTCTCTGCGCTGCACTCAGCAAGAAACCTGTTCAACGCAGCTTCGAAACCAACCCACTGCTGCCGGGTCGCCTCGATGCTGTCTGCGTTCGGATCAGACGCGCCGTCGAAGACTGCAGCGCGCACCGTAGTCGGATACATCGTGGCCCACACGGCTCCGAGCTCGCTGCCGTAGCTGAACCCGAAATACGACGCCTGTTGCTCACCCAAAGCTTGGCGGATGGCATCCATATCGCGAGCTGAGTTGTTCGTGCCGATGTACTGCAACGGCTGACCCACTCGATCGATACAGCGCTGCGCGAATTCCTCCGCAAGGTCGATCAATTCGTTCCTCTCGTCGCTGTCATCGGGAGTGATGTCACCAGTGGCGTAGAAACGGTCATATTCGTCGTCGTCAACGCAGTCGACCGCTCCTCCGCTGATCCCCGTGCCGCGCGGGTCCCAGGCAACGACATCGAATCGTTTCGTCAAAGCAGGTTCGAACCAGGCGGTTGCGTTGAGTGCCATCGAGCTGGCAGGTGACCCAGGCCCACCGTTGTTCACCAACATGATCCCGACACGGTCGCCATCAGCTCTGCGGCGCGCGACGTAGAGGTCGATTGTCTCGCCCTGCGGGTCGGCGTAGTCGAGCGGCACCGTTAGGCGGCCAGTGTCAACGCGCCCTGCCGTGTCTTCCCAGACAATCTCGTAGTCAAGCGGTTCAGGCGACAATGTGCTGGGAGGCAACGTGTCGCCCGCTTTTGCAGTTGTCGAGGGCATCTCGGTCGTTGTTGGGATTGATGTGATCTCACGAGTCTTCGGTGCGTTCGCAGCATCAGAGGCCGTGCAGGCCGCAACGAGGAGCGAACATCCAATCACCGCAGGAACAACTCGACGCATCGCCATGCAGCGTACGGCCGGAGACGTCGTAGCGTTACGTCCATGCGAATGTCCCCATACCACATGATGCCTGGTGACAAAGATGCGCTCGACGGGATCAAGCTCGCCGACGGCACCTATGCCCGGGTGTGGCAGTTCGCCCGCCCGTACCGCCGGATGATCACGCTCTTTTTGTTTGCGATTCTCGCTGCCGCTTTACTTGCACTCGTACCGCCTTTTGTTGTCAGGGAGATCATCGACTCGTCGATCCCTAACTCGGACCGCGACGCCATCAAGGTCCTGGCCGGGATTGCGGTCGCTGCAGCTCTCGCTGACGCGGGCCTTGCGATCTTCCAGCGGTGGTGCAGTTCCCGCGTCGGTGAAGGTCTCATCTACGACCTCCGACGTGCACTCTTCGCCAAAGTTCAAAGAATGCCGATCGCATTCTTTACTCGAACCCCGACCGGGTCAATCACATCTCGACTGAGCAGCGATGTCGTGGGTGCGCAGTCCGCGGTCACCAGCACCCTCGGCAGCGTGGTGAGCAACGTGATTGTGCTGACTACGACCCTGGCCGCCATGATCGCTCTCGAGTGGCGCCTGACGTTGCTCACCTTGATCGTCCTGCCGGTGTTCATCATTCCCGCCCGCCGCGTCGGCGCACGCTTGCAAGGGATCTCGCGAGAACAAATGGGCCACAACGCCGCCATGAACACGCAGATGACCGAACGCTTCAACGTTTCTGGCGCCATGCTCGTCAAGCTCTTCGGATCAGGTCGTCGTGAGCGCGATGCATTCGAATCCCAGGCCCGAGGCGTCCGCGACACCGGTATCCAATCGGCGCTCTATGGCCGGGTGTTCTTCGTTGCTCTCGGCTTGGTTGGCGCGATCGGCACTGCTGCTATCTATGGCATCGGGGCGTTGATGGTCGTCGACGGTCAGATCTCGACTGGCACGCTCGTAGCGCTCGCCGCTCTCGTGAGCCGGGTCTATCAACCGCTGACCGGGCTCACGAATGCCAGAGTTGATTTGATGACTTCGATGGTCAGTTTTGAGCGAGTCTTCGAAGTTCTTGATGCCCCAGAGGCAATCGCTGAAAAACCTGGAGCGTTCGACCTGATTTCACCATGTGGGGAGGTCGAATTCGAAAATGTCACATTCCGATATCCACCAGCTGCGGACTCAGCTATCGCATCAATGGAACAGAACGCCGGGCTCGGTACCGGCACCGACCCTGACGTTGACGTACTCCAGCGGCTCTCGCTTTTAGTCACGCCTGGTGAAACTGTTGCACTGGTCGGCGCATCGGGCGCCGGCAAGTCGACAACTATCTCGCTCCTCCCGCGCCTTTACGACGTCACGTCGGGTGCCGTGCGCGTCGACGGGCATGACGTGCGCGACCTCACACTCGATTCGCTTCGCGCTTCGATCGGCGTCGTCGCCCAGGATCCACATCTTTTCCACGAGTCAATCGGAGACAATCTCCGCTACGGCGATCAATCAGCATCAGAGGCTGACGTGATCGAAGCAGCCAAAGCAGCGCGGATTCATGACACGATCGTCGCGTTGCCGGACGGCTACGACACTGTGGTCGGTGAGCGCGGTTACCGACTCAGCGGCGGCGAGAAGCAACGCCTGGCCATCGCTCGGCTGCTGTTGAAGAACCCGGCGATCATCATCCTTGACGAAGCAACTAGCCATCTCGACAACGACAATGAGGCACATATTCAGTCTGCGCTTGAGCACGCCATGGAGGGTCGGACTGCACTGGTGATTGCTCATCGCTTGTCAACGATCCGCAGTGCGGACCGCATTGCCTTTGTCGAAGACGGCCGAATTGCCGAAATTGGGACCCACGACGAGTTGCTCGCATCGAACGGCCGATATGCCCATCAACTACAAGCTGGGGAGCTCGTCACGCCGAGCTAAATTTCGACCGATCAACCAACGCACGACGGGAAGTGACACACTGCCCTGCGTGATCGAGGCAGCCGTTCGCGCGGCATCCGTTCCACCGTTCCATGCGATGGCGATGAGCCAAGCGGCGACGGTGCGTGAAGCTCAAGGGCAACGCGTCTTCCATCTCGAGGTCGGCCAACCTGCCACCGGGCTCCCCGGCGTCGCCCACGCTGCGGTGATCGAAGCGCTCGACATGCCGCTCGGCTACACCAGCGCAGCCGGGCTTCATCGACTCCGCAGCGGGATCAGCAAACGGTACGCCGAACCTGTCGATCCGCGTCGGATCATCATCGTGGCTGGCGCCTCTGCCGGTTTCACGTTGGCTTTCCTGACTTTGTTCGAACCCGGTCAGCGAGTCGGCGTCGTCGAGCCCGGGTATCCGTGCTACCGCAACGCGCTAGTTGCGCTCGGCATCGATGCAGTACCGATCCCTGTCGGGCCGGACAGCCGGTGGGCGCCGACACCGCAGCATTTGCAAGAAGTAGGGCAACTCGATGGCCTCGTCATTGCCTCACCGTCGAACCCAACAGGCACCGTGATGTCCGATGAAACCCTCGGTGCAATCGCCACACACTGCAGTGCCAACGACATCGCCCTCGTCGCCGACGAGATTTACCATGGCATCGTCGAGTCAACCCCTGCCCCGCAGGTTTTGAGCCATTCGCCAGACGCGATAGTGGTGAACAGCTTCTCGAAGTACTTCTCGATGACCGGGTGGCGTGTCGGTTGGGTGGTGGTCCCCGATCATCTGATTGACGTCGTTGAACGGCTCCAACAGAACCTGTACATCTGCGCACCACATGTCTCACAAGTCGCTGCGTTGGCGGCTCTCGACGCCAGCGATGAGCTCGACGGCCATGTCGATCAGTACCGGGCGAATCGCCACGTGATGATCGACGGCTTAGCTACAGCTGGCATCACCGACATTGCGCCTGCCGACGGGGCGTTCTATGTGTACGCCCACATCCCTCAGTACACGACAGCGGTGGATCTCACCTCGATGGAACTCTGCGAACGATGGCTCAACGAGCTCGGAGTTGCCTGCACACCAGGCATCGACTTCGACCTAGCGCGAGGACACGAGTACGTGCGTTTTTCCTACGCCGGTGTCGGCGATGACCTTGCAACAGCGTGCGATTTGATTGCGGGTTGGAATCGATGAGCGACACGATGCCAGGCCCGCCAAATCAAGCACACAGCGGCCCGCTCGCTGACCTACGTGTCGTCGATATGTCGACCGTTCTGGCCGGACCGAACTGCGCGCGTTACCTCGCTGACTTTGGCGCCGATGTCATCAAGGTTGAACGCCCCGACGGCGACAGTCTGCGCAACATGGCGTGGCGCGACCCCCGCGATGGCGAAGGGCTGTGGTGGAAGCTCGTCAACCGCAACAAGCGGACCGTGGTGCTCGACATCAAAGACGCTGACGACATTGCAACGTTGCTGAGCTTGCTCGATGAGGCAGACGTGTTGGTAGAGAATTCACGGCCAGGAACACTCGAGCGACTCGGACTCGGCCCCGAGGTCCTTCTCGCCCGTAATCCAAAGCTGGTCATTACACGGATCTCTGGGTTCGGCCAGGACGGCCCGTATGCATCCCGGGCCGGGTTCGCGACGATCGCGGAAGCGATGTCGGGCCTTGTGGCGCTCAGTGGCAGCCCAGATGGCCAGCCGCTCCCGCCTCCGATTGCGCTGACCGACGAAGTCACTGGACTAGCTGCGGCGTTTGCCACGATGGTGGCACTCCACTCAGGCGTGGGCCAGGTCGTCGACGCCAACCTGCTCGAAACGATGTTCCACATGATGGGTCCCCTTGTTTCGCTGTTCGGTGTGACCGGTGAGCAGCAGCGCCGCCTCGGTGCCGGACTGCCTTACACCGTCCCGCGTGGCACCTATCGATGCAGTGACGACCTGTGGGTTGCCGCCTCGACGAGCAGCGACTCGATCGCGGCTCGTGTGATGCATTTGCTTGGTGTTGGTGATGATCCGCGTTTCGTCGACTTTGCTGGGCGGACCGAACATCGAGAAGAACTCGAGCAGATCATGACCGCTTGGTGTGCTGCTCGTCCGCGCAGCGACGTCATTGAGGCGTTTACCGCCGCCGACGCTGCGATTGGGCCGGTGCTTGACATGGCCGACATTGCAGTCGATCCCCACTTTGCGAATCGGGGTGCCATCGAAGTAGTCGACGATGACTTCGATGGCACCCCGATGCAGAGTGTGATTGCTCGACTGTCGGCCACACCGGGAGCGATCCGGTGGGTTGGTCGAGCACTTGACGCCGATGGCGACGACATCACAGCAACCGGCTGGTAGCCGACCGGTCGAGAGATCAGATGGTCAGGTCGGCTCTCCCGCACGGAACGTGGGTTCGTTAGTCAGGCACCAGTTCCGATCGGGCAACTGACGCCGGTGCCCTTAATCCCGCAGTATCCGTTGGGATTTTTCGCAAGGTACTGCTGGTGGTACGGCTCCGCATAATAGAAGTCTGCGTCGAAGTCGATAGAGCCAACCTCGGTGGTGATCTCTCCTTTGCCCATGGAATCGAGTCCGGCCTGGACCCGAGACTGAGTGGCTTCGACGATCGGAAGTTGGCTTGCTTGAGTGGCCCACACGCCTGTGCGGTATTGGCTGCCGATGTCGTTGCCCTGACGCATCTCCTGGGTGGGGTCGTGCTCTTCCCAGAACACCTGCATGATCCGCTCGTAGGAGATCATCGATGGGTCGAACACAATGCCGACTGCTTCGGCGTGGCCGGTGCGGCCCGTGCAGTTTTCCTCGTAGGTGCAGTTGGGGGTGAAGCCGCCGGCGTAGCCGACAAAAGTCGAGTACACGCCGTCAAGTTGCCAGAAGAGACGTTCGGCTCCCCAAAAGCAGCCCATGCCGACAACTGCGATTTCCATTTCCTTTGGCCATGGCCCTTGGAGCGGATTGCCATTGACGAAGTGCTTTTCAGGCACAGGCATGGGTTCTTCGCGCCCAGGCAGTGCCTCGTCGCGGGCGATCATCGTGGCGGTCTTGCGGAACAGCATCCTTTCAGGATACGACTCGACGACGGCCTCGTCTCGCCCGGCCTCATCGCTGGCGAACACGTCATTTTTCTTTGAGTGGGGATTTCTGTGAACTGGTCCACAGGAATCCCAACGCAGGTGATGGATCGCGGAATGGTTACGGTGCCCGAGTGATGATTCGGGACATGACCGCAACGGACCTTGAGCGAGTGCTTGAGATCAACGAGGCCAACGTGCCCGAGGTCGGGCCAGTCGACATGGACCGGCTGCGGTTTCTCGTCGAAGAGAGTGCTTTTTCGTTGGTCGTCGATGTCGATGGTGTTGTTGCAGGGTTCTGCGTCGTGCTTGCTAAAGGTTCGAGTTACGACTCGGTGAACTACGTCTGGTTTATGGAGCGCTACGACGACGTGCTTTATCTCGACCGGGTTGCGTTCGATGCAGCTGCGCAGGGCCAAGGTCTTGGCTCAGCGCTCTACAACGAAGTCGACCGGCGACTTGCTGGGCAAGCGCTTGGGTTGACGCTCGAAGTCAATGTCGACCCGCCGAACGAACCGTCACTCGCATTCCACCGCAAACACGGCTACGTCGAGGTGGGCCGCCAAATGTCGAAAGGCATTGAAGTCAGCCTGATGCACAAGCCTGCCCAATAGACGGAACCAGTTGAGTTTCAATCGTGGCACTGCCGTGTTTAACGGCGGTCTTGGAGGAACTGAAAGTGCTGGCGCGTGGCTGCGACCACGTCCGTGTCGATGTCAGCGAAAATAGTTGTCTCCGCACCGGATGCGCTGACCAAGATTTCACCCATCGGGTCAAAGACTGCGCTGTCACCGGAGTGGTCGAGTGGCCCGGTGCGTTTGCCGTCGGCATCGAGTGCTCCGTCACGTCCGACTCGATTGACCGCTACGAAGTACGCCTGGTTCTCGATCGCTCTGGCCCGGGCCAGCGTTTGCCAATGGTGGCGGCGCTTTGCGGGCCAGTTTGCGATCAGAAGGTACGCATCGGTGTCGTGGGCGACGGCCCAGAATTCGTCAGCGAAACGCAAGTCGTAGCAAATGAAAAGGCTGCACCTGACGCCGTCGATCGTCACGGTGATGTGCTCGTTCCCAGCGCGGACATATTCATCTTCGCCGCTATGTGAGAATGGGTGAATCTTGCGGTAGCGGTGCACGGTGCCGTCTGGGCCGGCGAGAACGAACACATTGCTGACGCGCTGATCATCGTCTGGCGCGTCCGGCGCAAGTTCGGCACACGTGCCTCCGACCCACACGTCATTCGCTGCTGCCTGATCGACGAGAAACTGGCTCGAGGGTCCACCTTCTGGTTCAGCAATCGCTGGGTCGGCAAACGAAAACCCAGTCGAGAAAGTCTCGGTGAGGAGAACAATGCGCGCGCCCCCGGCGGCTGCTGCTCTGATCCGAGGTGCAAGTGCGGCGTAATTGGCCTCACGATCGAACCACGCAATGTCGTGCTGCACTGCAGCAACTCGAACAACGCTCATGTCGAAAACCCCTTTGCGAGTGCTTCGGCTGCGGCCTCAATCACGTGCATTTGCTTGCAGAACGCAAACCGCACCATGTGCCGTCCGTTCTCAGGCCGAGCGTAAAAAACCTCGTTCGGGATTGCCACAACGCCGCATCGATGTGGCAGTTGACGACAGAAATCGACGCCGCTACCAGCTGGGTCGAGTGGCCGTATGTCGGCAGTGACGAAGTAGCTCGCTTCGGGTGTGTAGGTAATGAAGCCCACGGAATCCAGCGCCTCAACCAGACGGTCGCGCGTGGCTTGCAGACCAGCTCGCATTCCAGCGAAATAACTGTTCGGCAGCCCCAAGCCAACCGCCATCGCTGGCTGCAAGGGAGCTCCGTTCACGAACGTCAAAAACTGTTTCGCGGTACGCGCAGCTGCGACGAGCGGAGCGGGTCCTGACATCCACCCAATCTTCCAGCCGGTCGTGTGGAACGTCTTGCCACCCGATGAAATCGTGAGAGTGCGCTCAGCCATACCAGGAAGAGTGGATAACGGAATATGAGTGCGGCCGTCGAAGACAAGATGCTCGTACACCTCGTCGGTGACTGCGATCAGATCATGTTCGACAACAACATCGGCAATCAGCTGCAACTCTTCGCTGGTAAACACCTTGCCAGTCGGATTGTGCGGCGTATTCAGCAGCACCAGCTTGGTGCGCGACGTGACAGCTGCCTGCAGTTCAGCTGGATCAAATACATAGTTGCCGTCTATGTCTGGCGCTAACAGCACAGGTACTGCTCGAGCGTCAGCCATCGCGATACCTGCTCGGTAGCTGTCGTACATCGGCTCAAACACGATGACTTCATCACCGGCATCAAGCATGCCCAGCAACGCCCCCGCCAGCGCTTCGGTCGCACCGGCGGTGACCACGATCTCCGTAGCTGGGTCGAGTTCAATGTCGTAGAACCGCTGTTGGTGAGCGGCAATCGCCTCGCGCAGGACGGGCATCCCCGGTAGGGGCGGATACTGGTTCAGCCCCCCATTGATCGACGTGATCGCCGCATCGAGGACCTCGCGGGGTCCATCTGTGTCCGGGAACCCCTGGCCAAGGTTGATCGCATCGGTTTCGACAGCGAGTGCGGACATCTCAGCAAAAATCGTCGTGCCGAAGCCCGTAAGCCGGGAGCTGATCGCATTAGTCGGAGCTGCCACCGACCTGAGTGTACGAGTCGATACTCAAGGCTCTGCCACTCGAGAAAACGACATCGGCCCCCTCGATGAGGGGGCCGACGCGTGGCACGCCCGGAGAGAGTCGAACTCCCAACCGCTTGATCCGTAATCAAGTGCTCTATCCATTGAGCTACGGGCGCAAATATGTGCTTGATACGCTACCCCGCGAACTTGGAGGCGACACGGCCCGATTGACACCAAACGAGCCAAGCCAGCGCACAGCGGTTCCGACCGGGAATATCACCGGAAAATCAGAGCGCCCATGGACCCCAACCGCCTGCCCGCTGGTAGAGCGCATAGGCCGCTCTGGCGTTCGTGGCGGGATCGTAGAGCTGCTGATCGTTCGTGATACCGATGTCGGCGAGCCAGCTTTTATGGACGTTCCAATAGATCTGGAAAATGCCGTAGCAGCAGAAGTTCTTGGCGGTCGGCACATAACGGCTCTCGCGGTACGCAATCTCAAGAGCCCGCGCCTCAAGTTCGTCGGGCCATGCATCGCGAATGATCTGTTTAATGCCCTCGGGCCCAGGAGGCGACGTGGCGGGCGGCTGGGTCGTCGCAACCGTGGTAGTCGGGGCGTTCGTGGTGGTCGGAGCGTTCGTTGTCGTTGGAGGCACGGTGGTCTTTGATGCGGTGGTAACCGGAGGCGCTGGTGCTGTCGCGCCTTCAGGCAGGCAGATTTCGGTGCCGGGATATAGCGGTGTTGATGCGCTGGCGCTGTTGGTTTCGAGCAGATCCTTGAGATCGACCCCAACAGCTTGGGCAAGCCGGATCCAGAAGTCGCCCGCTACGACGGTGTAGTCGACAGCGCAGTTTGGCTCGACCCGAGCGGCAGGTTCATCGGCGACTGCAGCAGTGTCAAGGACTGCGTTTTGATCGACGGTGGCTTCTGGCACAGATACTTCTGTCGATGCTGGCGTTATCGCAGTAGGCGAAGCAGCGATCGCCGCCACCGACGCTGGTGTCGCTGTCGTCGCATTCGCCTGAGGCGTTTCGACCGGGACAGCCAGGGGGAGGTCGTTGGGGTCGAGCTGCATCGATGTGGCATCGATCGGTGCGACACCAGTTGGCTGGGCAAGCAGGGTGACTGTTGACGAAGGCGCTTCTGCTGAAGCGGCTCGACCAATCAGTTGGTCGGTGCCATCTCCGCCTGCGTTGAGGAGCAATGGCACGAGGAGCGCCCCGATGATGACGACGGCTCCGATCCGAACCAGCAGTGGATCGATCGGAGTTGCGTGACGCTCGCCGCGGACATCAACAGCGACGGGCGCAAGTTCCGCATCCCATTCATCAGGCTGGGTTCCGTCATTCGCGGCAGTTGCTGTAGCCCAGCCGACAGTGTCATCGTATGTGAAATCATCGTCGTCAAGATCGTCGAACATGTCGGCACTCACACCACTGGCGAGCGTTGACTCGTCCGGCGAGGCTTTAGTCCCAGGGCGGGTGACGCCGTGCGAACGAGTGGCGTGGCTGTCCGAGCCAAACAGGTTGGAGAGGCTCCGACGTAGACGAGTAAGCGGACGTTGCTCTCCAGTATCGGCTCGGCTGACCCAATGGGTTTCGGCGTCGAAGCGGTCGTGCTGCGTCGTGGACCGGTCGTACTCAGAGGTCCAGTCGGACTTGCCGCCCCAGAAGTCTTCGCCGTTCTCGTGCTCTCGGTTCATGAATTTCCGCCTGGTCACTTGTGGCTACCTGGTGATCGCTCCGGTTGAGGGCCGAAGTGAAACGATCGACTATTTCGTGCGTTTGGCTTTCGCTAACTCACGTGACACCCACATTGTCTAGTCGGTTCGTCATCAAACCGCAACGTTGCTGTCACACATACGACATGCTTGTAACTTGTGCCGTCTTATCTCCGTTGGATTTTGACAGGCTGTCTTGCAGCAAACTCGGGGCATCTTTACGGCACCGTGCGGCTCGCAGCACCAAGCCCACAACGAAAACCCAAACGACCGACAACCCGGCAGGGTGTCGGTCGTAGTGGCGGAGAGGGTGGGATTTGAACCCACGGACCCCGGAGGGTCAATGCCTTAGCAGGGCATCCCATTCGGCCGCTCTGGCACCTCTCCTGGGAGCCTTCAGCATAGCCCGGTATCATCGAAGACGGAACGGTGGCAGAGCGGACGAATGCACCCGCCTTGAAAGCGGACGACCTTCACGGGTCCGGGGGTTCGAATCCCCCCCGTTCCGCCAATACATAGAGCGTCTAGAAAGTGTTCTAAGGACACGTAGCCCTTGCAAACCGGCTATCTCTGGCCTCAATGTGGAGGACTGCTGCCTTGGAGAGCCAACTTCGCTTGCGGTCGAGGTTGTAAAGCGACCTTGCCTCGCATCAGGCCGAGCTTTCTGCTTCCCATGGGTCTTCGGTCGCAAACGCGATCAATACAAATTGCCCGCCTCTTTCCGTATTTGGCTCAAGCTCGGTAGACCACGGCCAGCGTCGCAACGGCTGAACCGAGCAGACCGGCTCAGAAATAATGCGGGATCGCTACATCATCGTCGTGGAAGATCTTCACGTCAGAAACATGATTGCACCTACGAGCGAAACACCCGGCACGAACGTCACACAAAAGCGCCGCCAAAACCGTCGAAATCAGTGGTCGCCCTGGGTGACAACCCATCAGCGCTTCGACAAAAGACTGCTCCAACCACATCACACGGGTCGCTAGTCGTATTACTTCTACGAGCATGTCCAGCGTTATCCGGACTACACCCTCACTGCGTCAGGGTAGCGCTCGAGCCAAGCGGGACCCTGATGTAGTTCCTGCGGGCAGGCAGCGCTCCGCAGGTTCAGGAAATTCAACAGATCAAAACGCCGTGCACACCGTCAGGAACTTTCGGGGTGGTCGATGGAAAGAGTTCTTGATTCCAACGAGCTGCAACATACATTTGTCCTCATGACCTCGGAGACAGCCAACGTCGCAACGAAGCCGGCCGAAGACAATCGGCGCTCGCTGATACCCGACGGGAAGATGGGCACGCTGGGCCGGGATCTCAGTCTCGAAAAGCGTTCACAAATCCTTGACGTCTTGTTCTTCGAAAGTGATCGACGCAAGCCCTACTTATTCCGCTTCGTGAGCCTGATGGTCTTCTCGTCATCGATCGCTGCGCTCGGGCTGATGAATGACAGCACTGCCGTTGTGATCGGCGCAATGCTTGTCGCCCCGCTCATGACTCCAATCATGGCGTTCGCTGCTGCGCTGGTCCAGACATGGACCAAACGAATTATCGAATCGTTCGCGATCGTAACCGGTGGTGCTTTGCTCGGTATTGCCATGGGCTGGTTGTGGACACAGTTCGTTCCCCGAGTAGGTCCAGACTCACCGGTTCCCTCAGAAGTATTGGCCCGAACTGCACCGAATTTGGCTGACCTCGGCATTGCAATTCTCGCTGGGGCCGCTGGAGCGTACGTGACCGTGAGGAGTGAGGCCGGCTCAGCACTGCCGGGGGTGGGCATCGCCGTGGCACTCGTTCCTCCACTGGCGTCGATCGGGATCACGCTTGCAGCGGACCGCAATGATCTGGCACGTGGCGCATTGCTTCTGTTCCTCACAAACTTCGCTGCGATCTCACTCGCCGCAGGGGTCACGTTTGCGGTTGCTGGTTTCGTTCCTCCGCGTGAACGTCTCCGTCAGCGCGCCTTTGGGCTGGGGGCTGCGGTTGTCTTCGTGTTGGCTATGGCCGTGCCACTGGCGTCCAACACAGCGACCAAACTGCAGCGCTCCAACTTCACCGTGGACGCAGCCCGGGCGGTCCAGGCATGGGATAGTGAGCTTCGCCTCGAAGAGGTTCAAATCGATCCAAAGCAGACACCAAAACGAGTTACAATCATCGTCACTGGAGAAGAACTGAGCGGCGATCCGGAGGAGCTCGCAGCAACCCTTGCTGAAACACGCGGTGAGCGCATCGAAATGGAACTCATCTTCGTGCCTCAGGTCAGCGTGATCGCTGAGCCATGATGAAGAGGTAGCGGCGGCCACCATCTTGAGTGGGCAAACCCGCCACAGCGAGCTAGCCAGTTGGCCTCTCAACTGGCTTACGAACAGAATGTGCCGGCGCGACCGTTGCTGTGGGACCCGCGGAACAACCCCAACGGCGTTTAACACCAAGTCATTTACTTACGTGCCTTCTTCTTTGAGCCCCGCAGGAGGACTCTTCCCTTTGCGTATATTGGCGAAATTCTTGATTTAAGTTAGAAACGACCAAAGGACACTCTTCATGGACGCTTCCGATGGCAGGAGCCGAAGAGCAGAACGCTCACGCCAGGTCACGAGATCTCGCATTCTCGACGAAAGTCGGCGCGTGCTCCGCTCCGGCACAATCCTTGACCTAACCGTTCAGTCAATTGCAGGAGAGCTCGGCCTGTCGCGTGTAACCGTCTACCAGTACTTCCCGACGGTTCAAGACATTTTGAAGGCTCTTTCTGATGAAACGAAGGGGCTAATTTTTAATAATCTTGCGGACGTTCCGGCGACCGATCGGGGCTATCTCGAAGCGTTCGTTTCCCTCGCACTCGAAGTGTTCCTCGGCGACTCACTCCTCGTGAGGAACCTGGTCCTTGCGACAGAGATGGGAAATTCATTTAGCGGCTGGTTCAGGGGTGATTTAGAAGAGCTGTTGAAAGACGTTGTGGGGCGGCTCGATCCGGAGCTACGGCCGGTGAGCTCAGATCCAGCACACTCGGCACGAGTAATGGTTACCTATTTCCGCGGCGCGCTCTACGGGTGGGCGGCCGGTTTCATCGACGACGAGACGTTTGCCCTCGAGGTGCGTCGGGCATCGACGCTCACCAGCACCGCTACATGAAAAAGAAGTAGAACGAAGTAATATTTACAGATGTAATCATTACTTCGTTCTAGCGTGCGGAGTTGTATTTACTTCTGTAAAGTCTTTCTTAGCCTTATTCGGACAAGGGAGCGCTAGTGAGAAGCCGCACAACAAGACGGGTTGGCGTCTTTGCGACCCCATTCATAGCGCTAGCTGTAAGCCCAACGCTGACGGCAATCGAACCAGCAACTGCGACCTGCTCGGCGCATAGATACACCCAACAGCCCCGCCGATTCTCGACCTAACCTCTCAAGCACGCCGACAACCCAATCCCAGGCAAGAAAAGAGCTAGTCGTCGCCAAAGGCGACTCAGGCCAGGGTGTCGCCCGGCGAGTTGGAACCGAGTCAGACACGTCCCAGCTCAACGACTCAAAACGCAGTTCAAGTTCCTTCGCTTCCAGACCAAACTCGCTGCTTCTCATTGCCATACGATGCCCGGCTGCCCGAATGCAGCGATACTCGTAGTTACCATGACTCACTCTTTAGACCCCCAGACGCCAGACTCACGGCGTCAGCGCGCCTGGGTGAGCTCAGCTGATTGGGTTAAAGCGACCCAACCGAAACTGACCAAAGCGGAACAGCAACAGCTCGCCCACGAGCGCAACCGCATCTGTAAAGACCGCAGCTGCGTAGCGTGTACCCCATTGCGCGAACGTCGCCGGCTGAAGAAAGCGCAACGTAAAGCTGAAGCCCAAACTCGAGCACACGAACAGGAACAGCCTTGTGGCCGCGCCAACTGCTCGATTGTCATCTGCGTGACCGAGCGCAACGCAGTCCCACCAAAGCCGCCGCCCGTCAAACCCGACAGCAACCACCGAGCGACCAACGAAATCAATGATGACCCTGAACAGATTCGTCGGCGGGAGTCCAAACGACACCGCGTTGGCCTCCCTTGTGGGTCCGAGGTCTGCGCAAATCAGGTCTGCATCCAAGGTTTCATCAACGAAAGAACCCGTCGACACCGCGCCCAGCGCCCCTGTCGATCCTCAACATGCGACAACCCGATTTGCGTGTCGACCAGATCCATGACTTGAACGCAACGACCCCAGCTCCGAACGCCTTGCCGAGCTCATCCAATCGATGCTCGACTAAATGCCGGGCAACCGCGACTCATTACCTGCCTGAACAGAATCGCCGACCAAAGCGGCACACTTGGCCAGTCCGGTCAGAGCCTGAATCTGTCCCTGCCTTTCACAGCCTTTGCTGTGACGGCATGTCGTCGAGGCCTCGACCGAGCATTCAGATGAGCGGCGCCACCGTGTCTGTACAACCATTGAAGTCGCGTTGCAGCATCGTCAACGTCATCACCAATCGGGTTTGGTGATGTGGGCAGACCGTCAGAATTCCCAGCAGGCCACCTACCTCAAGAACCACATACGACATCGTCGTCGACAATGCAGCTGCGGCCAATTATCGGCAACTCATGATGTGCGGATGTCAACGCCGAAGATTTCCTGGAAGCGCGCCATGTATGCGTTGTCGTCGGCGACCATGCCGAGTTCAAGCCAGTCTGCGTCGTCAATGCGATCGTGGAGTCCGGCCATCTCGGCGCCGGCCCAGCTGACCGGGTAGCGCAGCACTGGCGAGTCAGTTGCGATCGCGTGGTGGATGACCTTGCCGACCTCAAACGGGTCTGTCGCGTTCATCATCCCCGCACCGTAAAACTGAAACATCCGCCGGTAGTGATCGTCATAGGCGCCGGTCGAGTTTGGTGCGTCAATGTTTTTTGCAAAGATCGCCGACTTCGTCACTCCCGGTTCGACGATCGCGACTCGGATCCCGAATGGTGCCAGTTCTTGAGCCATCCCCTCGCTGACGCCTTCAAGAGCCCACTTCGACGCAACGTATGGCGACTGTGCAAGTGCGGCGATGCGCCCAGCAACCGAAGTGATGTTGACAATCGTTCCGCTCTGACGTTCACGCATCGCAGGAAGGACAGACCGTGCGCAACGCACTGCGCCGGTGACGTTGATGTTGAATACGTCGTTATACAGATCCGACGGGCATTCCTCGGCCACTGCGTTGCCACCCACGCCAGCTGAGTTCACGAGGTGATCAACGCGTCCGGCTGCGGCAAAGATCTGCTCAAAGCCCACCCGAACCGAGTCATCGTCGGCCACGTCGAGTTCGACGACCTCGACAGAGACTCCGGCAGCGGCCGACATGGCGAGCAACTTCTCAGCTTTCGCTGCGGCACGCACCGTGCCAAACACCCGCATCCCTTGCTGGGCTAGGTGGATTGCGGTCGCCCGACCAATCCCTGAATTGGCTCCTGTTACGACTGCGACCTGCTGTTCTGACATCTCTCTGACGCTACTGGCGGGCGGTCCTGTCCGTTTCAGCGGATCTGTTCTCGGATCTCGGCCAGCCAACTGTCGGCATCATCCCATCGACTACCGGTCTCAGCGCGAGTTGCCTCTGCGTGTTCACCGACTGCGGGGTACGAGCCGAGAAACTTCACGCGAGCTTGCTTGGCATGAAGCGACCGCATTGTGTCGGCCAGCAGTTCATCGGAGACGTGGCCGTCTGCGTAAATGATGAAGCAGTAATCACCCAGGCCGCCGTCTTTGGTCGGCCGACTGAACAGGTTCGACAAGTTGATGCGTCGCGCCGCGAACTCTTGGAGGATCGAGATCAGCGAGCCGGGTTCGTCAGCACGTTGATAGATCACGAGGGCCGTCTTGTCGTGTCCAGTCGGAGCCGGGACGCCCGCACGCGCGACCAGGAGAAAGCGGGTCTGATTTCCTTTATGGTCTGCGATGTCCGCAGCGATCACATTGAGGCCATACAACTCAGCAGCGACACGCGGCGCGAGCGCAGCGACGTCAGTCGCTTCGCTCTCAGCAACGGTCTTGGCGGCTTCGGCCGTGCTGTTTGCGACCCGCACGTCTGCGTCAGGCAGGGTCGCTCGCAAGTAGCGGTGGCACTGCGCTGTGGCGACTGGAATCGAATGCACCGTCGACACGTCGCTCAGTTCAACGCCGGCCCGGGCAACCAGACAGTGCTCAATGTCAATGACCACTTCACGCTGGATGACAAGGTCGTGATCGAAAGCAAGCGCATCCTGCGTGAAGTTGACCATCCCCTCGATCGAGTTTTCAATTGGTACGAAACCCGCATCGACGGCGCCGCTCAGCACAGCGTCAAGAATGTCGGGCACCGTCCGGAAGGGCACTTGTTCAGCAGCAGCAAGGTCCGGTTGCGTTCGCAACGCCTGCTGCGTGAAAGTCCCGAACGGCCCAAAGAATCCGATGCGCTCTGCCCCCGTGCTCGACATTTGCTTCAGCGTAGGGGTTCGCGCCAGTCCTCTGGCACGATGATTTGGTGAGACGGTCGAAGAACTCAACAACGCGGGACCCAATATGGACGAAATGACGCTGCAACAACTGATCAGTGACGTTCGCGACGGCAGCGTGGATCCAGACGACGCAGTGGCGCAGCTCACGCGCTTGCCATTCGCCGACGTCGGCGACGCACTCGTCGATCACCACCGAACGATCCGGCAGGGAATGCCAGAAGCGGTGTACGGCCCCGGAAAGTCCGCTGACCAGTGCGTCGCCATTGTCGGCGAACTCCTCGAACACGGCACAGGTCCGGTTCTGCTGACTCGCGCCGACGGCGCCCAACGCGCTGCCTGTCTCGACGCTCATGGCTCCGCAGACGAAGCCAACCAATCAATGTTATGGAGACGGCCCACACCAACCCGCGAGGCAAACGTGCTCGTCATCACTGCGGGCACCAGCGATCTGCCGGTTGCGCATGAAGCGCGCCTGACACTGCAGGCACACGGCTTCGATCCGTCGCTCATCTCCGATGTCGGAGTCAGCGGCCTCCACCGACTACTCGCACGGATCGACGACGTCACCGGTGCGGACGCTGTGATCGTGGTCGCTGGAATGGAAGGCGCTCTTGCGAGCGTGATCGGTGGTCTCACCTCCGGACCCGTCTTGGCTGTCCCCACCTCAGTCGGGTACGGCGCCGGACTCGAGGGAATCACTGCGCTTCTTTCGATGCACGCATCGTGCGCGTCGGGCATTTCCGTTGTCGGTATCGACAACGGATTCGGCGCGGCGTGCGCGATCGCTCGGAGTTGCCGATGACCAACGAGGTACACCCCATGCGCTCCGCCTGGTTTAACTGCCACGCCGGGGTGGCAGGCGACATGACGTTGGCTGCACTGGTCGATGCAGGCGCCAACCCTGACATGGTGGCTGACACAATCGCCGGGCTCGGCGTCGACGGCTATGCAATGTTCTTTGAACGAGTCCAGCGTTCCGGGGTGGGCGCGACATGGGCCAACGTCGTTACCCACGATGGCCTGCACGAACACAATCACGACGAGACGAGCGGACATGGTCTGCGTCGTCCAGTGGACGAAATCTTTGCCCTGCTCAACGCAGCCGAGCTACCGGACCGGGTGCGTGATCGGGCGCGCACGGTTTTCGAGCGGCTAGCTGCCGTTGAGGGCGTCATTCATGGCATCGACCCAGCCGACGTCGAACTGCACGAGGTCGGCGCGCTTGACTCGATCATCGACGTAGTGGGCGTGTGCGCAGCGCTCGAGTCGCTCAACATCGATCAGATCTACTGCTCGTCGATCGGCCTAGGCAGCGGCATCGTCAACACCGCTCATGGTCAACTCCCTCACCCTGCGCCAGCAACGATGGCACTACTCACCGACGCTGGCGCTCCAACGCATGGGCTCGACACCACCCTCGAAACAACCACGCCAACCGGCGCAGCGCTGATGACAACGCTGGCATTGTCGTTCGGAGCCATGCCAGGCGGCACATCCCTCGCTGTCGGCTATGGCGCTGGTACCGCAGATCCACCCGACCGAGCGAACATCGTGCAAGTCGTCATCACCGTCGGCGATAACTGACGGTCAGACGAGAAGAGCTGCGTCGATCCAGTCTTTGATCTCCGCGGCGGACGAACTTCCGCTCGTCCGAGCTTTGACCGACCCATCAGAGTTGAGGATCACGGTGTATGGGAAACCTGTACCTCCGTACAGCTGGAAGGCTTCGGCATCTACCGTGTCGGCGAGGACCGGCCAGTTCCATTCCTTCTCAACGATCCACTCCGACGGTGGGTAGTTCTCACGATCTTCAACGACAGCGGTGCTGATCCCAATGATGTTCAGGTTGTCGGGGAGGTCTCCCTGATTGCGAAGCTTCAAAATCTCTGGGATCTCGTCATTACAATGCGGGCACCAGTGTGCGAGGAATACAAGCATCGCCGGCCCGTCGGTGTCACCGCCGATTGAAATATCGGTGCCGTCGAACTGTTGACCGGTGATGACCGGTGCCTGCAGCCCCACGGCTGTGTCGGCGTTGGGGTCCTCCAGAGGAGGCAGTTCCTCGCCAGCAACCTCAAGCGATTCCGAAACCTGGAGTACCGCTGCACCGCCGTTTGGCTCGACAGTGGAGTCGCTCGCCGGAGGTACCGTTTCAGTTGCGATGTCAGTTGCTGTGTCACTCCCACATGCTGCGACAGCAAGTGTGGCGGCCAAAGCGAACGCGGCAACTCGGGTTGACTT
This sequence comes from uncultured Ilumatobacter sp., assembly GCA_938091165.1. Lineage (GTDB taxonomy): Bacteria > Actinomycetota > Acidimicrobiia > Acidimicrobiales > Ilumatobacteraceae > Ilumatobacter_A. Next base: position 20,794 of record CALKNK010000025.1, on the reverse strand, counting down.
CACAAACGTCTTCATAGCCCCAGTCTGCTCGCTCGGTCGACGGTTGCAACCGCGGCAGGGGGATAGCGTCATCAGGCGATGACCCAAACTGACGACCGGACAGCGTTGCGCGATCTGCGCCGGACGCGACAACGTCATCGGCTCGGCGACACAGAATGGTTCGACGTTGCGTATCGCGCATATCTGTTCGCACTCGTCGGCCTGATCGGCGTGGTCCTTGCATCCGATGCGATCGGTGGTCTGATCGGTGACGATGTCACCACCGCAGACCTCCTTACACGCGGTCCGTCGCTCCTCGGCATTCCTGTGGTCGCAGCGATTGGCCTCGGCCTACGCAGCGGAGCGAACGGTGGGCCTGTGTCAGTTGAAGTTCCCGACGTCATTCATCTTCTGCTCGCTCCAATTAGTCGGCGCCGCGTGCTGCTTCGACCCGTTGCCCAACGCATTCGTTCCGCAATGTTCACTCTGGCGTTACCGGGAGCCATCGCTGGCCAGTTCGTCGCACGCGAGGTTGAGGGATCGCGTGCATCATGGGCGGCAGCGGGCGCCATGTTCGGCGCAGTAAGCGGCGCCGCATTCGTGTCTAGTGCTGTGCTGAGCCACTCACTTCGACTCCTGCGATGGGCTGCCACCGTGGTGTCCGCAGCATTGCTCGGATGGCAAACCGCTGCTGCATGGGCGACCTGGAACGAGACTGACAGCGCGCTACGCGCAGGCCCCGCCAATCTGGCGGGCAGCCTGGCATTATGGGGTATCCGGCAGCGTTCAATCGACTTGGTTGCAATCGCGTTCGTGATTGTCGCAGTCGGAGCAGCACTGGCGCTGAGCGGCCGTCTCCGCATCGAGCCGTTAGTGCGGAGAGGACGACTCGTCTCTCAGCTTCGCTTTGCGGCAACTGCCCAGGACCTACGCACCGTCGTGTTGCTCCGCCGCCAACTTCGCGCCGAAACGTTGCGATCGACGCCTTGGGGAGGATCCCCCCGAGTCCCAGTTCGCAGCCGGTCGCACACGAGAGCTACGTCGCTGCACATCATGATCTGGACACGCGGCTTCCGGTCACTGCGTCGACTCCCAGCGGCCCGACTCGGACGCATCGCCGCTCTGGCCGTCGCTGCCGGTATCAGCGGCTCGCTTGCTGTCAGTTCGTCGTTGCTGTTTCTGCTCGGCCTACTCGCCGCGTTATTCCTTCTTGGCATGGAGACAATCGAGCCGCTCTCACAAGAGATCGACCGACCAGAGCGCACTGACGGCCTACCAATCGACCGTGGGCTGCTGTACGCACACCACCTCGTAGCGCCGGCAGCACTCCTCGCTGCGGCAGCAGTCATCGCCGCAACAACGGCATCAATGATCCGTCCCAGCGATACAGCTGCGGCGTGGGCGATTGCGATCCCAACGCTGTGGGCAGGGGCACTTGGTCCGGTCATCACCGCTGTGCTCGATTCCTCCACACCCATCGCCGTTGCCGACACCACATTGCTAGGCGCACCGCGCGATACCGACGTCTCACTAGTACCGCCAGAGTTCGCTGGGTTCAGCAGTGCACTCTCAACATTCATTCCGGTTGCAATCAGTGCGATCGGTGTCATTCCAGTACTCGCAATGCGCTTTGACCCGAGTGCGGCAACGGCAGGCCGGATCGTCGTCGGCATAGCACTCGTTTGGGCTGCTGCCGTCACGTGGATTCTGCGTCGCGACCGTTGGGGCGTCAAGATCCGGGCGTTCTTCGAAGCCGGCCGCGAGCAAAAAGCAGTAGCAACCTCATGACCTCAACACTAAATGCAGCAGCATCCAGCGACGGCGTGTTGAGCACAGTCGGACTCACTAAGAACTACGGCGAAGCAGTTGCACTTGCCCCGATTGACATCAACATCGCTGCAGGTGAGCGCATCACGCTCATCGGCCATAACGGCAGCGGCAAGACGACGTTTATCCGCATGCTGGCCGGACTTCTCGAACCCTCAGATGGCTCAGCACTTATCGGTGGTCATCCGTGCGGTTCGATCGAGGCCCGCGCCGCACTGTCGTACCTGTCAGATGAACCAGTGTTCTACGACGACCTGAGTGTCTGGGAACATCTCGAGTACATCGCTCGGCTACACGAAACCAAAGACTGGGAGCAACACTCAATCGACCTCCTTGACGCCGTCGGGATTGTTGAACGAGCCGATGACCTTCCTGCGACCTTCAGCCGTGGACTAAAGCAGAAGGCTGCGATCGCAATGGCATTCGTTCGTCCCTTCGATGTGATGGTTGTCGACGAGCCGTTCGTCGGACTTGATCGAACCGGCCGGGCTGCGCTCCTTGATCTGTTTCAATCAGCGCACGCTGATGGAGCGACCCTGATTATTGCCACCCACGAATTGAACAGTGTCTCTGACAGCGACCGTCTGATTTGTCTGAACAGCGGTGTCGTCACATTCGATGGCCCTGCAAACGAAGCTGACGTGAATGCGCTGACCGAAGGATTTGGGTCTGACAACGACTGACTGATTTTCTTTAATTGAAAAATCGCTGCATGACGCAGATGGACCTGGGTCGTCTACGCTTACCGAATGCAAGAGTTCTCATCGGTCACCGCCTCGTCGTATGACGCAGAATCTCTCGCGCCACTGCTCACTGAGAAGGCAGCAGCGGGCTGGGAAGTCATTTCTATCGTTGCAGCTGGCACAAACGTCGTCGCCTACCTGAGTCGAGACAATGCAGCCGCTAGCCCACCAGCGGCTGAGATTGAAACTGAGGTTGCACCCGCTCTTTCCGGTGATGACTCGTCACACGTACCTGCCGCAACCGTAGTTACAGCAGAGACTCCTCCTGAGGTCGCTGATGATGCAACGCTCAGTAGTGCTGCTGACGACACTGGTGATGAGTCCAACGACGAGGCTGTCAGCGGCAGCGTTATCTCTGCTGACCATGATGACGCCGGGAGCGTTGACTCAACTGCGGAGGCCGGCATATCAATCGATACTGCAGCTGCCGCTGCCGCTGCTGCTGCTGCGTCGACCGTGCCAGCCGGTTGGTACGCCGATCCGTCGGGACGCTACGAACTGCGTTACTGGGACGGTAACGCGTGGACCGAGCACGTCTCGCGCTCAGGCCAGCAGTTCACAGACCCGCCAGTCGCCTGATTCAGTCCATCTACGGGATAGTTCCAAATCAGCCTGGAACTACATAGGGGTTCAAGGCGAGGCAGACCCGTCAGCTGGAGCTCTTTCGGGTTTCGTGACGATGGACGGGTTCGTATTGCTCTCGTAGACGTAGCCTGACCGTCGATGCACGTAACTTCTCTTGGCCATGCAGGGATGCTGATCGAGACCGACGCTGGGTCGATTCTGTGTGACCCGTGGTTCGAGCCAGCGTTCTTCGGCGGCTGGTTTCCATTCCCTCGTAACGATCAGTTGAGCGATGAACTGCGTGAGCGGATCGACAACGCCGACTTCCTCTATGTCTCGCACCTCCACGGAGATCATCACGACAAGGCCTGGCTTGATCAACACCTGCGGCGCGATATCCCAATCCTTCTTCCCGGCTTTCCGACACGCGAGCAACGGCGAACACTCGCCGAGCACGGGTTCACCAACTTCGTGCAGACTGTCGACACCAAAGAACTCGAAATTGCTCCAGGCCTCAAAGTTGCGATCCACATCGAGTCCTCAATTACTGATGGTCCTGGCGGCGACTCGGCACTGGTCGTGATGCACGGCGACACGATCCTTGTCAATCAGAACGACTGTCGCACCAATGACCTCGGTCAGCTCGCAGCGCACGGCCCCGTCGACTTGCATTGGCTGCAGTTCTCGGGTGCCATTTGGTATCCCATGGTCTATGAGATGCCCGGCGACGAAAAGCTACGGCAGTGCCAAGCCAAGGTCACTGCACAGTTCGCCCGGGCCATGCGCTACGTCGAAAACGTCGGCGCCCGAGTCATCGTCCCCAGCGCCGGGCCGCCCGCATTCCTCGATCCAGATCTGTTCGATCTCAACATGATCGACGGCGACGAAGCTTCGATCTTCCCCGACCAAACGATCTTCTTGCAAATGCTCAGCGACGCCAGCTTCACGGGGATACTCAACATCCCAGGCACCACGATCAAGGTCACACCATCATCGATCAGCGCAGCCCATCCAATGCCAGACGCCGAAGTCGCCGCCATCTTTACCGAGAAGCGGGCCTACCTTGAGCAATATCAGGCCGACTGGCTGCCGTGGCTCAACAAGATGAAGGCTGACTGGCAAGCACTTGACATCGACCTGCTCGCCGAGCTGAAGAGCTGGTGGGAACCACTCCTCGACATGGCGCCAACACTGCGTTCGATGGTTGGCGCGAATGTGCTGATCAATGCCGGTGACGTGGCCATACTCATCGACTTTCCACGCGGAGAGATCCGCCCACACGATGGTGAACCGTTTTCATTCCGCTTCGACATTCCACGCGATCTGGTTGAAGCGGTTGCTGCAGCGCGCGCCGTCGATTGGAGCAACTCGCTACTGCTGTCGTGCCGATTCACCGCATGGCGCGACGGTGAGTTCAACGAGTACGTCTACAACTTCTTGAAATCGTTATCTCGTGAGCGAATGCGGCGTGCTGAGGCTGAGGTGGTCCGCAAACTCGAGCTTGCAGCAGGTGGCGATGACCGCAGCGACGAACCCGATATCGAAGTCGGCGGATACGTCGTGCAACGACGTTGCCCGCACCGCAATGCTGACCTCCAAGCGTTCGGCGAAGTCCAAGACGGTGAGTTCGTCTGCACCCTCCACGGCTGGCGATTCGATTGCGAAACCGGCGCCTGCCTGACCTCGCCCACCGAGGCTCCCCTCCGGATCCGCCGCGCCTGACACCAGGCCCTTCGAACTCGCTTCGGTCGGCGGTCCGAGTAGTGTGATGTCTATGGTCTCCGCAGTACTCGACCTCGGAATCGACCTCAACATGTGGCCCTGGGTGTGGCTCGCTGTTGGCGTTACCTTCGCCGTCATAGAACTCACGGTGCTCGCCGGAGCCTTCGTTCTGCTGCCGTTTTCAATTTCCGCCTTTGCCGCAGCGCTCGCTGGCTTCTATGACGTCTCTATCGAGATCCAATGGGCCGTATTCATCGGTGGTGGCGCATTAATCTGGATTCTGCTGTATCAGCGCGTCATGAAATTTGCCGGCGAAAACGAAATGTCGCCCGGCGTCGGCGCCGACCGACTTGTCGGAATGACGGCAATCGTCACAGCCACCATTGACCCCAATGACACCGACCGCAAAGGCCGAGTCCAAATCGAAGGTGAAGTGTGGAGTGCGTTGAGCAATAGTCGCCTGATCATCACCGAGGGTTCCAAGGTGCGGATCACTGAGATGCATGGAACGCGCGTCCGGGTCGAAGCCATCACCAGCACGCCAACGAACGCTCCACCCAGCGGGCCGCCGCTGCAACACCCCAATTCGAAACCAGACCAGGGAGATCTTTCATGAATCCGATCGCCATCGTCGTTGGCGTCATTGCGCTGATCGGCATCGCCGTGCTCATTGGCGCCGTCAAGATCGTGCGGCCGTATCAACGTGGTCTGGTCGAGCGTCTCGGCAAATATAAAGCCACCCGCGAGCCCGGTCTCAACTTGATTATGCCCTTCATCGAAACGATGCAGCTGATTGACATGCGCGAGCAAGTTGTCGACGTCCCGCCACAGGAGGTCATCACTGCTGACAACGTGGTCGTTTCAGTCGACGCCGTCGTCTACTACGAGGCCACCGATCCGCAGCGCCTCGTCTACAACATTGCCGATTTCTTCACGGCCATCACCAAGCTTGCCCAGACCAACCTTCGCAACCTCATTGGCGACATGGAGTTAGATCGGGCGTTGACATCACGCGACACCATCAACACACAGCTCCGAGAGGTACTTGACGATGCAACTGACAAGTGGGGAGTTCGAGTAGTTCGCGTCGAGATCCAACGCATCGATCCGCCGCCGGACATCGTGTCGGCAATGCACGCCCAGATGCGCGCCGAGCGCGACCGGCGGGCAACGGTCACCGAGGCCAAGGGCTACCAGGAGGCAGCGATTGCACGGGCCGACGGCGAACAGCAGGCAGCGGTGCTCTCCGCCACCGGTCGAAAGGAAGCAGCAATTCTCGATGCTCAGGGTGAATCAGAGGCCATCCAACTCCGAGCACACGCCAACAAGATCCGGCTTGAAATGCTTGGAGAAGGCGAGGGCCTGGCCGCCAAGGCGCGCCTCACCGGTATCAAGGAAGCCCACACCGACAACAATGTGCTCACCGTCGAGTACCTCTCGGCGCTTGAGAAAATCGGCGACGGCCGGGCAACCAAGATGGTCATCCCCGTAGAGTTCTCCGGCTTGCTGGGAACTGTGGCGGCGTTGGCCGAAACGATTCGGCCCGATGAGTCAGGCGACGACGTGCGGCCGAAGGACGGCTTGGCGATTCCAGTTGACGATGAGCGGATCGAGCTGCCCGAACCTGACAGAGCTGAGCACCGCAGCGGCGGAAGCTGAAAATGCGCATCATTGATGCTCCGCAGGCAGGATGGTACCCCGACCCTGACGGCCGCGAACGCCTGCGGTGGTGGGACGGTTTGGACTGGACCGACATCCGCCGTGCGCCACCCAGCACGGCAGAGTTGACACGTGCCGAAGCGAGCCTGGTTCCGGAGATTCCGGTGGGCCAAAGTCCGCCCGTCGGGCAGCAGTACGGGGGCTACACCCGCCAGGACACCCAGGAGATCATTGCCGAGGTCCGAACGGCTGCCCGGCAGGAATTCGATCGGGCCGCGGATGAGTTCTCCGAACGAGCGAACACTGCGGTGCGAAGCTTCACGCCACTGATCACCGAGTACACGAGCAAGCTTTTCCGCTGGGTGAAGTCCGGCCTCGTTATTGCGGCGTTGCTCTTCGTTGTCTGGCTGGTCTTTCAGGCGATTGCATCGCAGAGTCTCTTCGACTGGATCGGCGACCGCATCGACAACCTCACCGAAGAAACCCTCAATGCCGTGCCACGTAACAGTTTGAAACAGTTGTAACGATCACTCGTCGATGACGGCGTATGCCTCGATCTCGACGCGTAAGTTTGGGCCAACCAGCGCGCCGGCCTGCACCAGCGTTGCCGCAGGCCCGATGTCGCCAAGCTTTTCGCCATGGGCGCGCATGACGTCGATGATGGCTGACTTGTACTCCCTTGAAGAGTTCCGAACGGGGCCTCATTACTCTGCTGTGATTATGCGTTCGACAGGCGATAGCTGAACCTGTGGCGACCAGTTGGGATCTCGTAACGTTCAAGTACGTCGGGCCCGCAACTCGCCGTTCCAACGCCGCGGTGCGCAAGATCGGCATGCACAACGAGTGTCTTGCGTGGCGTCAGGTCTGTTTCGTGGCCGGCAGCGTAAAGATCTGCAGCGGTGAACCGCGTGGCGGAAATGTGCATCGACGTCGGCCGGAGGACGTCGAGTCGTACGACAGCGCCAGAAGATGAGTTGATGAACTCGAACCAGCGGCAGTCGGTGCGCAGCCCAAACTCCTGAGGTACGAGGTACGGCTCAGGGTCCACGCTGGACTTCCAGGTACCGACCATCGCGCCGCGGTTACGATCCGGATAGTTCTCGAGTTGACCGCGTCCAAACCAGCGGAGTTGATCAAAGCCGGACTTCAGCTGGAAGCTAACGCCCACGCGGCCAAGGTCATCGAGATAGTCAGGAACATCAACCACGTGATGATGGACCTCACTCCCATCAGCAAGTACATCGACGAGATGGGTGTGCTCGACAAATGTTTCGGCCAGCTCGGAGTCGATGCCACGCTCCTGCCATGACGTGAGGGCCTTGCCGCCAATACCGTGCACTTCGGTCATGTCCGGCATCAACTTGTATCCGTCGTTGTCGGTCGGTGCCCGGAAGATCGAGAGTTCAATCGGTGCAGCAAGCAGCCCGCTCACTGCACTGCGGGCACCCACCCCCGTTGACTTGGGCAGCGGGGCGGATTTTGGTGCGCGAAGCTGTGTCTGATCGCATGCAACAACCTTGCCGGCCGGAGACCACGCTGTTGTTGTGCGCTGCGTCCAGAAGATGCTGAGATAGGCATCTGGTTTGTCTGGCAGCGCACACGGCAGCGCTACCTTGACCTCCGAATGCGGCTCAACTGTTGGAACCTCGAGCGTGCCAGACGCCGTGACCTGTCCGGCGATGTTGAGTTCCCAACAAGCGCTGAGGTCGGACAGGTCCGTGAAGCTGCGTCGGTTCGCGATGCTGAGCTTCGTACCTTTTCTCTCTACCGTTACCGGACGGTACACCCACTCGACTTCTTGGATCGCTGGATGCGGGGCGAGGGTCGCCGACATCAAGCCGTCTGCAACGAAGTTGCCATCGTGAATAGGCTCGCCAAACTGGCCGCCATATGCGTAGCCCTTCTTTCCGTTCGGCAGGGTGGCGAGCAATCCGTGGTCCTTCCACTCCCAAATGAAGCCTCCCTGCAGGCCCGGTGTTGATGTGATCATGTCCCAGTAGTCCGCGATCGATCCGTTCGAGTTGCCCATTGCGTGGCTGTACTCGCACATGATGAACGGGCGGTCGCTGTTGTAGGCAGCAGTGGTTTCGTAAGTCGGATACATCGGACACACGACATCGCTGGCGTGGCGGCCGCCGTCGGTCCATCCGTCATGGAAAGAGGCTGGCTCATAGTGCAACGGACGGCTTGGGTCAGCGTGGCGGATCCATCCGGCTTGTGCATCGTGATTGCGGCCGTACCCGGCCTCGTTGCCCAGCGACCACATGATGATGCAGGCGTGGTTGCGATCGCGTTCGACCATGCGCGAAGCGCGAGCCAGCCAGGTGCTGCGCCAAGCAGGGTCGTTGCAGAGACTTGTGTTGTATTGGTGAGCCTCGAGATTTGCTTCGTCGATGACGTACAGACCGATTTCATCGCAGAGGTCAAGAAGACGCGGATCGTTTGGATAATGGGAGCAGCGGACCGCAGTGATGTTGTGTCGCCGCATCGCTAGAAGATCGGCCCGCATGTCGTCGAGCGTGACCGCCTTGCCCCGCGTGGGGTGGTGATCGTGGCGGTTGACACCGAAAATCCAGGCCGGCTGACCGTTGATCAACAGCTCGTTGCCACTGATGACGGTCGAACGGAAACCGACGACCTGCGCGTGCGCTTCGACAACCTGGCCGTCAGGGCCAATAAGTTCGCAAATGACGCGGTAGCGACTCGGCGACTCAGCCGACCAGGGCTCAATGTCGGCCAAGTCGAACGTCGCCTCAACCTTGTGGCCGATGAAACGCATCGGCACGTAGTAGGCGTGAGGAACTTTGCCGTTGACTGGTTTGGTGAGCTGCTTACCGTTCATTGACTCGATGCGTGTCTTAACTTTCCAGCCTGCGGTCGGTGCGGTGAACCCGCCGACCGTAGCGGTGACAACAAGCCGGCCCGAACTATCGACGTGGTTGTAGGCCGCATCGCAAATGATGTTGTCGATGTGCGTTGCACCGCGTGCCTCAATAAATACTTCGCGGTGCAGACCGCCCATCCACCACTGGTCTTGGTCTTCGACGTAGCTCTGTGCACTCCACTTCGAGACGACGACTGCAATGTCGTTGTCCCCGCGCTCGACAAAATCAGTGATGTCGTATTCGCTGGCCAGTCGACTGTCAGTTCCATAGCCCACCCAGCGGCCGTTGACGTACAGGATGTGCGTGCTTTCTGCGCCACCGATGTGCAGGACAACCTGGCGGCCGTCCCAGCTCGCCGGGACCTTGAATGGTCGCCGGTAGACCCCGGTTGGGTTCTTGTCTGGCAACGACGGTGGCGGCCCGTCGAAGGGCATCTGCACGTTCGTGTACTGCGGGAGGTCGCCGGTGTCTTGCATGGTCCAGTTACCGGGCACCGCAACGCGACTCCACGACTTTGACAGCGGCTTTATCACGGCGTTCGCTGGTACCGAATCAGGGTTATCGAAGAGGCGGAAGTTCCACTTGCCGTTGAGTGAGTGGCGCCACGGCGAAGCGTCGCCGTTGTTGACCTGGGAGTTCTTGCGCGCCTCAGCTGCGGTCGGGAATGCCGTCGACGGCACCCGCATCGGCAGCCGGTTGAGCTCAATCACCCCCGGATCAGCCCAAGGACGAACAGACCCGACACCAGGAAGCATCGAAGGATTCTGCCAGCTCAGCAGGCCTTGACCCGGATTTGAGGTCAGTAATCCGACAGACGAGGTAACGCCAGGATTGGGCGACCCAGACGGAATCAGGCGCCGTCGTGAACCCAGACCGGGGTGTCAAGCGGCATGAGGTCTGACTCCCACACCCAGTCCATGGCAGGCACGCTGACGCGCACGCAGCCGTGTGAGGCCGGGTAGTTCGGGATTGAGCTGGAGCCATGTACGGCGACACCGCCGACGAAATACTTCGGCCGGTAGATCGAACCGAGATCACCTTCCCACCAGCCCTCGGGCCGTTCACGGTTTACTTCGTGGAGTCCGCTCGGGGTCAGTGACACGCCACGCAGGATCTCACCAGGAGAGTTCTGATCAGGCTCTTCGTAAGCCTCGCCGTTGCCGGTGGAGACATTGAGGATGTATTCGGTACGGCCATCAATGACGAAAAAAAGTAGCTGCTTTGCCTTGTCGACTTCGACGAGCGTGCCGGAGTTGGCTCTTGCAACCGGACGGAGATCCATATTCGTTAGCGCGGCAGCAGATTGATCGTCAACCTTGCCGTTGGGATTATCGAAGCCCATATATTTTTGAAAGGCCATGACGGCTTGACGCGTTGTGAGTCCGTACTCACCGTCAACAGACTGGACCCAGAAGCCTAATTCCATGAGGCGGCTCTGTACGCGTGCTGCTTCGCTGCCGCTGCGAGTCCCAATGGCTGCGAGCGGCGGATCCAGCACGGGGACCTCGACGACGTTGACTGGCAGGGTTGTCGTTGTCGTGGGCGCGATGGTGGTGGTGGGCGCCATCGTTGTCGTCGGTGCCACGGTGGTGGTGGGCGCCATCGTTGTCGTCGGTGCGACAGTCGAGGGCAACGCAGTCGTCTCGGTGGGCGTTGCCGCATCGCTGCCAGAGCCACTCGTCAACGCAGTCGAACAGCCAACAAGGGCAACTAAGCCAAAGACGATGCCGCATCCAATGCACGCCGTTCGTCGTTCAGCAGGGACCACAGCGGCAGATGATACTTGTGAAGCCGTCTTGGCGGAATGCACACTCGGCTACTTTCACTCAATTTCACAATTTTGTCGCAAAACCGAAAACACTCGACAACGCGCCGGCTATCGAGCGAGCACTTCAACGGCGGCGGTTGAAGTCTGGAGCTTCGACCGCTCGGAGCGGCAAGGCCGCCGGTTCAAACCTGCCAAGAAGTTGATCGAGGGTCGGCCTCTCGTTCACCGTTGCCAGATCGAGTGAACGGGCGATCCATGTAATGACATCAGCCACCGTCGTTCCGACGTCCCGCAGTTTGCGGAGAGTGCTGGCACCGTGTCTTTTAGCCAGTCGTTCCCCGTCGCTGCCAATGACGAGCGGAATGTGGAGGTAACTCGGCTCATCAAGCCCGAGTCGACGTTGCAACATCAGATGGCGCGGTGTCGAAGAAAGCAGATCGTCGCCGCGCACAATATCGGTGACCGACTGCAGTCCGTCATCGACCACCACGGCCAGGTTGTAGGCAGGAATGCCATCGTTGCGGCGGAGCACAACGTCATCGACTGGTCCCGCTGAGCGGCCCACGAGTCGATCAACGAACTCGTAACTCTCCCCCATCGTACGAAGCCGCAATGCCGGCGGCCGGCCAGTGGCCTGTCGTTCCTCTCGTTCCGCGTCGGTTAGGTCGCGACAAGTACCGGGGTAGGACCCGGGTGGACCATGCGGAGCCCTCGACGCAGCTTCGATCTGGAGGCGAATGTCTCGCCGACTGCAGTAGCACTCATACACCGACCCGTCGGCAGCAAGCCGTTCGAGCGCTTCTTGATATAGATGAAATCGTTCGCTTTGAACAACGACATCGCCATCCCAGTCAATGCCAATCGCCGCAAGGTCGCGGAGTTGTGCTGCTGCGTGCTCCGGCTTGGCCTGAACGATGTCAAGGTCTTCCATGCGGATAAGGAACGGCCGCTGATCCGCTCGAGCTGACAGCCAGGCGACCACAGCTGTTCGCAGGTTTCCGAGGTGCAGTTCTCCGGTCGGAGAGGGTGCGAATCGGCCGGTCATGTACACATTCTTCTATGGCAGGACTGATGCAGACGGTCTCATTCTGGTCGCGCTTCGCCACGAACACGGTCCGACGGCCGGATCTCCTACAGTGACGTCCATGTATTGCTCATCGTGTGGCTGTCGCATCGAGGACGGCCAAAAGTTCTGTCAGAACTGTGGGCGTTCCTTAACCAGCCTAAACAGGACCACCGAGGCCCTGGGGATCTCGTCATTGCCTGAAGTTCCTGACGCTCCAGCACAGGAGCTTACGCCGGTTGCCGCAATCCCGGAGCCGAACTGGGCGGCCCCGACCGTCGAGGAGCCAACGACCACCATCGCTGCTCTGTCGTCCTCGATCGTTGCTACGCCATCGGGCACCGACGTTTCAGCAACAGCACAGATTGCTGCGCAGTCGAGCTCGGACACGGCGATTATGCCTGCGGTTCCCGGCAGTCCAACCGACGGGCCCCCACTAGTGTTCGATGGGTCGGATGACTTTCACGAGTATCCGCGGGAACGAGAACCTTTCAAGCTCAAGTTCGTATTCATCTTGTCAGTCTTCGGCGCGATTGCGGTTCAGATGACTGCGGTTGCGGACATCATCGACATCCGGACATCTGCACCGATTGATGGCATCGCCACCGGCATCCGAACACTCGAAACACTTGGAACAAACCTCGCGGTCGCCGGATTTTTCGGCGCCACCGTCATGACACTCGGTGGCTTGCTGGCTTGCTTCGGATTCCGCTGGGGCGCTGGCCTCGCTGGCGGTGCTGGACTCGCACTGACCGGGTGGGCTGCATTGGTCATCGGACTCGCCGAACTCAGGATCGCAAACGCAGAATCAATCACCCGACAGACCACCGACATCTTCTTCACCCTCAAGGTCACCCGCGACCTCGGATTCTGGCTGGTCGTCGCCGTGGCGGCCGCAGGAATCCTCGCTTTTGTCGCATCATTACAATCGTTCGGCACCGGTGGGTGGCCAGCGCTGAACCCCTGGATCGCTGCTGTCGGCGCAGTAGCGGGCGTGATCCTGAGCGTCGGGCCACTACTGCCTGAAGGCAACGCAACAATCAGCAACAACTTCCGATCTGCCACCACCGTGCTTGACCTCCCCACAACCTATTTCATGGGACGGCTCATACAGCTCGCCTTGATTGCTTTCACAGTTGTGATTGGCCTCTTGATTGTCAGGGCATATGGGTTGGGGCTCGCAGCAGGTGGGGTGAGCGTCGCTTTGTGGATGTGGATCAGCTCGCTCGCCGGAATTGGTACGTTCCCACTCGGCGTTGCCGCCGGCAACTTTGGCGCCGGTGATACCACCCCGCATGCCGTCACAACCGTCGGGATGGTCCTGACCCTCTTAATGCTCGTTATCGCTGCGGTCCTTGCGACGATCGGTTTTCAGCGAGTGCGCCGAAACAACAACCTCAGCAACATCTCTCCTCATGCCAGCAGGCGTGTCGAAAGCTCCAACACGTTCTCGAACTGACCTCTGTTCGTGTTGCACCTCCATAAGGTGGACTTCCAAAAATAGGGAATCACCACAGCGCGTTGAAACCGGTTATTGAATCGCCACCGGCAGTTTCAACGACAACGCTTTCGGCACTGTCAGCCCGAACCTTTCATCATCGTGGACTATGGATTGGCTGGCTGCAGCTCAATCAGTTGTGCTTATTAATGAATCTGAGGCCGCAAAGTCGCAGTTAATTAACATTCACCGACGCCCAGCTGCCACAGACTTATTGAGAAGCGAGATACCCGCTGATCACCGACCGGGCTGCGGCGTCGTCAAGTACGGGAGTGAGTTTCAACGTGCTGAGCCCACCGGTCCACATCATTCCGAAGCCGTGCACTGCTTCAGCCGAATCTGCTTCAACGATGGCGACACCTCGGCCGTTTGCTACGTCGTGCCAACGGCCAATCTGTTTAAAGCCGTGAGCTTGCTCAACTGCAGCATCGTCGTCGGCTGTCATGCCGCCAAAAGCTCCGAACGTTTCCATCTTTTGCCCGTGGTTAATTTCCCACTCGATCATGAACAACATTTGATTCTCCTTGGTTTTGGTTAGGTCGCCAGCATCAGCATTGATTTTGATACCAGTCTCGAGTTAACAATCAGCCGATCCTCAGTTCAACGAATTTTTTGCCCCGCAGAACCACGATGCGGCTCTGGAGCTGAGTGTATGCACAAGACATTCGTCGCGTGCGCTTATACAAACAGCGAGCTGATGGTTTAGGTCCTCAGGCGTCGTGCCAGGGTTTGACTCGAGTTTGCAGTCGAACTTGGCGGATCAAACGCGTTCAACCACAGCCCGCAACGATGCTCATGGAGTAGCGACAAAGATGTCCTCAATTCGAAGATCTTCACTCGGCATGACAGGGCTTGCGTCGACGACGTCACCTTCGTACCACTCTTCTGGCGACGCCGTGATCGTGTACTTGTTGAGCGTGCCGTAGAACTCTTCTGGCCGCATCCCAAACGTTTCGGCAAACACTTCTTTCCAGTTGTCCTCACCGAACTTGGCATTCTGGAAGTCGACGAGGACGAGCCGTAAAGCGTCGACCTCGGACATCTGTCGTTGCAGCTGAAGTTCCTTGACGAGGGCGAGCGTCATGAATGTGGAGAACTGGTAGTTGTTATCAGCGTCGGTGTACTCGTACCCCTCGAGCGGGCTGGGGTCATTCACCCAGGTTGCTGTGATTGGAAAGAGTGAGTACTCGAACGCGCTCTCGCCGTAACGCTGCTGCGAGTACAGATTTTCCATCGTCTGCGCGCCTCCCTCCCACAGCCAAATTGGCTCAGCGCGATCACCGGAGAGCGCGATCTGGAAAACGTGGAAGTATTCGTGGACAATCACCTGGTAGCGGTGGATATGCAAGTTCTCGGGCTTGAAGCCCTCTGAGTACATCTCCAGAGCCATCCACGTGTCGGAGCCATCTCCGCAAATGCACGTTCCTGAGACCCCGGGCTTTTCTGGGAACGGATTGTCGGCCGAATCCATCCAGGCCCACACGTTCATCGGAGACGAAATTTGTGGGACCTCGGTGATGCGGGGCGAGATCGGAGCGATATCGCCCATGTCCTGCATGATTGCCGAAAATTCCGTGATCCAGTCTTCTGGCAGGCTGTCGTGCAGGTTGTACGCGAAACTAAACCTTTCGTCCGAGGCCGCTTTCTCGGAGGTTTCGGCCCCAGAAACAGGCGGGGGGTCTGAATTTTGGCTCGTCTCAGTTTCGGTTTCGATGACAGGTGCCGGCGCTTCAGATGGTGTCGGCGCTTCAGATGGTGTCGGCTGAGGCTCTGTCGAAGAACCCTCTGATGAACACGCGGCCAGGAGTACAGCTATGGCAGCGACAACAAATCTTTTCGCTACGCCGTTAGTACCAGTCAATCGCTGCACTGACCTTCGGCTACTCGACGCCATCGCAGATGACGAAGGGGCCCTCTGAGTTATCCAGACGATGCGCAACAATCGCTTGATAGTTGTCCGACTTTTTCCAGTTCATCGCAGCTTCGGAATTGGGGAACTCGATGACAACTGTGATCGGGTTCGGATCATCTTCGGTGTAGAGCTTTTCCCCCATGTGACGGACCAGAAAACGGCCGCCGTGTTCCATCACCGTTCCTTCAACACCAGCCATGTAGGGCGACATACCTTCCATGTTGTTGACCTGAATCATTGCAACCACATATGCCTTGGGCATCTCGCTCCTACCTTTCGATCTTTTCCTTTGATCTGACCGTACTTGATGAGCAGCGGGTGTGAGAGCCCTCGACACCAACGGCGCCTAAGCCGGTTGAGGGCTTCTCCCGAGCCTGAATTGCTCTGTCGGATGATTCCGTGAGCCGGTGCTGTCGTCAGGCGAACCCGTTGCTCAGATGCCTTCTACCGACCCACGTTTCATAGCTTCACTGCGGTAGCCCGCTGAGTGATGAACAGGGAATCGAAC
The DNA here is from genome assembly GCA_938091165.1 of uncultured Ilumatobacter sp. Lineage (GTDB taxonomy): Bacteria > Actinomycetota > Acidimicrobiia > Acidimicrobiales > Ilumatobacteraceae > Ilumatobacter_A. The sequence continues at coordinate 4,666 of CALKNK010000025.1, read as the reverse complement.
CCCTCACCACGGCCACCTAACCCTCTTGGGGGCCTTGCGCGAAACTGAATCGCGCTTTCAGATGACTCTCAAAGCCGGTACTGACGCCAGGCGAAGCATCGTCCTGCGATCCTCAGCTGTAGCCGCTGAATTCAGCCCCCGGAGCGATGTGAGGGTACTGCGCAGCGCTCTGCTGAAGTTCAATCATCGGCATCATCGCAGCCCGAACAGCCCAGCCGAGAGTTAGTTCGCTGACCATCAGGTCGTTTTGTTCACCGGGGTCGTCGGCCAGATCGTAAACGGCAGGGATCTGATGGCTCACCAGTGGTGACGACCAAGCATCTGTCGTTGCCTCGCGGAAATGAACTTTCAGATCTTTCCATTTCACCGATAACGGCTCTGCGTCACTGCCCAAGAACACAAAGTGTTCCCGACCAGATTCATCGCTTCCACCAGTCATGAACTCGGCCATGTCAACCCCGTCTATCGGTCGGTCGTCAGGAATTCGAGCCGACTCCCCTGCAAGCGTCGCAAGCGTCGGGAACCAGTCGTAGGTCGCAACAATTTGATCGCTGACAACATCGGCCGGGACATGGTCGGGCCAGCGGATCATCGCAGGAGCTCGGATTGAGCCTTCCCAGCCGCCTCCGAACCAACCGCGCCATGGCGCATTACTTCCGCCAAATCCTGCGCCGGCAGCATTGTCGCTTGCCCACACAACAATCGTGTTGTCAGCAACACCTGCTTCTTCGAGGGCATCAAGAATTTGGCCGGCTCTTGCGTCGAGCTCGGCGACATTTGCTGCGTAGTCACCTTGACCGCTATCAAAATCTGGGTGAGGAATCATCGGCGGATGAAGGTTGGTAAACGGCACGTACGCGAAGAACGGCTTCCCTGCTTCGGCGTTGCGCTTGATAAACCCGACCGTTCGCTCAGTGATTCCTTCATCCATGAGCGGTCGGGTTTCGAGATCAAAATCAGCGACGTTTTGTTCTTGTTCGCCTCGTGTTGCTTGCTTGATCTGCGGCACGTGCCACTCGTCGGGGTACAGGCGATGTGCTGTGTAAGCAGCTTCGTCGCTCGACTCCGTGATACCCCACCACTCGTCAAAGCCCTGATCAGTGGGGAGTCGGCCAGCAACGTCGCCGAGATGCCATTTGCCGTAGCAGGCCGTTGCATACCCGGCGTCGCTTAACAGGTCAGCCAGGGTGTACTCCCAAGTCGATAGCCCATAGTCGCCTGGCTCACCAGGCAGCGGAACACGAAAAGTGCCAGTACGCACTGGCATCCGACCCGTGAGGATCGCGCCTCGAGTGGGCGTGCACTGTGCCTCAGTGTTGAAATTCGTGAACCGGATCCCTTCGCCAGCAAATCCATCAAGCCTCGGCGTCGGGGTGTTTCCACCGAAGCAACTCAAGTCGCCCGAGCCCACGTTGTCGGCAAGCATGAATACGATGTTCGGTGAAGTCATCTTGACACTCTTTCAACAGATTCCCTACGACTGGTCAGTCGCAACAAATATCAGATATTTCGGGTTTCATCAACCGTCTGGATGAGCGACTGACGATCAGGGCTCGCCCCAACCCCCTGAATCTTGATCCGTTCACTTTCTTCTTCCTTCGTATCCGAATTACTCTCCACGTCAGAGAATGGAGGTTCCCAAATGACTGATCAAAAACAAGTTGACGCGAGTTCTCAGTCTGCCTGGCGGATTCCTGACTGGTACCGCCGGGTTGGCCTATCGAGCTGGTTCTTTCTGGGTTTCGTCGCAGCAACGGCTGTGATCGCGATCCTTATCAGTGCGACCAGCGAAATAGTTGGGCCCCTTGTCCTCGGAGCGTTCCTCGCCGTTGTCTGCTGGCCGGCAGCTGACTGGCTGACTGCCCGCAAGATCCCGTCCGGTCTAGCAGCTGCCGGAGTCCTGATCGGACTAGCGATATTTCTTTTTGGTGTCGGCTGGATCACAGCTGTTGCGCTCGTGGATCAGTCCAGTGAAATGAGTGCGAATCTCGACAAGGCGGTTGAGAGACTCCAACAGTGGTGGGCAGACACACCCGTCAACGATGACCTGGCAGACAAAGTGCGTCAGGCGGTGTCCGACGCTGGGCCCGCCGTGGCGGGAGGTGCAGCAAGTCAGGTACTCACGTTTGTTGACTCAACATTCGGCTTCATCGCCGGAGTGGTGCTCGGAACGATCGTCTTCTACTACCTCCTCAAAGATGGCCGCCAGCTTCTTAGTCAGGCACTTGAGAACGAAGATGACCTTGAAACCCGAAACCTCCACGAGCGCGTGGCAAACAAAGCCGTTGCGGACATGCAGAGCTACTTCCGTGGACGAACCGCTATGGCGCTAGCAAATGGAGTAGCCATTGGTGTCGCAGTCTGGGCTCTGGGGGTCCCTGCCGCCTTCGCTATCGGGGTTGGTAACTTTATTGGCGGTTACATCCCCTATCTCGGTGCGTTCATCGGTGGGGCCTTTGGGGTCTTGATGGCGCTCGGCTCCGGTGGCATCGGTGCTGCTTGTGCAGTGCTTGCCCTCTGCTTACTTGTGAATCTCGTGCTGGAGAACTTTCTGGAGCCGGTGCTTCTCGGCAGCAGCCTCAATTTGCACCCGCTCACAATCCTGCTAGCAACATCGCTGGGCGGGATCCTGGCAGGCCTAATCGGCCTAATTCTTGCCGCACCTGTCGTGGCGATCGCATCGAGCATCAAACGAGAGCTGAGATCGACCGGGTTTTTCGACTCCGACTGACGATACGCCAGTCAGATTTCGACGACGTCAAGGCCCCAGCGCTCCAGCTGGGCAGTCCACTGAGCGCGCCTGCGTCAAAACCTGATTTGAAACGACCGCTTGCCATCACCGTGTCGGGTTTGAGCGCCGAGGGGAAACGTCGGAGTTGACGTCACCGGTGCTGTCCACGCAGGCGTCAACGGGCTCACCGAACCGGTGTCGGTGCTTTGAGTTGCGATGTCGCCGATACGTCCATGTCGACTGCACGGTTGCTAGCGAACTCGCAGAGCGACCCCATCACATCGCCACCGAGGCTTACAGTGCACCAATGGCCGGACTTTCTGATAGCGACGTGCTCAACACACTCGAGCGATACGGGTTCAGCGACGAAGAGCTCACGCCGTGGCGTGGTGAGCATCCAGACCCGTGGGATACCTATCGCTTCGAAATCACCAATCCGGATGCCTTTGGGGGTGATGATCCCGCCTGGTCCGACGACGCTCGAGGCGATTGGGAGCGGCTGGGTCAAAACATCTTTGAGCAATCAGGCTAACCGGGGCAGCTTCCGTCACGAGAACAGACGGAACAGCAGCCACCTGTAGGGGCGGTCGAGGAGCTTGCGTGGTATCTGCCGTTTCACTACGCCGGGCCCGACTGGGGCATCTACATCACAGAGGCAGGGGTCATAGACACGGCTAGACGCATCAAGAAACGCCTAGGCGGAGGATGCTCGGACCTTCGTGAGACGAAGGAACTCTGCCAGGTGGCCCTGTTTATCCTGTATTTCCACGAGGCGTTCCACCACAAGGTCGAATCGTTCGCTACCCGACTCGAAATCGCCCGGCAGAAGCGCGTCTACATCCCCTACGACCAAAATGTGTACCGGCAGCTGCTCAGCACCAACCATATCCTCGAAGAGGCGTACGCCTGCTTCGAGATGCATTCCCGGCTCCGCGGCGAGAAGCGCTTCCACGGCCAAGTAAGTTCCAAAATCAAGGAGGCCGCACTCCAATTCCTGAAAGACTGGATCCCTACCTTGCCGCCTGGCTACAACCGAGGGCTTCATGTCGGCGAACCCGAGTTGCTGAAGCTCATGTCGCAGATCGCCGACGGTCAGGAAAAACCGCTCCAGAACCCTGAGGACTGGAAAATCGCCAACCACATGATTCGGGGGCTGTTCAAAATGGAGTTCGCCGTCCGCGTCCTCGTACCGCGTGGTGCCACGCCCCAGATCCCATGGTCCGACGGCACCCGTAATCTGGCGATCCCTTTCCGCAAAATCAAGAGGCACATCACTCGAATCGGCTACGTCGAAACCAAACGCGGCAAGGGATCGCACCGTGTCTACCGCTGCGCCGGTCGACCTGATATCACACTCCCCTACGGACAGGAATCGCTGAGCCCGAAAGTGCAGAAGCAAGTGGCACGGGCCTTGGGCTACGAGAACATCCGAGACTTAGCCGCCAATTGCTGACGGCGTCCGATCACGCATGTTGAGAATGCTGTTGCGAAAGTGACACGTCCAGGATCACCACTCGATCAGGCCGTTCAGCCCTGGTCGGGTCCAGCAGTCAAGGTGGGTGAAGGTTCGATGCTGGCGTCGTGTTCATCGCAACATCCCGGCCGTACGTTCACGTTCCGTCAAATTTCCCACAGGACAAGCCCATACGGTGGGTGGTGATCACCGTCACCTTGGCGACAAAATTAGGTGCCGTCCATCAACGCAACAGTGCGCTAAGCGCCGGTTAGAGACGGCTGAACCGTTCGGACTCTTCAACGAAGTCAGCTCGACTCGCTTCGGAAATGGTGGGCACCGTTGAGTCAATGGCTTCAATGAGATCACTGTTCGTGATGGTTGCTGTCGTGTCGCCCTGGCGGACAGATCGGAACGCCGCGGCGGCTGCTCGTTGAATGGCGCTCGCAATATCAGCAGGGGTCAAACCATCGGTTGGCTCA
>CALKNK010000024.1 GCA_938091165.1 uncultured Ilumatobacter sp. | reverse complement strand
GAGCAGCACCTTGGTGTGATTGCCGCGCAACTTGGGGGCCAACTTGCTGATTGCCGAAGCCATCCTCGCCTAACGTTTCGCCGTTCTGACTGCAAGAAACGTACTGACCGCTATCGGGTCGGCGTCACGGTCGAAATGGCTCAGTCCCACCACTCGGTGGTAAGCGTCGCGTCGGTCAGTCGGCCTGCCCCCACAGTTCGTGCAGCCTGGAGAACACTCCCTGGTCCCAGGAAAATTCGACCATATTGCCGTCCGGGTCGCGGAGCATGGTGATGTAGCCAATTGGCTGTGGCATCATCGTAGGCGGCATTGCGAGGCACCCTCCCTGCTTGCCCCGTTCGGCCATCTCATCGACGTCTTGCTTTGTCGGAAGCTCAATGCCGAAGTGCGCAAAGGGTGCGAGGGTTGCCCGGGGCGTACCGGCGAACGGGTCTTTGTCTTCGAAGAACTGCGCCAGTACGAGAATGAACGGGTTATTGGTCTTGCCGGGCATCCCAAGCCAAGCGCCGTATCCCATCTCGTCTTCGCGGCGATCGATCAATTCGAGCGGTGAGAACTCGGCGTGCCATGCGATCGTGGCGTCGATGTCGCTGACGCGAAGCGCAATATGCGTCCATCGTGGCTCTGTCGGGTGTACTTGTTCTTGCAGTTCGCTCACAGTTCGCTCCGTTGCTGATGCCATTTCTTGCTTCTCGGGATGACGCAACGGTACCAGATTGGTCCGATGGTCAGACCGATCGACGCAGGCGCCTCTGTGACCGATGTATAGCCCACGATGAAGCAGGCTGAAAATGAGTAGTGGTACGGTTGTCCTACCATAAGACCGAAATTCACTTTCGATGGTGAGGAGAAGCACGGTGTCAATTCCTGATACAAATTCGTACGCGCCGATCTCGCGAGAGACGGTGAGCTCGCAGATTCGCAACCAGCTTTTAGAGCGAATCTCGAGTGGCGACCTAGCGCCGGGGGCAAGAATGCCCTCGGAGCGTGAGCTGTCTGAGAGGTTTGAAGTCGCGCGCACCTCTGTTCGAGAAGCGATGCAAGGACTCGTTTCGATGCGCGTCGTGGAGCGTCGAGGCAATCGTTCATATGTGGCCGAGCATCTTCCAGAAGTTGTTGTTGAACCCAGCGGCGATGGCAAGTCGTTTGTTGCCGAATTATTTGAAACGCGTCGGGTTCTGGAGTTACCAATTTTCGAGATGGCGGCCGAGCGAGCGACTGACGAGGAACGCGCCAAAATTGCAGCGGCTGCTGCGCGATTTCACCCGTCGCTCGATATCGGAGAATTTCGGAGGCTCGACCGGGAGTTTCATACGACTGTTGCTTCTGCGTGCGGAAACCCGCTACTGATCGAGCTGTACGGCAAGGTGCTCGATCAGCTTTTCCGGTCGGTTGAATTTTTTACGCTCTTGTCTGCAGAGAGCAACCAGGCCGAAGTTGCGCGCATTGTTGCCGATTCATGCGCAGCGCACTTGCACATTGCCGGCGCGTTCTCCACCCAAGATGTTGCCGCTGTTCGTTCATCGACTGAACAGCATCTTGACGCTGTTGAGCAGTCGATGGTCGACGATTTGGATTAAACCAGGTCTCCATCAGCCGAATTCAGATTGATTGACCTTTGAATAGGGTCGGATTATGGTCGGATTGTCAGACCATTGGTTTGGTCGAGAGAATTTGTCAGTCGTCTGGGGCTTGAAGGGATCGAAAATGACTCGATTTGTGCATCGTGATGTTTTACGGACGGCCTGGTACCCAGTGGCCCAGACCGAAGATGTCAGTGATGCTCCGCTGGCTGTCCGCTTGCTCGGCGACGACCTCGTGGTCTGGCGTGGCCTGAACGGAGCGCTCGCCGTTGCGCCGGATCGATGTCCGCATCGCGAAGCACCGCTATCGATCGGGACTGTGTCCAATGGCCAACTTTCGTGTGCCTATCACGGATGGGCCTTCGACACCGACGGAACGTGTATCTCGATCCCCTCGTCAGGCCCAGGCGCGTCTGTCCCGCCGACTGCACACCTGCCGTGCATGCAAGTTCAAGAGCGATATGGCTTGGTGTGGGTATGTCCTGGTGAGCCAGCAACTGACATTGTGCGCATCGCCCAAGATGCCGATCCGGCTTTCCGTCGGCTGAACACTGAGGTCGAGCCATGGGCGACGTCGACACCACGGCTCGTGGACAACTTCATGGACTTCAGTCATTTCCCGTGGGTACACACCGGCACGTTCGGCGGAGCGCAGGATCCATACGTTCCTAAAATTGAACTCAGCCAACTCGATGACGACTTCTTTGGTTACGCCTACGAAGTTGATGCATCCAATCCCAATGAAGCAGCGGCGGTCAGTGGGAGCGATGACGATGTCGTTCACCGCATGATGAGCACAGGGTTTGCTCTGCCATTCGTCGTGCGGAGCACCATTCGTTACGACGATGGACTTGAACACATTCTGCTGTTGTGCAGCACGCCGGTCGACGACCTCAATTCGCTTTTCACATTTGTTGTTTGGCGCAATGACGACCACAGCACAGACCCTGAGGAAATCTTGGCCTTCGACCGAGCGATCGGTGCTGAAGACAAAGCAATGCTTGAACGGGTTCCTGGAACACTGCCGCTGGGCCGAACCGGACTGGTCAGTGTTCAGTCCGATAAGCCGTCGGTCGAGTGGCGGCGCAGATTTGCCGAGATGATCAATCAGGAATGACGAAACTTGCGAGAAACTAGACGCCACTGTTATGGTCTGACCATCAGTCCACTCCGAAGTGAGGAGCAACGTTGAGTATTAAGGGCATGAATCATGCGGTCCTGTACGTCCGCGATTCGACACGTCACCGAAAGTTCTACGAGGACGTTCTCGACTTCGTTACGGTGATCGATCAACCCGGTCAGTTTGCATTCATGCGTGCCCCGCGCTCTGCGAATCATCACGACATCGCATTCTTCACCGTCGGCGAAGGCGTTGGTCCATCGGCTGCTGGCCGGGAGACCGTCGGTATGTACCACCTCGCGTGGGAAGTCGAGACGCTCGGGGACCTTGTGGCGATGCAGGAACGGCTCAGCAATGCTGGAGTGGTGAAGGGGTCTTCTGATCATGGGGCCAACAAGAGCCTGTATTGCATGGATCCGGACGGCCTCGAGTTTGAAGTTATGTGGTTGGTGCCAGCTGACAGATGGGGCCAGGAAGAACACGAAGCGATTATCCGCCCACTTGATCTCGCCGCCGAGGCGCGGCGATTTCCCGACATGATGGAGTTGTCGTCATGAACCTCATGAGCGAGTACTGCCACTTTTTTGACGAAGACGAGTTTGTCGAGACCGGGAGGCCTGGCTTTCGGCGGCGAGTCTTGACAGGCGACAACCTACAACTCTGTTTTTGGCGGATCGCCGGAGGGTCGGTGGGGTCAGTCCTGCACAAGCACGACGAACATGAACAACTTGGTGTCATTGTGCGAGGGGGCCTCGACTTTCGTATCGGTGACGATGAAAGCGACCAAGATCGTCGACTAGTTGGCGAGCATCAGGTGTATCTGGCGCCAGCGGGCGTCTGGCATGGCGACAGCATTTTCGTAGGTGACGATGAGTTCGACGAGTGCTGGATACTCGACGTGTTCTCCCCGCCACGCGATGACTTGCGCGAGGAAGAAGCACGCTAATGGCCGACTGGAGGCTTGCCGTCGACATCGGTGGCACATTCACCGATGTTGTTCTGCTTGACGCAGCATCAGGACGCGTAGTCGTCGATAAAACTCTCACCACCCCGAGCGCCCCTCTTGACGGCGTTCGCACCGGCGTGACACAGCTTCTTGCGAAGGCCGGAGTGCGCCCGGGTGACATTGTTGCACCGATTGTGCACGCCACGACTCTCATCACGAACGCATTGATTGAGGGCAAGACCGGTCGCGCTGGCTTGGTCACCACCAAGGGCTTCGGCGACACACTGCTGATTCGTGACGAACATCGTTACGACATGTATGACTTGCAGATCGAGTTCCCGGAGCCGCCGATTCAGCGCAGCCTCACTTTTGAAATTGACGAACGCACTGGAGCCGATGGTTCAGTCCTCACGGACCCAACCGATGCCGATCTTGATGCTCTTGCTGCGAGCCTGCAAGCCGCCGACGTGGAGTCGGTTGCGATCTGTCTCCTCAACTCCTATGTCAATGCATCGAATGAACGCCGAATCGCTGACCACCTTCGGGCGTCGTTGGGAGTACCTGTTTGCATTTCTGCAGAGATCTCGCCCCAAATTCGTGAGTACCCACGCATGATTACGACGGCTTGCAATGCGGCGACAATGCCGGTCATTGGGCCGTACCTCGATGAGCTCCAGAAGTGGCTCGCCGCCGAGGGATTTGGTGGCTCGGTGCTCATGATGCTGTCGAATGGTGGCGTTGTTTCAGCTGATGACGCCGCGAGTGGTCCAATCCGACTCGTCGAGTCCGGGCCCGCTGCCGGCGCTCTTGCGGGCAGTTGGTTTGCGAACCGCTTGGGCATAGATCGATTGCTGTGCTTCGACATGGGCGGTACCACCGCCAAGGCGTGCCTTATTGAGCACGGGGAACCTGAACTCACCAACACCTTCGAAGTAGCTCGTGCCTATCGGTTCAAGAAGGGTTCGGGTTTCCCGGTGTCGGTCCCGTCGGTCGACCTCGTTGAGATCGGAGCTGGTGGGGGCAGTCTGGCGCGTGTCGATCAGTTTGGTTTGCTAAAAGTTGGGCCCGAGTCGTCGGGAGCTGATCCTGGCCCAGCGAGCTATGGGCAGGGTGGCACGATTCCTGCCGTGACGGACTCTGACGTGATTCTGGGCCTCCTTGACCCGGCTGCATTCCTTGGTGGCGACATGCCACTTGACCGGTCACTTGCCGAAGGCGCGACGCAAACAATCGCTGACGGACTCGGCCTCGAGATGCTCGACACGGCCGCTGGTATCCATGAGGTTGTCAATCAAAACATGGCAGCTGCTGCGAGCATGCATGGTGTCGAGATGGGCGTTGACCTGCGGGGAATCCCACTGATTGCATTCGGTGGCGCTGGTCCGGTGCACGCATGTGGCGTAGCCGAATTGCTGCAGTCCGATCGAGTAATTTTTCCTGTCAACGCCTCAGTGCTCTCCGCCTTTGGCACGCTCGTTTCACCGGTACGTATCGATTTGGCTCGATCAATGCCGCGCCTCATTGACAAGGTCACCGATGCCGATCGCGATGCTTTGCTCGATGACCTCCGCGAGGAAGGCCGCCGCGTCCTTCGGGCTGCGGGCGTGCCCGACGATGCCATTAACTTCCGATACGGCGTCGACGCTCGCTATGCAGGACAAGGCAACGAGATCACGATTTGGGTCGGAGAGGGCGATTCGTGGCCTGCGTCCGCCGCTGAAGTGACTGCGTCTTTCGAATCGGAGTACCGACGGATCTATGGGATGACAATTCCCGACGTCGCCGTTGAGGCGATCACGTGGCGACTCTCGGTGTCGGCGACCACTTCAGTGGTTGAACCCGACGACTCGATTGCCAATCACGAAGGAGACGTCACACCAAAGAGCGTCCGCCCAATGGTGTTCTCGCGAGGTTCTGATGCAATTGAGGCACCGGTCTACGACCGGGCATCGCTCGGCGCAGGCGCCACCTTTGCGGGACCTGCCGTCGTTGAGGAACGAGAAACCACTTCGGTTATCCGTCCGGGATGGAACGTCGAAGTTGCTGCCGACGGCAGCCTGATCGCTATGAAGCAGTCATCGTGAAACAGCGCCTCGTGAGGAGCAGGTCATGACCATCACCGAAGAGAAGCCGACCGCTGAGGGGTTCGATCCGATCGAACTCGAAATCCTGTGGCAGTCGTTGATTTCGACCGTTAATGAACAGGCGAGAGCGTTACAGCGTTCTGCCTTTTCACCGATTGTGCGCGAGGCGGGTGACCTTGCGAACGCAGTGTTCGACCGACGCGGGCGGATGGTTGCGCAGGCCGTTACCGGAACACCCGGCCATATCAACTCCCTTGCTATCGGTGCAGCGAAAATGTTGGAGGAGTATCCGGTCGACACCCTCGATGAGGGTGATGTTCTGATTACCAACGATCCGTATAAGACGGCTGGTCAGCTTCTCGACGTGACCGTCCTCGTGCCGGCTTGGCGAAATGGCAAGATCATTGCGCTCTTCGGGTCAACGATCCACCACACCGACGTCGGGGGTTACGGCATCGGTGCCGGAGGCCGCGATGTGTTTGAAGAGGGCTTGTGGATTCCGATCTGCAAGTTGCTCAAGCGAGGCGAACGCAACGATGACGTCTGGAAGTTCATCCTCTCCAACGTGCGTCAGCCCGATCACATGGCCGGCGACCTCCACGCACAAATGGCGTCCGGTGAAGTCGGTGCACAGCGTCTCAACACGTTGTGCGCAGCCCATGGCCTCAACGACATTGAGATGTTGGCTGACGAGATCATCGACCGCTCCGAAGAAGCAACACGAGACAGCATTCGTAGCCTGCCCAGCGGTACCTACGAATCGAGCGCAGTGCTTGACCTAGCAGACGGTTCGAAGATTGACATCGTTTGCGCACTCACGGTCGACAGCGATGCCGGTGAAATTATCGTTGACTATGACGGCACGTCTGAAGCCTCCCCTTGGGGCATCAACGTCGTTATGAATTACACGCACGCGTACACCACTTTCACTGTGCGGTCGGTGCTCAATCCTGACATCCCAAACAACCATGGCAGCCTTGGCCCCATTAAAGTCAAAGCGCCCGAAGGTTCGATTGTCAACGCGGTGTTGCCCCAACCAGGTACGGCCCGGCACGTGGTGGGGATGTTCCTTCCAAATGCGCTCCTCAAGGCGCTCGCACAGGTTCGACCCGAAGCAGCAATGGCTGAAGGGTCTGGCGCAGTGTGGACCATGCAGGTGAACGGTAACCACCCGGACGGCAGCCCGTTCATTACCGCAATGTTCACGTACGCAGGCGGAGTTGGCGCTCGCGCGACGAAGCCTGGCCTAAACGCATGTTCGTACCCGACCGGAGTTTCGGCGGTGCCGATTGAAGTGGTCGAGGCCTCCGCGCCAATCCGATTCCATGAAAAGTCTCTTCGGCCCGATTCCGGAGGTGCCGGTGCACAGATCGGCGGCCTCGGCCAGGCGATCGAGTTCAGCGTCGACACTGACAAGACGTGGCAACTCAACGCCGTCACGAGTCGACTCGCCGACCCGCCACTCGGCGTCTTTGGTGGTGAGTCTGGTGCAACCGGAAGCTTCCTCGTCAATGGTGAGCAGGTCGAAACGCAAGCTCGGATCAGCCTCAGCGGAGATGACGTCATCAGACTTGAATTGCCCGGCGGCGGCGGGTACGGAGCAGCGGAGTAGGCCGTGGCGGACTGGCCCGACGCGACGACGTTTGCCCAGGTGTGGGCCGACACCGTCGCGACGCGCCCCGACGCAGGCTTCCTCACTTTCGAAGCGCCTGACGGCAAAGTCACCGACTGGACCTATGGGGAGTTCGATCACATCGTGGCGTCAATGGCCACCGAGTTGGTCGCCCACGGCGTCGTGCCAGGCGCATCGGTTCATCTCGCCCTCACGAACTCGCCGACGTTCATTGCGGTGTGGATCGCAACGGTTCGTCTCGGCGGTTGGATCGTTCCGTCTGATCCGATGGGCCGCACCGCCGAGTTTGATGATCACATCGAACGCACCAATCCGGTCGTTGGCTTCTTTGGGCGAGATCGATCCGATGTCTATCGTGCGGCCGTCAGCGACATGGCGCTCTTTCCGATCGATGAGGCTGACGCGGCATTCGATTGGATTCCAGACGAGCGATTCATCGATTGGCCGACTCCCGCAGTTTCCGACACGGCTGCAGTGATGTTCACCAGCGGAACGACTGGACGTCCAAAGGGTGTCGTGATCTCGCAGGCGAATTACGCCTTTGCCGGCAAGACGATGTCCGAAGCCGCAGGTCTCCACGAGGACGATCGCCACATTGTCGTGTTGCCGCTGTTCCACGCGAACGCGCAGTATTACTCGTTCGCCTCTGCGATTTGGGCGGGCGCTTCCGTGGCACTCATGCACACGTTCTCGGCGAGTGGATTTCTTCCCCAGGCGGCTCGACATGGGGCCACGTGCGCAAGCTTGTTCGCTGCGCCGCTCCGCATGATCCTCGCTCGTGGTGGCCCGGTCGACGGGGTGCAACTTCGGCACTGTTGGTTTGCCCAGAACATCTCCGACGATCAGTACGCCACGGTCGTCGACTGGTTCGGTTGCCAGCCCCGTCAGCTCTACGGGATGACCGAGACCATCCCGGCAGTGCTCACCGATACCACTGACGAACCTCGACCCGACTCGATGGGCTTCGTGACCAACGGCTGCGAGGTCGCAGTACACGACGCAGCCGGAGTCGAAGCTGTCGCGGGCGACGTCGGCGAGATTGTCGTTCGCGGCACGGCGGGGACCACGCTGTTCACTGAGTACCTCGGTGAGCCGGTGACGACGACAGCAAGTTTCCGAGGCGAATGGTTCCGCACCGGCGATCGAGCTTTCCGCGATGGCAACGGTCGGTTCTTCTTTGACGGCCGACGGTCCGATGTCTTGAAGGTGGCTGGCGAGAACGTCTCGACCGTTGAAGTCGAAGCCGTGCTCACCGCTCACCCGGGCGTGCTCGAAGCCTCCGTCGTTGGTGCGCCTGACGCGGTTCGCGATGAGGTTCCGGTCGGGTTCGTCGTGCCGAGTGACCTGCAGTCACCGCCAACGGTCGAAGAACTGTTGGGCTGGTGCGAGAGTCGGCTTGGCAAGGCCAAGCAGCCGCGTGAGATCACATTGCTCGATGAACTACCACGAACGAGCGTGGGGAAAATTCGTAAGTTTTTGTTGAAAGAAGAGGTGTCGCGAGCATGACCACATTGAGTGACGGGCTGATGGCGGCCCTTGACGCGTCGATCGAAGACGTCTCGAAGGCATCGACGCTCCCAGCCGAGTTGTACACGTCTGCTGATGTGCTTGCGCTTGAGACTGAGGCGATCTTCATGAAGGAATGGCTGTGTGTCGGACGGGCCGAACGCATCCCGAACGTGGGGGACTGGTTCACGGTCACGATCGTCGACGAACCGCTGATCATCGCGCGGAACAAGGCTGGCGATGTCTGTGCCATGTCGGCGGTCTGTCAGCACCGGGCGATGCAGGTGTGCGAAGGCGAAGGCAACAGCACCACCTTCAAGTGCCCGTATCACCATTGGAACTATGGCCTTGACGGTCGCTTGCTCGGCGCGCCGGCGATGGAGCGAACCGAGGCCTTTAACAAGGCCGACTTCGGGCTCCCGCAGTTGCGTGTCGAGGAGTGGCTCGGCTTCGTCTTCGTGAACTTCGATCAGGATGCTTCGCCGTTGGCTCCGACACTCGAGCGCTATTCACCTTTTGTTCACAACTACGACCTCGAGAACGCGGTTTGTCCTGGCACCTTCACCTTGGAGGGAATGCCGTGGAACTGGAAAGTGATGTTCGAGAACTTCAACGACGGCTATCACGCCAACCGGCTGCACGAGTACGTGCAGGATTTTTGCCCGTCAAACTTGTCGGACTTCCCTGTTCCCTGGAGCGACGACTCAAACGTCATCTTTCGAACCGGCGGATACACGCACATCGACGGTGGTTTCAACGCCACACACCGCGTGATCATGGAGGTCTTCCCCGACCTGACGGAGGAAGAACGGACACGTTCGACGTTTGCACTGATGCCACCGACGCTGTGCTTCGGTACCGCACCGGACCAATGCTTCTTCTTCCTCATTCGTCCCACCGGTCCCGAGACGATTGATGTTGAGATCGGCTACATCTTCCACCCGTCGGCACTTGACGACCCGCTCTTTGATCAAAAGATGGCCTTGTCGGATGCGGGAGTGCAGGTTTTTGTGGATCAGGACCAAGATGCGACCACCAAGGTGCAACGGGGATTGCGCTCAAGGTTCGCGCCGCGTGGCCGCTACTCGTGGCAGGAAGAAAGTCACATCCAGTTCAACCGGTGGCTTGTCCAGCGATATCGGGCGAGTGGGGTCGCAGCGCCGTAAATGTGGCAATGCGTCACCGGACAGTCAATAAGACAACCAGCAATAGGGGGAACCATGAAAAAACAGACAAGACAAACCGGACGTCGTGGCGCGATTGCGCTGTGCCTATCGCTTGCGATGGTGGCGGCCGCATGCAGCAGCGACGGGGAGACTGAATCTGAGCCGGTGGCTACTGAGGCTGCCGCAGAAGAACCCGCAGAAGAACCTGCTGAGGAACCGGCAGAAGAACCTGTTGAGGAACCGGCAGAGGAACCTGCCGAGGAACCGGCAGAAGAACCTGCCGAGGAACCGGCAGAAGAACCTGAGACCGATGAGATTGTTGATGCGTTCGATGCCAACGGCGACGGCACTGTGACTATCGGTGTCGCAGCTGCTGGGCCCCGCGATGACAACGGCTACTACCAATCACTTGTCAATTTCGCCGAGGAGTACTCAGCAGAAAACGGATTTGCACCACCGATTGTGAGCGACAACATCGGCCCAGCTGAAGCTGCACAATCATTGTCAGATCTCGCGCAACAAGGTGTCGATATTCTGATGGTTGGTGCCAGCGAGATCGCTGAGCCGCTGCCGGACCTCACCGAGCAGTTCCCAGACATCTTCTGGTACTGCAATTGCGGTGCAGGCTTCCAAGAGCTGCCGGGGCTTGCGCAGGCCACTGACTGGGGTGCGGCCGTGCACTACTCGGGTGGAGTCGCAATGGGCGCTGTCATGCAAGAGCAAGGAAGCACAAGTTCAGTGTTCCTCGGGTGCTGCGACATCAACTTCGAAGTTGAGGCCTACCAAGCAACGTTGTACGGACTGCAGTCCGTCGATCCGAGCTTCACGATGGAGTACGTCGGCACCGGTGACTTCGAGTTTGACTTCGACAAC
>CALKNK010000023.1 GCA_938091165.1 uncultured Ilumatobacter sp. | reverse complement strand
TCGGTTAGCCACCGAGTTCGGTGCAAACGGAAAGGACTGGAGTTGGCAGTCCGCCGGGAACATCGGGCTCGAAGCCGGCCCGCTCAAGGTCACCCTGCACGACCTCACTGGGTTCGACGGCCGCTGCGACGCAATCTTCCTCAGCCGTGACGGCGCCGCTCCGATTGACGGCACAAGCTCCGACGCCCGGGCATGGCGGCGTCGTCTCCGTGGCATTCCCGACGAGCCAACCCCTGAAGGACCCTTCGATCTGGTCATCGTCGGGGGCGGGGTCACTGGCTCGGTTGGTGCTTTAGTGGCGGCGCGCCTCGGGTTGCGAGTCGCCGTGGTCCAGAACCGGCCCGTGCTCGGCGGGAACGCCAGCATCGAAATCGGGATTGGACCGCGAGGAGAGAAAGGGGCCACGGTGGCTGAAGCCATCGCCCGCACCCCTGACGGTGACCTGCAAGTCGGTCGGCTCCTCGAGTCAGAGCCAGGCGCAACAGTGTTTCTGCATCATCAGGTCTTTAACGTGACGATGGACGGCGAGGCCATCGAGTCCGTCGATGCCCGCGAGGCAATCTCCGGTCGAGAGATCCGGATCTCAGGATCACAATTCATCGACTGCACCGGCACAGCAATCCTCGGGATGCTCGCCGGCGCACCCACTATGTTTGGCATCGAAGGCGCTGAAGAGTACGGCGAGAGCCACGCTCCGCCAGAGCGCCTCGATCAACACCACGGCCACACGATCTTCTTCCGCACTCACATAGCTGACGAACCCGTAGAATTTCCCGACGTCCCCTGGGCAATCGAAGTGGCAAAGGACTTTGCCGATCTCGGTGGCCAAGCGAAAGAGCCCGGCAAAGACAACGGTGATGGTCCCGTCATTGAGGCGTTTCGACCCCCGAAAGACGACGACTTCGCCAATCTCACGCGTCGCCTTACTCACTATTGGGAGTACGGCCAGTGGTGCGACCCGTACGCCGAGGGCGAGCACATTCGCGACCATCTGCTTCGAGCGGTTTACGGCACCATGTCAAACATCAAGAACCAGGAGCCTGACGAGTGGGCGAATCTGGAGTTCGACTGGGTTGCCCACGTCCCAGGTCAAGGCGAGTTTCGCCGCTACATCGGCGATTACGTGCTGTCAGAGAACGACATCCGGAACCACGCCGAGTTCGCAGATGCCGTGGTTCAGAATTCAGGCGCATTCTGCCTTCACCATCCCATTCACGAGGACTACGACTTCCGACTGAAGGACTGGACATGGGACGAACGCGACGACAAGCCCTTTGACATTCCGTTCCGTTGCCTCTACTCCTCGCACGTGTCGAACCTGATGATGGCAGGCAAACACATCAGCGTCACACACGTGGCGGGTTCTGTCTGCAAGTTCATGGGCAACGGCGCCCAGCACGCAATTGCGACCGCCGCAGCGGCTTCTATCGCCATCAAATACGGCGCCACACCCCGCCAGGTGCATGACAACCACCTGCGCGAACTCCAGGACCTCGTCGTAGAAGCTTGCGGCGCCAACTAAGCAGACCCTGACTTCACGCCGCAGATGGGCTGTCTCCGCAGAGCTTGCCAAACAAGAGAGCCCAGGCGCAACGACTCGCCCCGAGGGTTGAACATCCATGGAGACCCCCCTCCAGTTCAGCGTTAACTGCAGTGAAGCCGACCTTGCCTGGGGATCCGAAGCCAGCGCCAGAAGAGTTCATTAAAACTGATGACAGCTGCAGCGCGCTGGCCTTGTTGGGACGTCCTGCCGCGACGCTGCCGATCCGAACATTCCTACACCCTTGGCCCCGACAACGGTGCGGTTGCCCAACCTCGCAACAGGCGTAACCATGCAATCGCTTGCCGAGAAGCTGGGAGAGGTCCATTCGGGTGGAGGGGTGAGTGGATACGGTGCTCAAGATGTCTCTGGGATCGATACAGCGAATGAAGATCGGCGTACAGCTTCCCGAAGTGGAATGGGAGGTCCCATTTCCCGAATTGATCAAAATGGCGCAGGAAGCCGAGGCTGTCGGCTTCGATTCCGTATGGTACGGCGACCACCTTATTTACGACCTTGCGGTGGGTGCACGCGGGCCATGGGAAGCCTGGACCGCCCTTGCTGCCATTGCCCAGGCGACAACCACAATTGAACTCGGGCCACTAGTTGCTTCGACAAGCTTCCACGCGCCAACGATGCTGGCCAAGCAAGCCGCAACGGTTGATGCCATCTCACAAGGGCGTCTCATTGTCGGTTTGGGCGCTGGCTGGAACCAGCGTGAATATGACGCATTCGGTTTCGCCTACGACAAACGTGTGAGCCGATTCGAAGAAGCGTTCACGATCGTCCGGACATTGCTCGCCGACGGCGAGATCGACTTTCACGGCACCTTCTACGACGCTGAGCAATGCGTGCTGCACCCAAGGTCACCCCGGCCCGGCGGACCCCCACTCATGGTTGGATCAATCGGAGATCGAATGCTTGACATCACGCTTCCGCACGTCGATTCCTGGAACATGTGGTGGAGCCAATATGGAAACACAGCAGCAGGCTTTGCCCACGAAAAGTCTCGGGTTGATCAGCTAATTCAAGCCGCCGGTCGGTCAATCAACGATGTCGAGGCAACAGCTGCAGTGCACATTCGCCTAGCGGACGGCAAAGGTCGGCTCATGGGCGATTACGTCGGCGATGCCGACATCGAACCACTGACCGGCTCACCGGACGAATTGGGGAGCCAGCTCCAAGAGTTCGAATCCGCAGGCGCAGCACATATTCAATTGTGTGTCGATCCGATTACCCGCAGTTCGATCAACTGGCTCGGCAACGTACTGTCCGCGTTTCATCGAACACGTTGACCGTCATCAATCCAAGCAACGTCGCATCGACCGAACCGAGCGCTGCTGAAACGACCATTGATTACGTAGCAATGATTGCGTAGCGACGAAACTGAGCGCCGCAAATCTGCTTGCCGTTACAGTATTGATTACGCCACACGTCAGCTGGACTGACGAATTAGCCTGTCGCAATGACCTCCGTGGACCACATTCCCGAAATCGTTCAGGAACTCCGAGCTGGCTTTCGAGCAGGGTCACTCAATGACGTCACGTCGCGCCGAATTCTACTCCGTCGCCTGCGTGCCCTATTCGTCGAGCAGGAGGATCGCATACTCGATGCCTTGGCCGCCGACGTTGGCAAGCCTCGAATCGAGGCATACACCTCCGAGATTGCGTTCACAATCAACGAGATCGACCACACGTTGCAGCACCTCAATGCGTGGACCAAGCCCAAAAAAATAGGCGTTCCGATCACGTTCAAACCGGGTAAGGCCATGCTGCGACCTGAGCCTCTCGGAACCGTCTGCATCATCGCTCCGTGGAACTATCCAGTTCAGCTGTTATTTGCTCCACTTATTCCCGCGCTGGCCGCTGGCAACACCGCTGTGTTGAAGCCGTCCGAGGTCACCCCGTCGGTGGCTGCCCTCGTGGAAGAACTCGTCCCAAAGTACTTCGACAGCTCAACAGTGGCTGTGGTCACCGGCGCAGTGGAGCAGACCACAGCGCTTCTCAAAGAGCGGTTCGACCATATCTTTTACACCGGCAATGGCCAGGTTGGCCGCATCGTCATGCGCGCTGCGGCAGAACACCTCACACCGGTCACTCTCGAGTTAGGAGGCAAAAGCCCGGCGATCGTCGTCGCCGACGCCAACATCGACGTTGCCGCCAAACGAATTGCGTGGGCAAAGTTCCTCAACGCGGGCCAGACCTGTGTCGCGCCCGACTACGTCCTGGTCGAAGAAAAAATCGAGGATCAGTTTCTAACAGCGCTCACCAAGGCCGTCACCACGTTCTACGGCGATGACCCTCAGCAGTCCGCTGACTACGCCCGCATCGTCAATGAACGACACCACGACCGTTTAATGAAGCTGCTCAGCGACGGGGGCTACGAGGCGACCGTGTTCGGCGGTACCGGCGATCGCGGGACTCGCTACGTTGCGCCGACGGCACTCACCGGGGTCAAGCCTGATGCAGCTGTCATGGCTGACGAGATCTTCGGACCGATCCTGCCGGTTCTCACCGTCGGCGATGTCGACGAGGCCATTCGCTTCGTGAACGACCGCGACAAACCCCTCGCTCTCTACGCCTTCAGTAGCGACGACAACACCCTCGAACATGTTGTAGCGAACACTTCCGCCGGAGGCGTCACCTTAAACCATGCAGTACTTCACCTTGCCGTCCCTGACCTACCGTTTGGTGGCGTTGGCGAAAGCGGCATCGGCGCCTACCACGGCAAGTCCGGGTTCGACACGTTTAGTCACTTCAAGGCAGTGCTTGATAAGCCCACTCGGCCCGACCCTGCCCTGATGTACCCGCCGTATAACGCGAACAAGCAAAAGATCATCCGTAAGTTCATGTAAGCCTTCCAACGTTGTCGGCTGCTGGATCGCCGCCAACAAAGCACCACAAGAGCCGCAGCGACATTTCTTCTCCCGCCGCTTGGGAAACAGTGCAATAGCGTGGATTGGTGAGGCGACGTAGGTTTCAACGATGACTGACAACACGCTGGGCAACGTTGGTGAAGGACTCGCAGCTCGGTTCGACGCAGCGCCAGCCGATGTGGCGGCTCTCTACGACGACTGGGCAACCAGCCGATATGACGCTGACCTTGCAGCCTGGGGGTACAGCGCTCCGGGTCGCGCGGCCGACATGGTGTTGAAATTGCTGTCCACGTCGACGTCCGATAGCCCGGTACTTGATGCCGGATGCGGTTCGGGTCTTGTCGGCGTACAGCTTCAGCTACGCGACGTTGAGCAGGTCATTGGAGGTGACTTCTCCCCGGCGTCGGTCGAAACAGCACGATCACGAGGGGTCTACAGAGACGTCGTCGAACTCGACCTGAACGATCCCCTCGAGTTCGCCGACGGCACGTTTCGTGCGGTCACAAGTATCGGGGTGTTCTCCTACCTCGCCGACTCCGAGGCCACGATTCGAGAGCTGCTTCGTATCGTTCAGGAAGGCGGGCCGGTGGTGTTCACACAGCGCACCGATTTATGGGACGAGCGACACTTTGACCAACTGCTCAGCGATCTCGTCAGTGAAGGTGTCTGCGACGTTACGGTCTCTCCTCCGGAGCCATATCTGCCGCTGCATCCCGAGTTCGGCACCATCATTGGAATCCGCTATGCGACGTTGATTCGGCGCTGAACACTCCCGCCCAGCAGCCCGTTCGGCCGCTACAAAATGGACTTGTGTCACCGTCCCCTGCGATGGTGGGGGTCATACGACCGGCTCAGTCCCTGCTCAACTGCGGGGATCTGGACACCGTTTCGACGCCGGCGTCACCGCCTGAAGCTCGATTGCCTTGATCGATTATGCTCGTCGCAGTCTGGCCACTCAGATTCGCCGAAACGCAAAGGGGCGGCGAACAAGGCCGCACCTGACACCGAGTGGCTTTATCCGGAGCCGAATTAGAGATCTTCGACGATTTGACGGCGCTTGATCTCAAATTCTTCATCAGAGACCGAGCCCCGGCGATGAAGTTCCTCGAGCTCGTCTAGGCGCGACTGGGCTGTTGGACCCGACGAGCCACCCAGCGACTGGCCCTGTAACGCGTCGCGAATCGCTGCAGCGTCGCGATCTGAGTCGGCCTGCTCGTCGGCCTCCATTTGGCCGAAGATGACCGTGCGCACTTTCTCCGGATTAGGAATGTTCTCGAACACGGAGTCGCCCGTTTCGCCTGCGGATTCAATCGTGACGACACCGTTATTGAGGACGCGAGCGATCAGCGACTGTTCGAAGTTGACGTTGTTGATACGGTTGAGTGGAATCGAGACCCCCGAGCGACGGATGATGCCGCTCTGGTAGGCAACGCGCTGGTCGGTCACCGCGAAACGCGTCGTGCGCCACTGCACCAGCGCGTAGATCGTATTCGCCAGCCAAACGACGAACGCCAGTGTCGCTACCCAGGTGATTGCTGTCGACACCCAGTCGCTGTCGATGCTGAAAAGAAGAAACAGCAACGCGAGCACGCCAATACCAGCCACAACTTGCTTCCAAAAATACCACCAGTGTGGGTTTCCTGAGAGCACCATGTGCTCGCCCGGCATCAAATCGAGTTGCGCAGCAGCCATGCCAAGACCGTAGTCCACGATTCTGCCGCACCGCGCTCTTACTAACTATCTGGCCTGCCCTAGGCCCTCAGCCCAAGCTGGTGCCGGCCACCAAGCAACAGTGGCGTAAATTCGGGCCGCCAAGTTCATTGGTCAATGGGTCCACCCACTCAGACAAATCACGTCAAATCAGTCCGTGCCCGAATTCCTGAGCACCGCCTCCGGACGCTTGGAGCGTTACTGTCAGACAGTCGAATCGACGAACCAATTCAATCCCGTTAACCACAGCGAAGCCATGCGTCGACATGACACCACTGGACTCAAGGCAGCCAGGAGGAATCGACTCAGTGTCTGACTCTCAGGCTTGGCGGGGATTGCGGGTAACGTCAAGAGCGTGGAGACACCCGTGGAGCAGGCGCTTCAATACGACGCCAACGTCGATGATCTCGACCCCAGAGTGTGGCCTCATGTCATCGACAAACTGCTCGCAGCCGGCGCCCACGACGCATGGGTCACCCCCATCGTCATGAAAAAAGGTCGGCCTGCTTTCACGCTGAGCGCCATATGTTCCGACGCTGACGCCGAGGCGGTGCGACGGGTGATCTTCTTAGAGACCTCAACCATCGGTCTCCGCGAGACGGCACTACAGAAGTTTGTCCTGCAGCGCGCCAGCAGCGACGTCGCCGTTGATAGTGCAACTATCGGAGTCAAGACAGCGTTCCTCGACGGCCAGCCGGTGAACCGCAGCGTCGAGTGGGACGATGTTGTTGCCGCAGCCGACGCATTAGGCCTCTCGGCCAAGGAAGTCCTCGCTGCAGCAACGGCTGCCGCTACCAGTCAGACCTGAGCTTTCTATGCCACCTACGAGGACACCCGGACTGCTGCTTCGGCCACTACAGCGAGCCATCTGCTACATGACCCGACAGTCACCTCAACGGTTCGATAGGTGGTGTCTAGAGCCGTTCGCTGGCAAACGTTGCCCGGAAACGAGCAACCTTCTCGTCCGGCTTGCATCGACAAACTTCCAAGCGTCGTCCATGCGCTACCACCTCCCGAGATGCAACCATTCGCCGCGCGATCACTAGCGTCGCAACAACTGCAACGATCACACGGAACAGTCCCACAACGATCCATCACACGAACGGAAACGATTATGAGCGAAAACGCCCAAGCTGCCTACGACGCCATCCACCAGTTGATCGGTAACGACCCAGTCGCCGGCGACTGGTTTGAGGTCGACCAGAACCGCATCCAAGCCTTCGCCGACGCAACGCTTGACCACCAATTCATCCACCTCGACCCGGAACGAGCCGCACAGACACCGTTCGGTGGCACGATCGCGCACGGCTTCCTCACGCTGAGCCTGCTGGTTCACCTGTCGACCAGCATTCCAAGCGACCTTCCCCCCTTCAACGGGGTACTGATGGGTGTCAACTACGGGATGAACAAAGTTCGTTTCGTCAACCCTGTGCCATCCGGCTCGCGCGTACGCGCCACCGCAGCAACTGTTGACGTGCAGCTGAAAGGAAACGCCGTCGACCAGACCCGTGCAATGACCATTGAAATTGAGGGCGTCGAGAAACCAGCGCTCATCGCGGAATGGATTGGGCGAACTGTTTTCGCATAAAGCAGCTACACCCAAACAGCAGCGAAGAACAATGCAGCACCCAGGACTTTCAGCCCTGCTCGCGCCCTGGCGGCCGCTGTTGTATTACAAGCAATGACTTACGGCATGGTCACCACGAGATCACTGAACCCGACGGACGTTCGGCACCGGCGAGCGAGTCAGCGAGCATCGATTTGTTCCGGCTCTGTTCCCGCAACCGGCACAACGCAACCGCTCGGCAGGACGACTTGAAGCACAGCGAGATCATGACTGCAGAGGTCCCATGACCAATGAGACCCCGGCGGCATCGCGACAGCGTCTCGCGGACCGATCAGCTCCATTCGCTGATCGCCGTCAAGATTGATTGTCAGCCTTGCTGACCCCGTCAAAACAACATACAAAGCGAACTCACCAAGGTGGACCATTTCAGAAAGCTCTTCAACTGGACGTCGTGTTCGAGTGAGCACTTGAACATCGGCAAGGCCATCTGTTGCCTCAGCAATCCCCGTGTCGCGACTCAAGAAACCAGAGGTCGCAGATGGCGTCTGTGCTGAGACAGCTGCGACGTGGCGCACGAAACGCTGCCCCCCAAACACTCGCTCAGGGTCCGTTGTCGCAGTCGGTAACGTGATCTCGTGTTCGACGAGAGTGTCGTGCTCGGCCGGGCAGCCAACCTCAATGACCTCAAGTCCCGGCGAGCTTCGCAACACACGGTGTCGAATCTCAGGTGGCTGAAGCACACAGTCACCCGCCACCATCCTAAAGGGCTCACCCTGGTCCTCGTAGACAACCTCAACCCACCCAGCAACAACGAAAATCATCTGGAATCGAACACGGTGAAAGTGAACGTAGTCCTCAACGTTGCCGCCATCGGCAATTAAAATGTGTGACGCAATGAAACGGCCTCCCCAGCGGTCCGGGAGCAAATCGCGATAGCCCATACCAGCGCGCCCTTTACCGAAAGCGTCACCATCGGTCACACGCACCACCGACAAAGACGGCCGGTTCCTCGGCACCATTGTTTCGTGTTGGGCCGCTACAACCTCCACGATTGTCCCATTCGGTGCAGTCACCAGCGCCTGTTCGCCACCAGATGAACTCGCCGCTGATTGCGTTAAACGGAGTCGCCCTGGCACATCGCGACTTGAGCGGACCAGATGAATGCGTACTGCGCCGTGCGAGACAACACACTCACGCGGGTCATCAGCCGGCGTAACCAATTCAAGTCGACAGCCGAGTTCAACGGTGAAGAACTCGACCATTGCAGCAACGTCAGCGCACTCAAGCACAGTCTCCAAACTGCCATCCATCACCCTCAACGTACTGCTCCGGCTACCGGCAAGCTCAGCGATGGCCAAAGTCAATTCCGCCGAATGCTGAGACCGCTGCGTTCAATCAGGCCAGTTGCCACCGTTCGCGAGCAGCCAGAATCGTCGGCACACCGACCTCTCCGCTCGACGCAGTTTCCGGGCGATACGACTCGCCGATGAGCGCCGACAACGTCGCACCCGTCGACAAGGTCAACGCTTCCAGGTCGTATCCGCCTTCGAGCGCAACCAGTGTTCGGCCCGGCCCCGCAAGCTGCTGTAGTCGAACGGCAAAGTCGGCAAAGTCAGCCGACGTAAGCTCGAGGCCCGCAAGCGGGTCCCGACGGTGACCGTCAAATCCTGCTGAAATGATCAACCAATCGGGAGCAAACCGCTCCACGACCGGTGCCACAACCTCGTCGAGCGCACGGCGGAAAACGTCGCCTCGCGTGCCAGCAGGGAACGGAAGGTTGAGGTTCGACATGGGAGCGTTCAGACCACCAGTCTCGTCGGCTCGGCCGGTACCCGGATACAGAGGAGCCTCGTGAGTTGATACGTAGAGCACCCGCGGGTCGTCATAGAAGATGTCCTGGGTGCCGTTACCGTGGTGAACGTCCCAGTCGATAATCGCAACACGCTCTCCCCGATTAGCCAACGCCGTTGCAGCCACTGCCACGTTATTAAACAGACAGAAGCCCATCGCAGCGTCCGCCACCGCATGATGCCCCGGGGGCCGACTCGCAGCGAATGCCACATCACACTCCCCCGCTCGTAACGCATCGACAGCATCAAGGACCGCCCCGACCGCTCGGGCCGCAGTCGTCCACGAGCCGGGCGATACGAAGGTGTCATCGTCGATCTCGCCGCCTCCTTGCTCGCTCAGCAACCGCATCCTGTCCGCGTGGCGACTCGTGTGCGCTAGCGCGATTTCCGTCGTAGTAGCCAGTCGCGGCACCCGAAACGAAACGGCATCCAACAAACCCGCCTCACTAATTCCTGCCAAGGCTGCGTCGAGCCTGCCCGGATGCTCCGGATGCCCAAACGGCGTGAAGTGCTGATCCAGTTCCGCAGACGAAAAGACAGCAATCGGTACGCCCACGTTGTTACCTTACGGAATCTCACTGCCCGCACAACCGTCCCGCAAACAACGGCCATCTCGATCACCCGACCGGGCCAGCAAAGCAACGGTGACAATGCCATGCTGTTGATGTGGCTGAGTCTGCCCCCAAACCCTCGACCGGAGCTCCCACAACAGCATCCGCCTTGCGTTGGGAAAGCAACGTTGTCCTGGGCAGTGGCGACACTGCGTACATCCGTCCACTCACTCCAGACGACACTGCAAACCTGCTTGCGTTCCACGAACGCCAGTCAGAACAAAGCGTGTACAGCCGATACTTTTCGCCCAAGCCAACCCTGTCTCCAAACGATCTGGCTCATTTCACCACTGTCGACATGGTCGACCGAGCTGCGCTGGCCGTTGAGTCCCAGGACAAATTCGTGGCATGGGCAAGTTACGAACGTTGGCCGGGGCGAAACGAAGCCGAAGCTGCTTTCATGGTCGACGACGATTACCACGGGCGAGGAATTGCCACGCTACTGCTCGAGCACCTAGCCGCGATCGCTCGAACAAACGGTATCGAGCGATTCACTGCAGAAGTCCTCGGCGAAAACCGAGGCATGTTGACCGTTTTTTCCAAGGCCGGCTGGCCCCTTCAAAGGAGCTTTGACTCCGGCGTCGTCGACCTTGACTGGGACCTCGCCACCACCGACGAGTTTCTTGACAGCGTAGAGCGGCGCGAGCAACGCGCGGATTCACGCGCTGTGGCGCGTCTGCTCATTCCCAAAGCTGTCGCTGTCGTTGGGGCTTCTGATCGACAGCATTCGGTCGGCGCGGCGCTGTGGCGACACGTCACCAGGAATTCCTCCGTCTCGGCATACGCCGTCAATCCGAACCACGATCAAGTTGGAGGGGCGCGAAGCTATACCTCGGTCTCCGATGTCCCTGACGACGTGTCCCTTGCCATCGTGGCGGTGCCACCTGCAGCACTTGACGCCACCATCAACGACTGCATCGCCAAGCGAATGCGCGGCGCCATCATCGTCACCGACGTCGATACTGTCTCGCCTGGAGGGACCTCAGTCGACGTCGCAGCCCTCGTCGCTCGTTCTCGTCGGCACGGTCTTCGCATCATCGGCCCCTCAAGCATGGGCGCAGCAGCCTTACGCAGCAGCGACTCAATGCAGGCTGCGTTGGTCAACGTCGCGCTCCCTACCGGAAACGTTGCAATCTCTTTGCAGTCCGGGTCGCTAGGCGGAGCGGTACTCCGACAGGCGCGAGACATCGGCCTAGGACTCTCCTGGTTCGTGTCGCTCGGCGATAAGAGTGACGTCTCCAGTAACGACCTGCTTCAATTTTGGGAAGACGACGACCAGACCCGAGTGATCGCTATGTACACCGAGTCATTCGGCAACCCGGCAAAGTTCGCTCGAATCGCGCGCCGCGTCAGCCATCGCCGCCCCATCGTGGCGGTTCGCACTGGTTCTGCAGCGGACGGCGCCATCGGCAGTGCCATATTTCAACAGGCGGGTGTAGTTGAAGTACCAACCGTCCACGCTCTTCTCGATACAGCGCGAGTCCTCTGCAGCCAGCCGATTCTTCAGGGTCCCACGATTCGAATCGTCACCAATTCGCGCAGCCCTGCGACACTCGCAACAGCCGCCCTACACAGTGCCGGACTAGACGCTTCGATTTTCCGGCTACCGATCGAGGCAACACCGGCGATGTTTCAACAGGCGTTGAGATCAGCCTTGGCAGAGCCTGGTGTTGACGGCGTGCTCGTCATCCACGCGCCAGCGGTTGCCTCCGACGTTGACTCAGATGTATCTGAAGCCATTGATATAGCTGGAACAGGAGCTCTCAAACCGGTGGTTGGAGTGCTCCTCGGCAGCGCCGACGGTCCAGTTCGGCCAGGATCCCCAGTTCCCAACTTCAGCTTTCCTGAGCAGGCTGCTGCGGTCCTCGCCCGGTCATACCGGTACGGCCAGTGGTTGTCATCCGAATCCGATACAGGATCGATTTCGGTGACGGCCATCAACCCGGATTCAGCACACACTCTCATTACTAGCGAACTTGAAGGACAGGCTGATGATGAGTCCGTGCGGCTCAGAATCAGCGTTGCTCACGATCTCCTTGCCGCATATGGGATCAATGCGGCAAGGGCGTTGGAGGCCACACCCAATTCAGCCGTCGACGTGGCGCGTTCAATCGGCTATCCGATCGCCGTCAAGGCGGCGCGGCGGGGAGTTGGCCGCTCAGTGAAGGCTGGAGTTGCGCTCGATTTGGCCGATGATGATGATGTAGCGGATTCGGTGGCGCAAATGGTCGAATCTCTCGGCGATGATGCTGCAGCGCTCATTGTTCAAGAAATGACCACCCCTGGCTTCGACGTTCGAGTCCGCTGTGAGCACGACGATCGTCTCGGTGTCATCGTGTCCGTTGGATTGGGCGGCG
>CALKNK010000022.1 GCA_938091165.1 uncultured Ilumatobacter sp. | reverse complement strand
GCGGTACGTCCAAATTTGGACGTGATTTTTCCTAGGCCTGCCGACAGGAACAACTTGAGCGTAACGTTTTTCAGGAACCACGGCAGCTGTGCAAGCTGCTGCGCGGCGTTCTTGACTCGGTCTAGCAGTCCGCTTGCGAGGTCAGCCCGGTAGATCGTCATCGACCGTGACCGACCGACGTACCGGAACTTCGAACCGAGTAACAATTCGCGAAGAATTGCGAGAGTGACGCCGATTGATGAAAAAGAATCATGGATCAGCAGAGTGCCACCGTCCTCAACCCGTGCACCCCAGGACGCTATGTCGGCTCGTGCCGGTGCGTAGCGGTGCGCGCCGTCAATGTACAACACGCCGATTTCCCCGGCGACCTCAGTGTGCGCATCGTCGGAGAACATCCGGAGGTGCCGTACCCGGTCTGCGACGCCAGCATCAGCGAGGTTCTTGTTGAAGATCGAATGATCGCTGTCCGCTTCGTCTGCGTAACCGTCGAGTTCTTGTGGTCCGCGGTCGGTGCCGGCGTGTGGGTCGATTGCGATCACTTGGACTGATCGATCGGCCGCCGAGGCCAGCACGATGGTCGAGCGCCCTTGGAACGATCCGATCTCCACGATCTGACTGTTGTTGGGGCAATGCGCCGCGCTGTCGTAGAGCGTCGAAGCTTGGCCGAAGGTCATCCACCCTTGGACGTTGGTGACCTGGGCCATTACCGCATCAAGTCCGGGCTGATCAAACGGCGGCGTAGCGGGGGCGTTCTTCATGGGGTTAGCAAGCGTAGACGGCGATGCAATAGATGACGATCCAGGTCAGACCGAGAATCTGCAGCACGCGGTCCTTGGCAAACACTTCCTCGGGCGCTTCGCCGCCGCCCTGTTCGAGCACGAGGAGATACCGCAAGAGCGCCGCGAGCATGGGTACGATCGAGATTTCGTAGAACGGAAAGTCGAATGCTCCGTCTATGTCGGACTCGGAGCTGGTCTCAAAAGCCCAAACGCAGTAGCTGAGCAGCGCCGCCCCGCAACTGATCGACACGACAGTTCGCAGGTATCCGGGGGTGTACATCTTCAGCGTGACACGGGTGCCGGCTGCGGGTCCCAGCAGGTTCAGCTCGGCGAATCGCTTGCCAGCGACAATGAAGAGCGAGCCGAATGTGATGAACAGCACGAACCATCGCGACATCGGCACGTCGACGGCAACGGCGCCTGCCGCGGCGCGCAGCACAAATCCGGTGGCAACGACGACCATGTCGATCACCGGAATGCGCTTTAACTTGAGGTTGTACGCCAAGTTGATCGCGAGGTAGGCAGCGACCACGGCAACGGTTTGCCACCGTCCGGTTAAGGCGGCAAGGCCGAGCGCTGCGAGGGGGGCGAGAATACCCACCACTCGTACTGCGCTGATCGAGACCTCTCCGGCAGCTAGGGGGCGCAGACATTTGTTCGGATGCTTTCGGTCAGCCTCGATGTCGAACAGGTCGTTCCAAAAGTAGGTGGCTGCTGCGGCGAAGCAGAAAGCGATGAACACCACGCTGGCGAGCAATAGCTCCCGACCTTGATTGAGGACTCCTGCGGCAGCAGGCGCCGCAAAAACCAACAAATTCTTAAGCCACTGCTTAGGGCGAGCAGTGCGAATGAGGCCGGATATCACTGCTCAGACCGTAGCCCACCAGAGCTCCACTGCGCTCTCTTCATGACTGAAGCCAGCAGCGTTACGTCAACAGATGTTGATTAAATGCTCAAGGCCCAGGGCAGTCGTCAATAGCTGATCGGCAGCCAGCGAGGACGGTGCTGACCGACGAACATGGGTACGTCGGCGTCGAGAAGCAGTTCACGATCCCCAGTCGAATCCCCGTACGCCGTGACGTGGACGCCGGTACGGCCGCCGAGTTCAGCATGGCGCTCATGGAGCCAGGCATACAGACGACGTACCTTTTCCGGACCGCGGCAATTCGGGCCGTCCAAATCCCCGGTGAAGCGCTGGTCGGCGCCGATAACAAGGCGCGTGGCCAGTACGTCGTCTACCTGGAGCAGGTCGCCGAGCGGACGAAGGTAGACCTCGAATGACGCAGAGACGAGGACGATCGTGTCGCCTGCCGCCCGGTGGCTGCGCAACATTTCCAGGGTGTCCGCCCGAAGCTGCGACGTATGCACTGCCCTCGCAAAGTCCATGGCGTGACGCCCAACTTCTTGAACGGGTCGGTCGGCGAAGGCCGCCTGCGCAGCGCGAGCCTTGAGTTCGTTCCGATCCCGACGGATGAGCGTTGACACGGTCTGGCGGGCATCGGTCCCGAGTTGTTGGGCGAGGTGCCGAGTGCCAGCGACGCGTCGGAGAAACGGGACGACACAGTCACGTGTGGTCAGCGTGCCGTCGACATCGAAAGCCGCGATGTGGGGCCGATCGCTGCTCACTGTCGGCGGGCGGGAATTACGTCAAGCGCATCCCAAAACGCAGGCCAACTTTTTGACACGACTCCCGGGTCATTGACCACGATGTCGTCGACAACCAGTCCGAGGATGCCAAAGGCCATACCCAGTCGGTGATCGTGATGCGTGTCGAGCGCTGCACCATGCAAGAGGTCGGTCGGCGTGATCAAGAGGCCATCGGCCTCAACGGTGATGTCTGCGCCCGTCTTGGCGAGTTCGTCTGCGAGGTCGCCAAGACGATCGCTCTCCTTCTTGCGGATGAAGCCCACCCCCGTGATTCGCGTCGGCGTGACGGCTTGTGTTGCGATCACGGCCATCGTTGGGACTAGGTCTGAGATGTCGGACATGTCAATTTCGATGCCGCGCAGGGGCGTATCGCGCCGGCGCATGATGACCGTGTCATCGGCACTCACCGTTGCGGTACAGCCCATTTCAACCAGGACATCAACGAAACGAGCATCGCCTTGCAACGCATTGGCGCCCAAACCGCGTACGCAGACCGCTCCGCCAGCCATAGCCGCAGCAGCGAGCGGGTAGCTCGCAGATGATGCATCCGGTTCGACTCGATAAGCCGCTCCGAAATAGCCACCCTCGCCGACATGGACGCGACGGTCGCTAAACTCGACGTTGCCGGCACCGAAGACTGTCATCACGGCGCGTGTGATCTCCACGTAAGGACGCGACACCAACGGAGTCGAGAGTCCGAGCCGTAGTCCGCGGCGAATGTATGGCGCTACCAGCATCAAGGCCGACACGTACTGGCTCGACACATTGCCTGGCATGACCACTGCGTCGGCGCCACGCAACGGTCCACTCACCGTGACCGGCAGGTGACCGGGCAGGTCACCCGGGACCAGCGTCGCGCCCAGGGCCATCAACGAGTTGTGAAGCGGCTCCATCGGCCGGCTCCGCAGCGGCGGGTCCCCGTCGACGAGGTACGGCCCAGGCCCGATTGCAGCCAAGGCGGTGATAAACCGTGACGTCGTACCGGCCAGCCGGGTCGGCAGAGTTATGGGACCAGCTGAAAGGTTGCCTGCGCTACCCATCACGGCACCAACCAAGTTTCCATCTCGCTTCGAGACGGCGACCGGAATCCCGAGCCGATCGAGGCAGTCGAGCATTGCCGCGGTGTCGTCGCCTGGCGCCACGCCGGTGATCTCGCTCTCACCGTCGGCAAGTGCTGCACAAATCAATGCCCGATTGGCAATGCTCTTCGACGGCGGCACGGCCACGTCGGCGATCACCGGCCCGTCAGCTCGGCGAACGCGATGAGACTCACTCATGAGAGCGCTTGTACGGACGGCCGGAACCCTCGAGCGATGAGGCCGCCTCGGAACACTTCAGACGTGGTCTCGTCAATCAAGACGACGGCGACACCTCGGTTGCTCTCAGCCAAGTGAACCACTTCAAAGTTGGCGATGTTGACGCCCAGCTCGGCAGCCAGAGTGAACACCTCTGCAGCGGCGCCAGCGCGGTCAGGGATGGGGATGCGAACCTCGGCGAGGTCCTCCGGACGGACGACACGCGACGGAAGATTTGTTCGAGCGTCACGTGCTTCTTGCAACCGTGAGCGCAGCACGTCGTGATCATCCACCGCAACGACATCACGTATCTCACTCAAACCGGCAATGAGACCGTCGAGTGCGCTCATGATCGCAACCTTGTTCTCCGAACAGATATCGATCCAAATATCTGGTTGACCGCTTGCGACACGTGTCATGTCGCGAAAGCCCCCAGCGGCAAGCCGGAGGAGCGCGGCGTGCTCCTCAGCCCGTTCACTTGCCATCCCCATCAGCGTCGCAGCCGTGAGGTGCGGCACATGGCTCACGACGGCGACGAGTTGGTCGTGACGTTCAGGACTGAGCGCAACGACATCGGCACCAAGTGATGCGATGATGCTGTTGATCTCGGCGAACGTTGCATCATCACTGGTTGCGAGCGGCGTAAGTACCCAGACTGCGCTGTTAAAAAGATCTGCCTGAGCGCCGTCGAGGCCATCGAACTCGCTCCCGGCCATCGGGTGCCCGCCGACGAAGCGACGGTCGTCGTGCGCCCGACACACCGGGCCCTTGACACTGCCGACGTCGGTCACCAAACCCGTTGTCGCAGCGAGCGCCCGGTCGACCTGATCACTGACGGCAAGCACCGGTACCGCAACGAATGTGATCTCGGCCTGCGGATCCAGACCCGTTGCATCGATGACTCCCCGTTCGATCGCGGCACGAAGCGTTGGCTGGCGGGCGTCATCGCCTGACACGGTCCACCCCCGCTCCTGCAGCGCCAGTGCGATCGACCCACCGATCAGGCCGAGGCCAATAACGTTGGCTCGCCGCTGAGGGGCACTCGACATATCGGTCACAATGACAAATTGTACTGGCGGGCTGATTCAGCGACCGCCTCAATTGTCAAACGACGCTCAGCGGCTGTTAGTTCACGCCAGTCACCTGGAACCAACGAACGGTCGAACAGCGGACCGATACGGGTCCGCACGAGGCGGGTCACCGGATGGCCGACCGCATCGCACATCCGGCGTACCTGCCGGTTGCGACCTTCGTGAATCGTCAGCCGCAACAAACCAGCGTTGGGTTGAGACACCCTCGCTGCCGCGGTGATTCCGTCCTCAAGTTCGATGCCCTCACGCAGTTGTCGAAGCTGCCCGGCCGAGAGCGCTCCCCCGCTCACTTCGGCGAGGTATTCCTTCTCGACACCGTGCGACGGGTGAGCGATTCGATTGGCCAAGTCGCCGTCGTTGGTCAGCAGCAGCAGACCCTCTGTCTCGGCGTCGAGCCGTCCAACGGAGAAGACGCGCGGCTCGCTCGGCACGAGTTCCACCACTGTGGGCCGACCGTGCGTGTCCTTTGCCGTCGTGACCACTCCCGCAGGCTTATTGAGCAGGTAATACACCAGTCCCGGTCGGACTCCGATTGGGGCACCATCAACCTCAACTCGGTCGACATCCGCATCGACGCGCCGCCCGAGTATCGCGACCTCGCCGTTGACCGTAACACGACCCTCGGCGATCAATTCTTCACAGACGCGACGGCTTCCCCATCCAGTGGCAGCGAGTACTTTCTGGAGACGCACTCCCTGATGAAGTTGCGCACTGTGTTCTGCTAGTTGCTCCCACAGGGGCGGTTCGAACTCGGCCCCCGCACCGTTATCGTCAGTCACGAGACATCGTCGGCAAGAGGATCGACACCCGGCTCGTTCTGCGCTGCAGCATGCACCGCAGTCGGCGCCACATCGATTTCCGGGGTAACCCGTAGCCCGTGTTCGAGGAGCTCGACGACGTCAGCGCCAGGGATGAACTCAGCGATGGCCGGTAGGTCGTCAAGTGATTCAAGACCAAGCTTCTCGAGGAAGACCGCCGTTGTGCCGAACAAAATGGCCTGGCCTGGTCCATCATCGCGAGCGACTTCGTCGATATAGCCGCGAGCCTGCAAGGTCCGCAGCACGCCGTCCGGGTCGACCCCGCGAATCGCTCCGACCTGGGCACGAGAGATCGGCTGCTTGTACGCCACGATCGCCAACGTCTCGAGTGCGGCACCAGAGAGCCGAGCCCGCTGATCATGCAAGAGAAACCGCTCGACATACGGCGTCACGTCGGCCGCTGTCTGGTACCGCAAGCCCCCCGCGACGCGAACGAACTCGAACCCGTGGCCGGCTGCGGCGTAGGACTCGGCGATCTCATCGCACCAAATGTCAATCAAAGTTGTCGGCTGTTCAAGTAGTTGTGCCAGCAGGTCCGCCGGAACCGGGTCATGAGCAACGAGCACAATCGCTTCAATTGCCCGTTTCAACGCACGGACCTGATCGCCGATGGGCGCAAAAGCGCGCTCTGGTTCGGGCGCACTTGCGCTGGCTGGAGTCGATGAGGCAGTCATATCAGTAGTGTCAGCCTTCGTAGGCGTCGATCAGGATGGAATCGGCGTCGAATTCCTCGTCAACAGACCACACGATGTCGATGTCACCGAAGCGTTCGGGTTGTTCGAGCTCCAGCGCGCCCTGCTTGAAGAGTTCAAGGAGTGCAAGGAATCGCACAATAACGTCGATCCGATCGGCAAACTGCGATGTAAGACGTCGGAACGAGATCTTCCCAACACGGGGTAATTCGTCGAGCAGTTCAGCAACAGCATCGGCGACTGTGACCTTGATCGGGTTGACGTGATAAAGGTCGACCACTGGCTTGGGTCGTGGAGTCAAGGCCTTGATTGCGGCGTTCTGGAATCGCTTCAGACTGGTGCCCTCAAGCATGTCCGGGAGCACGGCGTTGAAACGTTCATCGGGCCCAACGACTCGCGGGAAGGTCTTGTCCGCTTCGTCGACGAGCCGTCCAAACACTCCAGCAACATCCTTGAAGGTCTTTGCTTCGAGAAGTCGAGCGAGCAGCATGTCGCGCTCTTCCCACAGGGCAAGTTCGTCGTCGAGATCGATGTCGCCGGTATTCGGCAACAAGCGACGCGCTTTGAGATCGACAAGGGTCGCCGCAATCAGCAAGAAGCTGGTGGCGATGTCAAGATCAAGTTCGGCCAGCCGCTCAAGCTCAACAAGGTAGGCATCGACGATGGTCGACAGGTTGATTTCGTAGATGTCGACCTGCTCCTTCAGGATTAGCTGCAGCAGCAGATCGAACGGCCCCTCATAGACCGGTGTTGCGACATCAACCATCTAGAGAAACGATACAGAAGTGGCGGTGAGTCCAGCGGTATCGTCTCTGTCGTGACCGATCCAGCAACATCTTCCACCAAGCCACGCGTGCTGTCGTGCATGCAGCCGACTGGTGATGTCCATCTCGGGAACTACCTCGGTGCGCTGCAACCCTGGGTCGCCGGACAGGATCGCAACGATGCGTTCCACGGCATCGTCGACCTGCATGCGCTGACCGTGACCGACAAACCAGGGGTCGTCGGTCAGGCTGCGGTTGAGCTAGCTGCCATGTTCTTTGCGGTGGGCCTTAACCCCGACGTCGCAACCGTGTTCCTCCAAAGCCATGTGCCCGAGCACAACCAGCTGGGCTGGGTCATGGAGTGCACTATCAGTTTCGGCGAGTTGTCGCGGATGACACAGTTCAAGGACAAGTCCGCCAAACGCGAGCAGGACTTCATCAGCGGCGGGCTCTTCAGCTACCCCGCCCTGCAGGCCGCCGACATTCTGCTCTACGACACCAATCACGTCCCTGTCGGTGACGACCAGCGTCAGCACATTGAGATCACCCGCGATGCCGCCCTCCGGTTCAATCATCGGTTCGGTGACACGTTTGTGCTGCCCGAAGCAGTCACGCCCGCTGCTGGCGCACGAGTGATGAGCTTGCAGGATCCTTCATCGAAGATGTCTAAGTCTGACGAGTCCGATGCCGGCTGCGTCTACCTCACAGACGATCCCATGGCTGTCATGAAAAAGTTCAAACGAGCGGTCACCGATTCCGAAACTGGGCCCAATTCCGTGCGCTTCGACTGCGAGACCAAGCCAGGAGTGAGCAATTTGCTCGAGATCAACGCTGCTGTCACCGACCGGACCCCTCAGGCTGTTGCAGAGGAATTCGATCAGTACGGCGCCTTAAAAGTCGCCACTGGCGAGGCAGTGTTGGCCGTGCTCGATCCCATCCGCGAGCGCTACAACGATTTGATGGAAGATCGCGGTGAACTGGCGCGGCTGCTGAAGATCGGCGCAGAGCGCGCCCGAGGCGTTGCTACTACAACCCTCGAGCGGGCCTACACGAACATTGGCATGTTGCCGGCTTGAACAAACTCGACCGGCGCCTTATCGCTCTCGCCGTTCCCACGTTGGGCACCTTGGCGGCAGAGCCGCTGTATCGCATTGTCGACACTGCGGTGGTTGGTCGACTTGGAACCGATCAACTCGGTGGTCTCGCCATCGCTGTCGCGATCCTCTCGCTCGTAATCGCAAGCAGTAACTTCATCACCTACGGAACGACGCAACGTGTAGCTCACCGTCTCGGGGCAGAACAGATCATCGAGGCGGCCAACGTCGGCGTGCAGGCGGTGTGGCTCGGGGCAATCGTTGGGATCGCCGCGGTACCCATCTTGATCCTAGGTGCCGGACCAATGGCGTCAGCGCTGGGTGCAAGCAGCGAGGTGCGGGAGTTTGCTGTTGAGTATCTGCGTATCGCGGCTCTGAGTGTACCGTTCGTCGTCATCTCACTCGCAGCACAAGGGGTGCAACGCGGCGCAACTGACTTTCGAACACCGCTCATCATCCTGGTTTGCTCGAACGTCGTCAATGTCATCGTCGAGCTCATTTTGGTGTTCAGATTCGACCTCGGCGTCGCTGGGGCCGCATGGTCCACAGTGATTGCCCAAGCGGGAGCCGGCATCGCATTCGTAGCCGTCATCCAAGGCCGACTCAAACACGCTTCACAACGACGGCCGAGCTATTTCGAGATGTTGCCACTGCTGACCGCCGGCCGACATCTCTTGCTTCGCGTTGGCTCAATTCTGGCTGTGTTCACCGGCGCCACGGCCATCGCAGCGCGCATTGACGATGCCACGCTGGCCGCCCACCAGATCGTGGTCACGATTTTCCTTTTCCTGGCACTCCTATTGGACGCTTTAGCTATACCGGCGCAGACGTTGGTCGCCGAGGAACTAGGACGCGTCGAGCGTGGGCTAGACGGCGCCGATGCGCTCCTGCTCGCTCGCCGAGTGATGCGACTGTCCGTGATCTTTGCGACGGGACTCGCCCTCGTGATCGCCGTCTTTTCACCGCTGCTTGCTCGCGCTTTTTCAAGCGACCGTGACGTAATCAGCCGAGCGAGCAGCGGACTACTCATCTTGGCTGTTCTACTTCTCCCCGGCGCTGTTGCATTCGCCTATGACGGGATTCTTATCGGTGCAGCCGATTACCGGTTTATCGGGCGCGCGTCGCTCGCCTATCTGCTCGCAGTCGTCCCGATCGCAGCGGGCGTCGCCTTTACCCCGTCACTCGGAATCGTAGGTATCTGGTTCGGCCTGCTGGTGTGGATGACCCTCCGAGCCATTGTCAACCATCGCCGTACAGCAACCGTGCTCTCCGGCAAGCATCACGCGTGGTCTGATGCCTTGAGTGCCTCGTAGGCCGGACCCTCGCCCGCAATCAGCTCG
The DNA here is from genome assembly GCA_938091165.1 of uncultured Ilumatobacter sp. GTDB lineage: Bacteria > Actinomycetota > Acidimicrobiia > Acidimicrobiales > Ilumatobacteraceae > Ilumatobacter_A. The sequence goes on along the minus strand of CALKNK010000022.1, from coordinate 11,018 downwards.
GCAGTGATCGGATCAGAACCGGCGGTAGTGGCCATTTGCGCACCGATCGTTTCATGGTCATGGTACGCAGCGAAACGCGTGGTCCGAGGCCCAACAATGGTTGCAATGACACGGCCGAAGGTACCGAGCCGACATTCGATCTTGCCGACATCATGGAGGATCGCACCAGCAATCTCTTCTCTACTCGCCGCCGGTCGTACAACGACGAATCGCCGAGCGACGAGCGCGCTGTGTCGGCGATCCTGGTTATTAAGTTGCACCCAGAGGGCGCGTTCACCTGGAAGGAGATGTTCATCAACCCATGCCTCGTGCTCGGCCGGCGGCGGCGTCGGCGCCAGTGAGGTGAGAAACCGGGCGACGAGGTGCCATACGCCCGTCAGGCTGAGCGACAGCGACGACATCAGAGCAGTGTGGCGCGCGGATGCGCCGAGCGGTACACGTCCCACAATCGCTCCTGGCTGACTCGTGTATAGATCTGTGTCGTCGAGATGGAGGCATGACCTAGCATTTCCTGGACGACGCGAAGGTCTGCGCCGCGGTCAAGTAGGTGAGTTGCGCAACTGTGCCGAAGCACGTGCGGTGAGAGTTGCTCTGAGATACCAGCTCGGTCGCCGTATTTCTTCACGATCAGCCAGGCGGCCTGCCGTGTGAGGCGTCCGCCGCGGGAGTTGAGAAAGACCGCCTCCGCATCGCCTCGCTTCTGCCAGTGAACCGGAACCAGCCGCTCACGACCTCCGCTGCCAAACCATTCCTCGATGGCCGTCTGAGCGACTCCGCCAAAAGGAACCAGCCGCTCCTTTGCACCTTTGCCGTACAGCAGCACAAGCTTGTCATCGAGGTTGATATCGCCGATCGATAGGCCGACTACCTCTGAAATTCGAGCACCGGTCGCATACAACAGCTCCAACAACGCCCGGTCGCGAGTGTTCAGCGGTTCAGCGCCGGTAACTGCGTCCAGCAGGCTGCTGACCTGCTCTTCGGTCAGCGGTTTTGGAATGCCGGAAGGTACACGAACGCCCTCCAACTCCGCTGCCGGATCGTCCGGACGTTGACCTTCAATTGACAGATAGCGATGGAGCATCCGAATGGCAGCGAGCTGACGTGCCACCGATGAAGTCGCTGCATCGGAAGCGCGTCGCTCGCCGACGAAATCGACCAACTCATTGTGCGACACGGCCCATACCGTCCGGTTACGACGGTCGAGCCAGTCGCAATAAGACTCCAGGTCACGCCGGTAAGCGGCGAGCGTATTCGCTGAACGACCTTTCTCAGCGACCATCCATGACAGAAACTCCTCGATGGCGAGGGGCAGTTCGGTGCGAGGCATCAGCCGGCGTCGGCGCTCCGTAGTCGTCGATCAGTAAGCAGCAATGCCGCGACAGTCTTTGCATCGCGGATTTCGCCACGATCGATCATTGCGAGCGCATCTTCAAGCGGCAGGTGAATGATCTCCATGTACTCCTCTTCAGGTCCATGACGATCGGTGGTGGTGGAAGTGTTGTTGGTTGCGAGGTACAACGATGTGACCGAGTCAGTCATTCCAGGCGATGGAAGGATTTCGCCCAAGAAAGAAAGCTCACCGGGGACAAGACCTGCCTCCTCAACTAATTCGCGACGCGCCACTTGAGCTGGTGACTCCCCTTCAATGTCACGCATCCCAGCCGGGATCTCAATCACAACTTTTTCATAAGGCGGGCGGTATTGCGCCACCAGCACTACTGCGGCGTTGCCCTCGGAGTCGAACACAAGCGGAAGAACACCGACCGCACCCGGGGAACGAACGACGTCGCGTTGGAACGTCGATCCGTCAGGCGCTGCGTACTCAGCTCTGACGACGTGCCATACGTAGCCCTGGTGGACCTTCGACTCCGTGAGCCGACGAAACCCGGCGGCTGATGTCACGAATGCAACGAAGGCTCGGTGGGCACCGACGCGTCGACTGCTGGCTGGTTTGTGCGGTTTGTTGCCGTCCGCCTCTCAAGGGCCGCAGCAATCAGTTCACGGAACAAGGGGTGAGGGCGATCCGGCCGGCTCTTGAACTCTGGGTGCGCCTGCGTCGCTACCCAAAATGGGTGGCCCGGAAGTTCGATGAACTCGACGAGGCGATTGTCAGGCGAGGTGCCTGAACACCAGAGGCCGTGCTCTTCGAGCTGTCCTCGGTACTGTTCGTTAAATTCGTAGCGATGGCGGTGGCGTTCGCTGACTACCGGTTCGCCGTATGCCGCTGCGACCTGTGACCCGTTGGAAAGCACTGCGTAGTAGGCCCCCAACCGCATAGTTCCACCCTTATCTTCGATCCCGCGCTGTTCAAGCATGAGGTCGATGACTGGGTGCGCTGTTGTGGGGTCGAACTCTGTCGAATTCGCATCCGTGAGACCAACGACGTTGCGGGCGTAGTCAATGCTCATGGCCTGCATCCCAAGGCAGATCCCAAGGCACGGCACCTGTTCCTCACGTGCGTAACCAGCGGCCGCGATCTTGCCCTCAACGCCCCGGTGACCAAAGCCGCCTGGGATCACAATGCCGTCAAGGTGACCGAGTTGACCAGCGGCAAGAAGGCCTTCCACGTTTTCAGACTGAATCCACTCAATTTCGACGTCCGCGCCGTGGTGAAACCCGGCATGCTTCAAACTTTCAACTATCGACAGGTAGGCGTCGGGTAGCTGAATGTATTTGCCGATCAGACCAATCCGGACCGCAGTTGTGGCTGCTTCGACCTTGGCGACGAACTGCTGCCAATACGTGAGATCGATCGCCCCGTCAAGTCGAAGTACGTCGCAGACAAAGTCATCGAGACCCTCGTCGTGCAGGATGAGCGGTAGTTCGTAGATGTTTCGCGCGTCCGCTGCGTTGACCACGGCTCGCTCTTCCACATCACACATTGCCGAGACCTTGCGCTTCAAATCATCAGAGAGCGGCTCTTCGCTGCGACACACGATGACGTCGGGTTGGATGCCACGGCTGCGTAGTTCAGTTACTGAGTGCTGCGACGGCTTGGTCTTTTGCTCACCGGCAGGACCAATAAAAGGAACTAGCGTCACGTGGAGATAGCAGACGTTGTCGCGGCCTACCATATTTCGGAACTGGCGAATCGCTTCCAGAAACGGAAGGATCTCGATGTCACCGACTGTGCCACCGACTTCGGTAATGACCACATCGACGTCGTTTCGTGCAACGCGTTCGATGCGCCGCTTTATCTCATCAGTGATGTGAGGAATGACCTGAACGGTTCGGCCGAGGTAGTCGCCGCGTCGTTCGGCAGCCAAAACCGACTGGTAAATTGATCCGGTCGTTGCGTTGGAATTGCGCGACAGGTTCTCGTCGGTAAAGCGTTCGTAATGTCCAAGGTCGAGATCGGTTTCTCCGCCATCGTCGGTAACGAAAACTTCACCATGCTCGAAAGGGTTCATCGTCCCCGGGTCGATGTTGATGTAAGGGTCAAGCTTTTGCATCGTGACTCGGTAGCCGCGGTGTTTGAGCAAGCGGCCAAGTGACGAGGCTGTGAGGCCTTTCCCCAGGGAGCTGGCAACGCCGCCTGTCACGAAAATGTGCTTGGGCATTTCAGACCTCCGTCAAAGAACATCACGACGGAATCTCACCCTACCGCGTTGTGAATAAAATTTCATAAGGGTGATTCCGCAAGAAGTTCGCGAGCGTGCTCGCGTGCCAATTGAGTCGACGAGCCCGAAAGCATCCGGGCAATTTCGTCGACGCGTTCGTCGGCCGGCAAATTATGTGCGGTGGCGAATGTGGCGCCATTCTCTATTTTTTTTGACACGGAAACATGGGTGTCGGCTGCGGCAGCTACCTGGGCCAAGTGCGTCACAACCAGCACTTGGTGGTGGCGGCCGAGTGCCGCAAGCGCATCACCGATCGACTGAGCTGCTTCGCCACCAATCCCGGCGTCAACTTCGTCGAAAACTAAAGTTTCTTTAGCGCGAATGCCAGACGCAGCGGACAAGACCAACCGTAACGCAAGCATTGTCCGGGCGAGCTCGCCACCCGATGCCACCCGAGTCAGAGGTAACAGCGGCGACCCCGGGTTAGCAGCGAAAAGGAATTGGACGCGATCTCCTGGATTATCACCGTCGACCTCGACAGCAACCGCCGCATTCGGCATCGCAAGAGTGCGAAGTCGTTTCTGTACCGCAGATGCCAGCTTGGGTGCCGCTGCCCTGCGGGCGCGCCCAACCGCTTCAGCAACCGCTCGCTCTTCGGCCAGAAACGACTGCCGTTGCGCATCCAAAACAGCGGAGCGTTCGTCGAAACTCTCTAGTTGTCGAAGCCGATCTTCGGCTTCGGCGTGAAAGGCCATCACTGCGGACAGACCGTCGCCATACTTGCGTTGGAGATCATTCATCAGTTGACGCCGCTCGCGTAGCTCAGCGAGTCGGTCGGGTGATTCATCGATGCTCTCTGAAATATCTCGTACCTCAGCTATGAGGTCATCGACCTCGGCAAGCAGACCTCGAAGTCCTTCGGACACCGAAGTGAACGGTCGTCGACCATCTAATGACAAGAGCGCCTGCGCGAGAAAATCGCGGGCTCCATCATCGTCGGCTAGCAATGCGTACGCAGTGACTCCAGCTTCCCGGTGCGCCACGGCGTCGGCAAGCAACGACTCCTCAGCATCGAGAAGCAGGTCTTCACGGGCTTCGACAACGTTTGCCGCATCAAGTTCAGCGATTTGGTGCCGGAGTAAATCGATCTCTCGGGCACGTGCCCGAGCGTCACCGCCCAAGGTGGCCGACGCTGCGTCGATTTCTGCCAGCCGGCCGCGCACAGAGCGCAGTGGATCGAGGTCGACTTTGCCGTATTCATCGAGCGCTGCCCGCTGTGCGGAAATCGAAAGCAAGTCCTGGTGCGCATGCTGTCCGTGCAGATCAACTGAGTTCGCAGCTGATTCGGCGAGCAACGTCGCCGTTGCTAGCCGACCGTTAACGTACGCCCGGGAGCGACCTTCTGCGGGAATGACCCGACTCAGAATCGTTTCGGTGCCGTCAGCAGCAACGAAACGGCCGTCAACCCGCGCTTCGGCGGCTCCCTGCCGAACCATTGCGTTATTGGCTCGACCACCGACAAGCAGTTCGATCGCTTCGACGAGCATCGTCTTACCGGCACCCGTCTCGCCAGTCAGCGCAGTGAGCCCAGCGCTGAGCGTTAGCTCGAGTCGCTCGATCACGCCCAGATTTTCGATGTGGAGCTCAGTCAACACGTTGCAATTATGACAAGCCAAAGTTACCGAGTTGCGCATCCGCCGGAACGTTTGGTCCAAAACCACGGTTTCTTGGTTCAGATTGATAAACCTGGATGGTCTTTGTATCCCTTGTATTACTGCCAGGTTTATTTTCAGCGTCAGGTGGTGTTCCGCGCCCAGCGGCTAATTGATCGAATCCACGAAATGGCGGGTTCGGGAAAGAAGTCCCTTTTTGGCTTTGCAAGGGCGAAACGGTCAGCGATCAGTCAGTCCAAATTTTGCCTTGAGGATTTGGTGGTACCGGTATGTACCGAATCGAACAAAGTTGGCTGTGGCCTGCGATGGGACGCAGCAGACCATGTCTCCGTCGTCAAGCGTGGCCGTCGGTTGACCATCAATGGCAACCTCGGCACGACGATGTCCTGAGACCTTGATTTCGACGACTTCGCTGGGATCAAGCACCAGAGACCGATCGAAGAGCATGTGCGGTGCGACGGGCGTGAGCAGCACGGCCCGGTGTCGGGGCGATACCACCGGCCCGCGGGCCGACAGCGAGTAGGCAGTGGATCCAGTCGGTGTCGCGACGATGAGGCCATCGGCTTCATAGTGCGTGAACGGTTCACCGTCGATCCGCGCGAGCAGTCGGACGGTGTGGCCAGATTGACTCTTTTCGACCACTGCTTCGTTGAGCGCACAGCCTGCGTGCACTCCGTTGACAGAAACATCAAGCATCATCCGGTCATCGATATGCCACTCGCCAGAATCGGGTCCGGCAAAAAATGAGGACAGCGACTGCTCAAGGTACTCGGGCTCGATTTCGGTCAAGTACCCTAAAGAGCCCAGGTTCACCCCAAGCACTGGAACCGTTGCCCCCTGGAGCATTCTGACTGAACGCAGCATCGTTCCGTCACCGCCCAAGCTCAAAACAATGTCGGCTTGAGCGATCGCTTGGTCCTTGGCGTATGTAGGTAGACCGAGCGCATTGGCATCCTGCTGTGGCATCCAGAAGTCTTGCTGGTGCTCAACGCACCACGCTGCTGCACGGAGTGCATGAGAGCGAGCCGAATTCCGCTCGTGGTGTGCGACCAGTGCGACCCCGCTCATTGCTTGGCCTCGCTGGGCTGCAGCATCGGTGCCGTTGCGTGGACGAGGAATTCGATGTTGCCGTCGGCTCCAGTGATCGGCGACGTCGTCCAGTCCTGAACAGCGCAACCACTCTGCGTTAAGGCGTCACTCACCTCGGCTTGAACCCGCTTGTGGATTTCCGGGTCAGTAATGATTCCACGTCCTTTACTGACTTCCGAGCGGCCGGCCTCGAACTGGGGTTTGACGAGCAGCACCATGGGAGCTTCAGATTGACACACCGTTACCAAGACAGGAATGACCAGCGTTAAGGAAATGAACGAAAGGTCTCCGACGACAACATCGACTCGCCCACCGATATCGGCAGCGCCGATGTGCCGGACGTTGGTCCGCTCCATATTGACGACTCGATCATCGCTGCGCAACCGCTCGTGAAGTTGACCGTGACCCACATCGAGGGCAATCACCTCGCGTGCACCGCGCTGCAGAAGACAGTCGGTGAAGCCGCCTGTCGAAGCCCCTGCGTCAAGAGCCCGAAGGCCGGTTACATCAAGATCGAAACAAGCGAGCGCGCTCTCCAACTTTTCAGCACCACGGCCCACGAAGCGGGCCGGTGGTCCTGATACGACGAGTGCGTCTCCGGGCGCCACCTGGCGCGATGACTTGGCCGCTACTGAGCCGTTCACACGCACCCGGTTCGCCTCGATGAGTTGCTGTGCCTCGGTGCGACTACCTGTCAGGTTACGTCGAACCAATTCGGCGTCTAGCCGCCGCCGAGCCGCCACCGACGTCTCGTCAGTCCGACCCGGCGGTTCGGTTGGCCGCAGCCTTCTTTGCTGGGGCCTTCTTCTTCGCAGGGGCTTTCTTCGCGCCGGTCTTCTTCTTCGCAGGAGCCTTCTTCTTCGCAGGAGCCTTCTTCTTCGCAGGGGCTTTCTTCGCAGGAGCCTTCTTCTTCGCAGGAGCCTTCTTTGCTGGGGCCTTCTTCACTGAAGAAGTCTTCTTTGGCTGCGCTGTCCCTCGGCCGCGATCAGCGAGACGCCCAGCAATCTCTTCGAAACGGTCCTCAAGTTCATCAAACCTCTCCGACAGCCAACCAACCTGCTTGGCGACTTCGCGCTGCACGACTTCGGCGACCTTGTCCGACGTCTCCTTACCACGCTCCACGAGCTGCGAGACCACCTTTTCGGCATCGCGCTTTTGGACATCGCCGGCCTTTACCAGTTCTGAGACAATCTTCTCTGCCTGTTTCCTCGATACGTCGGTGAACTGAATTCCGGTGTCAATGAGCTTCTGGATCGGTGACTTCGCCATATCACCATGATACTCGCCGCTTCGATCGCTCTCCTCGGTTTGCTACGCCGGCGGAAAAGTCTGCGCTATGGCCCTCACCCAATAACAAGTCGGCGGTCAACCCGCGATCATCGCTGCGACAGCAGCTAGATCCGCCAGGTCTGCAGCAACCGGAATGTCGTCGTCAACCGCTTGTCCAGTCTGCAGCACGCCAGTCCGAACCAACGCGAATGCACAGCCCAAACGCTTGGCCATCAAACCGTCAGTTTCCGGACGGTCTCCCACCATCACCGTGGTTGCTGCATCGAAGTCCTCGCCGATCAATGCTGCAATAGCGGCAGCCATTGGTTGGTGCGGCTTACCCGCGAAGGTTGGAAGCCGCTCACCCGCAACCGCCACCGCTGCCACGATCGAACCTCCACCGGGTTCAAGTCCTTGCGGCGTTGGGTATGTCGAATCAGAGTTAGTCGCGATTAACCGCGCTCCATCACGCAAGGCACGTGATGCCGCTGCCAAGCGGGCGTAATCGAAGTCCCGATGGAGTCCAACGATCACCGCATCGAATGATCCGCGATCGGCGATGCCATCGTTAACCACAACGAGGCCTCCCTTGCGCTCGACAGCTTGCGCAACACCTGGACCGCCAGTCACGAGAACCCGCTCACCTGGAACGATCAAATGTGCAGCAGCGATAGACGAACTGACAATGTCCCCGTCGGCCCGGATTCCAATGTTGCGGAGTGCGGCAATGTGGTCCTCAAGGCGATCAACCGAGTTATTCGTCACGAAGACCACCCGACGACCAGATGCGCGGAGTCTGGCAACCGCATCACGCGATCCAGGAATCGGCTCTCGGCCCAACCAAATCACTCCATCAAGGTCACACAACACCGTGCGAGCAGAAACCATCTTGTTGTCGATCACGTGTAGATCGTTGCAGCGGCGACCGTCCAACACTGGCATGCTGGACCCGTGCCACGCTTCACTCCATTTCCAGCTCTTCGCTACTGCGATCGCACCATCGACGACGTCGTCGCCCCGCCGTATGACGTACTGTCCGAGACCGACATCGATGCCCTCAACGCTCGCAGCGCTTTCAATATCACCCACATTGACGTACCGCGCGAAACTTCTGGCCCCGACAGGTACGAGCTCGCCGCAAAGGTCCTTCACGAGTGGATAGAGGCCGGGGTACTTGACTTCGACGACTCTCCTACGTTCACGATCTACCGCATGCGATTCACCGACGCCACCGGAGCCCCGCGCGACATTGCCGGAGTACTCGGCGGTTTGGAAGTCGTTGACGAGGGTGCCGGCGGCGTACTTCCCCACGAACGAGTCACACCAAAAGCATCGACCGACCGGCTCGACCTCACTCGCGCCACCCACGCCAATATGTCTCCGATCTGGGGCCTCTCGCTCGCTACAGGCCTAACTGATTTGCTGGCCGAACCTGCTGAGCACTTGTCATCGGTGACCGTTGATGGCGTTGAGCACGTCGTGGAACGTGTCAGCGACGCAGAGCGCGTTGCTGCAATCGCTGGCAAGGTCGGATCTGACGACGTCCTCATTGCAGATGGCCATCACCGGTACGGCATTAGTCGCACTTTTCGCGATGAAATTCGGGCTAGTGGCGATTCGAACGTAAAGGCTGAAGACACGCTTGCTTTCGTCAGCGAACTAGTGGCCGACCAGCTCAGTGTCGAGGCGATCCACAGGCTCTACTTCGACATCGACTTTGACGCGCTGCGATCGGCACTGGGTACCGCGTTTGATCTCTCCGATGCTGGGAAACCCACAGGCGACACGCTCGCTGCAATGGAGACCGACGGAAAGCTCTGTTTGATAAATCCTGACGGCAGAGGGCAGTTCATGACGCCCAAGCTGGGTGCTTTCGAAGATGTACGGCCTCTGGATGGAGCATGGCTCGAACACGTGCTCGCCGACGTTCCGCACTCTGTCGCATACCAGCATGGCGTAGCCAACGTCGTTGATGTCGTCATGAGCGGCACAGCAGCAGGTGCCGTTCTCATCCGCCCGGTCAGCGTCGCTGAAATTGAGCGCACAGCTCGGGAAGGGCTACTCATGCCCCCGAAGTCGACCTTCTTTACGCCGAAACTTCGAACCGGCCTAGTTCTGCGAAGCGTCGTCTAAAATTTCTAAGGGAATGAGCCTCGCTGTTGCTCCCATCGGAGCCAAATGCACACTCTTGGTTCGCCAGCCAAGAACACCTCTCTGCGGTCAGCTCGTTCTTGGTCTGCGACATATCTCTTCTGACACCAAACCGTCTCTGAGCGCAGCCGGTCGTCGCTGTCGTCCTCTGCAAAGCAAATTGATCCGATAGCTGCGGTCTACAGATTTGACCTCCCGCAACGGTCTGACATCGGGTGCCGAGTACTTCGTGACCGGTCTCGCAGTCGCACGCGCTGTCTGATGACGGCAAAATGTGCTGAGCACTACGCAACTTCACTCCACAGAACTGAGTAGCACATGATTGGCCACGACCCCTTAACCACCTACAAAGCTGCCGTAATCGGCGCTGGCTCAGGTGGCTTGACCATGGCAATCGGGTTGTCAACCTTCGGCCACGACGTCGTGCTGATCGAAGGAGACAAAGTTGGAGGCGACTGCACGAACGTCGGTTGTATCCCTTCTAAGGCCTTGTTGCATGCCGCTGCAATAGGTCTGGACGATCCATTTGCCTGGGTTCGGGCAAGGCGCGATGAGCTTGCAGCTGACGAAGACGTCCAGATGGAAACAGATGACCACATTCATCTGGTGCGCGGCTGGGCGCGCCTCACAAAATCTGAAAATAGCGCCCATACCGTCTGTGTGACCGGGCCTGATGGGGACGTTGAGGTTCATGCCGAAAACGTGATCGTGAGCACCGGTTCGAGACCGATCGGAATTCCAGTCGAGGGTCTTGAGCCAGAGCGCCTACTCACCAATGAAGACGTTTTCGAATTGAAGACCATCCCCGACACCGTCGTGTTGGTCGGCGGTGGCGTGATCTCGCTCGAAATGGCTACAGCTTTTCTTGACCTCGGAAGCGAGGTTCACATCGTCGAAAGTACCGAACGGCTGATCGGGACGGAGGACCCTCTGGTGTCGTCCACGATCGAAGCAGTGCTGCGCGTCCGGGGAGCAATCATGCACACGTCGGCGTCGATCGAACGCTTCGACGACTTACTGCAAACAGCTCACCTCACCAACGGCGACACGATTGTCGGCGTTGACAAGGTACTGATCGGCATAGGTCGTCGCCCAAATCTCGCCGGACTAGGCCTCGAGAACGCAGGCGTTAAATTCGCGCATACCGGCATCATCGCCGACGACTGGGGCCGGACGTCCGTCGACGGTGTCTACGCCGTCGGTGATGTCACCGGAAATACTGCGACCACGCACGGCGCAAATGCGGTCGCTCGTCGCACGATTCGAGCAATTGCAT
>CALKNK010000021.1 GCA_938091165.1 uncultured Ilumatobacter sp. | reverse complement strand
CACGATCACTTCTTGGACGTGTCCGTGACGGCGGTGGCTCGCCGCGATCGCTTCGAGACCAGCGAGTTGATCGGCTCGGCTGTCACCAATTCCGACGAGGATGCCGGTCGTGAACGGAATGGACAATTCCCCAGCCGCCTCGAGCGTGGCGAGTCGACGGGCCGGTACCTTGTCGGGCGCGTTGCGGTGTGCTTCCAGATCAGGATTGATCGACTCGATCATCATTCCCTGACTCGGCGAAAACGGCCGCAGCCGGGCAAGTTCGTCAGCGGACAATGCCCCACAGTTGGCGTGCGGCAGCAATCCAGTCTCAGCGAGTACCAATTTCGCCATTTCTGCGACGTAATGCACAGTCGAGTCATAGCCGCGTTCACCCAGCCAGTCGCGGGCCACCTCGTAGCGGTCTTCTGGGCGTTCCCCGAGCGTGAACAGCGCCTCGTGGCAGCCCTGCCGCGCTCCTTGACGAGCGATCTTGAGGACATCGTCGGCTTCCAGAAAGAGCTGCTCCACCCGAGCGGGCGGTTGTGCAAACGTGCAGTACCCGCACGTGTCGTTGCACAGCCGGGTGAGCGGAATGAACACCTTCGGGCTGTACGTGATGCGTGTACCAAAAGACTCGTCGCGACGTGCCGCAGCCAGGGCCATCAGGTCCTGCAGTGGTTCGTGGAGCAGCGGATGGTCAGTGGCGGCGTGATGCGCAGTAGTCATGAGGTTCTCCGGTCGGTCAGGTAGTGGGCGTCAAGCCCGGTCGGCTTGCGATGGCGGATTGCGTAAAGGTCTCGTCGCAGTGCCAGCAGACGAAGGCCTGGTCGAGTGGCTCGCCGCACGTTTCATGCACAAGGACGGTCGGCGGCTCGTCAGTCAGCCACTCATCTCCCCAGCGCATCAGGGCAACCAACGTCGGCGACAGCGCCGCACCCATCGGGGTGAGTCGGTACTCGTAGCGGGGAGGACGCTCGCAGTACAACCGGCGATCGAGCACGTCCGCCACGACGAGCCGCTTCAGTCGCTCGGTGAGCACCGGTCGAGCAATGTCGAGGTCACGTCGAAAGTCGTCGAAACGGCGGACGCCGCGGAATGCATCACGCATGATCAGGATCGTCCATCGATCACCCAAAATGTCGAGACTGTCCTGAATCGAGCACGCCCGGTCATCCTGGTTTGCCTCACGATCGTCGCGCTCGTCGAACTTCGCCATTACCAAACCATAGGTGAGTTCACATTCAGAACCAAGTCGGTCCGCATTGCGAACTCACACCGCACCCCACCCCCACCCCACCTGCCCAGCTCGGGTTGATCAGTCGGGAGGAGCAGGACGCCCAATCCACCGTTGCTGCCGATGCGATCGGCCCCAGTGAGCGAGGTGCCGCCAAACTTGTCGCGGATCACGTCAATCGTCGAGTCAAGCACCGCAAGATCACCACGGCTGAAGGGCAACGCCCGTTGCTCGGCGACCTCGTTCTCGAGGTTCTCTACCGAAGCACCGATCAGCGTGAGTCCCCTCTCCTCAATCATCGGCCACGCTGCGTCAAGCAGGTTAAGCGCGATGTCCTGCACCGTGGCGGTCGCCGCAGTTGGGCTCGGCACCGACTGCGACCGCGTCGCCCGACTGAAGTCGTCGAACCGAAAGCGCAGCGTGATCGGCAACGCGGGCTCACAGGCCACATCAACGCAGAGCCGCGCCGCGATCTGCGTTGATGTTCCCGACATTTGCAGCAGGCCACCGACGTCCACAAAGGCCTCATCGATCGAGATCCCTTCAACGAGCGGCGTCACATTCTCGAAGGTCTCGAACACCGCCTTGCTCGCCTCCGTACAGGCATCGAAGTGCGAGTCGAAGAAGACCAGCTCGGGGCACAGACGCTTCGCTGTATACCCTGGCATTGACCCCGAACCACTGGGCCTCATAATAGATTGCGGCAAGGACAACACCGCCGCGATCACCACCATCACCACGACCGCCGACGGCAACGGGTTTTCCCGGCAAGGCCGGGGCATCACGCTGCTCGACGGACTCGTAGAACGAGTCGAGGTCAGCGTGGAGTATTGAGGCGTTCCTCCCTGTCGTTGAACGAGATACGAACGCCTCTTCGTTAGATCGCCACGCAACGTCAAGCCTGACGTAACCTCCACAACGTGTGTGGCAGTTGCGTCGGTCCAATGTCCCGCCGAACGTTCGTCGGCACCGCCCTCGCCGGCTCCGCCATCGTCCTCGGCGGCACCGCACGAGCGCGTGGTCGCTCACCGCAAACCGCCCAGGCCGTACGCGTCACCAATCACCTTGAGATTCTCCCTCGATCTACATGGGGAGCCGACCTGGCCCCGAAGGGGCCAATGGTGCCTGAAGACGTTCGATTCCTCCTGGTGCATCACACCGCCACGTCCAATCGCATCCCTGATCAACGCCAACTCATTCGCAATATCTTTGCGTTCCACACGAGCAACGCGAAGCGCTGGAACGACGTGGCCTACAACTACTTCGTCGGTCCCGACGGGACCGTCTGGGAGGGGCGTGCCGGGTCGCTCGACGGCCCTGTTGTCGCCGACGCCACCGGCGGCAACCAGGGTTTCAGCCAACTGGTCTGCCTGCTCGGCGACTTCTCAACAACTGCGCCGCCGGCGGCGATGCAACACAGTCTCGTCCTGCTGCTCGCACATCTCTCGCAGCGCTACAACTTGGGCACCTGGAAAGATGCGACCAACTCTTTCGTTTCGCGTGGATCAAACCGGTGGCCCGCTGGTCGCCAGGTCGAAGCACGCACAATTTCCGGACACCGCGACATGACCTTCACCGCCTGCCCAGGCAACGCTGCCTACGGACTGCTCGATGACTGGCGCGCCCGGGTGCACCCGATCGTTGCAGCATCCTGGGTCCGACCCGGACTCCAACCCGCCGTGCGTTCGGGGCTCGAAGCGCCGTGACTCAGTCGCCGCCACCTGTTCGCCGGGCCTGAATCCAGGCGGCTACGTGATCGAGTGCGACGGGATTGACTAAGGAATCCTTCGAAGCAGCCTGTTCAGCCGACAAACCGAGCAGCATCCGTTTGATCGGCACTTCAAGCTTCTTGCCTGACAGCGTGCGCGGGATCATCGGCACCGCGTCGATGACATCGGGAACGTGACGTGGCGACAGCTCGGTACGCAACGCCACCTTGATCCGGCCGACAAGTTCGACGTCAAGCACGGCTTCTTGAGCACATGCCACCAACAGAATCAGCTCGCCCGGCCCCGCCTCACCGGATGTGTCCTCGAGATGCACGACCACGCTGTCAACGATCTCTGGCATCGAGTCCACCACGACGTAGAAGTCGCTGGTCCCGAGACGAACACCACCACGATTCAGCGTCGCATCCGAACGCCCCGTAATCTTGCACGCTCCATCGTCGAAGAACGTGATCCAGTCGCCGTGGTGCCAGACACCCGGGAACGTCTCGAAGTAGGTACCCCGATATCGCTCACCGGAAACGTCGCCCCACAAGCCGACAGGCATCGACGGCATCGGCGCTGCGATCACGAGTTCGCCAGTCTCGCCCGGTGCACACGGCGATCCGTCGGGTCGAAATGCCTGCACGTCACAGCCGAGCATGCGAGCACCGATCTCACCAGCCCGGATCGGCAGCATCGGCGCCGTGCCGACAAAGGCCGTGCACACATCAGTGCCACCGCTCATCGACCCGACCTGGATGTGAGCGCCCACAGCCTCTGGCACCCATTCGAACCCCTCGACCGGCAGGGGCGCTCCAGTCGACCCGAGATGCCGCACACAGGACAGATCCAGCTCGTCGCCTGGGCAGATGCCCTCTTTGCGGCACGCCATCACAAACGGGGCACTGACTCCACAGACGTCGACCTTTTCATCGGCAGCCACCCGCCACAGTTCAAGAAGATCGGGCACGGCCGGGTCACCATCGAACAATACGATCGTCGATCCGGTCAGCAGCCCGGAGACGAGGAAGTTCCACATCATCCACCCGGTGGTCGTGAACCACATCACGCGATCACCAGGGCGCAAGTCGTAGTGCAACGACCATGCCTTCACGTGTTCGAGAGTGATCCCACCGTGTCCGTGCACGATCGGCTTGGGCAGCCCGGTGGTGCCGGAGGAGAAGAGCACGTAGAGGGCATGGTCAAATGGCACTGGCTCAAACTCAAGCGGCGCGTGCTCCGCAAGCAGCGGCGTCCATCCATCGGTTCCGGAAGCATCGAGGTAGGGAATTCGGACGACGTGTTCCAGAGTTGGCAGCGCGGCCACGATCTCTTCGACGTGATCCGAACGGTCGATGGCCCGATCGCCATACATGTACCCATCGACCGCAATCAGTACCGACGGCTCAATCTGCACCCATCGGTCCGTGACCGCCCGCACTCCAAATTCGGGAGCGCAGGAGGACCATGTTGCGCCAAGGCTGGCAGTGGCCAGGAAAGCCACGAGGGTTTCACTGATGTTCGGCGCGAACGCAACCACGCGATCACCTCGACCTATACCGAGACGACGCAGACCGGCACGACATCGGCCGACCCGGTCGATCAGTTCTGTCCAGGTCACCTCGTCGCGTCCGCGGCTCTGCGAGCGCCCGATGATGGCGATCTGGTCACCGAGCGCTGCGCCGTGCGCCAGGGCCCGTTCCGCGTAGTTCAGCGTGCCGCCAGGAAACCATGTGGCGACTGGCATCGATGCCGACTCCAGTGACGCTGTGGGCTTGTCGGTCCAGCTAATGGCTTGCCATTGCGCAAGCTCGTTCCAAAAGTCGCCAGGCTGTTGAAGCGACCAATCGAGCACGTCGTCATACGACCGGAGACGCAGCCCGTCGTCCGCTTCGACGTGCTCGGCGAACTCCGCCATGACGCTCGAATCCCATGCATCGTCTGCCGGCACCCAGGTCACCGCGCCACGTTGTTCGCTCATGACGCTGATCCTTCCACAGCGCCACGCCCTGGATCTGTGAATATGGAGCCATGACAGGACGACCTCGCGCTGCGGTGGCAGCGCTTCCCGGATATCAACCCGGCCGTTCAGCTGCCGCAGTTGCGGCCGAGCATGGCATCGCAGACGCGATTAAGATGGCCTCGAACGAATTGCCGTTCGGTCCACTTCCGTCGGTCGCCGGTGCGATCAGCGGGGGCATCGAACATCTCGGTCTCTACGCCGATCACGGGGCTGCCGTCTTGCGCGCCGACATCGCTGCGTTCGTCGGCCTTGACGCCGACCAGGTCACCGTCGGCGCTGGGTCGGCAGGTATTCTCCAGCAGCTCGTTCTCAGCTACGTCGGTGTTGACGACAAGGTTGCGATGTGTTGGCCGTCCTTCGAGGCGTACCCGCTGTTTACTGCGTTGGTCGAAGCCGATGAGATCCGCGTCCCGCTGCTCGACGAGACCTTTGATCTCCCGTCACTCGCAGCGGCGATCGATGCCGACACCAGGCTTGTATTTGTTACCAATCCAAACAATCCGACCGGCACCGTGGTCGGCACTGACGAGATCATCGCCTTTCTGAACTCCGTCCCGTCAACCTGTCTGGTTGTGCTTGACGAGGCAT
Source organism: uncultured Ilumatobacter sp. (assembly GCA_938091165.1). Classification (GTDB taxonomy): domain Bacteria; phylum Actinomycetota; class Acidimicrobiia; order Acidimicrobiales; family Ilumatobacteraceae; genus Ilumatobacter_A. Next base: position 69,943 of record CALKNK010000021.1, on the reverse strand, counting down.
ACTCTGAATTCGTGACCGACGAGCGCGTCACGGACTCGACTTTGCTGCTCGCCGACCACCCGAACCTGGTGATCACCCGCACTTTCAGTAAGGCGCATGGGTTGGCTGGCCTGCGTGTGGGCTATGCGCTTGGCCACCCCGAGGTGATCGGCATGATCGATCGGTCCCTAGTCCCCTTTGCCGTCAATGAACTGGCGCAGCGTGCCGCTCGAGCGAGCATCGACGCTGCCTCCGAGATGCGGGCGCGGGTTGCCGAGGTCGTCACGGAGCGAACACGCGTGACCGGAATATTGCGTGATGCTGGGTGGAACATCCCCGAGCCGCAGGGAAACTTTGTGTGGCTCCCCGTCGCTGCCGACGCAACCGCACTGGGCAGCGAACTGGAGCGGCGAGGCGTCGTCACTCGGGCGTTTGCTGGCGTCGGAGTTCGTGTGACTATTGCGAGCCGGGACTGGAACAACCGCTTTCTTGCTGCACTCACAGAGGTGCGACCTACGCCGACCTGCTGAGCTCAACCCGCCGGCGCTACAGCACGTTACGAAGATTGGCCGCAGCTGTCTCAGGAGTCAGGTCGCGCTGCAGGTTCGCTAACAACTCATAGCTTGCGGGAATCTTGGCCACGTCTGCCGACTTCAGTAACGGCGGGTAGTAGTGAGCGTGAAGCTGCCAGTGGGCGTCTTGACTCCGTGGCGCAGTGTGCCAGCCCGAGCAGTACGGGAACGGCGTGTTGAAAAGCCGATCAAAGCCGCGCAGCATGACCCTCAGCGCTTCGGCCAACGCCTCGCTCTCGTCGACGGCGAGGTCGAGCAGCGATGCCACTCGGCGTCGCGGCAGCACGATCGTCTCGTAGGGCCAGTACGCCCAGTACGGCACCGCGACGACCCAGTGGTCGTTGGACATGATGACCCGATCGCCAGTAGCTAATTCGTTTTCGACGTAGTCGAGCAACAGATGTCGTCCATACTCGGCGTGATAGGCCCGCTGGTGTTCAAGCTCAATAACGATTTCGTTTGGAAGGAAGTTCGACGACCAGATCTGACCGTGCGGGTGCGGGTTCGACGACCCGGAAATGGCGCCGCGCGTCTCGAATAGCTGCACATACTCGAACCGCTCAAGCAGCTCACCGTGTTGTTCCTTCCAGAGGTCAACTACTACCCCAATTTCGTCGAGATCCATGGTTGCGAGTGTCCGCCCGTGTTTCGGCGAAAAGCAGATGACTCGACACTCGCCATCACCGGTTCCCGACTGATACAGCGAGCTACTTGCCCCGGCGACCGTTTCGGCAGGGGGCGTCGGCACATCCGGGAGCAGCGCTGCAAAGTCGTTTTCAAAGACAAAGGTCGATGTGTAGTCAGGGTTCTTTCCGCCACCGGCTCGCTCGTTGCCGGGGCAGAGGTAACAATCCGGGTCGTAGTCAGGTGGACGAGTAATGGCTGGTTCGTCGGTTTGACCCTGCCATGGCCGCTTTGTCCGCTGTGGCGACACCACGACCCAATCTCCGGTGAGCGCGTTGCGACGACGATGCGGGTGGGTCGACGGGTCAAAGGTCTCAGGCACGTCTTGACCGTATTCGTCAAGGTCTCATCAGAGCAACGGCCTGAGCGAACAATTGCGAACACCTCCCCAATACAGGGCGTTGTTAGCAATAAAAGGCCATCGCCACCCTGAACGCTGCGCTCCGATGAGACCGAGGGATCAGACGCCGAGGAGATCGCGCCACTGGCTCGCATCGATCTCAGCCGGTGCGAGCCGAAGCGTCGCTTCAGGCACCATGTCTGCGACGAAGCGCGCCTCGGCGTAGTGATGACCAACATGGCGGACTCCCTCGAACAAGGGTTGGCGAAACTCGATCAAGTCAGTGGGCGGCGTCTCGTCAAGAAAGCCCCACATCGTGAACGCCATGTTGAGGTCGTGGACAACCGGTGCGCGCGAGAACAGCGATGCACGGCGAAGAGCAACACCAAGACAGCCACGGATGGCGTCCTCAACATGCTCGCCTTTCTGCATCCTTAGTGACGGTGCAAGTTGTCGGGCTATACGTAGCGCGAATCCTTGGTCCGGGCCCGGATTGCCGCGACGATCGCCCTGAGGTTGGAAGCCAGAGATCTCTGCTGGACGATTAGGCATCCAGTTGTCAGGCACATGATCGGGCGATCGGTAGGCGCGGGCGCGAGATGTCGGTGCCACGGGGCTGAACTTCGGTGCTGCCATCGCCTTCTTTCTACAGGAAAGGCAGCCGCTTTGGTGCGACGTTCAATACCGCTGCGACTTCTTCGGTCGCTATAGCAAGTCAGAAGGTGTGGAGTAATCCATAGACGATGCTGTCCTCGAGCGCACGCCACGATGCCTCGATGATGTTCGGACTCACTCCGATAGTGGTCCAGTCGCGCGCACCGTTCGTTGCCGACAGAAGTACTCGCGTCGTGGCACCTGAGGCTGATCCACCATCAAGAATCCGCACCTTGTAGTCGATGAGGTGGATCTCGGCGAGCTGCGGCAACGACTGCCTAGCCGCCATTCGGAAAGCTGTGTCAATGGCGTTAACTGGACCGTTGCCCTCGGCAATCGAGACATGTCGTTCGGCGCCTTCGTCATTTGGCCCTCCGCCGATCCACAGCTTGACGGTTGCTTCGGTACTGAACGACCCGTCGGCCAACTCATCGGTGATCACCCGCATCGACTCAACCTCGAAGAACTCAGGGACTTGGCCGGTTGCTCGTCGCATCAGCAGCTCAAGCGAGGCGTCCGCTGCTTCGAAGTGGTAGCCCTCGTGCTCGAGACGCTTGAGTTGGTCGATCACGTCATTGATCTGGGCACCGTCGATGACCAGGCCGAGTTCATCCGCCTTCATCTGAATCGTCGCTCGCCCCGCCATCTCCGACACGACGAATCGCGTGCCATTACCAACGGCGGCCGGGTCGATGTGTTCATATGCGTCCTTGGCCCGAGCAATAGCCGAGACGTGCAGTCCCGCCTTGTGCGCAAATGCGGACGAACCGACATACGGCGCCTGCGGATCGACCGCGCGGTTGAGCGTCTCGGCGACGCGATGACTCACCGTGGTCAGGTGCTCAAGCCGGCCTTCCGGCAGGCAGGTGAACCCTTGCTTTAGCTGTAAGTTTGGGATGACGGTGGTGAGGTTGGTGTTCCCGGTCCGCTCCCCCAATCCGTTGAGCGTGCCCTGCACGTGGCCAGCACCAGCGCGCACTGCAGCCATCGAGTTGGCTACAGCGCACCCAGTGTCATCGTGGCAATGAATGCCGATGATGGCGTCGTTGCCGACGTGGGCCTTGACGTCGGCAACGACGGCTTCGACCTCATCGGGCAACGCCCCACCATTGGTATCGCAGAGCACTAGGTGCGTCGCCCCGTTGATTACTGCCGCTTCGATGGCGCGCAGCGAAAACTCGGGACTGCTCGCGTAGCCGTCGAAGAAGTGCTCCAGGTCGACCAGCACGAGCCGACCTTGCCCGTGCAGAAAGCGAACCGAGTCAGCAATCATCGCCACCCCTTCATCGAGTGTCGTCTTCATTGCCTCGATCACCTGATACTCCGAGCTCTTGGCCACTATGCACACCGCAGCCGTGTTGGCCTCAATGAGGTTGCGCAAGGTTGCGTCGTCATCAGATTTACCGCGAGGTCGACGAGTGGAACCGAAGGCCACAAGTGTCGAGCTGTCGAGCGTGAGTTCGGACTCCGCTCGAGCGAAGAACTCGATGTCCTTCGGGTTTGCGCCGGGCCACCCGCCTTCGATGTAGTGCACGCCGAGAAGGTCAAGTTGTTCAGCGATCGCCAGCTTGTCGTCGACAGTGGCCGATACGCCCTCGACCTGCAAGCCATCGCGCAAAGTGGTGTCGAACACTTCGACCAATCGATCTGCGCGTACATCCATAGAGACGATTCAATCTCCCTACAGCGCTCTTCGCGACAGCTTGCTGAATAACAAGCCTGCAACATGTGGACATGGGTGTGCACGAACGGTGCGCAACACAGCCAAAACTGGGGGTAACAAAAAAGGTTCGGGGATAACCCTGTGTCTTTCGGAAAACCCCTTGACCAGTGATTGCGTTACGTCTTTACTGTTGATTGTTCAGAACAGCGCAAGCCACCGGAGCGGTGAGGATGGGGTTTCGACTCCGCCCACATCGCTTGTGTGACACAGCGGGTTCGGAACGGACAGAGTTCACGGCCACCTCAAACCGGGTTCGTACTGCGCCTTCGGGTAAAAGGCGATCAACGGGGAGTCGGCACCGAGTCCGGGCAACCGGTCAAGGTGTCAGGTCCAATCGAGTCGAGCGGTCCCCTCGGGGAACGAGCGGCCACGGGGATCTGCAGGGTCGTTCGGGAAACCGAACGATTCGGCGAGGCAACCGAACCGAACGTCGGCCTCCGGGTCGGTGTTCGGAGACGGGGCAGTGGTGCAGAGCCGATGGATCTGGGGCCACCCCAACTGGCCTCCGAGAGGTCGGTTCTGATTGGCACCAGCTTTTGATGGCGCGGGAAACCGGGTCAGCGTGAAACGGTGACAACTCGGGGGCGGGGTCGGCTTGCCGGCAACGTGTCCCGAGAAGCGGCATCGCCCGCTGCGCCACAGCGGCCAGTTTCGACTGGTCGAGGTGAACGCAACGGGCGATGTGAACTGATCGAGACGCAGGTTAATTCCCGTCGATCGATCAGTGGTGGATCTGTCCGCCTTGAGTGCCCCGAAGGGAGCGCCGACCTCGGTCTGGCTGCGCCTGACGGGGCATTCTTGTTTTTCAAATTATTTCGGCGCAGATCCTAAACGTGTAGAAAGTTCTCGTCGGACGATCGGAACCGAACGAGTTTTCGGTGAAGTCGGGTCGGTTACGGTGCGGCGATGACTCTCAGAACACCAAGTCTTGGGATGTGTTTCGATCGTTCGTTGCCGTCGGCTGCCGTCGTCGAGTTCGCCGAGGGACTCGAAGCGGGCGGCGTCGAACAACTGTGGGTGATCGAAGACTGCTTTTTCACAGCAGGTATCTCGCTCGCCGCAACAGCGCTCGCTCGCACGGACCAACTCCAAGTCGGTCTTGGCATCCTGCCTGCGGTGGCGCGCAATGCCGCTGTCACCGCAATGGAGATTGCGACGCTAGCCGAACTCGCACCAGGGCGATTGCTTGCCGGCATCGGGCACGGCGTGCAGGACTGGATGGAACAGATGGGTGCCCGCACACCGTCACCTCTGACGACGCTTGACGAGGTGATCACCACTGTTCGGCGACTACTCCAAGGCGAAACCGTTACCTTTGACGGCAGTGAAGTGACGATGCGCGACGTGACGCTCGTTCCGGCACCCACTCAAATACCGCCGGTATTGGCCGGCGTTCGCGGGTCTAAGTCGCTGGCACTCGCCGGCCGAATTGCCGACGGCGTCGTGCTGGCGGAAGGCTCGGGCCCCGCCTATGTGCGACAGTCAATCGAGCGGGCCGGATCACCCGACGGTTTCCGCACCTCGGTGTTCAGCGCGCTGTGCCTTATCCCCAACCGCAAGTTGGCTCATCTCGCGATGAGTCCGTTTGTCGCCGGGCTACTCAGCCAACCTGAAGCAGGCATTCAGGCGCACCCGCACTATGACGAGATGCTCGAACGTTTCACGGCGGACGGCTCCGAAGCCATCGTCGATTTTCCCGACGAATGGTGGGTCGATATCGGCGCTATCGGCACGCTCGACGATGTCGTGACCCACATCGAGGCGCTCACCGACGCCGGCGCCGACGACGTCAGCCTTTTTCCTGGCCCGACACTCGACCTGGCCCGTGACAGTCTTCAGTCAGTAATCAAGATCCACCAGGCTCTCGCTGTCTGACTTCATCGTTCCGTTCGCAGACCCAGAGTGTGTCACCAGCGACGGCTTCGCTGTACACAAACGGGAGGAGTGTGGATTAGACGGCGAGTTCGTTCCAGGACTTGTACTTGGAGTTCTCGCCGCGCACGGTGGCCAAATACGCCTCGGACAGGGCGAGCGTCATCGGACCTGGGCAAGGGATATCTCGTTCGTCGACCGAGTTAATAGAGCTGACTTCAGCGGCGGTGCCACAGACAAATGCCTCCTCAGCGATGTACAGATCACTGCGAGCGATGTTGTCGACGCGCACTTCGAAGCCAAGATCCTCAGCGAGCGATGTGACCGTGTTCTGCGTGATCCCTTCGAGTGCACCTGCTGACAACGGCGGGGTCAGTAGCTTGCCCTGTCGTGCGACGAAGATGTTCTCCCCCGTGCACTCGGCTACGAGTCCGTTGGGGGCGAGCATGATCGCTTCGTCGTAGCCAGCCTTCAGTGCTTCGACCTTGGCAAGTGAAGAGTTGACGTAGTTGCCGACTGTCTTCGCCGCTGGGGGCATCGTGTTGTGATCGTGACGCGTCCACGATGAGACCTTCATCCGCACCCCCTTCTGGACGGCATCATCGCCGAGCAACGCTCCCCACGGCCAACAGGCGATGGCGACCTCGGTCGAGCAGGGCAGTGTGTTGAGTCCCATTTCGCCGTAGCCGAGATATGCAAGTGGGCGGACGTAGCACGATGCCAGACCCGTTGAGGCAACCGTATCTTTGGTTGCCTGAATGAGCTCTTCGGGCGTATACGGGATCTCGAAGCCGAGGATCTTGGCCGACGAGAAGAGCCGCTCGATGTGCTCGGTCAGACGAAAGATCGCCGGACCGTCAGCCGTTTCGTAGGCCCGAATGCCTTCGAAAACTCCGGTGCCGTAGTGCAGCGTGTGGGTGAGCACATGAACCTGGGCCTGATCCCAGTCGACAAGTTCGCCATTCATCCAGATCTTTGGCGTGGGAGTAATGGGCATGGCGTCAGTGTCCCACGCGCTCGGCGATGACGTCACCTACGTCGGTGGTGCTGCCAGTAACCGGATCAGCACATGCCGCGCGAATCCGATCCGCAGCACTACCTTCATCCAGAAAATCAAGCATGAGAGCCGCGGACAAGATTGCTGCTGTGGGGTTGGCCTTGTTCTGGCCAGTGATGTCGGGGGCCGAACCGTGCACCGGTTCGAACATCGACGGGCCGGTGCGGGTCGGGTTGAGGTTGGCCGACGAGGCCAGGCCAATGCCGCCCGATACAGCGCCACCGAGGTCTGTGAGGATGTCGCCGAACAGGTTGTCGGTGACAATCACGTCGTAGCGATGCGGATCCTGCACGAAGTAAATGCACGCAGCGTCGACATGGTTGTATGCCGTGCCGACTTGTGGGTATTCGGCAGCGACCTCGTTGAAGGTGCGCTCCCACAGAGTCCCAGCAAACGACAACACGTTGGTCTTGTGCACCAAGGTGAGGTGCTGACGTTCCCGGCTTGCAGCCAGGTCAAAGGCGTAGCGAATGCACCGCTCGACACCCATCCGAGTATTCACTGATCCTTGGGTGGCAACTTCGTACGGCGTTCCGATGCGCATCGCTCCACCTTCACCGACGTATGGGCCCTCGGTGTTCTCGCGAATGACGACGAAGTTGTGTTCCGTGTCGCTTCCCGGTGCCGTGCCGAGGAACGGTCGCTGATTGATATAGAGGTCAAGGTCGAAGCGCATCTTCAACAACAGTCCGCGCTCAATGACCCCAGGCTTCACGTCGGGATGACCGACGGCGCCGAGAAGGATGCAGTCGAAGGGCCGCAACTCGTCGAGCGTTGCGTCGCTCAAGATCTCTCCGTCCTCCAGATAACGGGCACCACCGAGATGGAACTCCTTTGTGGCGATGTCGACTCCGGCCGCCCGGACGACCTTTATGGCCTCTGCGGTGACGTCCGGGCCGATGCCGTCGCCTCCTATCACTGCAATGTTGTGCGTCATACGACGAGCGAGGCTACTCAACTGAACTGCGGATGAACCGAGTCACGAAAACGGTCTGTCCGGATTCGTTACTTGTATCGTTTGATGAATGGCAGGAGCGAAGTTGTCGAAGTCCGCACTCGAACGTCTTCAGGCAGAGTTTCACGACCTCACGACCCGTGGGCGTATTGAGGTTGCCGACAAGATCGAACGGGCACGCGAAGAGGGCGATCTCAAAGAGAACGCCGGTTATCACGCAGCGAAGGACGAACAGGGCCACATGGAAGGACGCATCCGTCAGCTGGAGTATCTGATCGATGAGCCAGAGATTGTCGAAAACCAGCTATACGTCATTGTCTACGAGGGCGACTCAGAGGACATGGCCGAGCGCTACATGATCGGCAACATGGAAGAAGAGGTCGACGGCGCTGACGTCATTAGCCCCACCTCGCCGCTGGGGGCAGCACTTGAAGGCTCAACTCCAGGGCAGTCGATCACCTATGACGCTCCCAACGGAGCGCTCACTATCAAAGTGCTGAGCGTCGAGCCGGTCTGAGCGTCCTCCGTTGACCGAACCTATTGCTGCGTTGCCCATCCAGAAGCCTGCTGTTCCTGAAGGAAAGTTCGTCCACCTCGAAGGCCGGGGCAACGTTTTAGTTCGCGAATTCGGTGGCACACCGGACGCTCCGACCATCATCCTTCTCCACGGTTGGACAGCATCGGCCGACTTGAACTGGTACCGCTCTTACCGGGCGCTCGGCGAGCAATATCGGGTCGTGGCTTTCGACCATCGAGGCCACGCCGCTGGTCTCCGGACGAAGAAAGCGTTTCGGCTCGAAGACTGTGCCGACGATGCTGCCGATATCGCCTCCGCTCTGGGCATCGATTCATTCATTCCGGTCGGATATTCGATGGGCGGACCAATTGCGCAGTTGCTCTGGCGGCGCCACCCGGACCGTGTCGACGGACTCGTGCTGTGCGCAACCGCACCGTTCTTCTCGAATCGTCGCCCTGAGCGATTGTCGTTCCTAGGTCTCGCCGGGCTTGCCACGGCAGCTCGCTACACCCCCGAGCAGGCCCGAGAGTGGCTCACCGAACAGGTCTACCTACAACGCAAGAGCGAGCAGTGGGCGCCCTGGGCAATAGAAGAAGCGGCGAGCCACGACTGGAGGATGGTGCTCGAGGCCGGAAAGGCCATCGGGCGGTTCTCAAGCGCTGACTGGATCGGTGACGTCGACGTTCCAACGTCGGTACTGATCACCATGACCGACCGCGTGATCCCACTCGCCAGACAAGTGAAGCTATTCGAGATGATCTCGCAAGCTGAGGCGTTTCGCGTCGACGGCGATCATGATGCAGCCGTAGCTCACGCCGACCGATTCGTGCCGGCACTCCTCCGCGCCCTCGATTCAGTGGTCCGCCGAACGGTCTCGTCGTGAAGAAGCTGACAAGGCTCGGGATACTGGGAGCGCTCGCAGCGACCATCGTTGTCTCGCAGCCCCTTAATCGGACCGCTATGGGGACATCGTGGAAGGGCCGCAACGCGCGGCTCGCACGCATGGGAGTCAAGGTCGGTGGCACCTACGCGTCCACCGCTGCGCGCAAAACGTTCGCATCTACGAAGCGCCGCAATGAGCTCGATCGAGCACGCGAAATGAAAACCGCCCGACAGGTTGCTGACGAACTCGGCCAAATGAAGGGTGCCCTGATGAAGCTTGGCCAAATGGCTAGCTACCTCGACGACGGACTCCCTGAACCACTCCGGCAGGCGCTTGCACAGCTCCAGTCAAATGCTCCCCCCATGTCAACTGAGCTCGCCATTTCCACCATTGAGGTCGAACTCGACGGGTCCATCCGTGACCTGTTTGTCGAATTCGACCCAGAGCCAATTGCAGCCGCATCGATCGGGCAGGTACATCGGGCGATTATCAACGATCCGACGACGGGATCTGAGCGTGCCGTGGCCGTCAAGGTGCAATACCCAGGAGTTGACGGGGCGATCACCTCTGACTTAAAAAACGCCGACATGCTCGGTGTCCTACTCAAGCAAGGGTTTGGTGGACTCGATCCGACCGAAATGGTCGACGAGATCAAGGTCCGCCTCGCTGAAGAGGTCGACTACGAACTCGAGGCCCGTAACCAACGCGAGTTCTACGATTACTACGCCGGGCATCCGTACATCCGCATTCCCGAGATTGTTCCTGCCTACTGCACCAAACGGGTACTCACATCTCAGCTCGTCGATGGGTTCGGCTGGGCCGATCTGCTCAAACGGCCCCAGGTGGAACGGGATCATGCCGGTGAGGTCATCTTCCGTTTCGTCTTCCGCAGCCTGTATCGCATGGGTGCCTTTAACGGCGACCCACACCCCGGCAACTACATCTTCCACGACGATGGCACGGTTACATTTCTCGACTTCGGTCTCGTCAAGCACTTCACTAGCGACGAACTCGACACCTTTGCATCGATGGTCGAAGCAGCAGCCGTGAAGCACGACCCGCACCTCTTTCGCGAAATTCTCGAGCGGGCCGGCATGCTGCAAGCCGATGCGCCCGTCGACACCGACGAGGTTGGCGAATACTTCTCGCTGTTCTACGACACTGTGGCGCGCGACGAACAAATGACATGGACGCGTGAGTACGCCAACACGATCGTACGCCACACCTTCGACCGTGAGAGCCCGATTAGCCAGTACGCCACAGTGCCAAGGGCTTTCGTGTTCATCCAGCGAATCAATCTCGGGCTGTACGCCTTGCTCGGCGAACTAAACGCCTCCGGCAATTATCGACGCATCGCCTCAGAGCTTTGGCCATTTGTCGATGCTGGCCCGGATTCGACGATCGGCGAGGCCGAGGCTGTTTGGTTAGCGTCTCGCTCCTGAGTCTCAGGTATGCCAGGCTCAGCCAGATCGGCGGCCATGGTGATGGATGGGCGGTGTGCGGCGCACACATGCCGGGGATGATGGATGAGCGTCTAGGTCGGCCGCACAACATCGTCGACGGGCCCGAGGAGATGCGTAAGAAGGTCCGCGAATTAATCAGAGCGGGAGCTGTCGTCATCAAGGTGTGCACGTTGGGCGGCGTGATCTCGATGCGAGACGATCCCCAGCACGCGCACTTCGTGGCGGACGAACTTAATGTGCTTGTTGCAGAGGCTACGGCAGCAGATCGTTTCGTGATGGCTCACGCTCAGGCGACCGATGGGACCAAGAACACAATTCGAGCCGGAATTCGGTCTATTGAGCACGGGATCTATCTTGATGACGAGGCGATTCAGATGATGCTCGATGCCGGCACGTATCTCGTCCCCACCCTTATCGCACCGCTCGGCCTGCTCGAAGCAGCGGATCGCGGCATCGATCTTCCCGCTGTCATCCTCGACAAGTGCCGTGCTGTGGTTGATGCTCATCGCCAGTCGATCCGCAAGGCCATCGACGCCGGCGTAAACATCGCGATGGGGACCGATGCGGGCGTCACGCCACACGGCCAGAACCTGCGCGAACTCGGAGCAATGGCTGAACTGGGGATGTCGCCAACTGCAGTCTTCGAATCATCGACACGGGTCGCCGCTGAACTGATGGGCGTTGATAGCGACCTTGGCACGCTCGAAATCGGCAAGCTCGCCGACGCCGTCATGTTCAGTGGCACCGAACTCGACGTCAGCGATCTGCATCCCCGGGGCAAGCGAGTGTTCCAAGCCGGCGACCGCGTCGCTTAACGCTCAATCAGCGTGTGCGTCTCAGTAAGCACCGACGAGGTCAACAACGATAACAACATCGGTATCGGCCGGAAGACCGATCGTCGGGTTGCCCTCATCGCCGAAAGCGAGTGACGGCGGGGCCGTGATCGCTCGTCGGCCACCAACGCCCATACCTGGCATACCCTGGACCAGTGCCGGGAACCCGGTCGGATCCATCGGAATCTGAATCGGCTCGTCTGTCCAGGTGCTGTCGAGTTCGACACCATTGTCTGCTCGGAAGAGCACTAGATGGAACACAGCGGTCTGCCCTTCTTCGAGTACCCCTCCGTCACCTTCGATGAGATCTTCAAAGGACAGTTCGGTGGCGCCTTCGGATGTCTCCACACCAGACTCAGTCGGGGCATCAGCCGGATCGGGCGGCTTGATGATCGATCGGATATCGATGACGAACGTCAGTGGTTCGTTCTCACGAATGGTCTCACTCCGCGCTGCCTCGCCGTAGGCCAGTTTGCTGGGAATGTCGAGTTGCAGCTGTGCGCCGGCTTGCACCCCGATGAGGCCGTCGTTCCACCCAGCGATCACCTGTGCTTCGCCGAGAGGACCAACGGCGAAGGGCATTCCCCGGTCATAGCTGTTGTCGAATTCCACTCCATCAAGGCTGCGCACACCGATGTAGTCGACAATAACGGTGTCACCAAGTTCCGACTCGGGCCCGTCGCCTGGGATCAACACGTTGACCTCGAGCTCCTCTGGCGCCTCTCCGGGAAAAGCAACGTCGGCTGGTTTGTCAGGGCTCGTCGAAACGGGCGCCGACTCATTGGCGTCATCGCTGACGGCATCATCAGCAACTGCTGCCGAGTCAGCCGCATCGTCGACCAAGTCTTCGACTGCGGTGTCCGCAGCGGCCTCGGGATCCGAACCGGCACAAGCGGCACCGAGCAGGGAGAGGGTGACAAGAATAGGAATGATCCGACGCATGGCCAAGCACGCTACTGGCGCGGCCACCATCGATTCGTTCACCCTCCCGGCATGCAGATCTCAGAGGACTTCTTGTAGGTCGAGGCCAAAATCCAGCACCCGAGACGAATGCGTCAGCTCACCGACAGCGATAAAGTCGACTCCAGTCTCAGCGACGTGACGAGCGGTGTCAACAGTGAGGCCACCGCTCGCTTCAAGACGCACGTTCGGGTTCAGCGCATTGCGAAGATGCACGGCTTCGCGCATCTGACCCAGTGTGAAGTTGTCGATCAGCACATCGTCTGCTCCAGCCTCAATGGCAAGGCGCATGACGTCCACCGAGTCGACCTCGATTTGAACAGAGATGGTCGATTCCAGGGCTTTGACAAGGGTGTAGGCCTCGACAACCCCCCCTGCGGCGGCGACGTGGTTGTCCTTAACGAGAGCCATGTCTGACAAACCCATGCGATGGTTCACACCCCCACCGCAGCGCACCGCGTACTTCTCGAGTGCCCGCATTCCAGGAGTGGTCTTACGGGTGTCGCGAACTGCGGCCGACGTGCCAGCCAGAGCATCTGCCCACTCTCGGGTCAGCGACGCCACCCCAGAAAGATGACAGAGCAAGTTAAGCGCAGTTCGTTCCGCAGTAAGCATGAGACGAGTGGGTGCTGTGACTTCGACCACCTTCGTTCCAAGCTCGACTCGCGATGCGTCGCGAACGAGGTACTCCAGTTCACTCGCTGCGTCGCCGCAGACGGTCTCGATCACTGCGGCGACGACAGGTAAGCCCGCCACAACTCCGGCCTCACGTGCGCCGAAGGTCGCAATGCTGCGCTGATCCGCCGGAACCGTGGCCGTCGAGGTCACGTCGATACCGCCCATCAGATCCTCGGCGATCGCGTGGCGGATCAAGCCTGACAGCGCATCGGGGTCCAGTCCGGCGTCGAGCAGATGTCGCCGCGTCACTTCCGACAGCGGATGAAAAACGAACATCGCCGCAGTGTACGACGCGGCAGGAACTGGTCAGACCCCGGAAGGGGCTCCCGACACGGTGATCGTGCCGGCGGCGTCGAGCGCTACGTCAAGATGCGTTCGCCACGCATCGCGCTCTTCGGGAAAGTCGGTGCGACGGTGACAGCCGCGGCTCTCGGTGCGGGCTTGTGCTGCAGCCACTATCGCAGCCGCGATGGTCAGCAGGTTGGTGCCCTCCCATGAACGTCGCGAAGGCTCTACTAACTCCTTACTCGTGGCAAGAGTGTCAGCAATCGATCTGAGTGCGTCTGCCGCTGACGCCAGCGACTCGGCGCTGCGCAACACCCCGACATAGCGGGACATCGCAGAGCGGACCTGCAATAGTCGAGACGGGTGCAAAAGCGCCTCCCCGAGCGGATCGTGCGCTGCATACTGAGTGTCAGGATCAGGCTGCACAGCGTCAGGGAGCTCCCAGGCAAGATCGCGACCGACTCTGGTCCCCGCAACAATCGACTCGGTCAAGCTGTTCGACGCCAGCCGGTTGGCGCCATGCACGCCGGTGGCAGTGACCTCGCCAGCAGCGTAGAAGCCACGCAATGTCGTACTACCGTCAAGGCCGGCGCGGAGACCGCCACACACATAGTGCGCGGCGGGTGCGACAGGGATGCGTTCAGTCGCCGGGTCAAGCCCAATCTCGCGACATGCGGCAGTAATCGACGGGAATCGCTCGTAGAAGCGTTCTCCCAAATGGGTCGCATCGAGGTAAACATGATCAGCGACACCGGCCGCCGCCTCGGCCATGCGCCTGCTGATCGCTGCAGCAACGACGTCGCGCGGCGCAAGATCTTCTTGAGGATGCACCCCTTCCATGATTCGTTCACCTGCGGCGTCATAGAGGATCGCCCCCTCGCCCCGCACTGCCTCAGAGACCAATGCCTGCTGCCCGGTGGCACCCGCTCCACGCCACATCACTGTTGGGTGAAACTGGATGAATTCGATATCGGTTACCGGCAGGCCTGCTCGGAGCGCCATCGCTATTCCATCGCCAGTCACCGCTGGAGGGTTCGACGTTGAGGCGAACACTTGGCCGTACCCACCGCAGGCCAGCACCACCGCACGAGCTGTGATCGTTCCGACCGATACCAGCGCTCCACTAAAGTCCGTTTGACCGATACGGACGCCCACGACCTGACGCTGACCGTCCGCTGCGGTGCCCATCACCAGGTCAAGAGCAAAAGCTCGAGCCATCACATCGACACCTGCACCAAGCGCTGACTCATCGAGTGTGCGTTGGACCTCGGCCCCCGACTGATCTCCACCAGAATGCACAATTCGATTGTGACTGTGTCCACCTTCACGGGTCAGCGCTATATCGGTGCCGCCGCTCTCAGGATCGAACGCTGCACCAAGCCGCATCAGGTAGCGGATCGACTTTGGTGCCTGCATGACGAGCTCGCGCACGACGGTTTCGTCGCAGAGGCCGGCGCCTGCGGCGAGCGTGTCTCGAACGTGATTCTCGATCGTGTCTGATGGGTGAAGTACGCCAGCTAGGCCACCTTGGGCCCATTGTGTCGACCCAGCTGAAAGCACATCTTTGGTTACAACAAGCACGCTACGCACCGGGCGGCACGCCAGCGCTGCCGATAATCCGGCAGCTCCTGAACCAAGCACGACGACGTCAACATCTCGTTCCCACGTCGAGGCGGGAGCGGCGAGTCTGCGAGGCAGCATCGAATGATCTTCGCGATCTACTCGGCGGTCGGCGACGTCGTACCGATGGCAATCATCCGCTCGACCGACATACGAGCCTGATCGGCAATGTCGGGATCGACCGTGACCTCGTCGGTGAGGTTTTGTAAACAATTGAGGAGCTTTGCAGGAGTGATCATCTTCATGTACTTGCACACTGCTGCGCGGTTGACGGCTTCAAACTCGACGCGAGGTGCCGCCTTTTGAAGCTGATGGATCATGCCGGTCTCGGTGGCAACAAGGACCTTGCTCGCGGTCGTCTCACGGGAAGCGGCAATCATTCCGCCGGTAGACAAGATCCTGGTCCGCTCCTGAGGCACAACGCCGGCCCCAACGAGATAGAGGGCGCTGGTGGCACAGCCGCACTCGGGGTGCACAAACAATTCAGCATCCGGTTCCGCCTCAACACGTTCCTTCAGGTCAGCGCCATTAATGCCGGCGTGTACATGGCACTCACCCATCCAAATGTGCATGTTCTCGCGACCAGTGACGCGTTGGACGTGGGCGCCGAGAAACTGATCGGGGGCGAACAGCACCGGGGTCTCGGCCGGGATCGAGTTAACGACGTCCACGGCGTTCGACGACGTGCAGCAGATATCGGTCTCGGCTTTCACCGCCGCTGTAGTGTTCACATAGCTAACAACGACGGCACCGGGATGCTCTGCCTTCCAGGCTCTGAGTTGGTCGGCGGTGATTGTCTCGGCAAGGCTGCACCCGGCGCGCTCATCAGGAATGAGGACCGTCTTGTCCATACTCAGGATCTTGGCGGATTCCGCCATGAAATGAACACCACAGAACACGATCTTCGATGCTTCGACTTCGGCGGCCACGCGACTGAGGCCGAGCGAATCGCCAGTGTGGTGGGCGATGTCTTGAATCGCGGGAAGCTGATAGTTGTGCGCCAGGATCACGGCGTCTTTTTCCTCAGCAAGCGTCAGCACCTGCTCACGCCAGTTGGACGGAAGCAGTTCCACATTCGTTGCGGTGTCGGTCACGAGGCCCAGCGTAGGCCCCCGACCGGCGACCTGATCAGTTCACCGGCTCAAAGGGGGCTGGGACCGCGGGCCGCGCCTCGCCGCGCCCTCCTGCCCGCTCGTTCCCGGCAGACTGCACTCATGAGGATGAACCCTGCCCCACCGTCGGCAATTGCAGCCGGCATCGTCTTCGCAGGTGCCGGCGTCGCCCACTTTGCAAAGCCCGACTTCTTCGAGGCGATCGTGCCCGACTGGTTTCCGAGCGCTGCGTTGGCCAACCGGGCAAGCGGAGCCGCCGAGCTGCTGCTTGGGATCGGCATGTTCAACGCCGCTACACGGAAAATCTCCGCACTCGGATTGGTCGTGCTTACGATTGCCGTGTTCCCGGCGAACATCGATGCTGCGATCAACAAGGTCGAGCCAAAACTGGTTGACGGCCGATTCACCCGGAGCGTTGGGACAGCAGCGGGCCCGGCCAACTGGATCCGCCTCCCGGTACAGCTTCCAGTGCTCTGGTGGCTGTGGCGCGAATTCCGCAATGCAGCGCCCGCAGCTTGACGGAGTGCTACAGCCGGATCTTGCTCGCCGCGGCCACGACCATTGTTCCGAAGCGTTTGCCAGGCTGCTTGGAGAGACGCTCGACCGGCCCACTCAACGACAGTGCTCCGATGATCGCGCCGTCGGCGGTGTGAATCGGAGCGCTCACGGAGGCAACGCCGGCCTCGCGCTCACCGACGCTCTGCATCCAGCCATTGCGGGCGGGCTCCCCTTCGAGCAACCGGCCGGACGAGCCGACCTCGATCGGCAGCAAGGATCCCTCGGGAACAATCCACCGCAAACCATGCGCTGATTCGAGTGACAACACACAACGTCGCTGGCTGCCCTCCCGCACGAACACCTGAACGGCCTCACCAGTTGCATCGCACAGCGCAGTAGCGACCGGTCGAGCAACGTCGACGAGCGGGAAACGATTGGCCGACAACCGTCCGAGGGCGACCAGACCATGACCGAGTTCAAAGCGGCCAGCTGCGTTGCGCCGGAGCAGTCCGTGCGCTTCCAAGGCACTCGCCAGACGGTGTGCGGTGGCCCGCGGAAGGCCAGTCGAGGCCTGCAGCTCGGCGAGACCACATGGCGCATCGGAGATAGCTCGCATCACGACCATCGCCTTGTCGAGCACACCGACGCCAGTCTCTGGCACGGGCGCAACATTTTCTGATACCCTGTCCATATCTCAAGAAAAGTATCCCACTATGTGGGACACTGCAACCATCGAAGGTCAACAGGAGTTTGCAATGGGAAAGACCTTGCCAGAAAAAGTGTGGGACCGCCATCTCGTCCACTCCACCGAGGGTGAGCCGGAACTGCTCTACATCGACCTACACCTCGTCCACGAAGTCACCAGCCCTCAAGCGTTCGACGGCCTCCGGCTGAGCGGTCGAGGTGTGCGCCGACCCGACCTCACGATTGCGACCGAGGACCACAACGTCCCAACCGAGAACATCAACCAACCGATCGCCGACCCGACCTCCGCCAAGCAGATCGACACGTTGCGAATCAACACCGCCGAGTTCGGCATCACGAACTTCCCCATGGGCGACCCCAACCAGGGCATCGTCCATGTCATCGGACCCGAGCAAGGTCGAACCATGCCGGGCATGACCATCGTGTGCGGCGACTCCCACACCGCAACGCACGGTGCGTTCGGTTCCATCGCCTTCGGCATCGGCACCAGCGAGGTCGAACACGTGCTTGCCACGCAGACACTCCCCCAAAGTCGACCAAAGTGGATGTCGGTCACCGTCGATGGAGACCTCCAGCCCGGTGTCACGGCAAAAGACATAATTCTCGCGATCCTCGGTGAGATCGGCACCAGCGGCGGCATCGGCCACATCATCGAGTACCGCGGATCGGCAATTCAGTCACTCTCGATGGAAGGCCGCATGACGGTCTGCAACATGTCGATAGAGGCCGGCGCCAAGGCCGGTCTCATCGCTCCTGACCAGACCACGTTCGACTACCTCGAGGGCCGCGCGCAGGCACCACAGGGCCCCAACTGGGATGCAGCCGTTGCCGACTGGAGGACCCTGTACACCGATGATGACGCCGAGTGGGACAAGGAAGTCGTGCTCAATGCGGCGCAGATCGCTCCGCACGTCTCGTGGGGCACCAACCCCGGCCAGGTCGCCTCCATCGACACACCGATTCCTTCACCAAGCGATTTCGACAGCGAGACCGCCCAGGAGACCGTGCAGCGAGCGCTCGACTACATGGGCCTCAGAGCCGGCCAAAGCATGCGCGACGTCAGCGTCGACACTGTGTTCATCGGTTCGTGCACTAACAGCCGGATCGAGGACCTCCGTGCCGCCGCCACGGTGATGGAAGGCCATCAGGTCACCGTGCCGCGCGTGATGATCGTTCCGGGTAGCCACAAGGTCAAAGACCAAGCGATCAAGGAAGGTCTCGACAAGATCTTCACTGCTGCTGGCGCCGACTGGCGCGAACCCGGGTGTTCGATGTGTCTCGCGATGAACCCCGACAAGCTAGCCCCCAAGGAGCGCGCCGCCTCGACCAGCAACCGCAACTTCGAGGGCCGCCAAGGCCCCGGTGGTCGAACTCATCTCGTCTCGCCGGCCGTCGCTGCGGCAACGGCGGTCAAGGGCACGTTCTGTACGCCTGGCGATCTGGAGGCGACATCATGAAAGCTGTGGAGGTCATCACCGGAACCGGTGTGCCATTGAAGCGGTCCGACGTCGACACCGACCAGATCATTCCCGCCATTTGGTTGAAGCAGGTCGAACGCACCGGCTTCGAGAGGGGCCTCTTCTCCGCGTGGCGCGATCAGCAGGACTTCGTCCTCAACGACGAGCGTTATGCCGGTGCCAGCATCCTGGTCGCAGGCCCCGCCTTCGGCGTCGGCTCTTCACGGGAACACGCTGTGTGGGCCATTCAGCAGTATGGCTTCGACGCTGTGATTGCACCGAGCTTCTCAGACATCTTTCGCAACAACTGCACAAAGAACGGCCTCGTGCCTGTCGTGGTTCCTGAAGTAGTCGTCGAGGCAATCTGGGCCGCCATCGAGGACGACCCTCAGACGTCGATCGTGGTGGACATGGGGCAACGCAAGCTCGAAGTGCCGGCTGCAAACATCGACGAACCATTCCCGATGGATGACGCTACTCAACACCGGTTCCTCAACGGCCTTGACGATATCGCCTTGACGATGACCCATGTCGACGAGATCACCAACTTCGAGACGAACCGCCCCGCCTGGATGCGCTGAGACGACTTGGCGCCAGGCACCAACTCGTCTCAGCCCGGCTCGCCCTCGCCCGTTCCAGGTTTCAATGCCGCTGGCTGACTCGTCCTTGAACTGAGGCACTGGCGAAACTTCGGGATGGCCGAGATTTCTGGAACGTCGACCTCTGAATATGCGCGGCTCGGTGACTTGCTGAGCGAGACGCTCGATAGCGGCGAGGACGTCGGTGCCTCGGTGTCGGTCACCGTCGAGGGCGAGACCGTCGTCGATATTTGGGGCGGTTGGGCCGATGAGGCCCAGACCACGCCGTGGGGTCGCGACACGATCACCAATGTGTGGTCAACGACCAAAACAATGACGTTCCTGTCGACACTCGTGCTCGCTGAGCGGGGGTTGCTTGGTTACCACGAGAAGGTCTCGACGTACTGGCCCGAGTTTGCGCAGAACGGCAAGGCCGACATTGAGGTCCGCCATCTGATGGGTCACACCTCGGGGGTGAGTGCCTGGGAGCAACCAGTGGCAGTCGAGGACATCTACGACTGGGAGAAGTCGACGTCGATGCTCGCCGCCCAGGCACCATGGTGGACGCCAGGCGAGGGCTCCGGATACCACCCCCTCAGCCAGGGCCACCTGCTCGGTGAAGTCATCCGCCGAATCGATGGTCGAATGCTCGGCCAGTTCTTCGCCGACGAGATCGCCGGACCGCTCGACGCCGACTTCCACATCGGGCTCGACCCCAGCGAGTTCGATCGAGTGTCCAACGTGATCCCTCCGCCGGCGCTTGCAATCGACATGTCAACGATGGATCCTGACAGCGTGCTGATCAAGACCTTCACCGGCCCCGCACCCGATGCCACCGAGTCGTGGACGCCAGAGTGGCGCCAGGCAACGATCGGCGCAGCAAACGGCCACGGCAACGCTCGCTCAGTCGCACGTATCCAAGCGATCGTTGCCAACGGGGGAACCGTCGACGGAGTCAAATTGTTGTCGCCCGACACGATCAAGATGATTTTCGAAGAGCAGGCCAACGGCGTCGACCGGGTCCTCGGCCTTCCGGTGCGCTTCGGGATGGGTTACGCCCTGCACTCCATCGCCGTCCCTTACCTCCCCAAAGGCAACTACGCCTACTGGGGCGGTTGGGGCGGCTCATCGATCATCGTCGACACCGATCGCAAGATCACCTTTGCCTACGTGATGAATCGAATGGACGATGGACTACTCGGCGACACACGCGGCGTCGACCTCGCGACCGAAGTGTTCAAGCACTAACCAGAAGACTCAAAATTCGACGACCATCTTGCCCGTGTTCACCCCAGCGAGCAGACCGATGAACGCCACTCCGGCATTCTCGATGCCGTGCATCACGGTCTCTTCGGACTTGATCGTGCCGTCGGCCAGCCATCCGCCGACTTCACGGATGAAGTCCGCGCGCATCTCACCGTGGTCGCTGACGATGAATCCGCGGATGTTCAGACGTTTGCCGATCAAGAGCGTCAAGTTGCTCGGACCGGGCGCCGGTTCGGTGTTGTTATACATCGAGATCGCACCACACATTGCAACTCGACCATGCATCTTGAGTGCGTGGATTGCCGCCTCGAGGTGGTCACCGCCGACATTGTCAAAGTAGACGTCGATGCCGTCGGGCGCTGCAGCGAAGAGCTGCTTGGCGACCGGGCCCGACTTGTAGTTAAACGCTGCGTCATACCCAAGCTCATCGGTGAGCCAGGAGACCTTCTCGTCGGACCCGGCAGAGCCGACGACGTGTGATGCACCCTTCAACTTGGCAAGCTGGCCGACCAGTGAACCGACAGCACCGGCTGCGCCCGACACAAACACGGCTTCGCCCTCCTGAAACGATGCGACGTCCAGGAGCCCCGCGTAGGCGGTCATGCCCGGCATCCCGAGCACACCGAGGTTCGCCGAAAGCGAGACCCCGTCGACCTGTGCAGCAGGTTGAGTCTGCGATGCAGGCATCACAGCAATCTCGCGCCAACCGAGGCCGTGGACGACGTGATCGCCAACGGCGATATCGGGTGAGTTCGACTCAATGACTTCGCCGACGGCTCCACCGTCAAGCGGCTCGCCGATTTGGAACGGCGGAACGTACGACTTCACGTCATTCATCCGGCCCCGCATATAAGGGTCGACCGACATGAACCGATTGGCGACGACGATCTCGCCGTCCTGCGGCTCACGAACCTCGACTTCGACCACTTCAAAGTTCTCGGCAACGGGCGCGCCATGGGGGCGGGAAGCAAGATTGACGTGGCGTGAGGTACGGGTCATGCGCTGACGATACCCATACCAGCTGCTGACCGGCAGCCGGTCCCGGCCCGGTCAGCAGCTGGCGTGCGCGTTGAGTAGGTGGGCAACGGCCATCGTGACCTTGCGAGCAGTCGGCACGTGCAGATATTCATTCGGGCCATGCGCGTTCGCATCCGGGCCGAACACCCCAGTGATGACGAACTGCACCTCGGGGAACTTCTCACCGAGCATGCCCATGAACGGGATCGAGCCACCTTCACCGAAACTGCGCGCTGGTTGACCAAACGAGGCATTGGACGCTGCATCAAGGCCCGCCTCAAGCCATGGCGCAGTTGGCGGAGCATTCCAACCCGACGCAGCGTCAGTCTCGTGAAAGCGGACCAGCGCGCCGTTCGGCGGCTCGGACTCAAGAGCTGCGATGATCGCTGCCAGCGCGACTTCCGGGTCCGCTGTCGGCGGGAGGCGGAACGACAGCTTCAGCGTGGTGAATGGCCGCCTCAGCCATGAATTCGCGTTCACGCCATTTCGGGTCAAAGTCGAGAGAGGCATTCGGGATTGCGAGGTAGTCGCGCAACACCGGCACGATGCCTTCCCATGACTTGTTCGCGTGATCCGTGACCGCTTCGGCATCCAAGGTCGTCATGGTCGGCAAGCTACTGCCGAACCTTCGCTAGGTGAGCAGAAGGCGTTCGATTCGACGGGATGCGACCGTCGCGCCGACGACGGCAAGCACGACCAGCACTGCTGCGTGGCCGATCAACGCTGGCGACCACTCGCCGAGGTTTGAGGCCCGGACCAAGACGACACCGTGATACAGCGGGCTCAGCTGGACTAGCCATGCCCAGTCCCCATACTGGGACACCGGGTAGAACGTGGCAGAAAACAAGAACAGCGGCAACGTGATCGCCGGGACATATTCGAAATCCTCCCACGACCGCATGAAGGTCGTGAGCGCCATGCCGATTGCTGCGAATGAGAAGCCGATCAGCACACAGATCGGCACGGACAACACAATCCATGGTGACTGCACCATCCCAAGTGCCCACATTGCCAGCATGAACGCCGTGGAGTACAGCGCTCCACGCAGCACCGCCCAGGCGATCTCGCCGAGAGCAACGTCACCTGCCGACATCGGTGTGGTCAGAACCGCGTCGTACAGCTTCGAGTGCTTCAGCTTGAAGAAGACATTCATCGTCGAGTCGAACACGGCACCGTTCATTGCCGACGCCGCCATTAGACCTGGAGCGACGAACTGGTCGTACGGCACCAACTCGCCGCCGACCTCGACATCACCGACCAGCGCAGACAGACCGATACGGATTGACAGCAGGTAGAAGAACGGTTCAAAGAATCCGCTCAACAGCACCATCCACGACCGGCGCGCGACCATGATGCTGCGCTCGACCATTCGCTGTGGCCGCTTGATGTCGAACACCACCGCAGGCACGATTCGAGTGTGTGCCGCCGGGTTGAGCGTGACGCTCATGGCTGCAGCCTCCGCTCGAACGTGACACTGGCGGCGAGGATGCCGGCGGCGAAAAACGCGAGCAGCACGGCGAGGTGCCCAAGTCCAGCGCCAAGGCTCATTCCGCCGAGCACGAGGCCTCTACACAGCTCGACGCCGTGCCAGAGCGGCGTGCACCAGGCCACCGGTTGCAGCCACGTCGGCAATTGTTCGATCGGGTAGAACGCGCCGCCGAACAGGAACATCGGGATGATTCCGAACCGGAGAATCGCCGGGAACGAGTTGTCGGTCGTCCGCGTCGCCGTCCATGCGGCGATCGGCATTGCGAAGGCCAGCCCCGTGAGCATTCCCACGAACGCAGCGGGGATCAGCCCGAACGAGCGTGTGTCGGCGAACAGCGCCAGCACCAGGGCAACGCCACCACTTGTGACGATGCCGCGCACGGCGTAGTGCAACATCTTGCCGAACACGATGTCGGTCGCGTTGAGCGGCGTGCTGATCATGGCCTGATGCGCGTTCGACCAGGTGAATCCATCCATGGTCGGCCACAACGATTCCTGTGCAAGGACAAACATTGAGGTCGTCGCCAAGAGCGCCGTCGCATAGAACGCGAAGTAGGAGGTGTCACCGAGCACGCTGGCTGCCTCAGGGCCCCGGTCAACGAGTTCGCCAACTCCGAGGCCGACTCCGAGCAGGAACATCAGCGGCTGCACGATCGAGCCGATCAGCACCGACCACCACATGCGCTTGAAGTAGATCCAGTCGCGCAGGTAGACCCGCGACGGCCCCCACGACGAGATTCGATGCTGCACGGTGACGTTCACTCGACGAGTGTCCGTCCGGTGAGTTTGAGGAAAACGTCTTCGAGGCTGCTCCGCCTGACCAGTGCACTCTCCGGAACGACCTGGCGACGGTGCAATTCGGACAGCGACGCATCGCCGTCATCGGTGTAGATCAGCAGACGGTCAGGCAGCACCTCGATGCGATCACCGACCCCATCGACAGCAGGCATCATCTCAATGTTTCGGCCGTACCCGAAGCGGACTTCGAGCACCTCGCGCCGAATGTGTTCCGCAATGAGACCTTGCGGCGATCCTTCGGCAACGATCATTCCACCGTCCATCACCACCAATCGATCGCACAGCTGCTCGGCCTCGTCCATAAAGTGCGTGGTAATTACCTGCGTCGCGCCCCGCTCCTTCAGCTGGTAGAGCCGGTCCCAAAGCACGTGTCGCGCCTGCGGATCGAGGCCTGTCGTCGGCTCGTCGAGCAGCAGCAGGTCCGGGTCGTTGATCAGCGAACGAGCGATGCTGACACGACGCTTTTGACCCCCGGAAAGCGGCTCGACCTTGCTGCCAGCCTTCTCGGTCAGCTGCACAAACTCGAGGAGCTCCTTAGCCTTGGCTTTCACCTCAGATCGCGAGATGTCGAAGTACCGGCCGTAGATGACAAGGTTCTCCATCACCGTGAGTTCATTGTCGATCTGGTCCAGTTGCGGCACCACCCCCATCCGTGCGCGGATCTGGCGGCCGTCGGCCACGGGGTCGAGCCCGAAGATTCGAAGTGTCCCGCTCGTCGGGGGCGACACGCACCCAATCATCCGCATCGTCGACGTCTTGCCCGCTCCGTTCGGCCCGAGGAACCCAAAAGCCTCCCCTGGGGCCACTTCAACGTCGATTCCAGCCACCGCAGTGAAATCGCCGAACTGCTTCACAAGCCCGGTCGCGACGACCGGCGAAACGATGGCATCCATCCGTGCGACATTACGCCCCACCCCGGTCTTTCGCGACATGGGTTCGACCGGGCATATTGTACGGTCACCCCGTGCATAACGTGTTGGCCCTGACGACTGCCCCCTCTTACGGGGCCAACCTCGTCAGCCATGACGCCATCACATTGATCGCGGGCGAACGAGGCGGTGTCGAAGGCGACCGCCACATCGGTCAACGCCGTGCGGTGAGCATCGTGTGCACCGGTGAGCTGGCCGTAGCCGCTGCGGAGCACGGCGTGGAACGGATCGACGGCGTCTCAACGCGACGCAACATCGTCGTCGACCTCGACAGGCTCCCGCGCACCCACGGCACTCGGTTCAGAATCGGTGAGACCGAACTCGAAGTCTGGCGAGACTGTGCGCCGTGCAACCTGATGAATGAGTTCTTCGGCGACGGCGCCCGCGAGGCGCTCCAGCAACGCTGCGGCATCTCAGCCGCCGTCGTCACCGGTGGCGTCATCCGCGTTGGCGACTCCATCCAGTTCTAATTGGACTCCATCCAGTTCTAATTGTTGGAGAACCGGAAGCCGCAGTTGACGTTGGTGAAGTTGTCGAGACGCAGCGATGAGATCCCCGCGCGCTGCGCCGCGTCTTCCATCTGCGGAGTGTTGAAGATGCCCTCGAGGTCAGCGAGGTCACTCGCCGATTCGATCTGACGGTAGGCAGCCGCCAGCTGCGGCGTCAGAATTGCCGTTCCGTCCGCAACGGCGCGAATCTCAACAGCGACGTCAGCCGGCGCCGCGGCAGCCGCACGGTCATACGCCGCCAAGAGTTCGGGCAGACCGTTCTCGACATCGTCGGCGAGGGACACAAACGCCGCAAGCGTGTCGGCCTCGGACGCGTCGGCACCAGCTTCGGCGAGCCCAATCAAGATGTCGTTCGTGGCATCGGTGATTCCGTCGGACAGGTCGCGAACGGTCTCAAGCTCGGCACATGTCTGGTCCACGTCACCGGGGTCATCGGGAGCTCGTTCCACCACGGTGGTCGGAGCGATGGTCTGCGCGGATACGCCCGATCCGTCGGCACTACCACCGGCCAATTCGCTCCCGCCGCACGCAGCGAGCGCGAGCGCGCACGAAAGGGAGACAAGGACACGTGCTGACTTCACGCTGGCTGACGCTAGGGCGTCGCCGCCTACGATCAACCTCATGCCACTCACCGGAACGTATGTACCAAGCACAATGGACTGGGTCCGCGAACAGGTCGACACCTACGAAGCGACAGACGGCCAATCAGCCAACACGTTGCGTGAAACCGGAATTCCGATCATCGTTGTCACCACCAAGGGCGCTACCAGCGGCAACCTTCGCAAGTTCGCCTTGATGCGCGTTGAGCATGAGGGCGAGTACGCGCTCGTTGCATCGATTGGCGGAGCGCCGAAGAACCCGTCGTGGTTCCACAACCTGGTCGCTGAGCCGATGTGCGAGATCCAGGACGGTTCGTCCCCCGCCGACTTCACGACGCGCATCGCTGAGGGTAATGAACGCCGAACCTGGTGGGACCGAGCCGTCAAGGTCTTCCCGACCTACGCGCAATACGCGGAGAAGACTGATCGCTCCATCCCGGTCTTCGTCGCCACGCGGCGCCTGAGCGTTCGCTCTGACACCTCAACGCCCAGTTCAGACCTGTCAGGCTGATCGTCGTGACCGGAGCCCAAACCGGCATCGAGCGCCCAGCGAACGCCATCACGGTTCGCCCGTTTCGGCTGCTGTGGCTCAACAACATCTGCTTCTTTCTCGTCTCGAATGCCCAGCGTTTCGTCTTCGGGTGGTTGGTGCTGGACGGCCTGAACCGCAGCGAGAGCGACCAGGGAGTGGTCGTGTTCACACTCGGACTCCCCTCGGCGCTCCTGGTCCTGCAGGCTGGCGTGTGGGCCGATCGCTGGGATCGCCGCAGCATGCTGATTTGGACGCAGGTTGCCGGCGGCGCCGTGATGGCCGTCACCGCACTCCTGATCCGCGCCGACGCGCTGTCCTTCAGCTGGGTCATCGTCGTCACCCTTCTTGCGGGCGCTGCGTCGGCGATCGGCCAACCGGTGCGGTCGGCCCTCATCCCCGCACTCGTCCACAAAGGCCAGCTCTTCAGCGCAATTGCCATCAATGCCATCGCGATGACCCTGTCGCTCATCCTCGGCCCCGTGCTCGCCAAGGTGGTTGGCGACCAATGGGGCTTTGATGGAGCATTCTGGTTCCAAGCCGGTCTGATGTTCGCCGGAGTCCTCTTCCTGCTCCGCCTTGACGTCCCGCCCCACGCCGACCTCGCACCAAAACGATCCGTACTCGCCGAGACGAAGGACGGATTGCGCCATGTGGTCGGCGACGACAACCTGCGCGTGTTGTTCGGCCTGCTGGTCGTGGCCAGCCTCACCGTCAATCCCGCCATCATGGTCACGCTGCAAGCACACGTGAAGGACGGCCTCGGGCGCACGGCCGGCGAGGCAGCGGCGCCGTTTGCCTTGATGGGCCTGGGTATCGCCATTAGTTCGTTTGTCGTGATGCGAAAAGGCAACATGAAGCACAAGGGCGCCGCGTTCCAGCGGGCACTGATCTGCGGATCGACCATCACGATTCTCACGGGCCGCACCACTGAGATGTGGCAAGTGCTCGTCCTGTCCTTCGCGATGGGGCTGGCGGGCGGTTTCTACATCAACATGAATCAGGGGCTCATCCAGGCCAACACGCCACAGCCCCTGATGGGCCGCGTCATGGGTCTGTATGCCCTGACATCGTTCGGCATCATGCCGTTCGGTGCGCTCCTCCTCGGCATGGTCGCATCCTGGACCAGCCCCGGCGCGGCGATCAGCGGTGCTGCGGCAGTGTGCCTTGTGGTCGTGGTGACGACGTACGTCCGTCAGCGCGAACTACGCGAGCTCGCCTGACATCACCGAGGGCAGCAAGCGCCGTCCCATTGCATTGAGGCGCGGGTTGTCTGCCGAGTTGGCCAGGTACATCAGCGCGAAGTGCAACGCCCACGCAGCGCCACGGGACCATGTCGCGCCATCAGCACGGGGAAGCGCCCGACGGAACTCTTCGAGTGCCTCGGCCTCGAACAGCATCCATCCGACGGCGAGGTCAACGGCTGGGTCACCACTGGTGATGTCGCCGAAGTCGATCACCGCACTGATAGCCCCGTCGTCGACGAGCATGTTCGCCGCGTGCAAATCACCGTGGAGCCACACGGGCGGTCCAGCATGCGGATCGACGTCAACCAGTGCAGCGAAGCGAGAAGTGACCAGCTCGACAGTCGTCGACCCGTCGAGGTCGATGTGTGCCAGGTTCCCTGCGACGCGCGGCGCAAGCACTCTGGCGTCTTGACCGCGCGACTCGTTGCGCGGCGCGTCATCCGGCGCAGCGACGTGGAGCGCCGTCAGGAACGCACCAAGGCGGCGAGCCTCACGAATCGGATCGGCAAACAACGCATCGGCGGCAAGCACGCCAGGAAACCACGGACAGATGCTCCACGGCATCGGGAACCGTTCGGAAGGAGCGCCGTGGTGCACGGGCACCGGGACAGGAATCGGCAGCTGTGGCGCGAGCAACTCCAGGCAGCGCTGCTCATGCTCAATCAACGGCACAGCCAACTTTCGCCGTGGCAGCCGGACGGTGAGGCCAGCACCGAGGCGATACATCACGTTGTCCCAGCCGTTGGCAAGCATTGCCAGCGGCCGATCAGCCAGTTCCGGAACCTGCGCGACGAGCAGCTCACGAACGAGCGTCTCGTCAATCTCCCACTCCGCCACCGGCATGTTGCTCATCGGTGGAGTGTGCCGGGATCAGGTCGTTATGACTTCGTCGAACTCGTTGAGGTTCATGAGCTTCGAGTTGTTCGAGAAGACCTCGATCGGCTTCGTCGGCTCCATGCGCATCATTCGTTGGAGGATCCGGACCTGCGTCATCTGGTTGTACTCGACCAGGGTGACGGCCCAACCGTCGCGACCAGCGCGTGCGGTGCGGCCCGAACGGTGCAGGTAATCCTTCACGTCCTTCGGCGGCTCGTAATGGATGACGCCGCCGATGTCGTCGATGTCAATACCGCGGGCAGCCACATCGGTGGCGACCAGCACCTGCAACTTACCTTCAGCAAACTTACGCAGCGTGCGCTCACGCGAGCTCTGCTGCATGTCGCCATGCATGGCCTGCGCGTCGATGCCCAGTTCCTCCAAGTTGCGCGCCACACGGTCACAGTTGCGCTTGGTCTGGCAGAACACCAGCAGCTTTGGGATCCCCTTGCCGACCGCGCCAATGACCTTGTCCTTGTCCATGTGATGGACACCAAGGAACAAGTGGTGCATCGTGCCGACCGTGTCGGTGGCTTCATCGACAGCAATCGTGACCGGATCGTTCTGGTACGCACGAATGAGGTGGCCGACATCGCCGTCGAGCGTTGCAGAGAAAAGCATCGTCTGGTTGCGGCTATCACAGTGCCGCAGGATCCATTCGACCTGCGGAGTGAAACCGTCATCAGCCATCCGATCGGCTTCATCAAGCGTGACGATCTGAATGCGATCGAGGCTGATCTCGTTCGACTTGATGAGATCGATCAGACGCAGCGGCGTCGCAACGACGATTTCAACGCCCTTGGCCATCTCCTCAACTTGGTGATGCCGCGACGCTCCGCCGTAGACGGGCAGCACGGTCATCCCAGCATGACTGGCAACCGGCTGCAACACCTCGGCCACCTGAACGGCCAGTTCGCGAGTCGGCACCAGGACAAGCCCGAGCGGACGCATCGGCTCAGCCTGGTCGGTGATGCGAGCGAGCATCGGCACGCCGAATGCCAGCGTCTTGCCTGAGCCGGTCTTCGCGCGGCCGCACACGTCGTTGCCCTGCATGGCAACGGGGACCGCTTCAGTCTGAATGTTGAACGGCTGGGCGAACCCGCACGCGGCGAGTCCGTCGTCGATGCGGGCAGGGACGCCGAGCTCGAAGAAACCGGTTGGTGCCTCTACAGGCGGAAGTGAGTTCGTCGTCGTCAGATTGGACTTGTTGACATGGTCCCGGCTCGACGAGCCATCAGAGCGACGCGGCGGTCGCTTGCCGCGGGGAGCGCCCCGCCGTGCTGTTGGTTCTGTCATGTTGTCGAAGAGCGTACCCCCCAGTGCAAGTCATAGGCACTGGCCCCGGTCCGTGCTATCGTTTCCCCTGTGAACGACGGGCGACTGCTGCTCCTTATGTAGGGCGAGTGCCGATACGTCGCGCTCGCCCGCACCCTCCGCCCTCCGGCCGGGGGGTTTTTGCTTTTTCGGCCGACGCTCCCACGAACTGAACTTCCAGACATACGAGAGAAACCATGCCTCCTGAAACCGTCAGCCCCGAATCGATCACGGCCCAATCCCCATCGAGGATGCCCTTTGACAAGTACGAGCCGTTCATCCCGATCAAGCTCACCGACCGCACCTGGCCCGACGTGGTCATCGACGCCGCGCCGCTCTGGTGCTCGGTCGACCTGCGCGACGGCAACCAGGCCCTCATTGACCCGATGGATCCCGCCCGCAAACTGCAGATGTTCACCGAGCTCGTCAAGATGGGCTTTAAGGAAATCGAGATCGGCTTTCCGTCTGCGAGTCAACCTGACTTCGACTTTCTCCGACAGTTGATCGAAGAGGATCTAATACCCGATGATGTTTGGATTCAAGTCCTGGTGCAGTGTCGACCTGAGCTCATTGAGCGCACCTACGAGGGCCTGCGCGACGCCCCTCGAGCCATCGTGCACTTTTATAATTCCACCAACCCACTTCAGCGGGAGGTTGTCTTCAACCTCGACCAGGCTGGCATCAAGGACGTCGCTCTCATCGGTGCTGCGCTGTGTAAAGAACAGGAGGCACTCCTACCTGCTCGATCCGACGGCTCGACAACCCAAATTCGCTACGAGTACAGCCCGGAAAGCTTCACGCTGACGGAGCCCGAGTATGCGATCGAAGTGTGCGAAGCCGTGATGAATGTCATTGCGCCCACTCCAACCGCACCGATCATCCTCAACCTGCCAGCAACGGTTGAGTGCTACTCCCCGAACGTTTACGGCGATGTGATCGAGTGGTTTGGACGTTCAATTTCCCGACGCGATTCGGTGATTATCTCACTGCATCCTCACAACGATCGCGGCTGTGCTGTTGCGGCCGCCGAATTCGGCATGATGGCAGGTGCCGACCGTGTCGAAGGCACATTGTTTGGCAACGGCGAGCGCACGGGCAACGTCGACGTCGTAAACCTAGCGATGAACCTGTTTATGAACGGCGTCGATCCACAGCTCGATATCTCCGATATCGATGCGCTGCGACGTACGGCGGAGTACTGCAACCGGCTGCCGGTCAGTCCGCGCCATCCTTACGTTGGTGATCTTGTCTACACCGCGTTCTCTGGCAGTCACCAAGACGCGATCAAGAAGGGCATCGACGCACTAGATCAGAGTCGCGACAGTGCGACGGGCGAGTACGCCAAGTTCGCGGTGCCGTACCTGCCGATCGACCCGAAGCACGTGGGGCGCACCTATGAGGCGGTTATTCGCGTCAACAGCCAGTCCGGCAAGGGCGGCGTGGCCTACGTGATGAAGACCGAGCACGGCTTTGACCTGCCGCGTCGCCTCCAGATTGAGTTCTCGAAAACCATTCAGCACATCACTGAGGACTCCGGCACTGAGATCGGCCCCGGCGTGATGTGGGATGCGTTTCAACTCGAATACATGCCGTCGGAGCCGAACATGCGCCTGCGGAGCCACGAGTTGCACACCGTGTCAAACGATGACACCACAGGCAACACGTCGATTCAGGTCCAACTCGACGTCAATGGCTCAGCTCATTCGCTCAGCGGCCAAGGTGATGGTCCCGTCGAAGCGTTTGTCGCCGCGCTGGTCTCGGAGTTTGGTTCGTCAGTCGGCGGTGACTTCGACGTGCTTGACTATGCCGAGCACGCTATCGGGCAAGGCTCAGATGCCCGAGCGGTCGCCTATATCGAAACCGTCGACGCCAACGGCAACATCCGCTGGGGCATTGGAACCGATCCAAATATCACGACTGCATCACTGCGCGCCGTGCTCGCTGGATTCGAACGCCAGCGCCACTAAACCACCGTGCGGAGCATGCCCGGCGCTACCGTGATCCTTATGTCGTTGATGATCACCGCGATGCGCCGCTCGATTTGGCTGCTCCTCATCGGCGCAGTTGGAGGGGTGGCATGGGGGTGGTGGCGCGACCACAATGCGCCGCCGTCGCCGTCCGCTCCTCCAGAGTGGCCGCCACTCGAGCCTGTAACCGTCGAGCCAGTCGCCGACGTAGCGCATTGGGTCCCATCGAACGACGATGGGTCGTGTCCGCCGAACCATCCGATTAAGGCCAACGACAAGTCAAATATTTTCCATGTTCCAGGCGGCCGCTTTTACGAGCGCACGAAGGCCGAACGCTGCTACCCGACCGCAGAAGCAGCACTAGCTGACGGCTACCGTAAGGCCAAAGCTTAAGACGCACCAGCTGAGAACAGGAGAACCGCTCATGAAGGTCACCGTCGATTTCGACAACTGCGCATCCACCGGAGCCTGCATGCAGGTCTGCCCCGAAGTGTTCGAGGTTCGGACCGATGGCTATCTCTACATTCTTGAGGAAAACCCCAGCCCTGAACTGGCAGACAAAGTCAACCAAGCTGCAGATATGTGTCCGACAGCAGCAATCACCGTTGAGTGACGCTCAGGCGCTAAGAGGCGGCCGGGGGTACATTCGGTCGCGTGGGATTTCATGCGCAGCTCAAACGGTCATGGACCATGTCGTCTTCAATGTTGTGTGTCGGTCTCGACCCAGACCCGGCGCGCCTACCCGCTCCGCTTGATGGAGCACCCGACGCGATCGAAAGATTCTGCCGGGCGATCATCGACGCGACCGCTGATCTCGTCTGCTCTTTCAAGCCACAGTTCGCTTACTTCGCCAGCCAGCGCGCCGAGAACACTCTCGAGCGAATCTGCGTGTACATCCGTGAGACCTACCCCGATGTGACGCTGATCCTCGACGCGAAGCGCGGTGATATCGGATCAACAGCCGAGCACTACGCCCGCGAAGCCTTCAGTCGGTACGGCGCACACGCGGTGACCGTCAACCCGTATCTCGGTACTGATTCAGTTGAGCCGTTCTTTAAGCACAGCGAAAATAACGGTGGTGGTGTCATCGTGCTGTGTCGCACGAGCAACCCGGGAGGGGACGACTTCCAATCGTTGGT
Source organism: uncultured Ilumatobacter sp. (assembly GCA_938091165.1). Classification (GTDB taxonomy): domain Bacteria; phylum Actinomycetota; class Acidimicrobiia; order Acidimicrobiales; family Ilumatobacteraceae; genus Ilumatobacter_A. The sequence continues at coordinate 36,840 of CALKNK010000021.1, read as the reverse complement.
CACAGCCCCAGAGCACGGCGGTAAACCGCTATACATGCATGTTGCTGAACGCGTCGCAAACGAGTGGTCCCAGCTCGGCGACTGCGGTCTGGTCGTCGGAGCCACTTACCCGGTCGAAATCGCTGAGATTCGGGCTGCGGCCCCAGGTCTTCCGTTTCTCGTGCCAGGTGTCGGTGCCCAGGGTGGCGATGCCGCAACCGTCGTCGAGCAAGGCGCCGATGCCACGTCTAGCGGACTAATCGTCAGCTCGTCGCGGGCCGTGCTGTATGCCAGCAACGGCGAAGATTTTGCCGATGCGGCCCGGGCTGAGGCCAAACGAACTGCCGCATCACTCACCCTCGCCAATCCCGGTAACAACTGAAAGAAGCAAGAGATTTGGTGCCGCACGCGCGCTTTTGGAGCAATGCCGAAAGCGGGGTTCCCGTATGGCATCTGCTCGCCAGTCGCGTCAACCCTGCTGACCTCCGCTAGGTACCACACAAGGAGCACTCAGCCTTTCCAGACGTTTTGCGTACTAGCCTCGCCTGCCCGTCCCAAACCAATCCGTCTTCTGTCTCGAACATTCTTATTGACTGCTCGGGTCTTAATGAGTCGTTAGCAGGGGACGCTGTTTCACGGACTCAGAGAAAAGCTCCGTATTAGATGCCGTGGTCAATGCTTGTCAGCTCTCACAATCTCGTTTCGTTACCCACTATTCCCATCTGGCAAGACAGCCAGACAGGGGTAGCACCTCCTACTTGTTCACTTCCTTCGACTCAGAGTGTCTTCACGTCGAGAATGCCGGGCGCTGTGCGCAGCACTGCCAGCGTCTCGTCAAGGACTCTCTCGGTCGGAGCGATCAGCATCACAGCGGTGCTGGACCCCTCTACACGAGCAACGTCCATATCGGCGATGTTGACTGCTGCATCGCCGAGAATCGTGCCAACCGTGCCGATGACCCCAGGACGGTCGTCGTTGCTGACGACCACCATGTGGTCTGCTGGCGGAACATCGAACGGCGTGCCATCGATGTTTACGATGCGTTGCTCGTGACGAGGGCCTGACAACGTGCCCGAAATCGAGTGCTCGTCACCACGCAGGGTCAGCAGATTGACGTAATCCGCGGATGTGGCGCAGTTGACGTCACGCACCTCAATGCCGTGATCTTGAGCAAGCTGAGGGGCGTTCACGTACGTGACCGGCTCATCAGAGATCGCTCCGAAGAAGCCCTTCAGAACGGCGAGTTCGACGATGCGCGTGTCGTAGCCCGCAATCTCGCCTTCGGTACAAATCTCAAGCGTCTTTGGCATTGACCCGTTCAGAGCGACGAACAGACCGCCGAGCCTCTCGGCAAGCGGAAGGTAGGGCCGGAGGGTCTCGTTGGCCTCTGCAGCATCGACATTGACAGCGAACGGAACGAAATCGCCCGCGAGTGCCAGTTCGACCATGGTGGCGATGGTGTCGCCGGCCTTATCCTGGGCTTCATTGGTGCTTGCGCCGAGGTGTGGCGTGACGACGATGCCGTCGAGTCCAAAGAGCGGGGACTCGGTCACCGGCTCGGTGGAGAACACGTCGAGCGCAGCGCCGGCGATGACACCATCACGAACGCAATCAGCAAGATCCTGCTCGTGCACGATGCCGCCACGGGCGACGTTGACCACCCGCAGCGACGGCTTAGCCTTGAGTAAAAGATCGCGGTTGATCAGACCCAGGGTCTCGGGGGTCTTGGGAAGGTGCACCGTCAGGAAGTCTGACTCGGCGACCAGCTGGTCGAGTGCCAGAAGTTCGACCCCCATCTTCTTCGCGCGGTCCTCCGACACAAAGGGGTCGTACGCCACGATGCGCATCCCGAACGCCCGAGCCCGGTCGGCTACGAGCTTGCCGATACGGCCAAGGCCAACGACACCCAGGGTCTTGTCAACCAACTCGACACCTGTCCAGCGGCTTCGCTCCCAGCGACCCGCAACGAGCGCTGCATGGGCTTGCGGAACGTTGCGTGCTTGGGCAAGCAGGAGGGCCATCGTGTGCTCGGCTGCGGAGACAATATTGCTCTGGGGTGCATTGACCACCATGACGCCCTGCTTGGTCGCTGCACTGACATCGACGTTGTCGAGGCCGATGCCAGCTCGTCCGACGACCATGAGGTCGTCCGCAACGGCGAGAAGTTCTGCGGTGACCTGCGTTGCGGAGCGAATGATGAGCGCCGATGATCCAGGGACGATCGTCAGCAGTTCCTCAGCGGACTTTCCGACTTGGATGTCAACGTCGTGGCCGGCCTGTCGGAGGCGTTCAAGCCCTCCGTCGGCGATTTCTTCGGTGACCAGAATGCGAGCCATACAACATGGCTATCGGCATTCGTGACCAGGTGGCACACAATTTGACGAGACGTTCAGTTCAGGCGCCGCCGCGACCGCTGCTATCACCCCATTGATGAGAATCAGCGCACAGCACCGAGATTCGTGAGGCATTGGCAGTGCCGAGCGCCTACCGTGGGGAGCGGGACACCCATCTCCATCGTCCGGTGTCAACACAACGAGTATCTTTCATGAACCCCACCCTGACACCCAACGACGGAACGCCCGAGCCCGGAGTGTTTCCATCGACCCCGGACAACGCCGTCGAGATTCGTCTCCTCACTCATGCCGACGAGATGGTCATCGTCGGCGATGTGTTCCAACAGGTCTGGGGCTCAAGGACCGAACTCGTCCGCCTGGAAATGCTGATGGCGGTCTCGCATGCTGGCGGCTATGTCGTTGGAGCCTTTGACACTTCCCGCCGAGGGGACAACCACCCAAACGGGCAGATCCTGGGCGCGTCGGTAGCCTTACTTGCCACACACCAGGGTCATCCCGCACTCCACAGTCACGTCACCGGCATCTTGCCGGGAGCACGAAGTACTGGTCTCGGGCGAGCCATGAAGTTGCACCAACAGTTGTGGGCCCGCGAGCGTGGCATCGAGTGGATCGTCTGGACGTTCGATCCGCTGGTCCGTCGAAACGCCTGGTTTAACATTGCGATCCTCGGCGCAGAGGTCCATGAGTACCTCCCGCAGTTCTACGGCACGATGACTGATGCCATTAACGCTGGCGACGAGTCTGACCGTTTGCTCATGGCCTGGTCGACCGCTGCATCCAACACCGCTCCCGTGCGTGACGGCGCCGGCAGCGACGCACACTCGCTCATTCCGACTCCCGATGACATCATCACGCTTCGCCGAACGGATCCCTCTGCGGTCGCCACCTGGCGCGCCAGCAGCCGCAAGGCTCTCACGACCGCACTCGACTCCGGTCACCGCGTGGTCGGTTTTACCCGCAACGGAGAGTACGTGATCGGCCAATGACAAATTTTCAGCTTGGTTTGGTTGAACTGCGGCGGATCGCCATGCCGCTAGTCAGCCCGTTCCGAACGAGTTTCGGATCGCAATCCGCTCGAGACATCCTGCTCGTAAGAGTGGAACTGACTGCTGAGGACGGCTCAGTCACCGAAGGCTGGGGAGAGTGCGTCGCCCTATCAGAACCGAGCTACTCACCCGAGTACGTTGAGGGCGCTCAGCACGTCATCGAACATCACCTGTTGCCCCGGCTACGCTCAGCAGGCCGTCTCAACGCAGCTAGCGTCGGACCGACGCTAGCTAAGCTGCACGGGCACCCGATGGCAAAGGCCGCCATCGAAATGGCTGTGCTCGATGCACAGTTACGCTCCACCGAGACGTCGTTTGCCAGCTACCTCGGCGCCACGCGCACCACTATTCCCAGCGGAGTGAGCATCGGCATTCACAATTCGATCGACGACCTCCTTGGCGCCGTGCAAGGCTATGTCGACGACGGATACGTCCGCATCAAACTCAAGATAGAGCCCGGCAGCGATATTGAGCACGTCGCCGCTGTGCGCGAGCTCATCGGCCCCGACACCCCTCTGCAGGTTGATGCCAATACGGCCTACCGCAGGGCCGATGGACAGCATCTGCGCGAACTCGACCCGTTCAACATGCTGCTGATAGAGCAGCCACTGCCTGAGGCTGACATCATCGGCCATGCAATGTTGGCCGCCGAGGTCGACACGCCGATATGCCTCGATGAGTCGTTGGTGTCTGCGAGCGGCACTGCTGACGCGATCGAGCTCGGGGCATGTGAGATCGCAAACATCAAGCCTGGCCGCGTGGGCGGTTATTTGGAAGCTGTTCGCATTCACGACCTGTGCGTCACAAAGGACATTCCGGTCTGGTGTGGCGGAATGCTTGAGACTGGTATCGGTCGAGCTGCCAACGCCGTGCTTGCAGCTCTGCCCGGCTTCACCCTTCCAGGCGATATCAGCGCGTCGACACGGTTTTATGCGAGGGACATTGTGTCTGACCCGATCACGATCACCGACGGTTACGTCAAGGTGCCGACGTCGCCTGGACTCGGCTTCGAACTCGACAAGGCGTTCCTTGATCAAGTCACCATCCGATCGACCACGCTCCGCTGAGGGTGAGGGCTATCGTTACATTCATGACGCATGCTTTTCTGAGCAACGAATGGATAGACGCGGCGCGGGAAATCCGTGAGAAATACTCCGACCAGGTCCCTGAGATTCCCACGGCGATCAAGATCAACCTGGCAATTCTCGAGGTGCCGTTTGACGAAGATACAGTCAATGCCTTCTTCGACACCTCGTCTGGTGGACTGCAGCTTGAACTCGGCGAACTCGACGACGCAGACGCGACCATCACCACGGACTACGAGACGGCTCAGTCCCTCTTCGTCGAACAGGATCAGACCATTGCCATGCAGGCCTTTATGGCCGGCAAGATCAAGGTCCAGGGCGACATGATGAAAATGATGGCGATGCAGACGGCCATTCCGTCGAACGAGTTCACCGATACGATCGCCGAAGAAATCAAGTCGATTACCGCTTGAACCCTTCGTGCTAAGCACCGCTAGCTCATAACCCCGTCGACAGATAGCGACATGGTGTCTTTGAAGCCCTGGGCAGCGAGGCCGAAGCGCTCCGTGCCGTGGGGCGGCGCAGTTGCTGATCACGCCATATTGTCCAAGATCATTGGCTGCTATCTGGCCCATACTTGCGAAACCGGACTTGGCGGCGCCGCCGTTCGTTGGGACTGAGCTTGCGAACAGCTCTGAACTGCTGGAGCCATTCACCAGATTGCGTAGCGCTCCGGCCAGCCTCATGCTCATCACACTCAGGCGTTGTGGCACGGCAATTAGAGGCAAGTTTCCTTTGGACGCACGTCGCCGACAGCGTCGAACTCCTCCTCGGTCATCTTGACGAGATAGCGGTCGCACCGAATGCCTGCGTCTATTACAACGACATCGAGTCCACCGAAGACTTCGCTGGCCTGATTGGCTATGCACCCGACGCCGCAGCAATCCGGGACATTGTCGGCGCTAGCAACTACCTGGCCACCAAACGCTCAAGCTTCAGTGCCGACTTCGTTCATCCGACGTGGCGTCGTCGCCGCTGCCGTCGTTCTCGCTGCCGCGATCGTGCACGACGCGCCGAGCGCCTTTGGCAGCTACGAACAGCGCATGCTTGCGTCAAACACTGCGCTCGCACCAGTAGGGATGACCACACGCCCGTCAAGTGTTGTCATCATCGCAACTCAGCAATCGCTATTCCGTCGAGATAATTGCGAACTACAGGAAAATAAGATCAACCGAGGTCCCACGTCGATACAGATCACCGATCGGATCAGCTGAGATACTGATCGACAAAAACGTGCCTTCGGTGGTGCCGAGCAAGCTGCCGATGGTGAACCCAGCATCGGTCAACTCCTGCTGGGCAGCAGTAAAGCTGAGTCCCGCGAGAGCCGGCAATGCAATCAGGTCGGGCCCCTTGGATCGGACCACCGTGATCGTTCCGTCACGAGGTAACTCGACGCCGGCAGCGGTGTTCTGACGGACGATGATGCCAGCCGGGACATCGTCGTCGAAGGCGTCATCACTCACAACCACGTTCAGCTGCACTTGCTCTGCGACGGCCTCTGCTGCTTCGAGCGTCAAGCCAGTGACGTCCATGACTACCCGAGGCGCTGGACCCTTTGACACGGTGAGCGCCAAATTGGTCCCAGGAAGCACCTCGTCGCCGGCAACACTTGCTTCTGCACCAATGACTCGCCACGACAGCACCACGCCCGACTCGGCAACTTCGTCGAACCCTTCGGCGTCGACAATGCTCTGCAACTGCAGGTCGGCGAGTGTCGCCGCAGCCGCGTCAGCGGTGAGACCTACAACTTCGGGCAGAAGACGGAAGAGCGGCCCATCGCTAACAAACAGCGTGAATTCAGCACCTTCTTCGAGAACTGCCCCTGACAGTGGGAACGTCCGAATAACTTCGCCGGCATCCGGTTCGTCGTCGCTTCGATCGTACTCAACTGCGACGACCCAGCCGTTACCTGCAATCTCGTTGAGCGCGACTGCCTCTTCGACGCCTGCCAACTCGGGGACCTCATAGGACTTGGTACGCAGCAAGTAGAAGGCCGCAAACGCAATCGCGGCAACCCCTGCGACGACAAAGAGTGCCAACATCACCATGGCACCCGTGCGGCGGCGTGGTTGCTCGTCGTCGTACAACTCACTCGTTGCTGGAGCAAGGGGCACTGCGGTAACCGGCATCTGTTCCGTCGCCGGAGCAGAGTCAACTCCAACTTCGCCCATCATGGTTGTTTGCCCAGCTGCCACATCCGCTTTTGCAACACCTGTGATCTCGGCGTCAGGAACGTCGCTCAGAATGACAAGTCCGTCACCATCGCTGGCATGAATCGGAGCATCGACGACACCTGCAGCAGAGACCCCAGCTGCAGCAGCAACGTCTGCAGGTGAACCCCTGTCAGACTCGGGTTCAGGCGATCTCGAGACCGTCTCAGTTTCTGCGATTAAATTTGCTGGTCGCTCAACTCCTCCGGTCGGATCGCTTGGACGACGCATGTCTGCCGGCTCAAGCAATGCGGCCGCGACGATCGGAATGGGTTCAGGTCGAGGCAACTTCTCGGCGGCCTGCACTAAGGCGGTGCCATATTCGCCCGCACTGAAACGATCCGCTGCCTCTGGCCGACCTGCACGTTCTATGACCGATGCCAAAGAGCCGATATCGGCCGATACAGGCATCAATTTATCGACGCGAGCAGCAAGTGTTGAAACCGTCGAATCCGAAGCAAACGGCACCGCTCCAGTGACAGCCTCAAGCAGGCAAAGGGCCAGCGCATAGACGTCGGTCTTGGGGCCAACGTCCAGTCCTAACGCCTGTTCCGGGGACGCGTAGCGAGCAACGTGAGTGGCCACGGTTGCAGGCTCAGTCCAGGCTGCGCGACCAATGAGTTCAGCCATGCCGAAATCGACGATGCGTAGGCGCCGATCAGTTCCGAACACCAGCTTCGATGGCGTGAGTTCCGTGTGGGCAATCCCGCGTTCGTGAGCAGCGGCGAGGGCTCGGCACGCTTCGAGGCCGACAACCAGAGCCTGAGATGGCTCAAGTAAGCGGCCGCGATCGAACAGGTCGCGTAAGCTTCCGCCGCCGAGATGTTCTACAACCCAAAACACCGTCGATTCGCCATCGAATTCAAGATCACCCCAGTTGAGCACGGCTGCGATGTTGGGATGCCCGAATGCAGCAACGACCTCTGCCCGCACGCGGAACTCCTGGCGGAAGGCTTTGTCCTCGGCTAAACCTGGCTCTACGATCTTCAACGTGACCGCCTGGGCCGTCTCGATGTCAACGGCCGAGCAGATCACGGTGTTGGCACCCGCTGAAAGGACCTCAACGACGCGATACCGCTCGGCCAACACACGATCAACGAGGCCGTCGACGCTGTTACTTCCAAATGTCTTGCCGACCGCCACGGCGAAAAGCTACCGCCTGGACTCCCCCGAGTGGTATCAGGTGTGCGGCGTGCCAACATGTCAGGCATGATAAGGATGTGACCGACCTCGACGATCCTGTTGGGCATGACGAAACGCAACCGTTGGCTCCCGCTAGGCGGCGCATGCCTGACCGTGGGCTCCTTATTGCCAGCCTCGTGATTGCTGCTGGGCTGACGCTGATTGTGTGGGGATTTTTCAGTGCAATCACCGGCGACGACGGAGTAACCCGGCCTGCGGAGATCGAATCGATCTCACCTGTCGAGAATGCGGTTCAGGTCCTCCAGCAGGAAGGCATCGCCGTTGATCTCGAATTCGGCTACGAGGCGGTCCTCATCGTCGATGGCATTGAACTTGAGACCACGAATATCGGGGAACTTGAAGCTGAGCCAGGTCAGCTCTTGGCATTTCCGCCGACAGCAATCTTCGATCCGGGCAACTCGATCATCTCCTTTACACCATCCGAAGATTCGCAGATAACCAAATTTGCTCAGGGGCGCCACCAAGCACGAGTGCTGTACTGGCGCGCGGACGAGGGGCGTGACAGCGCCCGCTCATACGGCTGGTTTTTCGAAGTCGTCTAGGTCGGTTCGTCGACGTCAGTCTCGAGTAGCTCGACTCCGGGCACTTCGCCCGTAGCTAGCAGCTCTTCGAAGTCGGTCACTGCGACGAGAGGCACACCGAGCGCTTCAGCTTTGGCGAGCTTGCTCGCACCGGCGTGGTCGCCGACGACCAAGGCGAGGGTCTTCTTACTAACGCTGCCGGGGCTCTTCCCACCGCGCAAGGTGATTGCCTCAGCGGCTTGCTCGCGGGTGTAGCCCGGGACTGCTCCCGTCACGACCACGGTCTTCCCCGTCAACGATTGAGGGGTGAGCGCCTTCGCCTCTGCTGCCCGAGCGGCTTCCTTCGGATCACCGAAGTTGAGCCCGGCATCTCGGAATCGCTCTACGAACGCACGATTCTCAGGCGCTGCGAACCACTCCGAGATAGTGGATGCTATGACCCCACCCACGCCATCGACGGCGGCTAGCTCTTCGGTCGTCTGTCCCATGATGGCGTCGAGTGTGCGGAACTCAGCAGCGAGTGCCTGCGATGCTGCTGGACCAAAGTGCCGGATGCCAAGGGATCGCATGAATTTTTGAAGAGGCCGTTCCTTGGATTCTCGGATCGAGTCGACCAGGTTTGTGGCACTGGTTACGCCAATACGATCAAGCGCCACGAGTTGCTCAACAGTGAGTGAGTAGAGATCAGCAGCATCGGCAATCAAATCGGCGTCGATGAGCTTCTCAACCATCTGCTCGCCGAGTCCCTCGATGTCCATTCCCCCGCGTGAGGCGAAGTAGGCGATTTTGGCGACCTGTTTTGCCGGACACGCCGTGTTGAAGCAGCGCGTGTCAGCCTCGCCGTCAGGGAGTATCAGCGCCACGCCACAACTCGGGCAGTTGACCGGGAACTCCCAGGCCACACTGCCCTTCGGACGCTTGTTGAGTGGCGCCGGGCCGACAACCTCGGGTATCACGTCGCCAGCCTTACGAACAATGACCATGTCGCCAGGTCGAACATCCTTGACAGCGACCTGTTCGCGATTGTGAAGGGTCGCCATTCCCACAGTCGATCCACCGACAAAGACTGGGTCGAGGACTGCGAACGGCGTCGCTCGACCGGTCCGTCCGACAGAAACGCTAATATTGAGAAGCGTCGTGGTCCGTTCTTCCGGTGGGAACTTATACGCGATAGCCCACCTCGGGGCACGAGAGGTTGAGCCGAGTAGGTCCTGCTGGACCGGGTCATCAACCTTAATCACGATTCCATCTATCTCGTAGTCGAGCATGTGTCGACGATCCCGCCAGTGCAGGCAATGGGCAGCAACCTCATCGATTGATGGAAAGCGCTGCACATGTTCGTTCGCAGGAAAGCCGAGCTCGCCAACCCAGGCCAGGGTGTCAGCATGACTGGAGAAGACTGGCCCGCCATCCACATCCCCAAGCTGATAAGCCCAGAACGAAAGCTCCCGCTCTGCCGTCTTGTTTGGATCTTTCTGTCGCAGACTTCCGGCTGCAGAGTTCCTCGGATTGGCAAATGGCTTATCACCAGCAGCGACCGTCCGCTCGTTCAGGCGTTCGAATGCCGACGTCCCCATGTACACCTCGCCGCGAACCTCAACAACCGCTGGGACGTCGTTGCCTGATGGCTTCGAGAGCCTGTGTGGAATGTCAGCAATGGTCGCCACATTTGCTGTGACGTCTTCGCCGACCATGCCGTCGCCGCGAGTTGCCGCTTGCACAAATTGCCCGTCCTCGTAGCGAATACTCATCGCAAGGCCATCGAACTTGAGCTCGCAGACGAAGGTAGGAACCTGACCGTCAAGGCCCTTCACCACACGCTCAGCCCACGCGACGAGCTCATCGCGATTCATCGCATTGTCAAGACTCATCATCGGCACCCGGTGCACCACCGGGTCGAAAGTTGCACTCGTTGCGGCGCCGACCTGCTGGGTCGGCGACGTGTCGGTCGCTAGCTCTGGGTATTCTGCTTCCAGGGAGCGCAGTTCGCGTACTAAATCGTCGTAGTCGGCGTCACTGATCTCTGGGTCGTCCAAGGTGTGGTAGCGCTCATTGTGATGAGCGAGCTGGGTCCGTAACGTTTCAACGCGAGCTTCGAGATGGCGTGGTGTGCGGGCTGACGATTCGCCGGAGGACATCAGTATGGAGGATATTCGGCCGGGCCGAGCGATCTCGTCAGCCAGATCAAGCGCCGAGGGCGAAACGCGTGGCGTTGGACTGGTCCCGAACGCGTTTGGCAACGTCTGCGGTCAGCCGGGCCAGACGTCGTGCGACCGGCACGCCATGACCCTCAAGGCCGGCACCCGGTGTGACCATGCTCTGCCGACGAAGGGCAACAGGGTCACAACCGCGACGCACAAGTTCGCACCATACGTCGCTCAACGCCCGCCAGTATCGATCAGCACCCGCAGCGATCGGCCCACCGGTCGGCACAACGCCCCATGCGATGACGCCCCCGTCCTCGAGAAAGCGATCGATGTAGCCAGCCCAGTTGACAAGGTCATCGGTGACAGACACCGAGATGACAGCGGGGCCAGACGCCAGCATCGTCGCTACATCGCATCGCAAGTTGCAGTGGATGCCGGCGACCACATCATGAGGCAACGCAGCCATCGCGCTTGACATACCGTCGACAGCAAGATCCGGAGGGATTGGAAATTCGGGCCGCATCAGGTCGGCAAGTGCCGGCTCGTCGATCATCACAAGTTGCGGTGAACGCGGCAGCACGCGACTCACTTCTGCCGCAATTTCGACCAACTGCGAACCGATGACCCTGCCAGAGAGGGCGAAAGCGTCCGCTGACGCAAGGCCGGCATCGCACAGCGATACGCCGACTGTGAGCGGACCAGGCAAGTGCCACGCGATCGGCTCACCGTCGAACTGGACCAGCCGACTGAGGGCGAGAAAGGCGTGCAGTCCGTCAAATGACGAATCGTCAAACTCATCGGCCGCCAGCGCCACAGCAGTGATGTCAGCAACGTTGGGAAGGGACGGAATAGTGGCAATCTCAAATTCACCTATAGCGAACGCAGCAGCGGCGGCAGCATCGCGATGCGGAAGCCCTCCAGTGCTCGTCGCCGCGCCGTTAGCAAAGCGACTATTTTCCGCAATCACTCTGCCATCGTTTCACGCGCCACCGGTCACAACCGAATCCAAGACTCCCATCACTTTCGATCAGCCGGACACAATGAACCGCCTCTGCCATAACAGCACGTGCGTATGGCAGGGTGAGATATGGCGTTTGGACAATCGGCAGGCCCACCGGCAACCGGAAAGCAAATCCGCGAGCTTCTCGAATTGCTTGAGGCGGCTGGTCACAGCGACTTTCGCGATGCGCGCGGCCCAATGGGCTTCACCCAACGGCAGGCCAGCGGGAAGTTTACCCGTAACGAAGCCGATGAGTTCATCCAGCAACTCGAGTCTGAGATCTACGGCGACGGTCCACCGCCCGGCTCGCATCCACCCGGCTCCAAGCGCGCTCCTCAGCCGCCGCCACCGAGCGCTCCCAAGTCGGAGCCGCAAGCGAAGACCAAGGGCACACCACCGAAGAAGCAAGCAGCCTCTGGCATTGCGCTCGACAGGGTGCCCGTCGAGGACCTCGCCGCTGAGCTACAACGCCGCGGTTGGGTCGTCCTTGAACCTTGAGCCAGCATCGGCGAAACCGTCAGCTGACTCCGACCCGATCACTGGCGCAATTGTTACTGCTGCACTTAGATTCGATTGGACCGTCTCGCAAGTAACACATCACGGCTGATCGAACGGTCAACTTGATGCTCAAATCCACGGGTCGCAACCGTATCGAATCCAGCTCGTTCGAGCAGCGCCGCTAGATCGCTGGCGCGCAGCGTCTTCGTATTCCACGACAGCGCGACTGAGCCGCCGGTTCGAATCTGCGACGGCCAGAGCGCAGCGACGTTCTCAACGAGATCTCCAATCGGGGTCGGCTTGCGATTGCTGTCAGACCTGGCGTGGTGCTGAATCCCATACGGGAGGTCGCTAACAATCATTGCGTGTCGTCCTACCGCCACTGCTCCGCTGTGTGCTGGCGCATGAAACGTCCGAATATCGGGGACGGTCTTGCCTGCGAGAACCGCCCGATCGGCTGCCACGGTGAAGTCGAAGTGCCGGCACTCGGTGTTCTGTTTCTTGTATCGCCGCATTTTGTGGGGGTAACGGTTGATCTTCGCCCACTGCTCGAGAAAGGTTGCGTAGTCGTCGAGCGCACGGCGATCGAGGTCAAGCCCTGTCGCCCGGGCGCCGTAAAGCAGAGCCCAATTCAGCGTCGTGCCGCGCCCACACATCGGGTCGAGTACCGAACGGTCGTCGACCGCCTTAGACGTGTCGGCAGCGCTTGCCACGTTGAGCATCAGGCGAGTCAGCCGTTCGCTCGTCTTTCCTCTATAGCGCTGCGCTGTCACGACCTCGGTTCCGAACGCAAGTTGCTCGCGCAACGGGAGCGGTTCAAGTGATGACGGTGCGTGGACTGCGAATGCTGCCGCGGTGGCCGAAAGCCGTCCGAGTTGCTCGACAAGCGCGTCGCGTTCCCCGTCGAAATCGAAGTCGAGAAAGGAAGTCCGACCCTCTTCCACGGGGGAAATCTTCGTCTCCGAAGCCATCAAACAGTAAGTGAGAATTACATCAAGCTCAGCTGCAGCAATTGCACCCAACGACTTCGTGAACACCCGGTTCAAGTCAGTTTCAAGGTAAAGCCGGAACTTCATCAGCGGTCAGAGTAGGTCAACGAAGGTGGCTCGTAGGATGTTGGCATGGCAGCGTGGATCGCTCGAGGAGCATGGGCGCTCGTCGCAATCATCGGTGGAGCGGCGATCGAAGGCGCGCTCGCAGATCGTAGTGATGCAGTGCGGTGGGCAGCAGGTGTCGGGTGCTGGACGTTATGGGGAGCCGTCATCGCCGCCTTTGCTGTTCCGTCAGTTCGGTCGCTCACCATCGCACGGGTCGGCGCACCGTTGTCGTTGGCTGTTGCCGTCATCGCTGCAACTACTGGAGCCACTGCGTTCGATCTTGCGCTGCTCACCGTGCCGGCTGCTGTTGCGTGTGTTGCGATCTTCACCGCCGACTGTGGCCGCGCCTTCGTCCAGGCCTCGTCTTACGGCGACGAGGAGCGACTTCCGCTTCGCTTTCCGGTGGCTGCTGGCTCAGCCGCAATCGTGATGTGGGTTATTTGGGCGCCGGCGCTTCTACTCGGACCCATTTTCATCGCCTCCGGGAACCTCATTGTCGGCGGCATCCTTACCTTGCTTGCTATCGCAGGAGTCATTCTGCTCGTTCCCAAATGGCATCGGCTCTCACGACGCTGGCTCGTTCTCGTTCCCGCCGGACTCGTCGTGCATGACCCAGTCGTACTCGCCGACACATTGATGGTCCGAACAGATCAGCTTGCTGGGATGCGTCTCGCTACCGCTGACACCAAAGCGGCCGACCTCACGGGGCCCGCAAGCGGTTTTGCAATAGAAGTCCAGGCATCAGAAACCGTCACGGCCGTCTTCGCTTTTACACCGCAGGAGCCAAACGGTCGGGCGATCCACATGACCGGATTTCTGATCAGCCCGAGCCGCCCTGGTGAAGCACTTCGCACGGCAGCAGCACGGGGTATCCCTGTCTCGTAGCTCAATCTGTTCAGTTGGCGATGCCGCCGCCGAGCACGCGCTGATCGCTCAGGTCATAGAACACCACACTCTGGCCGGGAGCGATGCGGCGTTGCTCCTGAGCCCATATCACTCGCACCGAATCCTGGTTACATTCGATGGTGGCTCGCTGAGTCGCCCCGTGAGCGCTTGCCTGCACGAGGACATCACCCGACACCGCATCGTCGACCCACGACATGGCGTGCACCATCAGTTCACTACGTAACAGATCGCTGTCCGCACCAACAGAGACCACACGTGCGACAGGGTCGACATCCACGACGTAGCGCTTTGGCCCGCCTCCCGGCAGTCCGATCCCTTTGCGCTGCCCGATGGTGACCATTTCGACAGACTCGACCTCACCGAGCGAGGTACCGTCGAGATCAACGACCTCGGCACGATGAAACGGGATACGGTCGCCAAGGAACGATTCCCGACCACCCGTCGAGGTAATGAAGCAAACATCTTGGCTGTCGGGCTTGTCAGCAGTCCGTAAGTCGATCTGCGCTGCGAGCTCGCGCACCTGCGACTTTTGCATTCCACCAACTGGGAACATCGTGCGTGCGAGCTGATCCTGATTGAGCATGTGCACCACATAGCTCTGATCCTTCTTCGGGTCATCGCCACGCAACAACGTCAACCTTCCATCATCGTCTCGACCAATGTTGGCGTGATGCCCGGTAGCAACAGCATCAAAACCGAGAAGGACAGCGCGCTCAGCGAGCCGCGCAAACTTGACCGATCGGTTGCACTCGATGCACGGATTCGGTGTCACCCCATTGGCATGCGCTTCGACGTACGGCTCAACTACGTGGGCGTCAAAGTCGTCACCGAAGTTAAAGACGAGATGATCGATGCCGAGTTGTTGCGCTACGCGCCGTGCGTCATCGACATCGCTGACTGAGCAGCAGCCGGTGTCGCTGTCGCCGCCCCACAGTTTCATCGTGACGCCAACCACTTCGTGGCCTGCATTGCGCAGCAGGAGTGCAGCCACCGACGAGTCAACGCCACCGCTCATTGCGCACATCACCTTCATGACGCCGCCTGTGCAGAGCGCTGACGGAGCCGAGCGACTGCAGCGACGACGACCTCGATGCCCCGTTCCACATCCGCTTCGGTCGTGGTGTGACCAAGTGTCATCCGTAACGCACCGAGCGCACGTTCTGGCGGCACGCCCATAGCAGCGAGAACGTGCGATGGTTCCATGGCTCCGCTGGCACACGCCGAGGCTGCTGAGGCACACATTTCAGCCTCATCAAGGAGATAAAGCAGCGATTCGCTCTCGACGCCCTCGAAACACACGTGAGCAAAGCCCGCAACCTTGTCGGAGCGGGACAGCGTTTCGTGGACACCATCAAGGGATGCTTGCAACCCATCGACGAGTCGGTCACGGAGGATACTCAGCCGGGCGATCTCCGCCGCCCGCTCAACGTCGGCCAGCTCAATAGCCACGGCTGCGGCGACGATTCCAGCCGTGTTGTGAGTGCCACTCCGACGCTCGCGCTCCTGGCCGCCACCGATGATCAACGGATCGATCTTCGGCCCGCCATTTTCGACGAGAATGCCCACACCCTTTGGGCCGCCAAACTTGTGCGCACTCAGCGACATCAGGTCGACGTGCGGCGTCACATTGCGCAGGTCAACCCAACACACGGCCTGAACAGCATCAGTGTGAACAAGCGCGCCAGGAGCGTGTCGCCGCACCACCCGACTGACAGCTTCGAGATCGTTGATTGATCCGACCTCGTTGTTGACCGTCATGACGCTGACGATCGCAACGTTTCGACCCTCAAGCTGCGCAGCCAGGTCATCAAGGTTGACAAGGCCTGCGGCATCAACGCCGATGATGATTCCGCCGCAGTGTTCGACGACTTCAAGCACAGCGTGATGCTCGCCAGCCGGGCACACTGCGGCGCCGCCAAGGCGTTGCACCGCACCGGTAATGGCCATGTTGTCGCTTTCAGTGCCAGATCCTGTGAAGACCACATCGTTGGGGCGACACCCCAACGCCGAGGCAACACGGTCACGCGACTCGTCGACAGCTTGACGTGCCTGCCGTGCGAATCGATGCGATCCTGACGGATTAGCGTATTGATCTCGCAAATACGGCTGCATCACCTCGATCGCCTCACTGCGCATTGGCGCTGAAGCAGCGTGATCGAAGTAGGTCAACATGGTTGTAAGGCTAGCGGTGCCTTACTTGGCGCCAATGAGCGATACCTGAAGCATCCAGTTCAACAAGCAACGCACCATCGCAATGTCGGCGATCATCAGAGCGAAGGTCATCGTCGGTCTGATCGGAGGCGTATTCGCGGGACTCGCTGCTGCGGTCTTGGTGCTCGACCTCAGGGAAACCAATGGAAGCCATCGCGCAACGCTCCCTGACCTGATGCTGCGCTGAAATCGGAGTTCATGCGCGACACTGCAGAGGTGCATGGCTACGAATCGACCTCGTACGGCGACGGTTTCGCCGAAATCTACGACGACTGGTATGCCGATGTCACCGACGTCGGCGCCACGGTGCAGCGAATGGTCGCCGTAGCTGGCATCGGTGGCCACGTTCTCGAGTTAGGTGTGGGAACCGGCCGCTTAGCCGTCCCGATGGTCGAAGCGGGTCTGAGCGTCACCGGCATCGACGCAAGTACCGCCATGCTCGCCCAGCTCACGCTCCGCGACCCATCGGGCCGCGTTACCGCAATCGCCGGCGACATGGTTGACGATCTGCCAGACGGTCCGTTCGATGCGGCCCTCGTCGCATACAACACCCTTTTCAACTTGCTCGAGGACGGAGCGCAACAGCGGTGTTTCAACGCCGTCGCCGGACGGCTACCGGTCGGCGGAGCATTCGTTGTCGAAGCATTCGTCCCCAACATCGAGAACCGCAGCCGGTCCGACGTGTCGGTCAGGTCAATGACGGCGAACCGAGTGGTGCTGTCCGTGTCGCAACACTCCCCCGATAGGCAGGAGGCAAGCGGCCAGTTTGTTGAGTTGACCGAGGCGGGCGGCGTGCGACTACGCCCCTGGATGGTGCGCTGGGCGACGCTCGGTCAGCTCGACGCGATGGCGGCAACTGCCGGGTTTTGTGTCGAGTCGCGATGGTCGACGATGGACTGCTCGCCGTTCACCGATGACTCGACCCAGCATGTAACGGTCTACCGACTCACAGGCTGACGATTAGATTTTCAGGAATAGCTTGGGTGTCCAGCCATGAGTCGTCGAGGATTGGACGAATGGCCGCCTCGAGCAGCGGTCGGAACCATTCGGCTCCAGTCGTTGTGATGTGCTCGGTGTCCCGGAACAGCAACACGTCACCGAGTGTCAACGGGCAACGAGTAACGGCACAGAACCACTCCGACGGGTCAACAAAAGTGGCGCCGAAGCGCCTGGCGGCTGTGCTCTCGACGTTGACCTAATTTCATGTCAAAAAGGGCGAAATCTACCTAGAAGGAATGGAAACCGCCGTCGATGCGGATGATGTCGCCCGTGTGGTAGGCGCTCGCTGAGCTAGCCAAGTAGGTGGCAATGCCTGCAAAATCTTCTTTTTCACCCCAGCGGCGTACTGGGATGCGCGGCATCACTTTCTGCACAAAGGTGTCGTAACTGAGGGCCGGTGCGGTCATGTCGCTCTCAATCCAGCCAGGCAAAATCGAGTTACACCGAATGCCGTGCCGAGCGTGCGCCACCGCGATGCCTCGCATCATCGCATTCACACCCGCCTTGGTCGCACCATACGCCTGCCCTGAAGCCGCGCCGAACTCTGAGGAGCCCGATGAAGTGAACACAATCGAGCCACCGGCAGTGTCGCCTTCTTCGTATCGAGCAACCATGTGTTTCGCCGCCTCCCGAGCGGTGTAGAACGCACCGTCGAGGTTGACCGACATGACGCGCCGCCAGTCCTCGCTGGTCATCTCCAGAAAGCTCGACGATGATCCGCTAACGCCCGCATTAACAAACACTGCGTCGATCCGACCGAGTTCGTCGGCAGTGTCGGCCATTGACTGAACGACTGCTTGTTCGTCACTGACGTCACAGATGATCGACAGCAACTCGACGTCGTACTGACTCAACACGTCGATCGCTCTCTCGCTCTTCGCAGAATTCGTCCCCCAGATCGCTACGTCGGCACCGTGCGCAGCCAAGCCTTCGGCCATTCCCAACCCGATGCCGCTGTTACCACCGGTGACGAGGGCAACGCGTCCTGTGAGGTCAAACGGGGAACTGCCAGACAGTGTCATGGCTCGACTGTAGGCCGGTGAGCACGAAGCGCAATCATGCCGCGGGCCACGGGCGGGATATCGTCAGGTGCGTGACTCTTGAACAGGTCAACTCTCCAGAAGACCTGCGTGGGTTGTCCTACCCTGAACTCGATGATCTGGCGGGCGAAATCCGCAGCTTCATTGTCGGCGCTGTGTCCGAAAATGCCGGCCACCTCGGTTCCAACCTAGGTGCTGTCGACCTCACGCTCGCCCTCCATCGAGTGTTCGAGTCTCCGACTGATGCAATCTTGTGGGACACCGGCCACCAGGCCTATACCCACAAGATCGTGACTGGGCGCCAAAAACAGTTTGAGCAGCTCCGTCAGGCGGGCGGTCTCTCTGGGTATCCGAGCCGGGAAGAATCCGAACACGACTACGTTGAGAACAGTCACGCATCGACGATCCTTTCGTACGCCTACGGGCTGTCGGTCGCTCGCGATGCAGGCATCGATCCACATCGACACATCGTCGCGGTGATTGGCGACGGATCGATGACCGGCGGGATGGCCTACGAGGCGATCAACAACATCGGTCACGGCAAGAAACACGTAATAATAATTCTGAACGACAACGGTCGGTCATACGCACCCACCGTCTCGAATCTGTCGGCCAACGTGCAGGGCCATGATGAGCGAGCTTCTCACCCCACCGCTCAGGTCGAGTCCGCCTCATTTACTGACCGAGTCGCCGGCAAGCTCAGCCACGCGCTGACCGACATTCGGCTCAACCCGGTGTACGTCCGACGCCAGCGACGCCTCGAGAGCTACCTGCACAGCCTGCCACTGGTGGGTAATCAAGCAGGCTCCGCAATGGATGCGTTCAAGGCTGGCGTGCGTGAGTTCCTCCAGCCGCCGTCGTTCTTCGAAGCGCTCGGCGTGCGCTACGTCGGACCGTTCGACGGGCACAACATCGAAGAAATGGAGCACGCACTCCACAACGCGATCGAACTGAGCGACGAAGGCCCAATCCTCGTGCACATGCTCACCCAGAAGGGCCGTGGCTACTCCCCCGCCGAAGACGACGACGAAAAACACCTCCATGACGCCCCCGTCTTTGATCCAGCGGTCGGCCCACCCAAGGCAGTCATCACCGGATACACCCAGGCCTTCGCCGAGGCGATCGTCAAAGAGGGCGAGGCAGACTCGCGTCTCGTCGCAATCACCGCTGCAATGCCCGGACCCACGGGGCTGATCCCGTTTCAAGAACGGTTTCCCGATCGCTTCTTCGACGTCGGTATCGCCGAACAACATGCGGTGACCGGTGCGGCCGGAATGGCGATGGGCGGCCTCCGCCCGGTCGTTACCATCTACTCCACATTCCTCAATCGGGCCTGGGATCAGGTCGTGTACGACGTGGCACTCCATCGCCTGCCCGTCATTTTCTGCCTCGACCGCGCCGGCATCACTGGTCCTGACGGTGCCAGCCACCACGGCGTGTACGACATGGCGCTACTGTCAAAAGTGCCGGGTATGCGGGTCTTCGCTCCGTCAAGCGCACAAGAGCTCGCGCAAATGCTGCACGATGCCGTCGATTTCGTTGATGACGGGCCTATCGCGATCCGCTACGCACGCGGCGCAGCGCGACAGGTCGGCGAACACGAAGTCGGAGAGGGTTTCCATGCTCGGCATGTGGTGTCAACCAGCGATGCCGAGGTCTGCATTATCGCCGTTGGCAAGATGCTCGAAATTGCCGAGCAGGCTGCCGCCAAACTCGCCGAGGCGGGTACCGCCGCAAACGTCTGGGATGCACGCTGCTGTGCCCCGCTCGACCCCACGATGATCGCCGCTGCGGCGACGCACCGTCGCGTCGTCACGATCGAAGACGGCATCCGTGCTGGCGGCATCGGTATGGCGATTGCAGACGAGGTCACCACCATTGCCCCATCAACAGTCGTCAACGTGATCGGCATTCCGACCAAGTTCATCCAACACGATCCGAAGTCGAACAACATCCACGCGAAGTTCGGCCTCGACGTTGCCGGAATTGTCGCCGCCGCGACGCAGTAGGACATGGCCTTCGAGCCCATCACGACTGAACGACTCCTGCTCCGTCCACCTCGACTGAGCGACGCGGCCGCGCTCGCTAAGCGGCGAAGCCACGCGATGGTCGCCGAGTACCAGAATTGGGTGCCGCCGTATCCGCTGGAGCGAGCAGAGGAAATGCTCGATGGGCTCACGAAGTTGAATGGCCCAGTCAGCGACAACTGGTGGATGCTCACCATCACCGATCCGCAAGACACCACCATCTTCGGGGACTTGGCAATCCATCCCACCTTCGACGGACGCTCGATCGAGATCGGCTACACCCTGGACCCATCTGCCTGGGGCCAGGGCTATGCGACCGAGGCAGTCCATGCCTTGACGGAACGTTTGTGGTCCAACGACCAGGTGACCCGAATCTCGGCCATGTTGCACCCGGACAACGTGGGATCTGCACAGGTACTCGAACGCACTGGCTTCCGATGTGAGGGTCACACGCGACTCTCCTACTGGGTTGGCGACGACAACTCCGATGACCTGCTCTACGGGATGACTCGCGACGACCGAGCGGATTGGCTGACTCGCCCCCGAAACACCCCCGCTGAGGTCTGCCTCGTCCCCGTCGACGCCGACAACGTGCACAGGCTCCGCAAGCTGGAGCCCCATCGATCACAGCAACGCTTCGTTTCATCGATGGCGACATCGCTTGCTGACGCGTTGCGTCCCGAAGTCCACAACGGCGGACTCACTGTCGCCCTGCCGTTCGGGATCGAGTCTGACGGCGAACTTGTCGGATTCGTCATGATCACCGCGATCACCGAGTATCACCCCCACCCCGAGCTGTGGCGATTCCTCATCGACCGCCGACACCAGCGACGCGGCATCGGACGACTGGCTCTCGACGCAGTCGTCCAAGAGTGTCGGACAATGTCCGCCACAGCGCTCCAGACGCACTGGTGCGAAGGCCGCGGCTCGCCGCGCCCGTTCTACGAGCAGTACGGATTCGTACCGAACGGCAAGATCGTCAACGGCGAAACCGAAGCGGTCCTCACCATCGAGGACACGTGAGACGCCTCGCCCTCCTGGCGCTGGCCGGCACAACGGTCTTCACTGCCTGCGACACTCCCACACAGGACACCAACGCGTCGACCGTTGGCATCCTCGCCACCGGGTGCGGGCCAAGCGCCAACGCCGGGAGCGGGGTCGTGGTGGGGGTACCCGGCCAGATCGTCACCGTGGCGCACACCGTTGCAGGAGCGACCACCATCACCATCGTCGATGCCGCCGGCGTCGAGTGGCCAGCGCAGCTCGTGGCCCTCGATGCATCTGCGGATCTTGCAGTCCTCTCCGTTCCTGGCCTTGATGCCCCGCCGCTGGCGACCGGCGAGGTCGCAATCGGCGCTGCCACCGCTCACCGATGGTCGCTCGACACCGGCGTCAGCGGACAAGCAGTGAACGTGACCACGCGCCTGGCCATAACCATCGACGACATCTATGGCGAACAGTCAGCGGAGCGGAGCGGGATCGAGATTTCCGGCGACATCGAAGTTGGAGACTCAGGCGGCCCCGTCGTGACGAAGGATGGAACCGTGATGGGCATCGTGTATGCGCGCTCTCGAACGCGAGCGAGCACCGGGTTTGCCACCGATGCCACCGAGATCCGGCGCGTGCTTGCTCTGACCTCAGACGGCCCTACGAGCACTGGCCGTTGCGTCTGATCTCGTAACGTGCCCATCGTGACCACCGACATCGACCTCTCGATCTACCAGCAGTACAACCGGCTGCGATTTGAACAGCCCGCCGACGCCGATGGCGTGCTGTTGATCACCCTCGACGACCCAGAAAAATACAACGCCACCGATGGCGCCATGCACTTTCAACTCTCTCGGGTATTCCGAACGATCGACGACGATGAGTCGGTACGCGCCGTCATCGTCACCGGCGCCGGCAAAGCGTTCTCGGCCGGTGGAGACCTCGACTGGATCAGCGAACAGGTCGGCGATTACGCACAGACCATCCGTGTCATGCGCGAAGCCGGAGACATCGTGCGCACCATGATCGACTGTGACACGCCGATTGTCTCGGCCATCAACGGCGTCGCCGTTGGGGCCGGACTCGCCGTTGCGCTGATGGCCGACGTCAGCATCATCAACGAGACCGCCAAGTTGACCGATGGTCACATTCGCCTCGGCGTTGGCGCCGGCGACCATGCGGTGGCGATCTGGCCACTGTTGTGCGGGATGGCGAAAGCGAAGTACTTCCTGCTGACCGCCGACTTTCTCGATGGCGCCGAGGCTGAACGTATCGGCCTGGTCTCCAAGGCCGTACCAGCCGACGAAGTGTTCGACACAGCGCTCAGTGTCGCCCGGAAGCTCGCCGCCGGGCCGGTCGACGCCACTCGGATGACCAAACGTGCGCTGAACCATTGGATCCGCCAAACACTGCCGAACTTCGAGGCGTCTCTAGCCTACGAAATGCTCAACTTCCTCGGACCCGACGCCGCTGAGGGTCTCGCTGCGCTGAAAGAGAAGCGCGCACCCAACTTCCACCGAGCGGCCGACGCCGATTCCAACTCGTGAGCGATCTGGATCTCCGGGCCGACCTTGAGTTGGCGCTCGACGTCGCCGACATCGCCGACGCATTCACGCTGCCCCACTTCATCGACCGCGACTTCACGGTCGATTGGAAGACCAACCAGACCGAAGTGACCGAAATCGATCGACAAACCGAAACCCTGATCGTCAACTCGTTGGCCGCTCAGCGACCGGACCACGGGGCCTTCGGTGAAGAACACGGGCTCAGGGGCAGCGAAACCTCACGGTGGAGATGGGTGATCGACCCAATCGACGGCACCTCGGGATTCGTCCGCGGCATTCCCGTATGGGCGTCATTGATCGCTCTGACCTTCGAGAATGTCCCCGTTCTTGGCGTCGTGTCAGCACCTGCGCTCGGATTCCGATGGTGGGGTGGCGTAAGTCTTGGTGCGTACGTGTCCGCTCGTGGCACCGAACGATCAATTTCTGTTTCAAGCGTTAATGCACTCGGTGACTCTCAGGTGTGCGTCACTCACGATGCTGGGTGGGATCGTCTCGGCCTTACTGATCGGCTCATCACGCTTCAGCAGCAGGCGCGCCGTTCGCGTGGATACGGCGACTTCTGGCAACACATGCTCGTTGCCGAGGGATCAATGGACGTTGCAGTCGATGCAGTCGGCGTCGCCCCGTACGATCTGGCGGCTATCCGTCCCATCGTTGAAGCCGCCGGCGGGACCTTCACCGACCGCCATGGCGAGCCCACGCACCTTCACGACACCGCGATTAGTAGCAACGGCCACATGCATGACGAGGTCATCGCTCTCCTGAACTAACCGTGCGCAGCGAGACAATTAGGCGGACTCGCGGCCATGGGCTCCTCCAATTTTTTCGGTCATCGCCGAACTTTCTTCTCAACCTTAAACCCGAGATCATCAATGAGACACTGCGCAGGTTTTATCAAGAACCCAAGGTGTCGACGCAGGAGGCAGCCACCGGGCAACTCAAAGGTTTCGTCGCGGTCTTACGCACAGGCAGTATTTCTAAACATCAGCTTCGACTACTACCGTGCATCCCTGAACCAACGATGACCAGCAGCATCAGGACAGACATCGGCAACACGCTTACCGCGACCACGAGGGCGGCTTACTCCGACACACATGAGTGGAGGGTGAACGCATAACTCTCCGAGGACTCTATGTTCTGCGCTTAGGACATGTTCTGGCGCAAGGTGTTCGTCGTCAAGGTAGGTGACACTGTCGTTGACAAAGGACCGTGATTTGCCCTGACAGGAGGGGCGGCTCATGCTAACTCTGCCCGACGAGGAGGTCGTGCGGGTTAATCTTCGATCGGTCAGGCGCCTATTTCGACGCGTAGTGCTCGAAAGCGACAGGTTAAGCACCCAATGGTTGAGCTCAACGAAGCTAACGCTCAGCGGCTGTGAGTCAGGTCGACCGTCGTGCGACAATGCTGCATGAGTGAATACGAGCAACTCGAGGTTGTTGACGTTAGCACCGGGCACTGTTACGAACTTCGCCTCAACGGCGAGTGCGTCGGGTCAGCCACCTACCGAGTGAGAGACGGCGTGATGACTATTCCGCATGTCCAGACCGAACCTGCCCATCGCGGCAAAGACTTTGCAGCTCGGCTGATGGCTGGCGTACTCGCCGATGCACGAGCGCGGCAGCTCCGGGTTCGACCCACATGCTCGTACGCAGCGGCCTACATGCGCCGACATCCCGAATCCCACGATCTGCACGCGACCTGACCACGCGCAGGGAACTCAACGGCGCGCAAGCAGCGCTGCCACGAGTATCTCAATGTCATTTCGCTCGTGTGAATGTGTGGCGATGCTCTGATTGCACCACGTCGCTGGTCCAGTCCGACGACACCATTCTTGTCACGGGAGCATCGGGGGGTGTCGGATCAGCAGCCGTACAACTGGCCAAGGCATATGGCGCTCGGACCATTGCGGTACAAAGTGCGGCTAAGCGCGAACGACTCGTCGAGCTTGGCGCTGATGCCACCGTTGATCGCAGTGTCAACATCGCCCGTGAACTCGGTGCCAACAGCGTCGACGTCATCGTCGACGCTGTTGCGGGGCCGACGCTGCCATCCTTGTTCGAGCTACTCTGACCTGGAGGGCGCTATGCGGTGTCAGGAGCAATTGCCGGGCCAATGATCGAACTCGACGTGCGTACGCTCTACTTAAAAGACCTGAGCTTCTTCGGATGCACAGTTCTCGACATCGGCATCTTCGACCGGCTCATCGAACGAATTGAATCCGGCCAAATTCGCCCAATAATCGCCGCACCATACCCCCTCAGAGAGATCGGTGAAGCACAGATCGAGTTTCAAGCCAAAACCCACGTCGGCAAAATTGTCTAGGACGTAGCGGAAGGCCGCCCTTAGGAGTAGAAGGGGGTTTCACCGGTGGTGTGATCGGTAAGGTCCTTGACCCGTTCGACAGCGGGTAACGCCTCAACAAGCATGGTCTGCACACCGTCAAGCATCGTCATTTTACTCATCGAACAGCCGTGACAGCCGCCACCCATCGTGAGGAACGCTGTCCCGTCGCCGTCATGTCCGATGTAGGTGACGAAACCACCATGTGCCGCGAGCGCCGGGTTTACTTCAGCCGCCACGAGCGCCTCGATCTCCGCAGAGAGCTCATCGTCGTTAGTTAGACCCTCGACATTTGGGGCCTCGGGCTTGTTCGGATTGCGAATCACTAGGCCCTGCGTCGAAGTGTAATCGAGCGTTGCACCAGTGAGTAGCTCCAAATCAGTTCCGGGAATGATCACCTTGAGACCGTCGTGCGTGCGCACCTCGTCGTCGAACGCCGCTGTGAGAAACTCTTCGAAGGAGAGGTCGTAGCGAAAATCCTCGCCGGCCGCCGACGCAATACCGAGGCGCAGACCAAGCTGATCGCCGTCAGTTTCGTTGTTCCGGAGTTCGGTGAGATGTTCCAGCGCTTCGGGCGTGACCGTGACGATCGGTTCGCTGGTGCGACTAGCGCCACTGTCGCCGGAAAGGGCTTCGAGGGGACTCATCCTGGAAAGGCTACCGTCAGCAAGATGAGCACCGACAGCAACCACACCCTGACGGAGCTTCGCGCCGACGTCGACCTCATATCGTCGGTCATCCGCACTGCCGACCTCGGATCGCCGGTTGCGACTTGCCCCGGTTGGGATCTACGCCGACTTGTTGAACACACGGGTTCGGTGCACCGTTGGGCCGCCCACGCAATCATCCACGGAAGTCAACCTCCGATAGATACCAACTTCAGTCCTGGACCCGATGACAACCTCGCCGTGTGGATCGTGGACGGCACCACGGCACTGATCGACGCGCTCGCCGCTGCCGGGCCGGAAGCTGAAACTTGGCATCCATTCCCGCTCGAACAAAAGGTCTGGGTCTGGGTCCGTCGTTTAGCGCTCGAAACGGCGATGCACCGCTGGGATGCGCAGACAGCGGCTGGGCTTGAGGCAACGCTCGACCCAGAATTATCGAGTACGGGGATCGACGAATATCTCGAGATGGGTCTTCCCCGGATTCTGGCGCGGGACGACGTACCGCCGCCCTCGGCCAGCTTGCACGTGCACTGCACCGACGTGAGCGGAGAGTGGCTGGTCTGGTCCGATAACGGCTCTTACCGGATGCTGCCAGTACACGACAAGGGCGATGCTGCGCTCCGCGGTCCAGCGGCGGACATCTGGCTCGTGCTGATGGGCCGACTCGATCGCAGCGAAGTCGACATTGTCGGTGATCCAGCAGCGGCCGACGCCTGGCTTGACCTGCCCGACTGGTAACAACGTCGCCGTGAACACTGCAGCGGCGCGCCCGCGCCCAATTGGTTTCGTGGCAGTCGCACTAGCGGTTCTCAGTTTTTCGATTAGTTCCGCAGCGATCAAATGGTCTGCCTCTACCGGCTCCGTTGTGGCGTTCTGGCGCATGATCGGCGCCGTTGTCGGCTGGTGGGTAGTCGTGGCCCTAATTCGGCAGCGGACAGGGCGACCATGGCCATCGCGTCGGACCTGGAAGCTAGTGCTCCCCGCCGGTTTGTTCTTCGGCGCAAACATCGCGGTCTTCTTCACCGCTATCACACGCACCAGCATCGCTCATGCCGAGTTCATCACCACGCTGACACCACTTATCCTCCTACCGGCCGGAGCTGTTTTCTTCGGCGAGCGGCCAAATTGGTCCGCCTTAAAATTTGGCCTGATCTCCGTTGTCGGCATCACTCTCGTCCTTGCGTTCGGACCCGACGGAGGCGAAGCCACACTCGGCGGCGACCTATTGATGGTGGTGGTCATCGGTACCTGGACCGGCTACATGCTGACCTCAAAACGCGCTCGCAGTCACGGCGTCGACGTCCTCGACTTCATGGCGTGCATGATGCCCCTCGGGCTCATCACCGCCGGGCCAATCGCCGTATCAATCGCCAGAGGTGGACTGTTCTCACTCTCCCCACGAGGCTGGTTTGTCGTTGCGCTGCTCACCTTCGTCACGGGGATGCTGGCACACGGCCTGATCATCTTCGCTCAACGCCACCTCCCTGTGGCGACGATCAGCATCATGCAATCTGGCCAGCCGGCCCTGTCGGTCTTCTGGGGATTCCTGATTCTCGGCGAGTCAGTCCGCGCTCCGCAGATCGCGGGGATGGCGCTCGTCGTGGTCGGCCTGTCATTGTTCAGTTGGACAAGTCAGCGTCCAGTCCCGACGACTCCAGCCACGTAGCGCTTGGCGCCGCAGCGTGCGAGGATGCGCCGATGCGAATTCTCGTGACGAATGATGACGGCATCGACGCCCCCGGGCTCCATTCCCTGGCAAACGCAATGTGTGACCTCAACGGGGGACACGAGATCGTCGTGGCAGCCCCCGACACCGAGTACTCCGGAGCCGGAGCAGCCCTCGGCGCACTCCATCTGATCACTCCGATTATTCGCCGGGTCGACCTCCCCAACGTCGCCACCGATTACACCTGGTCGGTCAGCGGAGCACCAGCACTCTGTGTCATGTTCGCTCGGCTCGGTGCCTTCGGCGGCCCGTTTGATCTGGTGATTTCCGGAGTGAACCCCGGCGCCAACGTCGGGCGGGCCGTGTACCACTCGGGCACCGTCGGCGCGGCGCTCACTGCCCGCAACGGCAAGATCTCGGGCGTCGCCTTCAGCCAGGCGGTCACCGGCTACGGCGTGGAGGGCCAAGCATGGGACGACGCCGTGCGCGGCATGTCGTTCGAGGCGTCAGCCGACGTCGCTCGCGTCTACGTCCAAGCCTTCGTCGACGACATGCCGACCGAGCCGGTTGTCGTCAACATCAACGTGCCAGATCGGCCAATCAGCGAAATTCTGGGCTGGCGACACACCGTCGTCGGGGTGCTGCCACCACGGACAGTCACCGACGCAAAGCTCGAACCCGTCGAGGGCGATGAGGGCGCATTCCGGGTCGTGATGGACTGGGGCGAGAAGGTCAACGTGTTGCCAGAGGACACCGACGGCGGCGCCGTCGAGGCCGGCTACGTGTCGGTGAGCAATCTCACTCGCCTGGTTCACGAGGACCGCACAGACGTTGCTTCTGCCGAGGCTGCACTCTCGGCGCTGCTCCCGCACGCGCCGAGCTGACACCGTCACATTGGATCGCTGATCGTCGCCATGTACGTTGCGAGCCGTGAGTTCACCAATCGCGGCGGTCAGCGAGTACCTCGGGGCGTTCACTCGCAACGACCCGGATGCGATCGCGGCCTACGTCTCCGACGGCTTTCGCAACGAGCACCTCAGCGAGTTGGGCTCGAGCTGTGTCGGCCGGGTCGAATATCGCCGGCGCCTTCCCCACTTCCTCGCCGCATTCGCCGATCGCCGCTACTCGATCGTCGATGTGATCGAGCAGCGCCGCGATTCGTGCACCGAGGTGGCAGTTCGGTACCGCTTCGAGGCGAAGTACGAAGACAAGCAGATCGAAATTCCCGGCGTCATGTGGTTCAGCGTTCGCGACGACCTGATCACCAAACGGATCGACACGTGGGACTCGCTCACCTTCCTGAGGCAGACCGACCAATACGACTGAGCGTTGGCCTGCGGTCATGGCTCGTGGTCAGGGTCAGGGAATGAACAGCTCGGTGTCCGGATGAAACTGGGACCAAGCGAACCAGAACGCTTCGTGGGCCGCACGCTCGTCGCCGGTGACTACATCGACAGCACGGAGCCCGTCCCCAACTGACTCCAGGCGCACGCCGCCGAGTTTGACGACACCGCCGGCGGCGATAATCGCGCTGGCCTGGCCCGACGGGAACGCAACGGGCGTGCCATCGTCGGCGATGACGCCAACAACGAGTTCTTGCGCGTCGAGCCGAGCGTCAGCATCGCCGATCGGGAAGATCGGACCGTTGTCGTCGCGGCCACCGAGCGGGTCGAGTTCGTACGACCGGCCAATGCCCCCGTCCTCGGCGATGATCTGCGTGTTGGGGTGTGCTGTCTTCCATTCGCCCCATGTCGAGCGGACGACCGTCGACTCTTCGAGCACGATCCCGGCGTCCTGAAGCGGACCCGATACAGCGGCACCCGTGAACGTGTCGAACACCGACTGTGTCACGAGGTCGTACATCACCTTGTTCGAGCGGCTCGAGAGCCCTGTCGTGCGGAGCACCGGCTGCGCAGCGGCGCCGGAGTTGTCGGTGTAGTACGCCTGGGCCGAGCCGCACAGGGTGCAGTACGGCAGGCCGAAGCGCCTGCCGCCGGGGGTGAAGTTGAACATCTCGTGGGTCTCGGCGATGTTGTTCGGGAACGCCAATGCCTCGTCACCCTCAACAAGCCCAAACACAATTCGGTCGTCCGGATACCAGGTGCATCGGTGGTGGCCGGATCGTCGAGGGACGGGATGCATCCACGAGGACGACAGCGCTCAGGGTCACCGAGTTCACGATCGTCGATGTCGACGCCACCCCAGGACACATGCCGCCAGTCGAGGTTCGCGTCCTCGTCACTAAAGAACGGTTCCCACGCCGGTTCAAGCAGTGTGAACAGCTCACGCTTGTCCTGCTGGTTCTCCGGATAATCAGGCGTGTCCCACGCAATCAGGTGATTCCTGAGACTCCGAAATGGACTCGACTCACTTTCCGGATCATCAGCAATCGAGACACCGCTGAGCTGTTCGAAGGCATCGACGATGACGACACCGTCGTCACCGGGGAAAAAATACAGCACGTCCGACAGGTACCAGCCATAACGGATATCTCCGGTATCACCGAGCGCCTGAACCGCCGCAGTATCGAGTTCAGCTGCGCCGAGCCACAGCTTGACCGTCGCGACGGCATCGAGGGCGTCCGTCGCACTCTGCGCCTCGGCATCGGGTGCCGGCGGGTAACGGAACCGCTGTCGCGGGGTGGCTGGTTCGCCGTCATCGACGGTGACGGCCGTGGTCGATGAGGACGCTGCACCACTGCCGTCTGCGGAGTTGCACGCTGCGAGCAGCAGCCATCACCGTTGCGAGCCGAGACCGAGTCAAGCACGAAGCCATGACCTGAGGGTAGGAACATCGACCTTGACGAAGATGAACATCCGCCGGAACAAGTCGAAAACTCGTCGCCCGATATCGACAATGCCGCTGGGACTTGGCAGGCTGTGTCCATGGCTGAGAACACCGAGACACCCGAACTCCCCGAGATGCTGCCGACCGAAGCCGAGCTGCGCGAACGCCTCACCGCGGAACAGTTCCAGGTCACCCAGCATGCGGGCACTGAGCGTCCGTTCACCGGCAAGTACTGGGAGACGACTCGGGACGGCGTGTACCACTGCGTCGTGTGCGATGTGGCGCTGTTCTCCTCCGACACCAAGTTCGACGCCGGCTGCGGTTGGCCCAGCTTCTACGCTCCTCTCGAAGGTGAGAACATCGAGAACCGCGTCGACAACTCACACGGGATGACGCGGACCGAGACCGTGTGCGCCCGCTGCGGTGCCCACTTGGGCCACGTGTTCCCCGACGGCCCCGCGCCGACTGGCGATCGATTCTGCATGAACTCCGCGTCGCTCAACCTCAAGACCACCGACGACTGATTTCCTGCCGCGCCCTGCGGTTCGATTCGAGACACGGCGACCGGCTGGCTAACGTCGGCGCCGTGATCATCGACTGGGGCGAAGGCGAACGACGACTGACCGACACGGTGAGCGTGCTGGTCGGAAAAGCCAACGGCGCGTATCCGTCAGGCAACACTCTGCTGGTGCGTGGAGCGAGCGAGTCCGTGGTCATCGATCCGTCGGTCACCGTGGTCGAACGCGGTGGCGCACCGGTCAAGGTCGATGCCGTCATCAATTCCCACAGCCACGAGGACCACATGGCCGGCAACGGTCTGTTCGCCGACGCCGCGCTACACATTCACGATGCCGACATCATCGGCGCACAGAGCATCGACGGGCTGATGGAGGTCTACGGACTCACGGGCGAACCGCGTGCCGCGTTCGAGCAGACAATCCTCGACGAATTCCACTACATGCCGCGGCCCGACGCCCAAGGTTTCGCTGATGGCCACGTGTTCGATCTCGGTGGCGGCGTCACCGTGGACGCGGTGCACCTGCCCGGACACACTCGCGGTCACAGCGGTTTCCGGATGGACGGGGTGTTCTTCCTCTCCGACATCGACCTCACTGGATTCGGTCCGTACTACGGCGACGTGTGGAGCGACCTCGAAGACTTCGAGGCCAGTCTGACCAAGGTCCGCGACGAGGAAGCCGACTACTACGTGACGTTTCACCACAAGGGCATCATCGAAGGTCGCGACACCTTCGTCGAGATGATCGACGCGTTCACTGCGGTGATCGGACGTCGCCATCAAGCGATGCTCGACTTCCTCGCTGAGCCGAGGTCCATCGACGACATGCGCGCACACCGGTTCATCTACCGACCACACGTGGAACATTCCTTCGCCGACTCAGTCGAGGAGCGCAGCGCCACGATGCACGTCGACCGCATGCTGCACCGCGGCGAAGCCGTCGAAGTCGAGCCCGGCCGATACCGAGCGAGCTGAGCAATGCACGAATTCACGACACTGACCGCCGAGGTCACGGACCGCATCGGCCGGTTGACCCTCACCCAGCCCGACAAGCTCAATCCGTTGGGAACGGTGCCCCTCGCAGAGATCGCTCAGGCCGCCGCATGGTTCGACACCACCGACGCCGTCGTGGTCGTCGTCACCGGGCAGGGCCGCGCGTTCTCGTCGGGGTTCGATCTCCGTGAGTTCGCTGGGTCTGGCCCTGACGGTGTCTCAGCACGAGAGCAGGCCGGTCTCGGTCGGCTCATGGCCGAGGCCATGGATCGCATGTCGGCCCTGAGCATCGCCGCGATCAAAGGTCCGTGCATCGGCGGCGGAGTTGTGCTCGCCGGCGTCTGCGACCTGCGCATCGCGGCCGACGATACGCACTTCGCGATTCCCGAAGTCGATCTCGGGATCCCACTGGCGTGGGGCGGCATCCCGCGCCTCGTCCGGGAGATCGGCCCAGCGATGACCCGCGAACTCGTGCTGACGTGTCGGCCCTTCGACGCCGAGGAAGCACGGTCGATCGGCTTCGTCAATCGGGTGGTTCCTCGCGCCGACTTAGACACTGCCGTCAATGAACTCGCCACGTCGATCGCCAACAAGGCACCGTCAGTCGTCCGCGCGACCAAACGGCAGGTCAACGTCGCGTTGGAAAACGTCGCGACCACGGTGGCGGCTTGGAGCGACGCTGACCTCCTCGGAGCCGCCATGGCCGACCCCGAGGCACGCGAGGCCGCCCGTCGCTATCTCTCCAGCAAGTCGCGGGCCACGTGATCCCACAGCCGTGTGGTCAGTGCCAGGGATTCGACGTCGATGCGTTCGTTGTTGCCGTGGAAGCGTGACCCGAACTCACTGGCATCGAGTGTTGGACTGAAGAGCCCAGCACCGTAGGACACCGCTCCGAGCTCTCGGTAGATCCGTGAGTCGGTGAAACCGACGACCAGCTGCGGCGTGAGGCGCGCGGTCGGAAACGGAATGTTGACCGCGCGCTGCAAAGAATCCCAGAGCGGCGTGTCAGTTCTGCTGATCGACGCTGAATCGTTCATCAGCGGCTCGACCTCGACATGGTCGGCGAGGTCGCCCAATGCGGAGCGGAGATGGGCTGCAACGTCTGCCTCGTCCTCACCGGGAAGCGTGCGGATGTCAACCTCGACCACCACTGTGTCCGGCACGGTGTTGGTTTTCATCACACCACCGTCGACCAGGTTCGGCGAAAACGTGGTGTGAGTACAGGCATGCAGGTACGACGCGACGGCGGGCCCCGGCATCTCGTCGAGGAATTCGTCAATCGCTGCCTCATCGAGCAGGGATCGTTCCCAGTCCGGAGGCAGGTTCAGGGTCGAAACCCGCTCACGCCACAACTCGGTGAACTTCGGCTTGGCCCGATAGTCCGCCAACCGCTGCACCACACCAGCAGCCTTGACTAGGGCGTTGTCACCGCGAAATGGGCGCGATCCGTGACCGGGTGTCCCGCGGACGGTCAACCGTCGCCAGGCAACTCCCTTTTCTGCGACGTTGATGCCGACGTGCGGAGCATCAGCCGGACCAGAGTGGATGCCACCGTTCTCGGTCAGTACGTAGTCGGCGTACATCGCATCGCGCTGATGATCAGCCATCCACCTGGCACCGTGGACACTCCCTGCTTCTTCGTCTGCGACACCGAAGTAGATGAGGTCGCCGTTCGGCTTGAAACGTCCTGCGGCCGCATCGCGCGCGAGACGGCGGAAAGCGACCGCCATCGACGATGTCAGGTTCAACATGTCAACCGCACCGCGACCCCACACTTCACCATCGATCAACTCGCCACCGAACGGGTCGCGATCCCACCCGTCGACGTTGACCGGAACGACGTCAGTGTGGCCCATCAAACAGAGGCTCTTGGCTCCGGGATCTGAGCCTTGGATCCGCCCGACGATCGAGACACGGCCTGGCGTCGGCTCGAAGCGCTCGACCTCGACGCCAGGACCCTCGATCAACGTCTGCAGCACGTCGGCATTGCGAACTTCTTCGCCTGATTCAGGCGTGCCGTCGTTGACGCAGGCATTGCGGATCAGTGTCTGTAACAGGTCCACGGTCTCGCCGGTCAGGTCATCCAGTTCGCGTTCGTCCATGACCGAGTGTCGCAGGTCGAGTCACCCTCCGAGGCCGTCGAGGGACCGCGCGAGCTTCGTCGGACTCGGCTGGCCTTTCGCGCCAAGCGGCTGCGCAAACACGCTCACGCGGAGCTCTTCGAGCTGCCACGCCACAGCCGCCACTTCCGAGGTCACCTCACTTGCCGGCAAACGATCGAGCAACGCCGCGTAGCGCGCCTCGAGCGGAGCGACCTCGGCGATCCGACGACGGTCGCGTTCAACACCGCCGGCGAGGTTCTCGAGCCGGTGATCGATCGAGCGGACATACCGCTCGATCTCAGGGAGTTGGCGGAGCCCGGTGTGAAAGACGAAGCCGGGGCGGACGAGCCGGCCGAGGTGCAAGTTGGCATCGTCAACCGATGGTTGCAGCGCTGCGGCCCGCAACGACGCGAGCTTGGCGTGCACCGAGCCGGTGGCCGCGACCGCAGCCGTGGCCTGGACGAGGGCATCTCGCGCCAATGTCGGAGCGTCTCGTGCGACCTGCGCGCGCAACTCTTCGAACTCGACCTCGCTCCAGGGGAGCGTTCCCCCGCGTGCCAGATGATCTTCGAGCAGATGGTCAACAGCCGCCGCAATGCAGTCGTCGGCGAGCGCAGCGACCGACACGTCGGCCGCACCGAGCGCGAGCCTGCCCGCGTTGGTCAGCAGTCGTTCGACCACCTTGCGACTCGGCGCTGCAGTGAGCAGAAGGAGGCGGCGTACCCCGCCGCGCATGGCCCGCCGCTGCACGTCGGCGCTCGTGACGACCCGCAGCGCAACGCTGTCACCGATATCGAGCAACGTCGGATAGCCCACGACGTCGAGCGCACGATCGTCGGACTGAACCGTGCGTGGGAGGTCGCCGATGTCCCACGCCACTATCCCCCGACGTTCCTCGATCGGCGCCGCAGCAGCAATCGATTCGCGTGCCTCGCCGACGCGGCGTGCTTTGATCGCAGCCAAATCGGTGCCGACGTCGCGAACCTCCCCGTGCTCATCGGTGACAACGAAGTTCATTCGGAGAGAGTTGTCGAGGACCTCGGTGTTGAACATCGACGGGTCGATCCGGATCCCGGACGCCCGAGTGAGCCCGACTGCGACTGCATGAACGAGCGGCATCGACCCTGGCTCAAAGTCTGCGACTCGCTCAACGGTGGCATCGATTGTCTCAGCCATCGGCGTCAGCTCGCGACGGATGTGTTTCGGAACGGAGCGCACCAGCATTGCGATGACCTCGCGGCGGTGTCCAGCGATCTGCCAGTCGAATCCGGTCGGCTCGATCTGGTTGAGTGCGCTGAGCGGAATGTGCACGGTGACACCGTCGAGCGGTTCGCCTGGTGCGTACCGGTAGGTCAGCGGCAGCTCGATGTCGCCTTGCCGCCACACCTCGGGAAAGTCGGCAAGCCGGATTCCTACACCGTGTTCGCGATCGGCAAGGAGCTCTTCGGTGAGATCGAGGAGTCGACCGTTGCGCTGGCGCTCCTCCTTCCACCATCGATCGAACCGACGGGTGTCAGTGACGTCGGCATCGAGACGTTCGTCGAAGAAGGCGAAGAGCATTGTGTCGTCGACAAGTTCTGTTCGGCGGACGCGAGCCGCCATGGCGCCGATGCCATCGAGGAATTCCTGGTTCCGGGTGACGAACTTCTGCTGCGTGTGCCATTCCCCCTCGACCAGTGCCTTGGTGATGAACCAGGCCCGCGCTGCATCGATGTCGATCTTGTCGTAGCCCACCTTGCGATCAGACACGATGGGCAGACCGAACAGGGTGACCTGCTCGGTGATGACCGCCCGCCCCGCCTTGGCATCCCAGCGCGGGTCGCTGTGCGATTTCTTCACCAGGTGCGCAGCGGCTTGCTCGATCCATTCAGGTTCGATCGCGGCAACGCGCCGTGCATACAGGCGGTTGGTCTCCACGAGCTCCGCTGCC
Source organism: uncultured Ilumatobacter sp. (assembly GCA_938091165.1). Taxonomy (GTDB): domain Bacteria; phylum Actinomycetota; class Acidimicrobiia; order Acidimicrobiales; family Ilumatobacteraceae; genus Ilumatobacter_A. The sequence goes on along the minus strand of CALKNK010000021.1, from coordinate 962 downwards.
ATCACCCAGTCGGGCTGCTTGCGACCGATGACCGACCCACGGGCGATGACAAACCGGGCGTCTCGTGCACCGCGGTAGTCACGCGTCTCACGCTCGCGCATGCCCACCTGCGACAGGAGGCCAGCGAGCAGTGAGCGGTGCACGTGGTCGGGGTGGGTCTTGTCCACTTCAGGGGTCCGGTGGGGACGAATCTTCAACTCGCCAGCGACGCGGCGGAGTTGGCTGTACAGGTCCATCCACTCGCGAACGCGCAAGTAGTTGAGGTACTCCTTGCGGCACATGCGGCGGAACTGGTTGCCGGAGAGCTCGCGCTGCTGGTTCCTCAGGTAATCCCACAGTTCAACGAGCGAGAGCAGATCAGACCCGTCCACCTTGAATCGATTGTGGAACTCATTGGCCTGCTCAATCTTCTCCTGCGGACGCTCGCGCGGGTCTTGAATCGAGAGCGCCGATGCGATCACCAGCACCTCTCGGACGCATCCGAACTCGTCCGCTTCAAGCACCATTCGACCAAGCCGAGGGTCGACTGGCAGCTTGGCGAGGTCGCGGCCGATGCGGGTGAGGTGCCGTTCGGGGTCGTCGCGTTCCGCCGGTTCGATCGCCGCCAACTCGTCGAGCAGGGCATAGCCGTCGCGAATCATCGACCGTTCGGGTGGCTCGACGAACGGGAACATCCCCACATCGCCCAGCCCAATGGCGGTCATCTGCAAAATCACCGACGCTAAGTTCGTACGAAGAATCTCGGGATCGGTGAACTCCGGCCGTTCGACAAACTCATCCTCTGCGTACAACCGGATGGCGACACCGGGGGCCACACGTCCGCAACGGCCCGACCGCTGGTTGGCCGAGGCCTGCGACACCGGTTCAATCGGCAGGCGTTGGACCTTGAGTCGCTTGCTGTATCGCGAGATACGCGCCGTACCGGCGTCGACGACGTAGCGCACACCCGGCACGGTGAGCGA
>CALKNK010000020.1 GCA_938091165.1 uncultured Ilumatobacter sp. | reverse complement strand
GTCGCCGGCTGTGATCGAGACCGCCGTCCCCGTCACGTCTGTAAACGCGGACACCGCAACCGGCACCGAACTGGAAATGTTGGTGTTGTTGCCGAGCCCCCCGAAAACGTTGTAGCCCCAGCAGTTGACGGCACCCGTGTTCAACACCGCACACGTATGGTAGTCGCCGGCTGTGATCGAGACCGCCGTCGCCCCGTCTGTAAACGGGTCCACCGCAACCGGCACCAAACTGTCAGTAGTGCTGCCGTTGCCGAGCTGCCCGTCACTGTTGGAGCCCCAGCAGTTGACGGCACCCGTGTTCAACAACGCACACGTATGGGAGTAGCCGGCTGCGATCGAGACCGCCGTCGCCGACACGTCTGTAAACGCGGACACCGCAACCGGTTCTGAACTGGGAATGTTGGTGTTGTTGCCGAGCCCCCCGAAACTGTTGTAGCCCCAGCAGTTGACGGCACCAGTGTTCAACAACGCACACGTATGGAAGCCGCCGGCTGCGATTTGTGGAGTGACACCCGCGCCTAACGTGTTACTGCGGTCAAAAACGCTAGCGGTCTGTGGTGCCAACACCGAGGCAAAATTGCCCGACACACCAGCAACAACTGGCCCCTCAACACCGAAACTGTTTCCAGTGTCGATCTCGGCCTGCTCAACAGCGATCTCAGTTGATTGCGACCCATCAGATAACGCCAACACCGGCACCGACGACCCAACCGACGCAACGACCAACGCCCCTGCTGCGACAACAACAACCGAACGACGAACTCGAGCCAACGACAACATGTGGCATTTTCTATCACGCACAGGTCAGCAACCATCCGACAAAGCCTGTCCAACCAACGATCACAGCCAAAACGCCCGCAATCTTGGCTGATTGACAAGCAACTTCACTAGGACACCGTGGTTTTCCCCGGTCGGCAACTGGGGAACGGGCCAGACAGCCCTATCCTTGCGCGGAAGCGGGCGAGTTTCCTCGTGCGCCCCTCACGTCTGAGATCGTTCAGCTTGGTCGACAGCAAGGCTGGCAGCCGGCTTCGGCGACACGGTCCGCCGATCGTGCGAAGTGGATCGCTGAGCAACTGATTTCTACTAGAAGGGGACCCGTAATTCTACGAATCCCCCATGGAGCGGATGACGGGAATCGAACCCGCGTTCTCAGCTTGGGAAGCTGATGTTCTACCATTGAACTACATCCGCGAAGTGCACCGAGGTTAGCGCCGCCAGCGTGAAGCTACGAAGTGGATCGACAGTCCTCCCTGACGGTGGCCTTTGGCTGCGTGAGGCGCAACTCACACTCTTAGGATCTAGTGCAGCCGACGATGCCTCCTGTTCGCCTCGTCAGTGGACCGTTGCTCCACCGCTCGGTGCGCCGCATTGCAGTAGCAAGCGCAGTGGACTTGGGCACTGCTATGACTGCGTAACGACTCGAGATCTGGTGATCTAGCAGCAGCGGGAGGCCGCGGCAGCGAGTCCGTCAACCGAGCGAGAGATGACTGTCCGAGCGTGGCTTGCTCGATCAGATCGTGCCGCATGGAAAGTCCTTGACGCGATTCGCAGTCAGGCTGTACACCATCGAAACGGCCCGTTCTTTTCGGCGCCGACGTCGGCTGGGTATCGTTGCGTCGTGATCTTGTCCGACCGCACTCTTCGCGAACAGCTTGACGCTGGCCGCATCGTCATCGATCCGCTTGACGAGACGCTTATCCAACCGTCGTCGATTGACGTCCGGATCTCCAACCTCTTCCGCGTGTTTCGCAATCACACGCGCGGAGTGATCGATGTCAAGCAGGATTTGACCGACCTCACGGAGCTGATCGAGATGCCCACCAGCCTTGACGGCAATGACACTGCGGCGTTCATGTTGCATCCAGGCGAGTTTGTTCTCGGCTCGACGCTCGAACGAGTTGGCGTCCCTGGTGATCTGGTCGGACGCGTTGAGGGCAAATCGAGTCTCGGTCGCCTGGGACTCATGATTCATTCGACGGCCGGGTTCATCGACGCTGGGTTTGACGGACACATCACGCTTGAACTGGCGAACGTTGCGAGCTTGCCAATCACGCTCTACCCGGGCATGAAGATCGGCCAGATCAGTTTTATGGAGATGACATCGCCTGCTGACAAACCGTACGGCCAAGGCGCTACCGGTTCCAAGTATCAGGGCCAGCGCGGACCGACGCCGAGTCGATACTTCGAAAACTTCACCTGAAGACGAGTCGGTGCCAGACACCAACGTGTCTCAATCGACGTACGGGCGGGCCTTAACGGGTTTGCCCCGCATCGTCGCCCGGTCCATTGCGTTGATCACCCGCTCAACGTCATCCTTCGGCACACCGACTACTGAGTGCTGCTCGGATATACGGATAGGGCCGATCTGGCGGCCGGTCAACCCAGACTCGTTCGCAATGGCGCCGACGAGGTCACCGGGTCTCACGCCCGATTTGCGGCCAAGGCTGATGAACACGAACGCAGTGTCGGAGTTGTCGAAATCGCGCTTCTTGCCGTTGCCGTCTTTGCGATCGGCCTTTTTCTTGCCCTTGGATTTCTTGTCGTCCCACGAGCGGTCGTCGCGGTGATGGCCCTTGCCGTTGGACCGCTTGTCCTTAAAGTTCTTGCTGCGGTCATTGCGCACCGAGGCATCAGGAATCTCGCGTTCGTCCATGACGGCGCCGCGCGACTCGTGCACAAGCTTGATCGCAGCGAGGGCAATATTTCGGTCGCTGTCTTCACCGGCTAAAGCGTGCAGCACCTTGTTGAAGTCCTCTAGATCGACTGAGGCCAACGACTCTCGGATCTGGTTCACGGTGAGTTCGACTTGACGGGCGCGGAGGTCAGCGACGCTAGGCACCTTCGCGACTTCGATCGTCGTCTTCATCAGACGCTCGATATTCCCGAGCTGGCGACGGTCGCGTGGATCCGCAAGGGTGATTGCGGTTCCTTCACGCCCGGCCCGACCGACACGGCCGACGCGATGAACGTAGCTCTCCGCTGCTGCGGGCACGTCGTAGTTCACAACGTGGGTCAACGTGTCGACATCGAGGCCGCGCGCTGCGACATCGGTCGCAACAAGTAACTCGGCGGTGCCGTCGCGCAGACGAGCCATGACGCGATCGCGCTGGGTCTGGTCCATGCCGCCGTGCAGCGCCTCGGCGCGGTACCCGCGCAGGCCCATGGTTGCGGTGAGTTGGTCGACGTCCATACGCGTGCGACAGAACACAATGGCTGCATCAGGAGTTTCGATGTCAAGAATGCGACCGAGGGCGTACGGCTTGTCGTTGCGCTTCACGTAGTACACGCGCTGCCGAATGAGCTTCTGGCTCTCTTGTGTCTCGGCTTTGCCGATCTTGATCTTATGCGGGTCGCGCTGGTGACGCTTGGCGATCGAGTTGATTCTCGGCGGCATCGTCGCTGAGAACATCACCGTCTGGCGATCATCAGGCGTGCTCTCGAGAATCGACTCAATATCATCAGTAAAGCCCATGTCGAGCATCTCGTCGGCTTCGTCAAGGATGACCGTTTTGATTTGATCGAGTCGCAGCGAACCACGACCAATGTGGTCGATGGCTCGACCTGGCGTAGCGACGACGACATGAGCACCACGATCCAGAGCACCAAGCTGACGTCCAATCGGTTGACCACCGAACACGGGAACCACCTTGGCGCCAAGCTTCTTGCCGTATTGAACGATTGCCTCGCTGACCTGAACAGCCAGTTCGCGGGTTGGCGTGAGCACCAGCACCGATGGCGCATCAGGGAAGCCCGGCTCGATTGCATTCAGAGCTGGAAGGGCAAATGCTGCGGTCTTGCCGGTACCGGTCGCCGCCTGGCCGAGCAGATCTTGGCCGGTGAGGAGAATCGGGATGGTCTCACGCTGGATCGGTGTCGGCTCTTCATATCCGAGGTCGTTGAGCGTCTCCACAAGTTCGGGACGCAATCCGAGCGAACCAAAACCGCTCGGTGTTGGCGTGTTGACCTTCGCTGCAGCTTCGGTCCGAGCACCGGTTGTATTGGAATCATCAACACGCTCGGATTGGACCTCAGCAGCTGCAGCAGCGGGCGCGGTGACAGCGTTGTCCGAAGATCCGTTGGCCGCCACGTCATCATGGGCCGCATCATCAACCGCCGCATTGTCGAGTGAGCTGTCCACGCCGCCCGTCGCAGTGCGTTGCTGAAATCCCGCCATGATCTCAGCGATGTCCTTTTCGGCTACATCGTTGGCGCTGACGTCGTCAACGTCGAGGGCAACGAGGTCGAGGCCGGCACTTTCGATGCCGTCTTTTCCCGTACTTGAAACAAGTTGGTGCGTGTCGGCATTGCCCTCAGCAGCTGGCGCGAGCCGGGTGATGTCGACGAAATCAGGGTCGGTTCGGTCGGTCGGGTTCGGCCGAGCCCAGTTGCCGGTGTCGTCAGTACTCATCACATTGCTCCTCGAAGAATGCACAACGATACGGAGCGCGGCTCAGAATCGTCGTTGGTCTGCCTGCGCAGTCACGCCTAGCCAGCGTGAAGAAGCCGATGCCGTTTCAGACTGAAGTCAATGGGCCATCGTCAGGCTCAGCGGCTTGCTCGCTGTCGAGAAGTGGTGCTTCGCCTGCATGAAACTCCGCTTCGCCCGATTCGATGGCTTCAAGCAGGTGGATCGAGATATCAGCGACCTTGACCTCTTCTTCCTCCTTGCCAGCAGCCTTCACGCCATCGTCAAGCATGATGTAACAGAACGGGCAGGCGGTTGCCACACGCGAAGCGCCGGTGGAGATAGCCTGTTCGGCACGCTCGTCGTTGACCTTGACGCCGGTGTTTTCTTCCATCCACATGCGGGCGCCACCGGCGCCACAGCACATGCCCTTAGTTCCGTTGAGCGACATTTCGACAACCTCGATGCCCTTGATTGCACCAACTACCTTGCGCGGGGCGACATAAACATCGTTGTGGCGACCGAGGTAGCAGGAGTCGTGGTAGGTGATCCGCTCTTCGAGCGTGGCCTGGCTCACATCGAGCTGACCTGACTCGATGAGCTGTTCAAGTAACTGCGTGTGGTGAATGACTTCGTAATTTCCGCCGAGTTGCGGATACTCGTTCTTCAACGTGTTGAGGCAATGTGGACACTGGGCGATGATCTTTTTCACGCCCATTTCGTTGAGCATCTCAACGTTTGGCTGAGCGAGCATTTGGAACAGGTACTCGTTGCCTGAACGACGAGCCGAGTCGCCGGTGCACATCTCCGATGGGCCAAGAATGGCAACGTCAATTCCGGCACGTCGAAGCAGCTTGGCCATCGACTGAGTGACCTTCTTGTTCTTGTCGTCAAACGAACCTGCACAGCCAACCCAGTAGAGGTACTCACTCTTGAGCGCCTCGCCCGGATCGACAACGTCGATGAACTCAAGCCCTTCGGCCCAATCGCCACGCTCACCCTGGTTGAGGCCCCACGGGTTGAACTGATTCTCCATTGCCCGGTACGCGTTGCCGAGTTCAGCGGGGAAGTTTGATTCCATCAGCGACAGGTAGCGTCTCATGTCGAAGATCTTGTCGGTGATCTCAATATTGACCGGGCAGATTTCGTCGCATGCTTTACACGTCGTGCATGCCCAGATCTCTTCGGCCGTGATGCGGTCGAACAAGTTGTTTGCCGACACAGTGATTTCTTTGTCCTCACTCAGTGGAGGACTGGTGGCCGGCGCTCCCGAAGCGGCCATAACGGCGCCAGCCTTCAGCACAATCTCTCTTGGATCGAGCGACTTGCCCGTGGCATGGGCCGGGCAGACCGATGTGCAACGGCCACACATCGTGCACGCATCGAGGTCAAGCAGTTGCTTCCAGGTGAAGTCCTCGACAACTGAAGCACCGAACGACTCGAGCTCAGTCTCCATCAGGTTTGGCATCGGACGCATGGCGCCCTTGGGACGATCCTTGTCCTTGAGGTACATGTTGACCGGCGACGTGAAGATGTGCCGCAGCATCGTGATCGGCAAGATGGCAAGGAAGGCAACGAAGGCGGCGACGTGGCCAATCCACCACCACTGGTGCCACACCTCAAGGCTGCTTTGCGACCAGCTGTCGACGAGCGTCGACAGCGGGTAGCCAATGAAGCTCCACTGCTCGTAGGCCGGCCCACCTTCGAGGGCGATTCGGAACATTTCGGCGCCGAAGCCGGTGACACCGATCGCAAAGAAGACGCCGAGAATGATCGCGTGCTCGGGCTTGCTCTTGATCCGAATTCGGTACGGCCGCTGCACGTAGCGCCGTACAATCGCCCAAACGATGCCGCCGAGAAATACAAAGCCGGCGAGGTCGCCGATGAAGGCGTAGGCCTTGTATGTGGTGCCGTGTAGGAACTTGAGCTGCTCGGGAAGCTGGTGGTCAATTTCCAGCACGGTGGTGACACCTAGTAGCACAAGGAACCCGAAGTAGATCATTGAGTGCATGAGGCCTGCGCCCGCATCGCGCAGCAGGGTCTGCATGTAAACGCCTGCGCGGAAATCCTTGAGGCGCTGCTTGGCATTTTTGGTTGTGGTGTGGCGCTGTGACGGTGCGCCTCGCTCCCAGTTTTTCATCCGGAAGCTGAACATGATTCCTACCCAGATCAGCAACACAGGGATGACGGTGTAGAAGACAATCTGGATGGGTCCGGGGATATTGACGAACACGATGCGGTGAACCGCATTGTCGTTCTCCCACTTGGTGATCTGGGGCAAGATGCCCGAGACGAGCGTGAATAGGGCGACAGCAGTAAAAAGAACGAGTGCGAGTTGGTTCGGCTTGAACCGTTTCGGGGTCGCGTCGGCCTCGGAAGAATCAATGGCAGCATTCATGTATCCGCAAATCTACTCGCGAGTAACCACGCTCTTCATTTCTGCTATCAGTTACTTGCAGTGACTAGCGATGATGTGCAAGACCGCCTTGAAAGATCGCAACATCTCGACGAGGGGGTTCTTGGACGCGGTTTGACTCGATAAACGCCAGCATGGTGTCGAAGACGACGGCGCTGCGCCATGAGTTGATGTAGCCGCCTCTTTAACTTCGTGCTCGATGAACACTGAATCACCAACAAGGTCGACATGTTCACTCTGAAGGCGAACCTGGGCGTGTCAAAATTGCAGGGCAACGGGACGAGAACGGAAAGCCCACCGAGATCACTCCCTGCTTGACCAAAGACATGGGTGGCAAGCTGCTGTGCGACGAGCCGCTGCTGCAACGTAGCCGTATCAGCCTGTGTAGGTGCGATCCATGATCCGAATGCGTGCGGCGAGTGATCCCATCAATTTGTGCGCAATGGATGGCACCTCGTCGAGCACGTTGATGAACCGGCGGTGGTCAATGACCAGCAAAGTGCAATCGGTGGCACACGTCACCGACGCAGTGCGTGGCCCGTGGTCGAGCAGCGAGAGTTCACCGACCACATCACCGTCGCTCAGCGTGGCGATTTGCCGGTTATTGCGCTTGATCGTGACCTCTCCTCTAAGAATGATAAAAGCCTCCCGGCTCATATCGCCTTGGTCGATGACAATTGAGCCGGCCGGCATGGTGATCTCGTTAGCCGCCTTCGCGACCTTCTCCAAGTCCCTCTTGCTGCACGCACTGAACAGAGGGACGTTTTTGAGACTGTTGAGTTGCGCTTTGGTACTGGCCATCGCCGCTACCTTAGACACACTCCGGTGTATCAAATCTCGCCCAGAGCATGAGCAGCCAGCCTCAACCGTTCTACGAGCAAGTGATCACTAATTCAAAATGTGATCAGCGGCGCAAGGTAGTCGTCTGGGGCCTCGTAGCCGAGCAAGTTGAATACCGTCGCAGCGACGTTGGCGAGGCCGTGGACGGTACCCGGATCACCATTGATCATGTGATATTCGCCGTCATAGTTCGGGTCGTGAATGGCAAACGGCACCGGGCTGAGCGTGTGGCTGGTTTTGGGTAATCGGACGCCGTCTTTCTCTGTGTACATCACATCAGCGTTGCCGTGATCCGCAGTGAACACGAGCACGCCACCGAGGTCGTCGATCACCGCAATCAGCTGCGCCATGCACTCGTCGATCACTTCCATTGCTTCGACCGTGGCGTCTAAGTGGCCAGTGTGGCCGACCATGTCGCCACTCGGAAAGTTGAGCCGGCCGAACCGGTAGCTGCCTGAACGAAGGAGATCAATTGTCTCGGCGGTGATCTCACGCACCTTCATGGCAGGTGTCGTGTCGAACTCGACATTGTCGGATGGGATCTCGATGTAGGTCTCAAGTAACTCGTCGATGTAGCCAGACCTGTTGCCGTTCCAGAAGTAAGTGACGTGACCGAACTTCTGGGTTTCACTGATCGCAAAACTTTTCACGCCCTGCGCGCAGAGAAACTCGCCCATCGTTCGATTGATCGCAGGTGGCTCCACCAGGTATCGCTTCGGTATGAAGGCATCGCCGTCGTACTGCAGCATCCCGGCAAAAAACACATCAGGGTGTGGCTCGGCGTTAGCGCTGGTGCGATCGAACACAGCGAAGTCGTTTTCTTCGAACGCACGGGAAATTTCAATGGAACGATCGCCGCGATAATTGAACAGAATGACTGCGTCGCCGTTGACGATTTTGCCGACGGCGCGTCCTGCATTGTCGCCGACAACGAAGCGCCCGAGGTACTGGTCACCCTTGTCAGTCTCGGCGTACATCGTCTCGACGGCCTCAGTTGCTGAATTAAATACAGGACCTTCGCCATGAACGTGGCACATGTAGCCACGCTCGACCATGCCCCAATCAGCTTCGTAACGATCCATCGTGATCGTCATCCGGCCACCGCCGGAGGCGATGCGGAAGTTGCGACCCACTCCTGTCGCGTTAATTTCAGCGAGCACGGCCTCGGTGTCTCGAATGTAGGTAAGTGCTGAACGGGCAGGTACGTCGCGGCCATCGTGGAGAATGTGCACTGCACAACTCATCACACCCTCCTCTGCAGCGCGCCGTAAAAGCAGATACAGATGGTCGTTGGTTGAATGCACGCCACCGTCGGAGTGCAACCCGAGGAGATGCAGCGTGCCTGCCTGGTCATCGACGCATCGCGCGATGGCTTGATGCCATACGCCGGTCTCGAAGATCGCGCCGTTGCTGAACGCACTATGCACGAGCTTGGCGCCCTGGGCAAAGATTCGGCCTGCGCCGAGAGCGTTGTGCCCGACTTCGCTATTCCCCATGTCATCGTCAGAGGGCAAGCCAACCGACGGTCCATGCGCAGCCAGTTCGGTGTACAACTCGCCATCGGTCAGCTTGTCGAGTGTCGGCGTCTTTGCGGCGGTCACCGCGTTACTCGGACCGGCAGGCGCAACTCCAACCCCATCAGCAACGACGACTAACAACGGGCCGGGTCGGCCTGCGAATGAACGATGCTTCAGCAACGACAACGTCATACATCCAGACTAGGGAACAGAAACACGCAAGTGGGCGGCCTGGTTGCGGCCCCTCGGCTCTAGTGCCTATTGGAATTGATTTTCAGGGTCTGGAGGCAGCGACGAACACGAAAAGTCCTCTAAGGGCTTTATCAACATCCTCTGCGGCAACGTTTTCGAAGGTTGCCGAATGGCGTCGAATTAAAACATTTGCTTAAACCACGGGCGCCGCCACCCCTATGGACAGCGACGCCGGTGGTGCCTGAAGACAGAACGTCAGGTGCTCAAGTAAGCACCGAGGGCTGTGGATTGACCGAAATCAGAAGAGCCGGCGCGTGATGACTCGACCGAGAATTTGGACTTTGCTGTCGACCATTACCTTCTGCACATCTGGATCGGCAAAGTTGCTTGCGGAAGCGACCATGAGTGAGTCGAGAGAGTCCGTCCATGTTGCAGCAGTGGCATTGAACGGTGCGGGACCGGATGCAACTGACTGCATGTACGACATTCCGTTGGCGCCGTTTTGAATGTGTGCCCAGTTCATGTCGATGTTTTGTTCCATTGTGGCATCGTCGGCCGGTACTCCAGCCATGTAAAGAATTGACCCAAACTCTCCATCGCGAGTACCTCGCTCGGCCTGCACTCGGAACAGGTTGCGACGTTGAACCTGTACTTGAGTGTCCTGCATTAAGCCGACGAGATCGGCATCTGCGTAGATGGCAGCTTGCCCCGACATCGCACCATCAATGGAATCAAATTCGAACGCCACGACTGCCAGGCCGGACATTTCCCCGCCCATTACAATCTGGCTCGCAGTCGAAGACATCGCTCCATGCGATTTCAGTCGTTCCCCAGCCCAAGTAGCGCCGGCTTCACCAAACTTTTGAGCATCGCCCATTGATGCGAGGACGGTGTAAATATAGGACATTTTAAAACCCCTTTTTCGTTTGTTATCGCTCCGTATTTCGGTCTAAAAGCCAAGTTAACAGCACGGACTTGACTCGGAGTTACCAGTAAGTTAACAGAGCATAAATTTCTGAATTCATGTGGACAAATGTGGCGCTTTTGCTCTGGCCGCTGAAGTCGGCCCTACCGGGGCCTCCTGTTCGCGCAAGCGCCGCCGACGTAAAGCCAACCTTTGTACCGAGCGCATTTTTCAAAGGAACGCCGCAGAGCCAATACACCTGATATCAAATTGGCCCAATCGTCTCCGACAGATTCAGCGGGTTCCGCGTAGTCGGAGCGCAAGAAGTTTGAATCTGATCCCTGGCCGGTCTCCATCGGTCTTGTGCATGTTGGATGGTCACCTGGGCAGGTAAGGGAAAGCATTGTCCGCTCACCCGTTGCTGCACTTGAGGAGGTCGGAGGTGTTAATAGCTTTGCCCGCATCGGGCCCGGTCAACTCAGCGATGTGATCCGGGCTCGGTCCGATCACGTCGATGGTGGTGCACCTAGATGAGGGCGCCAATCGCCAAGATTTGAGACGCTCAGGCGAATTGCTCGCGGCGACCCGCAGAACGGTTCGGTGTCCAATCCAAGTCGAGGTACTGCTTGAAACCCTTGTGGGTTTCCTTGAAGCCGTGATCTGCGTAGAAGACGTGGGCGTCATCGCGCTTGATGCTGCTCGTGAGTTGAAGGCGGTAGCAACCGAGATCCTTCGCTCTGCTCACTGCGTAATCGAGCAACTGTCCATCTACACCGGTGTTGCGCTGATCTTCGACAACGTGCATCGACTCAATTTCGGCACAACGCCCTCCGCGGTGTTGGAAGTGGCGGAACGTGAAGAGCTGCAGCATCCCCACGATGCGGCCTCCCAGTTCGGCAACCAAGAGGTACGAGCCGTCGGTGCGATCAATTTCGCGAAGCGCATCAACGTAATCGTTGATGTAGTGCGGGTCGTCGGCACCTGGGCCAAGTCGTCCATCGAGAAGAACATCAACAAGGTCCTCAACGTCACCGTCGAGCGCGTCTCTGACATACACCTGCACGAAATGAGATCTTTACAGATCTGAACGGGGGGCCGCGCGATGGTCGATCATCGCTCAGCGTGGCACGATGGAGATATGGCTCATTGGTCTCTGGAATCCGTCATCGTGCGACATTGTGTCGCGCCGAGGTTGGCACAATGACCTCTAACAGAGTCGTCGGCGCTTCGCCCCCTGCTGACCTGTGGGCGGCAGCTCGCGCTGCGCAGGCTCAAGCGCACTGCCCATACTCAAACTATGCCGTCGGCGCAGCGATCCGTACGGCGTCTGGTGCGATCTATGCCGGCTGCAATGTTGAGAACGCGTCGTACCCCGAAGGGACATGTGCCGAGGCTGGAGCGATTGCTGCGATGGTGCTCGACGGCGAGCGGGAAATTGCTGAGGTCGTCGTCATCACTGGGGGGCCGACACCCGGGACCCCGTGCGGCGGCTGTCGCCAACGCCTTCGGGAGTTCACCGGCCCGGACGCGGTCATTTATGCAACGACTGTCGACGGTGCTCAGCTCGCCGTGACGATGGCTGACCTGCTCCCTGCATCATTCGGCCCAGAGTTTCTCGCCCACTGACCGTAGAGAGTCTGAATCTTTCGCAGCACCGGTGTGCCTGAAAGATCCTGGATCAGCGTCGCTGAGCGACGATTTTCCGACAATTTCAGAAGCCAATGGATCACCACCTGATAATCTTTAGTTATATTGACTCAGGATTATTAAAGAAGGGTTGTGATCGGGGCTCAAAATCCGTATCTTGAGTGCTACCACATCAGGATCTACTCCCCGAACATCTCTTGAACACAGTAAGGAGCATCACATGCCTAAAGCAGTCGGTATCGACCTCGGTACCACCAACTCAGTCGTCTCGGTCCTCGAAGGCGGCGAACCCGTCGTTATTCCTAACTCCGAAGGCGGTCGCACCACCCCGTCGGTCGTGGCGTTCTCCAAGACCGGCGAAGTGCTCGTCGGTGAAGTTGCGAAGCGCCAAGCCATCACGAATCCAGATCGCACCTTCCGAAGCGTAAAGCGTCACATGGGCGAGGCTTGGAAGTCCGACGACATCGACGGCAAGCAGTACACCGCACAGGAAATCAGCGCCCGCACACTGATGAAGTTGAAGCGTGACGCTGAGAGCTACCTGGGCGACACAGTCACCCAGGCGGTCATCACTGTGCCTGCGTACTTCGACGACGCACAGCGCACCGCCACTAAAGAAGCTGGCACGATCGCTGGTCTCGAAGTGCTTCGTATCATCAACGAGCCGACCGCAGCTGCACTGGCGTACGGCCTTGACAAAGGCGACGAAGATGAAACCATCCTCGTGTTTGACCTCGGCGGCGGCACGTTCGACGTCTCTGTCCTTGAAATCGGCGACGGCGTGTTTGAAGTTAAGTCGACACACGGCGACACCGTTCTGGGCGGCGATGACTGGGACCAGCGCATCATCGACTGGCTCGTCCAGCAGTTCAAGGCCGCCCAAGGCGTGGACCTCAGCGCCGACCGCATGGCTGCCCAACGTCTGCAAGAGGCAGCCGAGAAGGCCAAGATCGATTTGAGCCAAACGCAGTCCACACAGATCAACTTGCCGTTCATCACCGCCACGGCCGACGGACCCCTCCACCTCGATGAGACTTTGAGCCGCTCGAAGTTCCAGGAGCTCACAGCCGACCTCATCGAGCGTTGTCGCATCCCGTTCGAACAAGCTCTCAAGGACGCCGGCGTCGCCAAAGGCGAACTCAACCACGTCATCCTCGTCGGTGGCTCTACCCGCATGCCAGCCGTGACCGAGCTGGTGCAGGATCTCACCGGCAAAGAGCCAAATAAGACCGTCAATCCAGACGAAGTGGTTGCCATTGGCGCTGCGGTTCAAGCCGGAGTCCTGCGCGGTGACGTGAAGGACGTGCTTTTGCTGGACGTCACCCCTCTTTCCCTCGGCATCGAGACGAAGGGCGGCATCATGACCAAGCTCATTGAGCGCAATACGACCATCCCCACTAAGCGCACCGAGACCTTCACTACGGCCGAGAACAACCAGCCATCCGTCGAGATTCACGTGATCCAGGGTGAGCGCGACATGGCGAGCTACAACAAAACCCTCGGCAAGTTCCAGCTCGTCGATCTGCCCCCTGCAATGCAAGGAGTGCCGCAGATTGAAGTCACCTTCGACATCGACGCCAACGGCATCGTGCACGTCAGTGCCAAGGACCGGGCCACCGACAAGACCCAGTCGATGACCATCACCGGTCAGTCCACACTCGATAAGGACGTCATTGACCAGATGGTGAAAGACGCTGAGGCGCACGCGGAAGAAGACAAGCAGCGGCTCGCCGAAGCCGAGGCCCGTAACAACGCCGACAGCCTTGTATACCAAACCGAAAAAGTGCTGCGCGAACAGGGCGAAACGGTGCCTGCCGAAGAAAAAGACGCTGTCGAAGCACCGCTCGCGGACCTCAAGAAGGCACTTGAGGGCAACGACCACGATGCCATCAAGACCGCCACCGAGGCGCTCATGGCCGCGAGCCAAGCATTCAGCCAGAAGCTCTACGAGGCTGCAGCCAAGGACGGTGGCGCCGAGGGTTCGTCAGCATCTGGCCAAGGTGATGGTGCGGTTAACGACGACGACATCGTTGATGCCGAGATCGTTGACGATCCGGCAGACGGAGACGCTGAGGCAGGTGCTTGAGCATGTCCGATATGGGAGACGGTGATCTTTACGATCCCGACGACCTGAGTGATGCGGAGCTGGCCGGGACGGCGTCCCGGTCAGCATCCGATTCGGCCGCAGCCGCCGACGCAGCATCAGCGTCGACTACGGATGCCGATGACATTCCTGAGAGACAGAGTGAGCTCGAAGACATCGACACGCTGTCGGCGCTTGACTTCGACACGCCCGACGTTGGTGATGCTGAGGCAGAGATCGACTGGTCCGAAGTTGACGTTCCGGCCTTGCTTGCCGAACGCGACGAATTCAAGTCGATCGCGCAACGCGTGCAAGCTGAGTTTGAAAATTTCCGCAAGCAGGCCAACACTCGAGCACAGGCCGATGCTGATCGCGCTACCGGGCGGCTCGCCGAAGCGTTCTTGCCAGTGCTCGATGCAGCTGAGGCGGCGTTCCTTCGTCATCCCGATGAAGTGGGCCCATTGCTTAATCAGATGTTGGCCGAACTCAAGAAGCAAGGCCTCGAAACCCTAGATCTAGATGGACAAATGTTTGATCCCGAGGTAGCTGAGGCTGTGGCGCATGAGCCTGTTAACGGCGGCGAACCGTCGGTGGCTGAAGTGCTACGCAGCGGATACCAATGGAAGGGCAAAACCCTCCGTGCTGCCATGGTGAAGACAACAGACTGAAAACACCACAGTCGGGGTTCGCCTCGAGTGTCGTGAGAGGAGCGCTCTGAGGAGGTGAGCACGAATGGCTGCACAACGAGACTGGTACGAAAAAGACTTCTATAAAGCGCTGGGCGTTGCGGAGAGTGCCACCGACAAGCAGATCACGAAGGCGTATCGTTCGCTTGCTCGCGATCTTCACCCAGACAAGAATCCTGGCAACGACGTTGCTGAAGAGAAGTTCAAGGAAGTCTCAGCGGCGTATGACGTGCTCGGTGACGAGGACAAGCGCGCCGAATACGACGAAGTCCGCCGCATGGGGCCCTCCATGATGGGCGGCCGACACGGCGGATCAGACGGATTCTCCTTCAACGTCGGTGACATGGGCGATGTCCTTGGTGGCATGTTTGGCCGTGGTGGCCGCCAGCGCGGTGGCGGAGGCGCCGGGATCCAGCCCCGCCGTGGTGCTGACGTCGAAGCGTCGTTGACCATTGACTTTGCCGACGCAGTCACCGGTCTCGAGACCACCCTCCACCTCACCGCTGAAGCACAGTGCTCGACGTGCGGGGGCAGCGGGGCGAAAGCTGGTACTGCTCCGAAGGTTTGTGGTCACTGCAGCGGCAGAGGCGTCACCGACGACAACCAGGGCATGTTCTCGTTCTCCTCACCGTGCCAGATCTGCCAAGGCCGGGGCACCGTGATTGAGTCACCATGCGGCACCTGCAGCGGCGGAGGCATCGAGAAGCGCCCACGCGAAGTCAAAACCCGCTTACCGGCAGGTGTCAAGGACGGCCAGACCATTCGACTCAAGGGTCGGGGCGGACCGGGGCGCAACGGTGGACCGAACGGCGACTTGCTGGTCGAATTGACGGTGATTCCTCACGACCGGTTTGGACGCAGCAATCAGAACCTCACCGTGACAGTGCCTGTGACGTTTGCAGACGCCGCACTTGGCGCTGACATCGACGTTCCGACTCTTGGTGGTCCGTCAGTCACGATGCACATCAAGCCCGGCACCCAGTCCGGAAGCCGACATCGGGTGAAGAGTAAGGGTATCGAAACCACTAGCCGCGCCAGGGGCACGGTACAGGGCGACCTGATCGTCACCGTCAACGTGGTTGTACCTACTGAGCTGAGCGGCGAGCAACGCTCAGCAATCGAGCACCTCCGCTCGGCGAGTACGGTAGAGGACAAGCAGGCAACGCCTACGCCGGGCTCAACCGCCTGAGGAGGCTCACATGGGTGACCAAGCGGACAACGGCAGTTCCGAGCGCAAGCGCTCGGCCGCGGTCTACGTGATCTCGGTCGCCGCTGAGCTCTCGGGAATGCACCCCCAGACGCTGCGGATTTACGAGCGTCGCGGTCTGGTTATGCCAGCGCGCACCCAGGGAGGAAATCGTCGCTACAGCGATGCCGACATTGAAGTACTCCGCCGAATCTCGGAGCTGACCAATGAGGGAATGAACCTTGAGGGCATTCGTCGAGTAATGCGCCTTGAAGCCGAGAATGCTCGTCTGCGCGTCGAATTGGACCAGGCTCGTTCGATCGCTGTGCACGCGATCGAAGATGCCGAACGAAGTCAGCGCGGAGCGCATGCCGCGAAGCACGGTTCGAGCAGCGAGCTAGTCCCGCTGAAGCAGGCCGTTGCAGTCTTTGGAAAGCGAGCCAGCATCTTCTACCGCGACTAGCAGTCAGCTGACTCGGGCTGCGATCCATGGTCTGGTATGCAACGCACGCCTCAGTCGTCGTCGACCCAGGTCTGCAGGTCTCGCCAGTCGATTAAAGCCTGCTCAACCAAACCAACCACGGCGGCGATATCGCATCGGGCGAGGTCAAGCACGGCCCGGGGAAGCCGGTCCCGATCCCGTTGCCGAGTGTCGGGCATTCGGTCGAGTTCGGCGATCACTCGGTCAGCATCATCGTCAAATTCACGACGAACACGCATGATGATGTCGTCCGAAAATAGGTAGCGGGGTCCAGCCATCAGCGAGCGATCACTTAGCGCGGTGACTGACAGCAAGCTCGGCTACGTCACGCATGATGCCAGCGATCTCGTAGTCCTTCGGTGTGTAGATCGCAGCGATGCCGATTTCGCGCAGGCGCGGTCTGTCGTCTTCAGGGATGATTCCGCCGACGATGACGGGGGCATCGACACCCATCGCCTTGAGATGGTCAAGCACATGGGGTACGAGATTGAGGTGTGAACCCGACAGAATCGACAGACCGATCACATCGGGATCTTCATCGCGAGCCGACGCGGCGATCTGTTCAGGAGTAAGGCGAATGCCGGAGTAGACGACCTCCATGCCCGAGTCGCGCGCTGCAACCGCAATTTGCTCGGCGCCATTTGAGTGTCCGTCAAGACCGGGCTTGGCAACGAGGAACTTCGGCGGGCCACCTGTCATCGATTTGACGAAATCGACGACCCCACCAAGACCCGTAGTGGAACCGGTTGCGCCCGCAACTCCGGTCGGTGCCCGGAACTCGCCGAACACCTCTCGCATGAGGTTGCCCCATTCGCCGGTCGTGCCGCCCGCCCGGGCGAGAGCGATCGAAGCAGGCATCACGTTGTGATCACCTTCGGCCGCAGTACGCAGGGCAGCGAGAGCGGCATCGACGGCTGGCTGGTCGCGAGCGGCACGCCATGCTGCAACGTCGGCAACTGATTCCGCTTCGACCGCATGGTCGACCTTGAGGATCGCGCCTTCACCACCCAGCGGTGAGTCGGTGGTTTCGCGGAATTCGTTGACGCCGACGACGGTCTGTTCACCAGACTCGATGCGCCGAGTTCGCTGGGCCATTGACGACACAAGCCTTGATTTCAACGTTTCGACGGCTTCAAACGCCCCACCCATCTCGAGCACATCGCTAAGTTCGGCTTGAGCGGACGCCCGCAGATCATCGGTCTTTGCCTCGATCACTGCGGACCCGTCGAAGATATCACCGTACTCAAGGAGGTCCGTCTCAAAGGCCAACACCTGCTGCATTCGCAGCGACCACTGTTGATCCCAAGGCGTCGGTAGACCCAACGCTTCGTTCCACGCAGGGAGCTGAACCGAGCGGGCGCGAGCCCTCTTCGACAAGGTGACAGCAAGCATCTCAAGCACGATGCGCTGCACATTGTTCTCGGGTTGGGCTTCGGTGAGACCAAGTGAGTTGACCTGAACGCCGTATCGAAATCGCAGCGCCTTTGGATCGGTTACACCGTATCGCTCGCGGCCGATCTGCTCCCACATGTCGGTCATCGCACGGAGCTTGCAGACTTCTTCAACAAAACGAATTCCGGCATTGACAAAGAATGAGATCGAACCGAAGACCTGACTGAATGATTCGTGGGATACCTGCCCTGAAGCCCGCACGGCATCGAGCACGTCGATTGCCGTCGCCATGGAGTAGGCAATCTCCTGCGTCGGTGTCGCACCTGCTTCTTGAAGGTGATACGAGCACACGTTCATAGGGTTCCACTTGGGTGCGTGCTCTGCGCACCAGGCGACCATGTCGACGATCAGCCGACGCGACGACGCAGGCGGGAAGATGTAAGTACCGCGAGATAGATACTCCTTGACGATGTCATTCTGCGTCGTGCCACGCAGCTCGTTCGAGGCCACACCTTGCTCTTCTGCGTTGGCGACGTACAACGAGAGCAGCCAAACAGCAGTGGCGTTGATCGTCATGGAGGTGTTCATCTGGCCGGGCGGGATCTGGTCAAGGAGCGTGCGCATGTGGCCGAGGTGCGCGACGGGCACGCCAACTTTGCCAACCTCGCCCTGCGACATTTGGTCATCTGGGTCATAACCCGTCTGGGTGGGCAGATCGAACGCGATCGACAGCCCGGTTTGGCCCTTGGACAAGTTGGTCCGATAAAGCTCGTTGGAAGCCGCAGCGGTGGAATGGCCGGAGTAGGTCCGCATCATCCACGGCCGGTCGCGTTTTGCGCGCTCGCCCATCGTCTCGCTTGCTTCAGTCATAACACCAGTGTCGTCGGTTTGGAAGAAAATTCTCAAGTTCCTGTTCAAGGATTGGCCGGTACTACGAAAACCGTTAGCCGGTACTACGAAAACAAATGGTCTCGGAAACTTGGCGTCAGAGCACGATCCGAAAGAGCTAACAACCCCGTAAACATCCCAGCTCAAGCTGGCCGCTTCCCCCACTGCCACCTTGGGAGGAGAACTCCCGCCTGAAAGTCCCCTTTACGGGAACCTCGGCAACCGGATGAAAGATCCGACCGACGCGAAATACATGAGCGGAACGACTAGCGGTTGCTCCGCTCCATTCGACTTCCGCGCTGGATGAGTTAGCCGGGCTGGATGGCGTGCGACAGCAACCGCACATAGTCGCTGCGACTCACCTCAATGGCGCCCAGCGATGCGAGGTGATCGGTCACCCACTGTGTGTCGAGCAGAACAGCCCCGGTGGCGTTGAGGTGGTTGACGAGGTGCACGAGCGCAACCTTCGACGCATCGCTGACATCATGGAACATTGATTCACCAGCGAATAAGCCGTTGATGCGCACGCCGTACAGGCCGCCAACGAGTTCACCGTCGCGATAGGTCTCAATAGAATGTGCCCAACCCAATTCGGCCAGTCGGACATAGGCGTCGATGAACTCTGAAGTGATCCACCGCCCCTTCCGCTGAGGGTCGGCGCACCGCTCCATGACTCTGCGGAAATCGGTGTTTATCCGAACGTCAAATCGACGGCAACTTGACCGGAGCGACTTCGACACGACAAGGGCATCGAGGGGGATGACGCCACGCGGATCAGGCGAGTACCACGCGATTTTGCTGCGCCGCCGATTGGGGTCAACCGGCATTGGGAAGAGACCGGTGCGATACGCAGCAAGCAGCGTGCCTGGTTCGAGGTCCGCACCAAGCGCCACAAGGTCCTCGCCTGGCTTGCTGGTGACGGGGTCGGGTAGCGCGTACCGTGTCGCTGGCGGTTCCAGCGGTGACGGGTTGACGGGTGACATCACCTCAGCCTGGCAACAAACGCACCAAGCGCATGACATCGAATGATCTTCGTGTCAGATTTTGACGAAATCATCATTGAGGGCGAACGGTATCTCCCACAAAACTGCCGACTGGATTTGAATGATCAGTAAGAGCGAAAGCCTTGCTTTGTCTTACGGCCAAGTTGGCCGGCCGCAACCATACGGCGCAGGAGTGGCACGGCTGCGTAGTTAGGGTCGCGGAACTCCGTGTAAAGCGCATCAAGAATTGAAACCGACGTGTCAAGGCCGACAAGGTCAAGCAGTGCAAACGGGCCCATCGGGAAGTTGCAGCCGCCCATCATGGCTGCGTCGATTGAATCGATCGACGCAGTGCCCATTTCGTACATGCGCACGGCATTATTCAGATAGGGGAAAAGCAGTGCGTTGACGATGAAACCTGCGCGATCTTCGACCAGCACGGGATTCTTGCCGCACGCGGTGGCGAAAGCCGTTGCGACGTCGATTGTCTCGTGAGATGCGGTGAGCGGACGGATGATCTCGACAAGCGACATGTTCGGTGCCGGGTTGAAGAAGTGGATGCCACAGACCTTGTCGGGGCGCCGCGTCATCATTGCTAACTCGACTACCGGAAGAGTTGAGGTGTTCGTCGCAAGAATGCCCTCGGGTTTGACGATTTGGCAGAGCTCATCAAACAGCGCACGTTTCACTTCGAGATCTTCAACAACGCTTTCGATAATGAGGTCGCAGTCGGCGAGTTGATCAAGACGATCAGTGACCGAAATGCGGCCGAGGATGGACTGACGTTCGTCCTCGGTCAGACGTCCCTTAGCGGCGTGTCGAGCAAGACCAGAGTCGACCGTGTGGAGCACGGCGTCAGCGCCAGCCTGAGTGCGCGACCGCACGATGACTTCAAGTTCTGCACGGGCCACCACTTCGGCCAGACCTGAACCCATAATGCCGGAGCCGAGAACGCCGACTTTCTTAATTTCCGTCATGCTACGAGCTTAGTTACCAATGGGTAACACACAGTAATCTGTTGCAGACCTCGTATCGTCAGTTCCTGGCGTTAAGCCGACGTTGGCCTTTCCACATGTTCACCCTGCTCGTATTTCATCTCGTCCTCGGTGTCGCCATCATCGCGGCAGGACGTCGTCTCGGCCGTAGCGGCTTCGCACTGGCTGGACTTGCTCCTCTCGCCACGGTTGTCGGAGCGCTCACGCAAACTGATGAAGTACTTGACGGCGAAGCGAGAGTCGAGACGTTCTCGTGGGTCGGTGGCCTCAATATTGCAATCGATCTGCGACTTGACGCCTTCGCTTTGCTGATGGTGGCACTCGTGTCAGGCATCGGGTTACTCATCTGCATTTACGCCCTGGGTTACTTCCAACCGCACGGACCCGGTGATGTCGTCAAGGACAATGTTGGTCGGTTGGCTGGAATGATGACGCTTTTCGCAGGAGCGATGCTCGGTGTCGTCCTGTCCGACCATCTCATCGCGCTGTTCATCTTCTGGGAACTGACATCAATCACGTCGTACCTTCTCATTGGAAACGACGACATCAACCCCCGCGCCCGTGCTGCGGCGTTACAGGCGATCCTCATTACCGGCATGGGTGGATTGGTTCTACTCGCCGGATTGATCATCATCGGGCAGTCGGCAGGGACCTACCTGCTATCGGAGTTGATTCTCGATCCACCGACCGGGGCAATCGTCAATACCGGCGTAATTTTTGTCTTGATTGGAGCATTCACGAAGTCGGCCCAGGCACCGTTCAGTAGTTGGCTACCTGGTGCCATGGTCGCGCCGACTCCGGTCAGCGCGTATTTGCACTCGGCGACCATGGTCAAGGCGGGGGTCTACCTCGTGGCCCGCCTCGCCCCGATGTTCGCACTATCAGGCAACTGGCGTTTGGTCGTCCTTACAGTCGGGTCGGCCACGATGCTCATCGGCGGACTCCGGGCGCTTCGCCAACATGATCTCAAGCTCCTCCTGGCATACGGCACGGTCAGCCAACTTGGCTTCATGATGCTGCTGTTTGGCACCGGCGACGATCACATAGCGCAGGCTGGTGTTGTGCTGCTGCTTGCGCACGCAGCATTTAAGGCCGCTCTGTTCATGGTGGTTGGAATGGTTGACCATCAAGTCGGGACTCGCGACATCCGAAAACTGCACGGCTTCGGGGTGTCTTGGGGGCCTGCACTCGTCGCCGGTGTGGTTGGGGCGGCGTCAATGGCTGGGGTGCCTCCGCTCTTCGGGTTCATCTCGAAAGAGAAAGCCCTTGAGGGTTACGTCGACCACGGTGATTTCGTTGGTTCGACGGTCATCCTCGTTGTCATTGTTGTGGCATCGATTCTCACGTTCGCCTACTCGGCCCGTTTCGTACTTGGCCTCTTCGGAGCGTTTGCTGAGCCCGAAGCTGACGATCTTTCTCATGTTGCGCGTGCTCCGTCGTTCGGGTTCGTTGCACCAGCGTTGCTGCTGACCGTTGTCAGTCTCGGAGTTGGAATTGCGCCGGTGCTGGTCGATCAGTTGGTGAAGGCGTCTACCGTCGCGTTGCACCCTGCGGCCGAACCCAAACACCTACACCTGTGGGCTGGCTTCACTTCAGCGTTCCTGCTGTCGCTCGTGGTTATCGGTGCCGGGACGTTACTCACGCTTTTAAGGAGTCAAGTAAGCACCGCCCAGCGATCCGCTTCGCATGCTTTGCGCTTTATTCCAACCAGTGAAAAGGCCTTTAATTTCCTGCTGCGTGCCGTCGGGTTCACGGCGCGTCGCGTCACCGGATTCCTTCAAAATGGTTCGCTGCCGATCTACGTGTCGGTGATTCTGATGGTTGCCACGGGCGTGCCGTTAATTGCCTTTGCGGGCGCGTGGAGCGGCTTCGGTGACGTAGTGGAAACACCGGCGCATGTCGTGCTTGTTGCGATGATCATGGCCGCTGCGTTGGGGGCCTCGATCGTGCGGCGACGTATCGCCGCTGCGTTGATGCTCGCTGCAGTTGGCTACGCGATGGCTGGTTTCTATGTCTCGCAGGGTGCGCCGGACCTCGCACTCACTCAGTTCGCCATCGAGACCCTGAGTACCGTTCTGTTCGTTCTCGTGCTGCGGTACCTCCCGGCGACATGGACGCATCGTGCACCTGCCATCGCAGCACCGATGCGGATCGCCGTCTCGATGTTTGTGGGCGTCGCCATCTTCGTTTTCGCCTTGGTCGCCAGCGGTGCCCGTAGCGATGTCCCTGGTCCGCAGCAATCCGAAGCGATGGTCGAAAACTCGCTCACAAAAGGCAAGGGCCGCAACGTCGTCAACGTAATTCTGGTCGACTTCCGCGGCTGGGACACGATGGGTGAGATCACGGTTCTTCTCGTTGCTGCGGTCGGCGCAGTCAGCCTTGCCCGCAGCGGTCGGCGATCTGACGAGACAGGCGCACCAACCTTTGAAGAGATCCTCGACCCGGTCGAGCCCGACGACTTCGTCGACAACGACGGGCCAGCGTCGCCGCTGGTTGGTGCTGAGTCCCCCGGGGGTATTTCGTGAACCGGCGTGGTGCGCCCGATCGCGTGTTTGTCCTTGATCAGGCGATCAAGGTGATTTACCAGTCGATTCTCGTGCTTGCGCTTTATTTCGTTTTTGCTGGGCACAACCTGCCCGGAGGAGGATTTGTCGGCGGACTCATGGTAGGCGCAGCAGTCTCACTGCGTTACGTGTCCGGTGGTGCCGAAGCGGTACGGACTACGTTCCGGGCACCGTCGCACGTAGTTCTCGGGTGTGGTCTGTTGTTGTCGTCAGGAACAGCGCTGGTCCCGGTACTCCTCGGGGGTGCTGTGCTTGAGCACGGTGAGATTGAGCCGGAGCTACCCGTCTTTGGCAAGGTCAAAGTGGTGTCCGCGCTGCCGTTCGACGTAGGCGTGCTCTTGGTCGTTGTCGGTCTGGTGCTGATGCTCTTTGCTGCCTTTGGTGATGATCATCCAATCGAGTCGGCTGAGTCGACGGCTGCTGTAAATGCCTCGGATGACGAGCCGGACAATGCGGGGGAGTCCACGTGAGCGTTTTGCTTGCGTTTGCCGCAGCGTTTCTTTTCGCAACCGGTACTTGGTTGCTGTTGCAGCGTCGTCTCTCGCGGATCATCATCGGTATCGGCCTGATTGGACATGGCTCAAATGTTTTGCTGCTCACGTCCAGCAATGGCCGGGGCCTGCCGCCGATCATCGACTCGGCGGACCCGACTGATTTTGCCGACCCGTTACCCCAAGCTCTTGCGCTCACCTCGATTGTCATCACCTTCGGAGTGACTGTGTTCTTGTTCGCAGTTGGCTTTCGAAGTTGGAAGTTGACCCACGATGACGTTGTCGAAGACGACGTGGAAGATCGCTTTATCGCCAGGCGTCGCGCAGATCGCGACGTTGAGGAAAGCGAAGCTGCCGAACGCGAACATGCTGTCGAAGAGGATCGAGTATGAGCAGCACTTTGGCTTCAGTACTTCGTGCAGATTTTCTTGCCGCTGACGTGACGGCGCCAAGTAGCGGGATCTTCGACGCATTGGTGCCGCTTCCAGTCCTGCTTCCGTTGCTTGCCGCATCGCTCAGCGTGATCTTCGCTCGACTCCGAAACGTGCAACGTGTGCTGAGCATCGTTGCGCTGCTCGGTGTTGTCGTCAACAACGTCGTCTTGCTCAGCCGGGTCGACGACGCGACGGGCGACGCAGCCGGCGGCATTGTTGTGTCCCAGGCAGGAGGTTGGGTTGCTCCGCTTGGGATTTCCCTCGTGGTCGACCGGCTCTCGGCAATCATGTTGGTGGTCTCTTCGCTGATGCTGCTCTCTGTGCTGATTTATGCGATCGGTCAGGACTCCGAGGAACGCAGATTTGCTGCGTTCCATCCGGTGTACCTCGTCTTGGCCGCAGGTGTGTCGGCCAGCTTCATCACTGGCGACCTCTTTAACTTGTTCGTCGCGTTCGAGATGATGCTTGTTGCGAGCTACGTGTTGCTCACTCTCGGGGGTCGAGCTGGACAGGTCCGGTCAGGGATGTCGTACATCGTCATCAGCCTGATCGCCTCGACGTTGTTCATCACTACCCTTGCGTTGTTCTACTCAGCGACTGGCACGGTCAACATGGCCGAGTTGGCTGAGCGCATCCCCGAACTGTCAAGTGGAGTGCGTACTGGTTTCTCGCTGTTACTGATCGCGGTTTTCGGCATCAAGGCCGGAATTTTCCCGCTTTTCTTCTGGCTGCCGGACAGCTATCCAACGGCGCCCAACGCAGTCACTGCAATCTTTGCCGGCCTCCTCACGAAGGTGGGGGTCTACGCGATCATCCGCACCCAGTTGCTGCTATTCCCGGCGGACGCACAGCAAGGCAAGCTGCTGCTGGTCGTGGCTGGATGCACGATGGTCGTTGGTGTCCTCGGGGCTTTGGCGAATGATGACCTCCAGCGCATTTTGTCATTCCACATCATCAGTCACATTGGCTACATGATTATGGGTCTCGGTCTTTTCACCCTGGCTGGTGTGGCAGGAGCGGTCTTCTACGTCGTGCACCACATCGTCGTCAAAACTGCACTGTTCCTTGTCGCTGGCCTGGTTGAGCGCAAGGCTGGTTCTGACCGGTTGTCGAGGCTTGGTGGAATGGTGCGTTCTGCGCCGATGATCGCTGTGCTGTATGCACTGCCTGCTTTGAGCATCGCAGGGCTGCCCCCATTCTCTGGTTTCGTTGCGAAGTTTGCGCTGGTCGGCGCAGCGATCGAAGCTGAGCAGTGGGCGATTGTCGCCGTCGCACTGTTTGTCAGTTTGTTGACCATGTACGTCATGAGTCGGATTTGGTCGAGCGTATTCTGGGGCGAGTCTGAAGATGGAGTAGTGATGGCCAGACTCGCTCCCGGTCTTACCAGGGTCCCGATGTTGATGACAGCGGCGACTGTCGTCGTGGTCGGACTGTCCCTTGCATTGATGGTGTTCGCTGGGCCGCTCTACGACTTGGCTGAGCGAGCTGCAACAGACTTACTCAACCCGCAGAGGTATATCGACGCTGTATTGGCCAGTAGCACCGACGTTGGGGTCAGTGGATGACCGGGCGGCTTCGTATCCCAAGCCTTTTGGTCTGGCTCACGTTGCTGTGGGTTGCTCTATGGGGCGATGTGACTGCTGGGAATGTCCTTGGCGGCCTGCTTGTGGCGATTGTGGTCGTTGCTGTCGCTCGCCCAACTGGGGTGACCGGCTTGGAACGGACGTACTTCCGCCCTGTAGCGGCGCTGCATTACGGATTGTACTTCGTTATGCAGATGGTCAAGTCCAACCTGGTCGTCGCCTGGGAAATCATCACGCCCGGGACGTCACTCAACCGAGCGATTATCGCCGTGCCGATGCACACGTCGTCAGCCGGCGTGGTGGCGTTGGTCGCAAACTCGATCACCCTCACGCCTGGCACCGTGACCATTCAGGTTATCGAGGAGCCGAGCGAAGATGGGCTTGTCGATCGCACCCTATTTATTCATGTGCTTCACTTTCTCGGAGTTGACGCAGTACATCGTGATGTACTCCGACTTGAACGTCTGGCCATCAAGGCGTTCGGTTCGGCTAACGAGTTGCCACGACTCGATGCTGAGCTAGCAGCAATGTTTATCGAAAAGGACGTGTCGTCATGATCGTCGTTCCGTTGTTGTTGCTGACCGTTGCCTTATCGGCATTCATGTTCCGGGTCCTCCGCGGCCCGTCTATTCCCGATCGGGTTGTTGCACTGGATGGCGTGCTTTCGGTCGTGGTGAGCGGCATCATCGTCGCTGCGGCTCGTGTCGATAGCGGTGTCACGCTCTCCACAGTTTTGGTGGTGTCGCTCGTTGGGTTCGTCGGCACAGTGGCACTTGGGCGTTTTGTGGAGCGGAGGGGCGGCTGATGGGCATTGTTGCCAGCATCTTCATGATCACCGGAGCGACGCTCACGATGATTGGTGGCATCGGTGTCATTCGGTTCCGCGATCTGATGTCACGCGCTCACGCAGCGGCCAAGGCGCCGACGCTGGGCCTCATGCTCGTGTCGGTTGGTGCGGCGATCGAGATCGGAACGTTTGATGCTGCCGTGGCGTTGGTTCTCGTCGTCGTGCTGCAACTCCTCACGTCGCCGGTGGCCACGCATGTGCTCGCCCGTGCTTCGTACGGGCAAGTCGACTTGGCTCTTGACGGTGAAGATGACCTTGCCGACTTCCTCACCGCCTGCGCAGAGTCTGGTTCTTCCGATCTTGATCACGATGCAGATACCTCCGGTGCTCCGTAACGCCGGCTCCCGGCAGTGAACTGGCATGCTTCGTCACAATGAAGGCAGCAAATCTCGAACCTGTGCGCTGTGTCTGGCCCACAGGGAACGACACCTATCTGGAATACCACGATGCCGAGTGGGGTCGGCCGACAGTTGATGAGTTCCGTCTATTTGAGAAGATTTGCCTTGAAGGTTTCCAGGCGGGGCTGAGCTGGCTCACAATCCTCCTCAAGCGTCCTCGTTTCCGCGAAGTATTCGCTGACTTTGACTACAGGGCAGTAGCAGAATTTGGAAGCGATGATGTTGAGCGACTGCTCGATGACGTGGGCATCATCCGGCATCGAGGCAAGATCGAAGCAACCATTAACAACGCTCAACGCGCCGTCGAGCTGGCCCAGGTCGAAGGGTCGCTCGTTGACTGGGTTTGGGAGTGGGCGGTCACGACGCCCGATCGCCAGCCCGATGGCGGCATTCCAGTTCAGACCAAACGATCCGCTGCACTCGCCAAGGACCTAAAGCAGCGCGGCTGGAAGTTCTTCGGCCCGACAACTGCTTATGCGTTTATGCAATCAGAGGGGTTGAGCAACGATCATGAGACGTCGTGTTTCGTGCACGATGCGTGCGGAGCAGCACGAGCAGCGTTTCTGTCCGGCCGTACGATTCGTCCAGCCGACTGACCGCGCCGGGCTTTGGAGGATCAGCAACGTTAGGACTCCGGGTAGCGTTGCCGGCCATTCGGTACAATGAGCTAATGCGGCCAGCGACCACCCTTGCCCTCGGACTTCTCCTTCTAGTGATTCTCGTTGCGGGCGTTATTTCGCTGGTCCGACTCTGAATAAACAGTAAACCTCAAAGAATATCGCGAACGTCCTTGACGGCTATTTCGCAGATTCGGTGACCTTGATCAGTCGGAATCGAACAACGACCTACGGCGAATTGCGTGGCCAAATTGACCACCTTTGCGGAGGTTTTACCTCGATTGGTGTCGGGCGCGGCGACCGAGGCGCTCTGCTGTGTGGCAACGGCCGCAACTTCGTGATTACCTATTTCGCCACGGTAGGTATCGGTGCTGTTGCTGTCCCGCTCAACCCGCTGGGTCTCACACCGGAACTTGAGAACGAGATTGCATCTGTCGGAGCCAAGGTAGTTGTCATCGAGAAGTTGAGCGCTGGCACATGGGCAAACGTCGATCGCTCTCAAGCGCCGACGGTCGCCAAGGTCATCAGCTCTGAACACGGATCTGGGTCGAAGGAAACGCAATCGATCGATGAGCTTCTCAACGCCAACCCTGCTCCAATTGCAGCTGAGAAGTTCATCTGGCCCACTGTCGCCAAGCGGCTACGCCGCCACTGGCTTG
Organism: uncultured Ilumatobacter sp.; assembly: GCA_938091165.1. GTDB lineage: Bacteria > Actinomycetota > Acidimicrobiia > Acidimicrobiales > Ilumatobacteraceae > Ilumatobacter_A. The sequence continues at coordinate 61,909 of CALKNK010000020.1, read as the reverse complement.
GGCGGTGCCACTAACAAAAATGAGGATCATCCGGCCGATCGCGTCACGGTGCCGATTAGCGCGACATAGATTTGAGCGTCGCCAGCGGATCATTTTCACTGTCTTATTCCACTGGTTCGCGCCTGGGTCGAGGCGAACTGGTTCCAATCAGCGGTTCGGCTGTTTGGTCACGCGGAGGTAGGGCTTCACGGGTTCCCATCCAGCGGGGAAAAGTTCCTTGGCTTCGTCCTCAGACAATGCGGGGACGATGATGACGTCGTCGCCGTCGTTCCAGTTGGCGGGTGTGGCGACCTTGTGATCAGCCGTGAGCTGCAGGCTGTCAATCACGCGCAGGATCTCGTTAAAGTTGCGGCCGGTCGATGCCGGGTAGGTGAGAGTGAGCTTGACCTTCTTGTCAGGCCCGATGATGAACACCGAACGAACCGTGAGGGTGTCGTTCGCGTTTTCGTGGATCATGTCGTAGGCATTTGCCACGGCGCGATCGGGGTCACCGATCATCGGGAAGTTCACGGCGGTGCCAACGACTTCCTCGATGTCTTTTTCCCATTCGACGTGGCTGTCGACGGGGTCGACCGATAGTCCGATCACTTTGGTATTGCGTTTGTCGAACTCTGGCTTCAGGGCTGCGACAGTGCCGAGTTCGGTCGTGCAGACGGGCGTGAAGTCCTTCGGGTGGCTGAACAGCACGCCCCACGAGTTGCCGAGCCACTCGTGGAAACTGATGTCGCCGTGGGTGGTTGCGGCGGTGAAGTCGGGTGCAGTGTCGCCGAGTCGGATGGCCATGATGAGCTCTCTTTCGGGTGCGTTCGCGGGTGTGTCAATGTGTCGCCTGTTGAACTCGAAGACCCAGTAGTGGGGCTGGGAGATTTGATTGCAGATTTACTTAAACAATCCGGTTTGCATAATAACGCTGCCTCTTCCAATTGTTGAGGTCGCATGCAACCACGACGCTGACCTCACTTTTACCAGCGGCACAGCGGGTCCGCCGCGCGCCGCCCGCCTCACCCACGGCAACAATGGCGCCAACATCAAACAGAGCAAAGCCATCGAGATCCTCAAACCGAGCGATCTGATTTACGGCGTGCTCCCGCTCTTCCACATCTTCGGCCTCAACGTCGTAATGACAACTGGCCCGGCGGTCGGCGCAACTGTGATGCTCATGCAGCGCTTCGACCCGCACACGGCAGTCGAGTCGATTTCGGGTCGGCAGGTCGCGGTTATGCCGGGCGCTCCCGAAATGTGGACAACATTCACGCACTTCGACAAACTCCCGACGAACACGTTCGCGTCAGTGCGCCTAGCTCTGTCTGGTGCTTCGAGGCCGCCGGCTGCCACATTCCAGGCAATGCGTGAATGCTTTGGCGTCGAGGTAGCGGAGGGATATGGCCTGACCAAAACCTCTGCGACGGCCGCGACCTCGCTCGGCGCATCGATTCAGCCCGGTTCGGTCGGTCGTGCTTTCGATGGGGTTGAGATCCGTCTGATCAACACCGAAGGCCATGACGCCCTCGTCGGTGACATCGGCGAAGTCTGAGTCTGTGGTGCCAACGTTTTCCTGGCTACTACCGAGACGAACGGGCGAGTGCACTGGTTCTTTCGCCGGACGGATGGCACCAGACCGGTGACATGGCGGTCGCTGATGGCGACGGCTTTCTCTACCTCGTCGATCGTGCCAAGGATCTCGTCATAGTGTCTGACTTCAACGTGTGCCCGGCCGAGGTTGAAGGTGTGCTGACAATGCACCCCGACGTGCATGAGGCAGGAGTTGTCGGCGTACCTCACCCGCCCACCGGCGAGGCAGTCAAGGCCTCTGTCGTCGTGCGTAACGATGCCAATGTCGACGAAGAGACGTTCATCGAGTTCTGCCTCGATCACGCCGCTCGTTACAAGTGCCCGGCGAAAGTGATGTTCGTCGATGAGTTGCCACGAAACGCCTCCGGCAAGCTCGTCCGGCTTCGCCTGGACGACGCACTATCTGTTTCATAATTACGACCGATAAGCCCGTTACAGACCGCAGGAAATGTCGTTTCGTACCAGGTGACGAACCTCACACGTTGGTTCCGAGCTGGCTTTGTGAAAACGTGCACAAACGTTTATCTTGGTATTTGTATGGCTGCTCAGCGATCACGACGCCGAATTCCCGAGGCAACTGTTGCCCGGCTTCCGGTGTATCTGCGCATCCTCGGTGAGCAGTTCGAGATCGGCGTAGCAAATATCTCATCGGAAGAACTCGCCGAACTTGCCGGAGTCAACGCAGCCAAAGTCCGCAAGGACCTGAGCTACCTCGGCAGCTACGGCACACGAGGGGTCGGTTATGACGTCGAATTCCTCGTATACCAGATTCGTCGCGAACTCGGTCTTACTCACGATTGGCCCGTTGTCATCGTCGGTGCGGGTAACTTAGGTCAAGCTCTCGCCGGTTACAACGGTTTTGGTGACCGCGGTTTCCCAGTGGGTGGCATCGTCGACATTGACGACTCCAAGGTCGGATCGGTTGTCGGCGGCGTGCGAGTCCGGCATCTCGATGAGATCAAGCAAGTTGTCCAAGCCCGCAACATTTCGATCGGCGTGATCGCCACCCCCGGCGCAGCCGCTCAGGATGCCGCCGATTCCCTTGTCGCTGCCGGTGTGACTAGCATCTTGAACTTCACCCCGACGGTCATCAACGTTCCGCACGGCATCAGCGTGGGAAAGGTCGACCTCGCTGTTGAGCTCCAGATCCTTGCGTATCACGAACAACGTCGGGCCAATGCAGCACAAGGCTCCGTAATGCAATCTCTGTCAGGTCTTTTGATTCCGGGCGAGTCACGCCGTGGCGCAAGCGCCTAAGGTTGGATGCACATGTCCATCCTCGTTATAGGCGTAAACCACCGGAGTAGCCCAGTGGCGCTACTCGAGCGCCTGACGCTTGCACCCGACGCTTTAGGCAAGGCCGTCGCAGGGCTTGCGCAGCGCGACAACATTCGCGAAGCAGTGGTCCTTTCCACGTGTAACCGCACCGAGGTTTACGTTGTCGCAGAGCTTTTCCATGGCGCCTACGGCGATGTCCGTGACTTCCTTTGCGAGATCAGCGACCTGTCAGTCGATGAACTGACGCCGCATCTTTACAGCCAGCACGACTCCGCAGCAGTGGCGCACTTGTTCGAGGTTGCTGCTGGTCTTGACTCGGTTGTTCTTGGCGAAGGCGAGATTCTCGGTCAGGTCCGTAACGCCTGGGAAACAGCGCAACTCGAGGGCGCTGCGCGATCTAGCCTTAATCTGCTGTTTCGTTCGTCGATTGAGGCGGGCAAGCGAGCTCGCAGCGAAACAGGTATCAGCCGGGGCACAGCTTCAATCAGTCACGCCGCTGTGGAGATGATCACCGACGTCATCGGCGACCTGGCAGGCAAACGGGTAGCTGTCATCGGTGCTGGTTCCATGGGTGAAGGTGTCGCGGTTGCGCTGCATCGTGCCGGCGGCGCCACAATCACCGTCGTGAACCGGTCGCCCGAACGCGGTGCCGCCTTGGCGGAGCGAGTCAACGGCGAGGCGGTTGGATTCGAAAGGCTGGCCGACATCGTTGCGGCCAGCGATGTGGTTGTGGCGGGCACCGGTGCAGGGGACCCGGTCATCACCACCGGCCTGGTTGCTCGTGCCCGCTCGGGTTCGAATTCCGACCCGCTCCACATTGTCGACATAGGCCTGCCCCGCGACGTTGAGCCAGAAGTCGGAGCACTTCGAGGTGTCACGGTCTTTGACCTCGATGACTTGAGTGCATGGGCAGATCGTGGCCTCGCAGATCGCGCTGGCGAAGCTGATCGTGTGCGTTTGATCGTCAACGAGGAAGTCGAAGCCTTTGCCGTTGAGTCCACCGCTCGGCAAGCCGCTCCCCTTGTCGCGTCGATGCATGAGGCTGCCGAGCGCGTTCGGTCTGGTGAGCTCGATCGATTCGCCAAACGTCTCAACGACCTTGACGAGAGCGGCCATGACGCCGTCGAAGCCTTAACGAAAGCAATCATCGCGAAGCTGTTGCATGAGCCATCAGTGCGTCTCAAGGGCCAGGCTGGCACGCCGCAGGGCGATCGCAACGCCGCTGCGGTGCGCGACTTGTTCGACCTGAGCTGACACCGTTCGAGACACTGGCATGTCCACGCCACTGCGCATTGCGACACGAGCATCGCGCCAAGCTCTCGCTCAATCCTCGGCCGTTGCTGCCGTCTTGAGTACTGCTACCGGCCTTGAGGTGGAGCTGGTCGAGGTCAAAACCACTGGTGACATTCGCGCCGACGCCCCCTTGCACACGATGGGAGGTCAAGGCGTCTTCGTCAAAGAAGTCCAATTGGCCGTGCTCGACGGTCGAGCTGACTTGGCAGCGCATTCAGCCAAGGACCTACCGTCCGCTCCCGCTGACGGTTTGACGATCGCTGCGTTCACCAAGCGCCGCGATCCGCGCGACGCGTTGGTCGGTTCAACCCTCGGTGACTTGGCCGAAGGGGCAACAGTTGCGTCGGGCTCGGTCCGGCGCCGAGCACAGCTGCATCGCGTCCGCCCTGACCTTGCGTTCACCGAATTGCGCGGCAACATCGACACCCGGCTTACAAAGATCCCCGATGGCGGGGCAATCGTGATGGCCGTAGCTGCCCTACAAATCTTGGATATGACTGATCGAATTACGGAAACGCTAGAGGTTGACGAGTTCGTTCCAGCCGTGGGCCAGGGGTGCGTAGTTATCGAATGCCGATCGGACGATGCGAGCACCATCGGGGCGCTCGCGTCGATCGATCACGCCTTGACGCGTCATGACGTCGAAGTTGAGCGAGCGTTTCTTGCTGAACTCGGGTCGGGCTGTTCGCTTCCGGTTGGCGGGCATGTTGTAGACGGGGTCTTGCGTACCTTTCTGGCCAACCTTGACTCCGGCGTGTCAATCAGCGATGAGATTAAATTGAGCGGTGCCGTCAAAGCCGATGTCGATCTTGCCCGTTCTGCTGCGGCCAGTGCACACAGTGCGGTCTCATAATGCACATTCGTTGGAGCTGACATGACGGCTGACCGGACAGTGGCGCAGGTATGTTGACGACCGGCGATCTCGCTGGTTGCCGGGTGCTAGTGACCCGCGAACGGCTCGGCGAACTCGGTCGCCTGCTGGGCGAGCGCGGCGCCGATGTAGTCCACGTTCCACTCATTGCTGTGACCGAGCCAGCCGACCGCGGACTTGCACTTCAACGGGAGCTTGATCGGCTTGATCGGTACTCCTGGCTCGTTGTCACCTCGCCGACGGGCGCGGAGCGCGTCGGCGAGGTCGCAGCACTACACCCGTTGATCAAACTCGCCGCAGTCGGCACAGCAACTCAGCAGAGCTTGGCTGCGCTCGCCGGCCGGCCGGTCGATTTGGTCCCACATCGCCAGCTTGCTGCGGTGTTGGCCGAGGAGTTGATCGGACGCTGCACCGAACCAGCGAAGATCCTGATCGCTCAAGCTGACATCGCTAGCGAGGTGTTGACGAGCGAGTTGTCCAAGGCGGGGCATGACGTCACTTCAGTCACGGCCTACGCTACGGCGCTCGTTGAACCCGATGTCACTGCGATTGAAGACGCCGACGTCCTTATACTCGCAAGTGGTTCTGCTGCTGCAGGGTGGGTCAACGCCTTTGGAGCTCAGCAACCGCTAATCGTTGTGGCGATCGGTCCATCAACCGCTGAGATAGCACGTGAGAACGGGCTCAAGGTCGACGGAGTTGCTGCCAACCATTCTCTTGAAGGTCTCGTCGACGAAGTTGTCCATCAGGTCACTCTCCGTCAAGCGGAGGGTTCAAGATAACCAAAGTCGGTAATCAATGCAGTATTCTTTACCGGATCGACAGACCGGTAAGGAGCCTTGTGGATGCACGCAGCAGAAGTCTGACTATGGCTTCAGCAGTAGCAACCGTGCTCGGGGTAGGGCTCATTTTGGGCGCCAGCGCCTCGAGCGTCTTAGCGCGCCCAGCCGTCGTCCTCGAAGAGGTCGAAGCTGTTCCGCTCGGCACCGCCGCCTCTGTAATCGGTGATGCGACCGGCTCCAACCCATCAGTGTCCGGCGACGGACAATTCGTCGTGTTCCAAGGCGCACCGCAGCAGCTACCGCTGCGTGATGAGCTGGAAGAAAACGTTGAGCCGCAGGTCGACCTGCGAGATAGCACCATCTATCTCTCGAGCCGCGCCGACAATTCCACGGTCGAGCTCTCACCGATACCAAACGGTCTCCGGCCGGGCAATTCGGTCCGCCCCGTGATCTCTGGCGACGGGTGCAGTGTTGTGATGATTTCCGAGATGGCACTTGATGTCTTTCGCGACGATGACGCTGGCGCCCGGTGGGATGTTTACCGCTCGGTTCTTCCACATTGCGATGGAGCAATAGGTGACTGGCAACTCGTATCGGCGCGCGCTGATGGCAGCACACTTGCTCGTGACGATGTTGATCCGAACCAAACTCCCGCCGTGTCGCGTTCTGGCGCCGAGATCGCATACGTCCACCCTGACGAGCGGCTTTTTGAAGCCCCCGACGTCACGACGATCACCGTGGTCGACCTAGCCGTTCCCCCGACGGACCCGCGCCGCTCCGAAGTAGTAGCTGGCACTCCCAGCGATCGCCCAAACACCACCTTCGTACACACGGGTATCGATCAGCCAGCCCTCTCCGACGACGGCCAACATGTTGCGTTTCGGTCTGACGCAGCCTCCGCCGAGGGTGTCCCGGTCTGGGGTGAGGGCTTAGTCGATGGGGGAGCTGCGACCAAGCAGGTCTTCGTATGGAATCGGCTTGAAGTTGACCCGTTCGCCGCAGTGCAGTTGGTCTCGGCCCTACCAACGGGCGAGCCAAGTACCGCCGGTGCCGCCGAGCCAGCGGTCTCCCGCAACGGGCGCGTCGTCGCCTTCTCATCTTCGGACCAAGGTCTCGTTCCGGCAATCTTTCCGATCTGTGGTGATGATTGTCCATCGCAGATCTATCGACTCGATCGTGACGTCAACGCCGACGATAATTTTGACGAGCCTGGCGCAACTGTGCTCGAAATCATCAGTGTTGAACCCGGCTCGGACGGCTCGAGTGCTCCGGTCGCCGGCAGTAGTGCTTCAACGCAGCCCGCGCTGAGTGCTGATGGTCACGTCCTTGCGTTCGTCACGAAGGCACCTAACCTTCAGCTTCTCGAAGCGCAAGGAAGCGGCGAGGTCAGCGATGGTGACATCCTCGCCTCCGACAAAGGCCGCAGCGATTTGCGTCGCATTTCAGTCTCTGCTGACGGAGTCCGTCCAACGGCGGGTGTCCATTCGCATCCGCAACTCAGTGACTCAGGCCGCATCACCGTGTTCGACACTCTTGGTGCATCAGACCTACTCAACGAAGGTGCTCCGGTCGGCCGTCAAATCGTCGCACTGTCTTCACCCCCGCGACTCTCACTCCCTGACGCTGACGTCGGAACTACCATCATTGGCCTCGAAAGCACTGGTTGGTTTGTTGGCCTCGTCAACGAAGGTCCTTCGGCATTCGACCCTGCAATCGTGACCATTGACGATGCTCGCTTCGCCATTGACGCCGACAACAGCACGTGCGTCATCGGAACGCCTGTCCCCGCTGGCTCTGATTGCAAAGTGCAGTTCACCTTCACACCCACCTCGGAGGCGGCCGTAAACGCCACACTCACCATTGCCGAAGAAGGCTTCGAATCGGTGTCGATTAGCTCACGACTCGGCGGCAGTGGAGGCGAACCAGCTCTACAGATCTCCCCCGGCGGCGCTGACATTCCCGGCGAGATTCTGGTCGGCGAATCGGCGCCCGCATACCTCTTTGACGTGGGCAATATCGGACTCGTCCCAACTTCAGTCGAACGAGTCGAAATCCAGGGTGCGTACGCCGATGACTTTGCCGTTACCTCGTCCAATTGTGTTGATCGGCCGCTTAATCCACGAGCAAACTGTGCCATTGGCGTTACGTTCACGCCAACAGACAACGGCCGACGCACAGCACTCATCGAGGTTTTCACACCAGAGGGACAGTCGTCGTCGATCATTATTGCCGGCGAAGCCGTGTTTGAGCCGACTCTCGCGACGTTCGAATCTGAAGTACGTGCCGGTGAGTCTTTCCTTCTCGCTGGGACGGCGTACCCGGCCGGGGCGCAGTTGATAGTCACCTATGCCGATAGTCAAGGACGGCCGATCGAGATCGATATGGTCGCCAACGAGAACGGCGATTTCTTTGTGTTGGTACCAGTTGACATCAACGAATTTGGTGGCGATCGCCAAATTGTGGTGCAGGCATCAGACGGCATTGCCGCTGTCACTCAGATCGGTGTAGTTGCCGAGACCGAACAGCACTCTGGCCTCCCTGGTTTCGGCCTCGGTTAACCCGCATTAGATGGCTATCTCACCCGAAACTTGAGGACGTGTCGATTGTTGGCAGCAGCCACTCCGGGTCAACCGCGAAGTGCTACTAAGCGGGGCGGGTTCGGCCGCCGATGTTGATCCGTGTGGAACACGTATCGGCAGTCGAGGTGGTGCCCTTGGCGTCGCACCTGACGGAGAAGGTCAGGTTGTCGCCGGGCTGAAGGCGGATGGGGGTAATGCGTGGCTCGAAATACTGCCCCCGGATGTTCGACAACGACCACTGGAATACCTGCACGCCATTGATGAATAGTTGGGCGATGCCAGTGTCGTTGAGTGAATTCTCGACCCGAATGTCGGTCATGTCGAACGTGATGCCTTCGCCAATGGGCTGGGAGGCGTCTGCCGTGCCGAGGATAGGAGCATCGACGGTGAGACGAATGAACGACGGCTCACCATCGCTGTCGCCAACGTTGGCTGTCTCAATTGTTGCATCGTCATCGACTGCCGTTGTGGCTGGTGCGGGCGCGGTACGGTCGTCGAATTCGGGAGCGAGCTCAGCAATTCTTTCATCGACGAGGTCGGTCGCCGCATCGCGGATCTCGGGTCGAATGACGCCGAACCAGGCGGCAGTCAGCCCGCCAAGAAGCGCTGCAGCTGTTAGCACGCGGAAGATCGCGGCTCCGGGAATGGTGGGGGACTGAACAAGTGACATTGAGGCGATGCAGGGATCGTGGCCCTGCTGTTCCGCTTCGACCTCAAAATCGAGCGTACGAGTTGCGCGTCGAAAGGACCCGCGCAGAGCTTTGGCCTTGAATTGCACCAGGCTGGCCCCACCGGGGACGACACCGACCGCTGGTGGATCGAACGATCCGTCGATTCGCTCGCTGGTGTCGACAAGCTTGAGTCGGCAACTGGCAAGCTCGTTGCCGTGATTTTCGACCATAAATTCATAAGTTGCGCGACGTCGAGCGCGCTTCACTGGTTGCAAACTCACGATGCGCCGATCGTCGAATGGTTGGATCGAGAGAATGATCTCGGCGACCACAGCGTCATCGGGTTCGCTGAGTGGAACGACACGCACGGCAATAATGGCTGGGCCCGCTGATGTCGTGGGAGCTTCAGGCGGCGTCACCACCACATCGACTACGTCTTGTATTCCACTGAACAGGGTGATGCTGCTTCGTTCGACCGCGGTCCAGCTTGCATTTAGACCAGCGGGCACGATCGTGTACGACTCGGCTGACTGATTGAGGTTCTGTATCGACAATTGCAGTGTCAACTGCGAGCCCGGTTGGGCAGCTATCTCACCGCTGGAGAACCACGCCTGCACTGACACAGCCGTCAAGGTACCGGCTGACTTGCCGCAGCGTCGCGCACCCCGCTCCGCAAGATATCCACTGACCCTTCGCCCGCTGGTTCAAGGGGCGTTGAAATATAGAATTAGGAATACGGAGCGACGTTCGTCTCAACCGGTACAGGTGTGGTGACTGCTGTAACAGACCGCCGGAAAATCGAGGCTTAGCGACTCTGGTCTCCCGTTTTTCTGGGGCTGAGGTGAACCGGGGGAAACATGAAAGGACCTCGGCTCGTAAGCTAGGGCAGTGATGACGATCCGACCGCGCCGCCTTCGACGAACTGCTGCTATGCGGGAGCTGTTGTCGGAGACTCATGTCCGTGTCGACGATCTGATCGCTCCGCTGTTCGTGCGTGAGGGAATCGACCAACCGGTACCGATTGATTCGCTGCCGGGCGTCGTTCAACACTCTCGCGAATCTCTTCGTGCCGAGGTGTCAGGTCTGGCCCAACTCGGTGTGAAGTCGGTGATTCTCTTCGGGGTGCCGTCTGAGAAAGATGCCGTCGGGAGCGGAGCTACTGACCCGAACGGCATCGTGCAGCTTGCTCTCAACGACCTCCGCGGTGAAGTGGGCGATGATGTCGTGGTGATGACGGATCTGTGCGTCGACGAGTACACCGATCACGGACATTGCGGTATTGTCGACGAACACGGCAGCGTCGATAATGACGCCACTATTGATCTCTACGTGCAGGCTGCGCTGGCGCAAGCCCGGGCAGGCTCTCAGGTAGTGGCTCCGAGCGGGATGATGGACGGTCAAGTGGCGGCGATCCGCACGGCGCTTGACGCAGAGCAGTTTAGCGAGGTGGCGATACTCGCCTACGCCGCGAAGTACGCAAGCGGGCTGTATGGGCCGTTCCGTGATGCGGTCGATGTCGAGATCTCTGACGGCGGCGACCGGCGGGGTTACCAGCAGGACTATCGCAACGTACGCGAGGCCCAACGCGAGATTGATCTTGACATCGCTGAAGGCGCCGACATGATCATGGTTAAGCCGGCATTGGCGTATCTCGATGTGATCGCTCAGGCTGCTGCACGTGTCGATCTTCCTGTGGCCGCCTATCACGTGTCGGGGGAGTACGCGATGATCCACGCGGCTGCTCAGAACGGTTGGATCGACGGAGATGCCGTTGCTCTCGAACACCTGACTGCGATCAAGCGCGCTGGCGCAAACATAATTCTCACCTACTTCACCCGCTGGTTCGCTGAGCGGCACCAGTAGACGCTCGGTTAGTGCATCGCACCGAGCGACCGCCCAATAGGAGCAATATGGTCGACACTCTCATCCCACCTTGCGACACTGCGCGATGCGCGGCGGCGACATGCAGTCCGACGGTCTGCGTCGGCGCCGGTGCCGTATCCAACGCCGAGATGTTCGACCGCTCGAAGCGAGTGATCCCTGGTGGCGTGAACTCGTCGATCCGTGCATTCAAGGCAGTCGGCGGAGAGCCGTACGTGGTCGCACGTGCCAATGGTGCGACAATCACTGACGTTGAAGGAACTACCTATCTTGATCTGGTCCAAAGTTACGGCGCTGTAATCCTTGGGCATGCGCACCCCGCCATCACTCAAGCAGTGACTGCGGCCGTCGGCGACGGGACGTCCTACGGCGCGCCGACGCCACGCGAGATGAAGCTCGCCGAGGCGATCAGTGAGCGTGTGCCGAGCTGCGAACGGGTTCGTTTGATGAACTCGGGTACCGAGGCCACAAGCACCGCCGTGCGCTTGGCGCGAGGTGTCACCGGTCGTGACCGAATTGTTACTTTTGCCGGCAACTTTCACGGGGCGACCGATGCGCTCCTCGTGGCTGGTGGCAGTGGTGTGGCGACGCTTGGGCTCCCCGGCACTGCAGGGGTTCCGAACGGTGCCGTCGCTGAGACGATGGTTGTGCCCTACAACATCGTGCCTGAACTCGACGACCAAGTCGCCGCAGTCATCGTTGAGCCGGTCGCGGCCAACATGGGTGTTGTTGCGCCGGTCCCGGGCTTTTTGAATGGCCTGCGCGCTGAGTGCGATCGCGTGGGTGCACTGTTGATTTTCGACGAGGTGATTACTGGTTTTCGGCTGGGCTTAGGCGGTGCGCAGGCAAAGTTCGACGTACGCCCCGACATCACATGCTTCGGCAAAGTGATCGGCGGTGGACTGCCCATCGGATCGATTGGTGGTCGCGCCGACGTCATGGAGCATCTGTCGCCGCTCGGTCCGGTTTTTCACGCCGGAACCTTGTCGGGGAATCCACTCGCCACAGCAGCAGGGCTGGCTGCGCTCGGGCAGCTCAACGATGACGTCTACATAGAGTTGATGGCGCGTGCCCGTCACCTTGCAGCAGGCATGCGCGATGCCTGTGCATCGGAAGGTTTCGTTGCGTCGTTCCCGGTGGTCGGCACGTTGATGGGCGCTGTCTGCGGATCAGCCGCAAGCTCGATCCAGAACTTTGACGACGCGAAGCGCACCGACGAAGCGGCATATGCAGCATTTTTCCAAGCAATGCTCGCTGAAGGTGTCGCGATGGCGCCCGGGGCATACGAAGCGATCTTTGTTGGTGTGGGTCACACCGACGATGTGGTTGATGCGATCGTTGTAAAAACCGCGGCGGCTGCGCGGAATGCAGTAGCTGCGCTCACTGGTTAAAGGGTGACGCCACCGCTATTGCGCCCGCCGCTACCTTGGCAGCGGTGAGGCAGCTGTTCACTTGGCGATTCCTGGCAGCGGGAGCGACGCTGGTAGGGCTCGCGTTAATCCTGAACGCAGCCATCGTCGACGATGACCAACTCGCCGCAGTGCTCGAACCTGAGTTCCCTGACCGTCGCGTCGACCTAATCGCCGAAGTCTTCCGAGCCGAGACCTCGGACGACTTTGAGATCGGCGAGGGTGGCCTGACCAGCGGGTTCGTTGACTTCACCCTTCAGAATCGAAAAATTATGCGTGTTGCCCCGGGCACACTGGGTGAGGTTGATTGCCGATTGTCATCAATCAGCAGCTGCGTGGTGTTTGTCGACTTGTTTGGTGACGCCGTTGTTTGGTTTTCTGTAAAGCCCAGGGATGAGCGGAGCACCGTGGAACTCGGTCCGATCGTCGATCTCGAAGACGGTTATGCATTGTTTGCGAATGGCTGGCAAGTCAAGTACGCGCCGGTTATCGAACGAAGATGTGAAGGTGAGGACATCGTCAGCTTCAGTGACTTCCTCCGCCGCTTCGGACCGGGCAGCACGACGGTGGTTGACGTGGCGACACAACAGGTGAACCGTGTTCTCTGCGCCGGCGAGAGTGGCGCTGTGGCCACTACGACAACTCAGCCGCTGATTGATGCGCCGGTTACAGATGGTGAACCGATTCCGGGTAACGAAATTGACGAGAACGATGGCGTCTTCGAAGTGCCGACCACGCTCGCAGAATTGCCGGTCTCCGGCACTAGAAACCCTGCCGTCGATTGACCGTCAGGCAAGCAGTGTGTGCGCTGCGGCGAGCCCTGAGTTATGGGCGCCTTCAACCTTGGGGCCGGCGAACGCGTCGCCGGCCATGATCACTTTGCCTCCCGCTGTGGTCCAGCACGGATCCGGCCAGATCGATCGCGGGGTGGCAAGGCGCCATTTCTTCAAGGAATGCTCGACGATGGTCGCGTCACCGACCCATGGCTGCGCTGCGGCGGCGAGTTGCTCAATGAGCTCTTCATTACTGTCATCCCAGTGCGCCTCGCTCCAAGCCGGGTTGGCATGAAAGGTGACGGCAGGCTCAGAGCTGACGCCCTTGGAAGCGTTATCACCGATGAAACTGAACACGTCATCAGCATTTTGAACTCCCCCCGCCGGAGGGAGGGCAGGAGCCTGGTCAAGCCGGACAAGTAAGCCGATGGTGCGGTCGTAGTCAGTGCGGAACAGGCTCTCGTCGAGCTCGATGCAACCGTCGATCATCAGGGCGAACGCTTGGGGGAGCGGCGCAGTGACAATCACGGCGTCGGCCTCGAACGAGGTGCCGTCGTCAATTGCGACGGACACGTCGCCACTGTCAGCGTCGCGTCGCACAGCGAAAGCCATGGTGGAGCAGCGGAGATCAAGGCCAACTGCCAGATCTTTAGCGAGTGAACTCATTCCGCCGGTGGCGACGTATCGCGGATGGGCGTCGGTGTCGGCGCCGTCGTCGAAGCCGTGGTTCCATGTGTGCACGAGCCCACGTTCGAGCCAATCATCAACCGTCTTGGCGAACGCAGGTGACTGTACGGTGAAGAACTGAGCACCGTGGTCGAGTGTCGCGCCGCCGACTCGGCGTGTGGCAAGACGCCCGCCGGGTGAGCGTCCCTTATCGAGAACCAGCACGTCAGCGCCCGCTGCATCAAGAGCGCGCGCTGCAGTCAACCCCGCAAGGCCGGCTCCGATGATGACGACGCGCACGGGCTTCAGCTTGCCGCAGCAGTGGTCTCGGGGGCTACTCCAGCGGTGCGCTCGCGATGAGCGTCTTCGGCGCGGCGGAGAAAGTCGAAGAGGACGCGGTTGAACGATCGAGCGTGCTCAATCATGAGTCCATGAGCAGCGCCGCTGATCACGGCAAGTTCCGCTGTAGGGATTCGATCGGCGAGCTCCTCGCTGTCGCCTCGCGGCGTCAGAAGGTCCTGATTGCCCACGACAACCAGTGTTGGCACAGTCACGTTTTCGAGTTCATCTGCATACGACGTATCGGCATTCATGATTGCGTCGACCTGTGCAGCGAAAGCGTGCGACGGTCGCCCAAGCGCAAGTGGTCCAAGCCAGCCCATTGCTGGCAAGAGCCGGCGGAAAGAGCGCGGGCCGATGACCCAGCGAGCGGCATCTCGACCCATTGAGCCGATCCCACGTTCCAGAGCTGCATCACGCCAGCTTGCCAGCAGCTCCTCGCGCCATGGATGGTTCTGGCCAGCAGTGCAGGCAAGTGTGAGCGATCGGAGCCTTCTCGGATATTTTACGGCGAGGATCTGGCTGATTACCCCGCCCATTGATGCACCAACGACGTGCGCAGTCTCGACGCCAGCATGATCGAGAACACTGACGGCATCGTGAGCCATCTGTTCGAGCGAGTACTCGCCGTGTGGCTTGTCGCTGCGGCCAGCGCCCCGATTGTCGAGAGCAATGGCCTGGAAAGAAGGGGCCGACGCGATTCGCTGAAGATTCCACCCGTTTTTGTCGGCACCCAGACCCTGAATGAACAAGATCGGGGGCGCGCCGGGACGCCCGGTGACTCGGTAGTGAATGCGGGTCCCGTCGGATGCTCTAACGTAGGTCATCTGTTCCCTCCGATTCCGCTGAGCGGCAGCCAGTCGAGTGGCGTTGCGGTCGTCATCTCGCCCATCTCGGTGAGCAGTAATGTGAGGTCGTTGGCGACATGGTCGGCCAGATCGACCTCGGCGAGTGGGCCGCGTCGGAGCTGTCGCCGTCTGGTGGCCTCTCCGATCTCGATCCTTGCTCGGCGTCCAAACGGCGAGCTCATGGTGGCCGCGGGAAACACCTCTACGTTAGAGCGGATCGCCGCACCGACGAGGGTGTGGTCGATGACACCGACATCGCGGGGGCGAGTAGTAGCACTCGCAGAACACACGACTAGCTCGCCCGCCCGAAGTGCGCCAGCGACCTCGTCGGGATGATCGAGCAGACCACCAAGCCGCTGAGTCAAGGCACCAAAAGTACCGCCGTCCGGTCGACCAACGAACCGAACCGGCCGGTCGACGGCTCGGCTGATAGCGAACGCGCTGTAGACCGCAGCGAGCGCAAAACGACGGGCATTGACGACGATCAGTGCGCCCTTGCGGGTGGGAAGGTGCTGGTCGCCGCCTGTCGACACGGACCAGCGGATCTCGGACAACATCGTGACCCTGCGGAATAACCCGGCGTCGCGACCCCAGTTGTCGACGTGGCCCGCTGGCTCGTCGGTGACGCGAGGAAACACTGTTGCGTTCTCGGACGTGACCGCCGCAGCTCGGCTCGTCGGAAAGTTGACGATGCGACCGAGTGAAGAGTTTGACGAGGAGTCAGGTAGAGGCATCATGCGCTCGCTTCGTCGGGCATAACTTGCTGTGCTGCGTGCACGCGAGCCTGCTTGCGAATGACTCTGGGCCAGCGATACAGATGGTCGATGACTTCGGTCGTGCTCGTGTCAGGAGTCATGCCGAGCAGAGGTTGCATCCGTCCGTTGTCGGCAAGCCGACCACGAGTGAGTGCTTCGCTGACATGGTCAGGGATGGGCGCGCCGGTGATATGTGAGAGTTGGCGAGCAAACCACCACTGCGGTCCGAACAGCGGCAGCGGAATGCGTTGGCCCCGACGGATGGCGTGGAGGCAGGTGATGGCGCCGGGGGCGACAACGTTGACCGGACTCGACAATTGGTGGCGAGCAGCAGCGACGATGGCGCGCGCCGCGTCACGGTGCTCGATGACGGCAAAGGGCGGGTCGGAAGTTGCATGGAAGGGCACCAAAGGCTGGCGGAGCAATCGGCCAAGTGGTGAAGGTACGTGCGGTCCGATTACCGAAGCAAGGCGCACCGCACCAACGGTGACCCCAATGCGTTCAGCCACGTTAGCTGCCGTGCGTTCGATGTCTGCGACGGTTCGGCCCCATTCGCTCGTGGGGCGTAAGGGTGCGTCTTCGTCGGGGCGGGTGAGCGATCCGGGCCCGCGGCCGTAGATCTCAATACCGCTACGAACGATGATGCTATCGAGCGCCCGGCACTCTGCAGCTGCTCCGAGCACCGAGACAGCGGCTTGATCGGTTAGCGCTGCAGCCCTCTGCGGGGCTGCCCGAGCGTCGGGTTCCCAGACACCGACATGCACCAGCACGTGCGGGTTGAACTTGGTGACGGTGTCGACAATGTCGTTGTGGTCCTCTGGAGAAATCCGGTGAAACGTCGTACGCTGCAGACGACGGCGCGGAGGATCAGCGTCGATACCAGACAACGAACTCACCCATGGCTCGTCTTCGAGAAGTTTGGCCACCAAGGTGCCAAGTTCGCCGCCGACGCCACTCACGAAGACTCGCCGCCCTGCCATGACCCCTGAAGATACTCCGACCCGCCGCCAGTTGATTGGTTCTGCGCTTGGCGTTGCGGTCACTTGGGCGGGGGTGAGTCAACTGTCGACTAGCGCTGATCGAGTTGCTGCGCTGGGCAGTGCTATCACCCATTCGGGCGCTGCGACTGAACCGGCTGTACGTTTGGCCATGACGGATAAATTGACGTTTCCGGTCGACACCAACCCGATTTATGGGACGCTGGTGTGCCTGAACAATTTCGGTGGCCGAAGTACAGCGAATGGTCCCTGCGGACACAATGGCGTCGACATTGGCAACGAAAGAGTGAGCGGCCGAGGAAGGCCGCTCTTGGCCTGTGTAGATGGTTTGGTGCACAAAGACGAGGCGCTTAGCTCAGGTGGCCTCATACGAATTTTGTACGACGGGGTTGGTACCTACTACCGCTACCACCATCTCGACAGCTACGAGTCGTCGCTCAAAGAGGGTGATCCGGTGACTGCAGGCCAGGTCATCGGCACCATGGGGAGGACTGGGAATACAGTCTGGAGCCACCTTCATTTTGAGATTTGGCAGGACAGCCTGACGCCAAGCCAGGCAACGGTCATTGACCCAGTGCCTCGGCTGTGGTTTCCGCCGGGAGTCACGCTCCGTGCGGCGACTGCATGTGTGATCTGATTAGTGCTGCTCCTCGCAACCTTCGACGTCTAAAGTTACGGTTAGGTGACGGAATGGTTGCTGAAGTCGTCATATACTGTCGAAATGCCGACTCCGAGGCGCGCCAATGTAGTGATATTGGCGTTGTGTCGGCTGGACTCGCCAGTCCGCTTGCTGAGACTTGACGAAACCTAAATGGACCATCCCCCAAACCTTTCCCTCGGCGAAGGGCAGCACCATCTCTCCCGACGCCGGATGATCACGGGCTCGTTTGGCGCGATCGCAGGGCTTGTCGCTGCCGGCCAGGCGGCGAGCGCATTGGTTCCCGGCGTTTTTAACGGAAGTGCTGGCCCCGGCCAGAACAGTGAACTTCAGCCTGCTGTTCGGATTCCTCCGACCACAACAACCACCACACTTCCACCGGTTCCTGACGGTCAGATTATGTTCCCAATCGATGCACGCCCCGGAGATTGTTGGATTAGCGACAACTTCGGTGATTGCCGTGGTACCAACTGCTCGCGTCGTCACGAGGGTCTCGACATCGCTGGCAATCGCGACGCGAACCTGCTGGCCGTTGTTACTGGTCGCCTGACGAAGAAGTACGTGGATCGCGGACTCACCTACGGGGCCGGTCACGGCTGGACTTTGTATGACGAAACGACTGACATCACTTACAAGTATTTCCATATGGGTTCGCATGCAGAGGACCTTGCGGTGGATGATGTTGTGCAGCAGGGCAGTGTGATCGGCACGGTTGGCAACACCGGCACATCCGGCGTGAACAGCGATAGCAACTACCACCTGCACTTTGAGTACCGACCAGGCAACGTTGCTCAAGATCCTCGGCCGCTGCTCGTTCGCCATCCGAACTGCATCTTCTACGACTAAGCCGAAACACTGTTGCAGCCCATGCCTCTGGCGTGGCCTGGAGCTGGATCTGGCGAATTCATAACCAAGGTCCCGGCCGGTTGCACCCGTCTGATAGCCAAAGTTTCGTAGGCTACGGGGATGAGCTTTTGGCCGAATTCTGAACACTGGAGCGTGAAGATTCCGCTTGAGACCTCGCACTCGCGTCTCGACGTGCTCGCCGAGACTGGTGTCGTCATCTTGAAAGATGCTGATTTCGATATTCCCGAGTCAGAGTATCTCGCACTCGAGTACATGGATTGGAAGTCGGGTGGTGATACGAACTTCGCGCCGATCGCCACCGCTGATGGAGAGCTCGACTGCCGCGGATTTTGGGACAAAGGCAAGACCGACAAGGACGCAGTGTGGACGTCGAATGCTGATGTGGCGCCGAGCATCAAAAACTACGTCGATGGCGTAGGCGCCAATTTCGGGCGGGTGCGCGCCATCAAGCTGGAGCCGCAGGATCGTGAGTCGGCTATTCGAAGCCTGCACCGCGATGACAACAACCGCTTTAATCCTGATGACGAGGGTTGGGTAGTGCGCACGTGGGTCGAGTTGACGGACAACCCTGATAGCTACATGATTCTGATGGACAACGATGCCGACGGTCTGCCTGATGCGTCGACCGAGGTCCGCGTCCCGTTACACAAGGGCGCTCGTTTCATCGTCGACACGCAACGCCTCTGGCATGTCGTTGTGCACCCGGGCGCCGAGTCGCGCTATGCGATTATCACGAGCTTTGAGTCCAGCCCTGTGCTGGACGACTGGATTGCCGCTGAGGTTGCAAGCTGAATCGGTCGCACCCCGACCTTCGACCTTGACATAGAGTCAGCGTTTCGTAGCTCAGCGCAACGTGAAAGGGAGCAGGTTCCCCGTCGGACTAGGGGGTGGGTAACGACGACCCGCGGGTGCCGGGGCAGCGCGATGCCCTTTTGAAAAGAGCTACTCGTTGATGGAGCGACGGCCCTCAAGGGCACGCCCGAGCGTCAGTTCGTCGGCGTACTCCAAGTCGCCGCCAACGGGCAGCCCACTCGCAATCCTGGTCACGTTGAGTCCGAGCGGTTTAAGCAGCCGTGCGAGATACATGGCCGTGACTTCACCCTCCGTGTTGGGATTCGTACACAAGATAACCTCCGTGATCCCTTCGGGATCGAGCCGAGCAACGAGCTCGCGAATCTTTAACTGTTCAGGCCCGATGCCTTCTAGTGGCGACATCGCGCCGAGTAAAACGTGATATCGCCCGCGGAACTCACCGGTCTTCTCAATGGCGACGACGTCGCGTGATTCCTCGACAACGCATAAAACGTGGCTGTCACGGCCATCATCGGTGCAAATAGGACACAAAATTTCGTCGGCGACGTTGAAGCAGCGTTCGCAGAATCGAACTCGGGCCTTGGCATCAGTGATGGCATAAGCGAGTCGTGCGACATCGTCCTCGGGGATCTTGAGGAGGTGAAACGCTATTCGCTGGGCGGACTTTGGGCCGATTCCAGGCAAGCGACCGAACTCATCGATCAGTGCCTGGACGGGTGCGGTGTACGTCGTTGAGGCCATCAGTATGTCTCGGTAACGAATTCGGAACCGGGGAATGCCTCAGCGAGTCGATCGATGGGCGTCTTGACGGTTTCGGGTGGGGCATCGACCAATTCAGTGAGGTCGACCTCGTGGTCCTCGGGCAGCACGTGAATCTCGGCGCCGGCTGCTTCTAGCCCCTCTTCATCACCTTGGAGTGGTGTGCCGCTGGCCTGCGCCTCGGCCGCCTTGCGTTCAGCCGTGCGACGCGGTGACTCAGACTGCTGACGATGAGACGCATCGTCGGTTAGCGAGTCGTCGTTTACCACCAATGAATCAGTCTGCGGGTCAACGGTCGGATCCTCTGGATCAATCGGGGATCCGTTCGCAGGCGGCGGCGCTTGAGTCGTCGGCTCGGCTGATTGTCTCGTTGTGGCCGGACTGCTGGATGGACCACCGCCGAAACTCGACGAGTCGCCGCCACCACCGGCAAGTACGAGTTCGATGGAGACCGGACCCCCAACAGCGGCGGTGAGAGCTTGTTCAACCGCAGCACGGTGTTGTTCGCATTTGTCGCGATGCACAGGGTTGGGAAGCGACAGTGTCAGGACCGTCTCGGTATTCGAAACGTAGGTCGCGGGCGAGAACACTGCACGAGCCATGCCACGCAGGCCGGGCTTGATTGTGTCATCCCACATCGACTGATTCATCGAAACGCCCTTTGACGTAGCTGCTGCTGGCGGTTCGAACGTGGCCGACGGAGACGATGGTGATGGCTCTGGCTGGTACGCAGCACCCGCAGCGGGAGCGCGCTCTGCTCGATCTTTCGACGCTGCGGCAACGGTCCTCGCAGCGGGTTGGGATCGCTGGACCCGTCCCCCGAGAGCGGCGCGGCCAGTCGCTTCATCGAGCGGCGCCTTTACGGTCCGAGTTTCGGGCTCGCCAGCAGTCAGGGTGGCTCGGTTTGCGGCCGGTCTGGTGGCTGTATTCAGAGCCCCGGCAAGTTGTTGCTCGAGCTTCCCAATGCGGGCAGTCAACAGGTCGATGGCCGCACCCGAATCACCTCCTGCCGCCGAATCGGATGTGAGCTTCACAATCGCCACATCAAGGAGGACCCGAGGGTCTGGAGCGTGTCGCATCTCGGTCAACGCCGCACCGAGTTGTTCAATGCCGCGCACCAGGCCGGCAGCGCCGAGCCGCTGCGACTGTTCTGACATTGCGTCTACCCGATCAGACGACAGCTGCACAAGGTCTGGCGCCATGATTGACAGGAACCCGTCGCGCAGGAACCCAATTATTTCTTCGGTCAAGGTGCGCGGGTCACGACCCAAGCCGATCGCTCCGGCAGCCATCTTCAGCGCGCGGCCAGGATCGCGTTCGATCATTGCCTCGACAAACTCCTCGATGGGAACGGTCTCCACTCCGTCGCCGCCGGTGTTGGCCACTAATTCGAGTGCGGACAGGGCGTCACGTGCTGACCCGGCGCCTTGAGCCAGCACCTGTTGGATTGCCGAGTCAGAAACGACAAGGCCTGCGTTGTCGGCCACCCACCGGACGTGCTGTTGCAACGTGTCAGCAGGAAGCAAATGGAACTGCAGGTGCTGTGTGCGGCTCCGAATAGTGTCAGACATTTTATGCGGGTCTGTCGTTGCCAGCACGAACACCACGTGCGGTGGTGGTTCCTCGAGCGTCTTCAACAACGCGGCTTCGGCGGGCTTGGTGAGCATGTGCACCTCGTCAAGGATGTACACCTTGTGCCGCCCAGGGGTGCCAAGCGACGCTTTGTCGATGAGGTCGCGCATCGAGTCAACGCCGTTGTTGCTCGCAGCATCAAGTTCGTGCACGTCATAGCTGGTGCCGCGCTCGACTGACAGGCAGGACTCACACTCACAACACGGCTCTCCGTCTAGGACCTCGGTGCAGTTGAGCACTTTGGCAAGAATGCGTGCCGACGTGGTCTTCCCGGTGCCGCGGGGACCCGAGAAGAGATACGCCTGACCTTCGCGTCCTTCGGCAACGGAGGTGCGTAGCGCTTTAACGACGTGGTCTTGACCCCGAACCTCACTGAAGCGACGGGGCCGATAGCGGCGGTACAGCGACTGGGTGGCCATTACGGTCACGATAGAGGTTCGCGGGCGCAGCGCCATTGACGGTGCGAACACCCGACCGACAACCAGCTCTACAGTAGGAAAATGTTATCTCTCGGTCGGCAGACTCAAGCTGCAGCGATGCTTGCCGTGAGTACGACGGTGTCGATGACGATGGGTTGTGCGAGCGACGCAGCGCCAGTTGTTGATTCCGCCGCCTATCGAGGCGAACTTGCAGCGATCTGCATTGCCAGCAACGCAGAACAGTCGGCGATTGCTGATCCGCTCGACCAAACCGGCGTGGCCAGCTTTGCCCGCTCAGTAGCTGACGTGTTCACTCGCCAAGCTGAAGCGGCCCGGGCGTTGCGGGCACCGGATCACCTTGACGATGACCACCGAGCGTTCGTGCAGAACACCGCTGACCAAGCCGCCGGGTGGACCAGCCTCGCAGTTACACCGTCCAGCGATTCAGATCAGTTCGGTGCGCTCCAGACCGCCATTCTCGAACTGACCCTAGGGCGCGATGACTTGGTCACAGCGATGGATATCCTGGCCTGTCGCATCACTCCGTTATGAGTGTCCCCCGTCCGGGCGGCCATGCTCCGCGCATGCCTCACGCCCTTAGCTGCGGGCCGGCAGTAGTCTCGTCACACTGTGAATGAGTACACGCCTGTTCTCCTTGGCCGACGACGGTCGCCTTGGACCAAGATGATCCGGTCCGCCAACCTTTCGTCGGAGCCAGTGGCGTCTCGTTTGGGGCACTCTGTCCGGCTTGGACTGGCGTTCGTAATGATCGCTTTTGTCGGGGCATTCGGTCTTTCGCCGGGAGCTGCCCTCGCAGACAACGAGATTATTACCTCTGAGCCTGCCGACGGTGCAGCTCTGACGACGTCGCCCAGCGAAATTGTTTTTAATTTCACTGAAGAAGTCGGTGAACTGCGCGTCGTCTCAGTCGAATGCAACACCGAGCCCTACCTAGTGCCACGACCCACGTTGAGCGGCAACGCGCGAACTATGACTGTCGAGATCCCAGCCCCGGGCCTTCCCCAGGGTCTGTGCGTCGCAACCTGGACAGTAAGTAATAGTGACGATGAGCCCAATGGCAGCGGACAGATCTCCTTCTCAATTGAGACCGACCCGGCGCCGACCACCACCGCCGACACAGGCAACGACACGACGACCACGTTGGCAGGTATCGGCGAAGGAACAGCGGTGCCGACCGTCGGCAGTACCAACGCATCTGGCTCACTGATTGTTGATCTGAACAGCGTCGAGACCGGAGCAGGACCGCTGTGGCTTGGGCGGGTGTTGTCGACGCTCGGCATCGCAGTAGTTTTTGGTGCGCTTGTCGTGATCGCTGCGGCGTGGCCCGAGGGCGTTGAGTACCTGATCACTATCCGGTTCCTCCGCGCAGCATGGGGGTTTGCGCTGCTTGGAACGTTGCTCTTCACGGCAGCGGCAGCGGCAGCGGTGTCTGGTTCCTCCTGGGGATCTGGCTTCAGCCCCGCCGCGTGGCTAGATCTGCTCAACGCCGGGTGGTCCGGCCGAGCCGCATTCCTCCGATTGCTCTTCGTCATTGCAGCCGCCTGGGCGGCGTTCAGACCCGATCGCGTCATCGACCCCGTTACTCAACTCGTTGCGCTCGGCCTTCCTGCGCTGGCGGTCGCGATGATCGGCGTCGGTCGCGTCGATGGCCCCCTGGTACTGCTCGGCGTGCTGCTTGGCATTGCTCACGCATTGGCGATGGCCGTGTGGGTTGGCGGAGTGATCTTGCTCGCACGCGTCATTCTGTCCGGGCCCGGCGAGGAGGACCTCGTCCATGCCGTACGCGGCTTCGCGCGTATTTCGGTGCTCGCGATTGTCGTCACCATCGGCACCGGGCTGGTGCAGATGTTCCGCCTTGATGGAGGCAATCTGTTTAGCAACGCCCACGGCCGCGTCACGGTGCTGAAAGTTGTTCTGGTGGCAGCAATGGTGTTCGTTGGTCTGTCCGCACGTCAGTTTGCACAACAACGTTTGGCCCGGATCCATGAAATGACCGTCCCCATGGCTGACCGTTTGCGACGGGCGTTCGGTATCGAAGCTGCGATTGGCCTGGTCGTTCTGCTTGCGAGTTCCTGGTTGCTTTCACTTTCTCCGGTCAACGTGAATAACGAAACCGTTATCGACTACGCAATCGAGCGGCGAGTTCTGGTTGAGGTCGAAGAGATCGTTGTTCTTGACGTCACTGTCAAGCTCACCAACGATCGAGTCGGGTTGAACGGCCTCGAAGTTCGTGTCGACGAACCTGGCGACGGCATCATCGGTCTCGAGGTGGTCCTCACGCCGCCGGTCGATGGAGTGACCGGTGCAATCGTGCAGTCTGTCCCGTTGAGCGGAGCAGGGCGCGCCGTGCGAAGTGAAGCAAACGGACTCCCAATGGAGGTGGCCGGCGACTGGCAATTGCAGGTCAACGCCAACACTGGGGCAGGCATAGTGCGCAGCGACCCCATCGTCGTGGCGATTGCCACAGCCGATGGCACTGCGCCAACCACGTCGATCACGATCCCCGCACCGATTCTGATCCCGATCGAAACCACCACCACTGTCGCTGGTTGACGTCCGTCTGGCCCCTTGTCGGCGTGACCTCAGATGCCATAGGGAACTGAATATGACGGTGGCAGTCGGCAACTGGATGTACCCGCAAAAAGCAAGAAAGTCGACAGGAGCAACGACATCGTCTTACTCTCAGCAGCAATAGCCGGCGGCAACGTCATGTTGTAACCGAACAAACGACAGGCCGTAGCGAAAGCGATCAACTCGGAGATGACTGAGGGTCACCTCGACGGTGGAGTGGTCGCCAGCGGCATAAGGCAGAAATTTTTTGCTGGTATTTGAACGTGACGTCCGCAGGCGCCACTCGCCCCGACGATTGATTCATGTGTGCATTCTTGGTTCTCGTGTGGTCGCGCTATGTTTCCGACCGTGAGCATGCAGGAGAAATTGGACGATCTCGCTGGGCGTCGCAAGGACGCACACAATGCTGGATCCCAACGGTCGATCGACCGTCAACACGAGAAGGGCAAGATGCTCGCTCGTGAGCGCATCGACTACTTCCTCGACGACGGCTCATTTCACGAGCTTGATCTCCTTGCTCGCCACCGTGCACAGGCATCGGGCCTCGAGGAACGTCCGTACACCGATGGGGTGATCACGGGCTGGGGCACTGTTGACGGCCGCAAAGTTTTCGTTTTCTCCCAGGACTTCACCGTCTTCGGCGGAGCGCTCGGCGAAGTATTCGCCGAGAAAATCCACAAGCTGATGGACCTATCGCTGAAGGTAGGGGCACCGCTGATTGGCCTCAATGACGGCGCCGGCGCTCGTATCCAAGAGGGAGTAGTCAGCCTCGCAAGTTACGGAGGCATCTTCCACCGAAACGTGCGTGCCTCGGGTGTCGTACCACAAATTTCTGTCGTCCTCGGCCCGTGCGCCGGCGGGGCCGTCTACTCCCCGGCAATGACTGATTTCATTTTCATGGTGCGCGAGACCAGCCACATGTTCATTACCGGCCCTGACGTCGTCAAGACCGTCACCGGTGAAGACGTCACCCTTGAGGAGTTGGGTGGTGCAATGAGCCACGCAAGCAAGTCAGGCGTGGCCTCGTTCGTCGCCGACGACGAAAAGTCTTGTCTCGACGACGTCCGCTTCTTGCTGTCCTTTCTCCCGGCGAACAACCTCGAAGAGCCGCCAGCGGAGGACTGCACTGACGATCCCAATCGCGATTGCCCTGAGTTGCGCGACATCCTGCCGGCCAGCCCGAACCTGCCTTACGACATGGCCGACGTCGTTCGTACCTGCATCGACGATGGTGAATTCTTTGAGTACTTCCCTCACTTCGCCAAGTCAATTATCTGTGGCTTTGGCCGCATTGACGGTCGACCTGTCGGCGTTGTAGGCAATCAGCCGAAGGTTCTTGCTGGCGTCCTCGACATCGAGTCAGCTGAGAAAGCTGCTCGGTTTGTCCGTACCTGCGATGCATTCAACATTCCGCTCATCACGTTTGTTGATGTGCCGGGCTTCCTGCCCGGTGTCGACCAGGAGTATGGCGGCATCATTCGTCACGGTGCGAAGCTGCTTTACGCCTACTGCGAGGCCACAGTGCCTCGTATCTCGGTGATCACCCGCAAGGCGTACGGCGGCGCGTACGTTGTGATGGACTCGAAGTCGATCGGCTCCGATCTCGCTTTCGCTTGGCCAACCGCCGAGCTGGCCGTTATGGGCCCGCAAGGTGCCGTTGAAATCGTGTACCGACGTGAACTGCAACAAGCTGGCGACCCGGCCACTCGGCGTTCCGAACTCGTCGCCGACTACACCGAAAAGTACGCCAACCCATACGCAGCAGCCGAGCGCGGTTATATCGACGATGTGATCGATCCCGCTGACACACGGCGCAAGCTGGTCGCCGGACTGCGAATGTTGTCGACTAAGCGTGAGGAACTCCCGAGGCGCAAGCACGGCAACGTGCCACTGTGACCCGCCCATGTTCTTGGACGAGTCAGTGTCGTTGTCGCTAGCGCATGACCTGTTACTCTGAGAGTCATTCACTCTGCATCCGGGCAACCTTGGTCGCCGAGTCGGTCAGTTCGCAGCGAACGTAAGACCGATCCCATCGTCGGTGCCCTCCGCTCGAATCACGAGCGTGTCGTCGTCGAGTTCGTAGCTGACCTCTCCGTCAAGCACAGCCGTGACAGCCCGCTCTAGTGCGGCCTGGTCGGATGGGCAGGCCATGCGTGTCAACATCATCGGACCGAACGTAATTGTTGTCTCAGCGACCTCCACGTTGCTGGAGCCCCTGTTGCAGCCAGTTTCGATCGCAGCGACGCCGTCAGTGATCGTCATCGACGCCCGGGTGTCGTTCGGAGTCGTCGACACCATGTCCCCTACAGTCGTGCCCGTCACGACCCACGTCGTTCCTTCGAGTTCAGCGGCCGGACGAACGGCAAGACTCACGGCGACATCGTCGCCCGTCAAGGTAAGTGTCTCGCCGAAGGACACGATCGATGGACCATTCGTGATGAAATTGCCCAGCCAGAGGTCCTGTGCCATCAAAGCATCGTCACAGGCCATCTCTGTCGCAGCCATGACACCGACTTCGAGGATGCCGCCGGTGATGGCGTATGTGCCGGACATTGAGTTGCAGCCAGCGTTTGCACTGATGCTGTCTTCCTGGAACCCGATGGTGACCACTGAGCCCGGCACCAGGTCGCGGCCGGTCACGTCGGTCGAGCCGAACGTAGTTCCCGACAGTTCGCCATCCGTCGGCGCTACACCTGAGGGAGAGTCGTCAGCGCTCCCGCATCCAGCGAGAACGATCACCGACGTAGCAAGAGCGACTAACGCGGAAAGTTTCAGCATGAGGTTTTCGACGTTAATCGTGCGGAGACGGTTCCAAGCTCCTATCGAGGCAATACCGGAGTCGGAAATGAGGACCGGAGGCCGCAACGCCCCGGTACTTCAGAAGTCCAATCGAAGCTTACGAAAGAGGACGAGAGGTGGATCCCCGTTGACCTTGGTACCTTGATCCGTCGACGCTGCCAACGAGGCCACCTACTCGCTCGAATGTCGAACCCAGGATAATTTCGCCGGATGCAGAACGAACGGCTTTCGGCTAATGCCTGCGCATTCCACTTGATCTCTTCTGCGGTGGCGGATGCGACGAATGGAAAGTTCCTTGATTGTCGCACGCCTTCGCGCAGTTCATCGTGCTTGCTGCGCTCGCCGATCTTCTTCGCAGGATTTGCGTGGGGTACGCCAACACGTTGCGACGCATTTTCCATGGTCAGACCGCCGAAGTATCATCAGTTCGACCGCGACGCTCCGGTTAGTCGATGGACAAGGAAGGCGCATAGAGCAATGGCACCTAGTGTGAGCAACGTGAACACGTCATTCCCTGTGTCGGGGGCCGCCGTTCCCACCGACGAAGAAGCTGCCGCGATCATGGCGGCAACCGAAGCATTGTGGCCACGTGCGAGCGTTCTTGGCCCTGTTGCTGAGCCCCGCAACACAGCGTGGCGGTTCAGCAGCCGGTCGTGGGCGCGTCCGTTGCCGGTCCGTCGCTTGCGCCCCTGGCGCTGAGAGGCCAGCCGACCGTCGGCTGATCTGGAACAATGGGAACGTGACCGTTCCAATAGACCCGCCGCCGCCACCGCCACCGCCACCGTTGAGTGGCGGAGCACCACCGCCGTACGGAGCAGCGCCTCCGCCTGGATACCAGGCGTATTCACCAAGTCCAGTCGACGGTCATGAGCGTGCTGGCTTTTGGCAGCGCCTGGGTGGCTATTTGCTGGATGGCTTTCTGTATGGGCTGCTCATCGTTGCCTTCGCGATCCCGGGCGGCTACCTGATCGGCAGTGCGTTCAATAACTGCGTGAGCGTTGGCGACAAGATTGTGTGCCCTGCTGGTGAGCCCAACGGAGTTCAGATCGGGCTCGGCGGGTTACTGATTGCAGTCGGCTTCATCGTCGTCATCGTGTTGTACATCCGATCGCTCGGTAAGACGGGCCAGACCTGGGGACGCAAGATCGCCGGCGTCAAAGTCGTCGGAGAAACAACCGGTGAGCCCATTGGAATCGGAAAGGCACTTGGGCGCCAACTGTTTGCCTCGTTCATCTCGAGCCAGATCTTCTCCCTCGGCTACCTGTGGATGCTGTGGGACGACAAGAATCAGACATGGCACGACAAGATCGTCGGTTCCGTCGTGATCAAGGTCTAACGATCCCAAACTCAAATGAACACGACCATCACCACCGTCGCCGATGACCTGATCGTGGCGCACGAGGGAACCCGAGTCGTGCGGCTCGAAGGGCTAGACCCCGATACCCAGTACACCGTCGATGGCGCCATGACCCGCACTTTGGCACGCCCGCCGGGCCAGCTGCTATCACGCATTGCCACGGTTAACGACCTGCACTTCGGTGAATTAGAAGCGGGCCGGCTCGATGAGCACTCGACGGGGCCGGTGCAGCGCGTGCCGGACGGTGCCGAGCCGTACCCCGAGGTGATGAACCGAACGGCAGCAATCGAAATGCTTGGCATCGATCCCGTTGCGGTCATCGTCAAGGGTGATCTTTCGGTCGACGGGCGTCCAGAGGAATGGGCGGCGTTCGAAGCGTGCTACCGCGTGCCATTTGGTGAACGGCTGCACGTTGTGCGAGGCAATCACGACAGTTACCACCATCAGTCTCGCTACGCGGGTGACCGAGTAATCGAGGTCGACGGAATGACGGTTGCGCTTCTCGACACAACGATTTCGGGCGAAACTACCGGTCGACTTGACCCTGAGCAAATCGATTGGCTTGACGCAGTCTGTGCCGCAAGCGACCAACCGGTGATAGCAATGGGCCACCATCAGCAATGGGTCGGTCAACCAGGCGGTCGGCGCAGCGACACTTATTTTGGTTTGCATCCAGATGGCAGCGATCTGCTCGACCAAGTCGCCGCCCGGCGCACCGATCTCATCGCATACACGGCTGGCCATACTCATCGCCACCGAGTGCGGATGATGAGTGAGTCGCGTATCCCGTCGATCGAAATCGGCTGCACCAAGGACTTTCCGGGAACATGGGCTGAGTACCGCGTGTACGAGGGCGGTGTGATGCAGGTCGTTCACCGCATGTCATCCGCAGAGGCATTAAGTTGGAGTGAGTCGTGCCGCACGCTCTACGCCGCAGACGGTGTCGACTACGAGAACTATGCCCTCGGGTCGTTGCATGAGCGTTGCTTCAACGTTGCCCTTCGATCCTGACGTGATCGAGGTCCATGCTTCGAGTTGCGGTCAGCGATCACTGCAGCATTCAGGCCTTCATTGGTATGTCGCCGCTAGCCCCAGTACGCACCCTTATGAGAGGAGCCGTCCAGTAGCACTAAGCGTGCAGTGTCAATTATGCGTCTGTGGCCGAGGAGCGATTCTTTAATCAGGGGACTGGTCACCGATTGATCGTGCCAGGAGGAGTTCGACCGGCACCAAGTTCGGCAATGCTCGCAGCAATCACCGGTGCGGCGGTCACTGGGTCAGAACGCCCTGCAACATGGGGAGTCACGAACACTTTCGGATGACGCCACAGCAGCGAGTCGGCCGGAAGCGGCTCAGAGTCAAAAACATCAAGCACTGCTGCGCGCAACTCGCCGTCGAGTGCCCCGATCAACGCTGGAGTATCCACCGTGGCGCCGCGACCAACGTTGATCAATGCACCATCACCGAGTGCAGTCAGTTCAGGTGCGCCGATGATGCCCCGGGTGGCATTGTTGAGCGGAACGAGATCGACTACCACATCGCAGTCTCGGAAGAAGTCCTTCAGCGGACGATCGTGGGCCGAACGAGACCATCCCACCGTGGCGAATCCATGCTCTGCACACGTCGAAAGGACGATGCCGCCGATCGCCCCCGTGCCAAGGACACCGACTGTGAACTCGCGGGCAAAGACAGGCTTCAGGGCACTTTGCCAGGTCGCTGTCGCTTGCATTGCGGCGTAGTGGTCGAAGTCGCGCTGAAAGTAAATGACCCAACTGAGGACGTAGAGCGCGATGTCATCGGCCATCGCCGGATCGATCAAACGCACGACCGGAACATTCGGCAGGCTGCCAAGGTCGAGATGGTCGTAGCCCGCACCCAACAAAAGAATCCCCTCAAGGTTGGTGTACGCGTCCAAATGCTGAGTCGGGAGTCGCCACATCGCCACGTGGGTAACGGAGTCGGGCTCCACCTCGGCGGCGACGTCATATACATCGAAGTGGGAGAGCGTGGTAGCAAGATGAGAGACCCACGCTCCGTCGTCTAGTCCCTCGACCACGATTACACCCATTTCGGCTACCAGCTCGGCGCGAACTTTGCTGCGAGTGATGCCAGGCGATACGCCCGTTCCGCCCCACCAGCGGTGTCGTCGTCGCGGAGTGCGTTTGTTGCGATCCGGAGCACCGCCCCCATGGTTGCGTCACTACGTGTGGCGAGACGCAGCGCCGGTTTCAAAATGGCAGGCCGTCCGAGGAATCGTGCGGAGAGCCGGCCGACTTTGCGGTACGCCTCGACCTCTTCGGCAACGACGACAGGGTATCGCTGCAACGTTGTTGAGTTGCCAGTGGTGAGCGCTTCATCCAACACGTTGGCGGCGAGACGGCCACCCATCAACGCTGCATCGATGCCATCGCCACTGAATGGATTGGCCGCCCCCGCTGCGTCGCCGACGACTAAGAACGTTGGTCCCATCTTTGGGCCGACAGACCCACCGATCGGCAACCGAAGGCGTGTCGGGGGTTTAAGAGGCTGAGTCGGATCGAGGCCCCAATCCGCCGCAACATGGTCAGAGAACGCTGTCAACAGCTTCAGCGTGTTGAGACCTTTGATGTCTCGGTAGCTCGACAGAACACCGACACCGACGTTGACGTTGCCGTCTCCCATGGGTGTGACCCATCCGTATCCGGCGACCGGATTGCCTTGCGGATCGGAGAGGCCGAGCGAGGTCTCAACCCAGGCGTCGCGGTGACGTGGAGAAGAGAAATATGTACGTGCCGCAATCGCGTAGGGCCAACGACGTTGGCGACTTGTACCGAGCACTCGACCGAATCGGCTACTTGCGCCATCGGCAACGACGATGAACCGAGCGCTGACATCGCGGATCGTGCCGTCTGCCAGTGTCATTGTGGCGCCGCGTACAAACCCGCGCTCCGAGATTGGCGTGGTCGCTTCATGACCCATTAGGACGGTTGCGCCCGCATTTCGTGCACGTCGGCGAAGTTGTTCGTCGAGCTCGTCGCGGCGGATGACCACGGCGTGATGCGGCATACCGTGGCGTTCGGGCCAGGGAGCATCGGCGCTCTGGCGTCCAAAAATCATTCGGACTCCCTGAATTGGGTGGCCGCCGAATGACATCGGGTCGATTTCGAGCTGACTGAGCTCAGCAACAGCACGCGGAGACAACAGGTCACCGCAAGACTTGTGTCGCCCTTCGGCCCGCTTCTCTACGAGGGTGACGTCGTGGCCCTCGTCCGCAAGTCTCGCAGCGACAGCGGACCCAGCTGGGCCGCCACCTATGACGAGAACGTCGGTGGAGTGAGGATCAGCGCTCAGGGCCATCGGTGACAGTCTGGCCCGATAAGAACTTCATCTTGGCGGATGAGAAACACATCTTGTTCCTGCCGCACGCCCTACTGCGTGCTGATTTACTCGACAGCGGCGCCAGCCCTACCGGCAACGGGGGCCGGGCCAACCGGAACGACAGTCACGGTTTCTCCGTTGACCTCAAACTCTTCTGCCCCTTCGAGAGTAAGGAGATCGAGTTCACCAGATTCGACTGCTTCGAACACTGGAGCCTCGCCCGAACACCACGCCTCATACTCTGATGCGTATTCCTCGCTGGTCGGGTCGGCGCCACCCAACGTGTAGCGCTCATGGCAGATGACCTCGACGATTTCGTAGGCAGAAAGCTGTCCGCCAAACCCAGGCATAACACCTCGTTCGCCGGTCAAGTGCGGACCACCCTCGCGATTGGGATTGCCGTAGACCTCAACACCAGCAAGGTTGTACTGCTCGGTGCCGTAGAAAACGTAGCGAACTTGATCTTCGATGTTCGGGAAGGTCTTTAGGACCTCGCCCTCCGTAAAGGCGTAGCCGACGCCTCCGCCTCCTCCGCCTCCATGGCAGCTGGCGCAGTTGCCGTAGATCTCGGCACCGGCCGCGAGAGGGCCCTCAGAAACTTCGCCGCCGTCGGTTAAGGCTCGGACGTATATGAAGCCCCAGACTGGCATTAGCGACAGCGTCGCCATTGCCCAGAACGGCACCTTGCGGCGCTGCTTGGCAGCAACGACGTAGGGCGGGTCGGGCTTGGGCGGCTTTGGTGCTGCAGGTTCGGCTGCCGCAACCCGATCAGCCGGACCGCTCGGCGGTGGTGGAGCCGCAGCTGGCATTGCCGATGCCGACTTTTCGACCGCCGTCGCCGGAGCGTCAGTAGCGGGGGCTGCATCGCCACCCTGACCAATCGCGTCGCGCCGTTCGCGCGACCGCTTCAGGAGATGTTCGGGGATCTCAGTCACTGCGTAGATGATAGATGGACAACTCTTACTCGCGTGAATCCATCGGTAATCTCTCCGCGTTTGTGAGGTGTGACTCTGGTCGGTGTTTGATCGGACGTTGAATTATGTCGACAACTCGGTCGGAACTCCTGAGTTTGTGCACTTTCGCACAACCTGGCGCGCGCGTGACACTTGCATGCCAGACTTCATTCAATCTCTTCAGGCGAGTAAGGTTCGTGATTGAATTCACGAGTCGCCTTACTTCGCTCGTGACCCAGAAAACGACAACATGGCGCAAATCCACCAGCGTCCTAATGACCTCCTGAAACAACCAGATGAAATGGATGCAACAACTGCGATGATCGCTATTGATGTCTTGAAGTGGCCGGGTTTCAACCAGGCGTTCATCGTGTCTCTCGTAGCGTCTCTGGGTCTGTCGCTGGCAGTGATTCCGTACGGAAAGCGTCGTCCCCAAGGCAAGCCAGTTAGTTGGGGCGAAGCAATGATCGGGAGCACGTACGCATTCGGAGTTCTCTTTTTAACCTATGGAGTCCTGCCGCACCAGTGGATTGACCATGCAGACAAGGACCTCGGATGGAGCAAAGACAAGCTTCTGATCGGCTGGGGAGGCTTTCTCAAGCCCGTATCGCAAGGCGGATGGAACCCAATCACCCTGCAATATGAAGCGCTCCGTGACATCGTCGCCGTGTTGTTACATGCAGTTTTCTTCGGTCTGAACATTTTCCTCGCTGTCTGGTGGCAAAACCGCTATAAGGAGACCCAGACCGCACTCCCGACCTCCACGTACGGCCGTCCCTTGGTTAAGAAGGCCTGACCGACGATGACCGTCACCCGATTCGCCGCCCTGACGACCTGCGCTCCGTCTGACGTGATCAATTTTCCGGACGCAAATTTGGAGTACAGCCTGCGTAGCTGTGGAGTTCAGTAATGGCCAAGACTGATGCCAATCCGCCAATGATGCCGTTCACCGACGAATACTCGCTGGTGGAAGTTGACGCCGACTACTTGAGTAAGGCCGTCAAACCGAAGCAGTTCATTCACATCGACCAGACAGAGTGCATTGCCTGTGAAGGCTGCGTCGACATCTGTCCGTGGAAGTGCATCCACATGGTCAACACGTCGGCCGTGTCCGAAGCGATCGGAACTGAGCAGCCGGGGACAGACCCGTCGGATGCCTTCATGTTCACGATCGATGATGACATTTGCACGCGCTGCGCGCTCTGCGTCGACCGCTGCCCTACCGGGGTCATCATCCTCGGTAAAGCCGGTGCTGCGACGGCAGCCGGTGACTATCACATGCGTACCAACAACCATGGCTACGGCTATGGAATGAGGCTCTGAGAGAGATTCATGTCAAAAACGATTGACGACAAACCACGCCCAACAGTAAAAGATCGCCTTAACTCGGCGGTCGACGCAACGCAAGGCAGCCAGGCCTGGAGTTCTATCTTCCGCCCGGGCTCGATTTTCCGGAAGGGCTACACCGACAGCCCGCGCAATCGCAGCTACGTCATCATGAACTCGGTGCTCTACCACTTGCACCCCGTCAAAGTGAAGCGCCATGCAGTCAAGGTCAGCTACACACTCTGCCTCGGCGGTTTGAGCTTTTTCCTTTTCATCTTGCTCACTGTGACCGGCATTTTCTTAATGTTCTTCTATCGTCCGGAAGCAACGGCAGCTTGGAATGACATCCAAAACCTCCAGACCTCGGTCACATTCGGTCTGCTGGTCAGAAACATGCACAGATGGGGAGCCCATTTGATGGTGCTCGCTGTGTTCTTGCATATGGCTCGCGTGTTTTACCACGGCGCCTACAAACCACCTCGTGAGTTCAACTGGGTGATCGGCGTTATCTTGCTGACCCTGACGTTGTTGCTGTCTTTCACCGGATATTTGTTGCCGTGGGATCAGTTGGCGCTCTGGGCTGTCACCGTGGGCACGAATATGATGGGGTATACGCCCGTCTTCGGAAACGAGGTCAGATTCGTCTTGCTTGGTGGTGCCGAGATCGGTTCTGAGACTCTGTTGCGATGGTATGTGCTGCACGTGCTGTTCCTGCCATTCGTCATCGTGATCTTCATGGCAATCCATTTCTGGCGAGTGCGTAAAGACGGCGGTATTTCGGGTCCGTTGTGACTTGAACCACGGCCTGTTGAGATTTCTAATGTTTAAAGTTTGTACAAGAGAGCGAGAGCTAATGATTGAGCCAAAGAATGAGGAGGTGACCTCATGACTGAGATCCCCGAACATCTGCTCAAGCGAGCCCAAGCGGCCCGCGAGAAGTCGGCAGAACCTGCAGCCGAGCCCGTAGCAGAGCCGGCGGCCGCGCCTGCCAGCGATTCGCGCATTCCCGACGCACTCCTTAAGCGCAGCCAGGCGGCGAAAGCCTCGAAGGGCGGCGGCGAAGTGGATGCAGCCGAAACCGGCGGTGGCGTTGCGCTTGCCGAGAAGGTTGGCTCCATTGTTGCTGCGGCTCCCTCCAGTGCTGGCGTGCCCGTTGGCGGAGGCCCCGGTGGTCACACCCAGCGACTCCTCACTGTCGTCAAGTCGGGTTCAATCCAAGACGTGAAGGCAACACCGGTGGACAAGGTCCATACCTGGCCGCATCTGCTTGCAGCGGAGTTCGTTGCGGCGCTGGCTTGCACCGCATTTACGTTCTTCTTCTCGATTTTTGTCAACGCACCGTTGCTTCAGCTCGCCAACACGAACGCCACACCGAACCCTTCGAAGGCTCCCTGGTACTTCCTTGGCCTGCAAGAGCTCCTCACGATGTTCCACCCCATGGTGGCTGGGGTGACACTGCCGGGCGTCGGCATCATTTTCTTGATCCTCACGCCGTATCTCGACCGCAACCCGTCAAACAAGCCCGAGGATCGCAAGTTCGTCATCTCCATCATGACCGTGCACCTGATGTTCTGGGCCGTTCTCGTCATGATTGGTTCGTTCTTCCGTGGCCCTGGCTTCAACTTTGTGTTGCCGTGGGTAGACGGCTTGTTCTTCGAGCTCTGAGTAGCTCGGCCCCATCCATTTGGCTCACTGAGACGAATAAGAAGTAGTAGAGAGACAGCAAAGGAGTACCCCCATGAGTACCGCAGCAGTCATAACCATCGCGATCGGCGTCGTTGTCGTGCTCGGCGCCATTTCGTTCTTCACTCTTGCCCGTCGGTCTGATGTGCGCGGTGCAGGAGCTTTGTCCGGTGAAGCGGTAAAGCGCGACAAAACGCGCCGGAAAGAAGCCAAGAAGCAAGGTCGTATCGCCGCCGAAGAAGCAGCGACCCGCACGGCCGCCGACGCTGAGGCAGAGGGCGTTGAGGCGCGAACGCCAAGTAAAGAACTCGTTGGTGTTGGTGCCGGTGATAACAATCTCGTGCCCTGGACACCGCCGGATCCTGAGGTCATCGGTGTCTCGCGTCGTCAGTTCTTTAACCGCGCCACGGTCACCCTCATGAGTGTCGGGCTCGGCGGTTTCGCGGCAGCAGCGTTTGTTGGCTTTCTTTGGCCATCGGGCACCGGTGGATTTGGTGGCGCAGTGAGCGTCGGCAAGCTTGGAGCAATCAAGAACGGCATCAAGCAGGGCGGCGGGTTCTTCTATGTTCCCGAGGCCAAGTCGTGGATTACGGCCTACCCATCTGAAGCTCTGCCGGCTGCCGAGACGGTCTACCCGGAGAACGTGCTTGTTGCGATGCGGCAGGGAATCGTTGTCCTGAGTCAGAAATGCCCGCACCTTGGCTGCCGCATTCCTGAATGTAAGACGAGCCAGTGGTTCGAATGTCAGTGCCACGGTTCGCAGTACAACCGGGTCGGCGAGAAGAAAGCTGGACCAGCCCCTCGTGGCATGGACCGCTTTCCTGCGACCATTTCACCTACAGAAGACGTGACCATTGATACCGGTACGACCGTCACTGGCCCCCCGATCGGTGTTAATACCACCGGCCAAGAAGCAGAAGGCCCGCACTGCACGGGCGGAGACGAACACTGATGACGCCTGTCCTTTCTTCCACGCTGTCGACTCCTGTGGTACTCGGCTCAACAACCACCAACATCGCTGTTCTCAGCCTCGTGATCATCACCGTCGGATGGGTGGTGTACGGCATATTCAACGTCGTAGCTGGCCGCAAGGAAGTCGGATCAGAAATCGAGCTTGCGGCAAACCGTAAGGAGTACTACGACGATGAGACTCTCGAGGGCTCTCGCCTCGAGAGGGTTCAACTATTTGGTGTGCTCCTGCTCGTCCTTGTCGTGATTGGACTTCCGGTTGTCTGGATTCTTGAGCCTGGCCGCCAAGAGGGTGCAGCGCTCGGTTGGAACAACCGGTATGCCAGCTGGGGCTCGCAGTTGTTTGCTCCGACTGCCGAGGGCGGCTTCAACTGCGCCGGGTGTCACGGTGGTATGGCTGCCGTCGGGGGTGAAGCACCATTCACGGTGACTGATAAACTTACCGGCGAGGTCACGGCCGTGAACTGGAAAGCTCCTGCCTTGAACACCATCTACTACCGCTTTGACGTAGACGAGGTCCGGTTCATTTTGAATTACGGCCGGCCGTTCTCCCCGATGTCGCCGTGGGGGCTTATTGGCGGCGGCCCGATGAACACTCAACAGATC
The DNA here is from genome assembly GCA_938091165.1 of uncultured Ilumatobacter sp. GTDB lineage: Bacteria > Actinomycetota > Acidimicrobiia > Acidimicrobiales > Ilumatobacteraceae > Ilumatobacter_A. Next base: position 24,404 of record CALKNK010000020.1, on the reverse strand, counting down.
GACAACGTGCTCGAGTATCTGAAATCAATCCAACTCCCGCGGTCTGAGTGCGGTCCAGGCGAGGTAGAGGCAGCTGATTTCTATGGTCAAGAACTCTGTGCAAGCGGCACGGTGCCAACTGACATTGCTGAAGATATCCAAGCCTCAATTGACGCCGCTGTAGCGTCGGGGGAAGTAAGTAGCGTAGGTGAAGCAATCTTCAACTTAGAACTGGGGTCGGGCGCGTACAGTTGCGCACGTTGCCACACGCAAGGCTGGAGTTACGGAGACCCAAGCGAGACCGGACAGGGCGCCTACGGGTGGAACCTCACTGGCGGCTCGACTAACAGTACTTTTAACAACGAATCGGACATGATCGAGTTCATCAAGAATGGCTCGGAGTATGGCAAGGTCTACGGTAACCAGGGTCAGGGCAGTGGTCGTATGCCAGGATTTGGGGCAATGCTCACCGATGAGCAAATTGAAGCTGTTGTCGAATACGTACGGAGTTTGTGAGCAACATGTCGCTGTTGGCAATTGGATGGGAGCCCGAAATCCGCGGCTTGCTCACCGTCGTGATGGGCGTGGTCGTGCTGATGGGCAGCGTCTACATGATCTTGGCGACCAACATCGGATCGCGCCTGTCGTTCTTAGTATCCCTCACCGGTTTGATGGGTTGGATGGTGCTAATGGGCATGACATGGTGGATTTACGGGATCGGTCTCAAGGGGCCTGAGCCGGCGTGGGTCGCGATTCCCGGTGTGACGATCATCCAGGACGTACCGTCGCTGCGCTCAGCAGGTGCTCTGGAATCGTTGCCAGAAGGGTACGACGGAGCGAGCCCGAGTGAGTTGAATGAGATTGTTGCTGGCCAGTTCTTGACTGAGGGTTACATCCAGATCAGTCAAGACGACCCGGCTTACGGCCAAGCTCAGGCTGCGGCGAGCGAGTTTTTAGAAGAAGACGGCGCGCTCACAGCTGGGCAGTACGAAGTTACTGACGTGTTTGATGTCGGTGGAGAGCGCTATCCGCTCATTGCTAACAACGAATCGCTCGACTTTGTGGCGTTTTTTCACAAACCGCACTACACCGTGGTCGAAGTCTCCCCATTAGTGCCGGTACGGACCGAACCGGGTCGAGCACCTGCTAAGGCTGAGATTGATGAGGAGGCACAAAAGCAGTACGTCTACATGATCCGCGATCTCGGTGCGAAGCGCCAACCAGCCGTTGTGCTGACCATCGGCGGTGGCGCAATTTTCCTTGCGCTGTGCTATCTGCTGCATCGCCGTGAGCGAATTTTGAGGCACAACCTTTCCTCCGCAGTCGCTACGGCCTGATCCATGGGACAGTACCTACCCGTGGTGGCGCTGATGATCCTGGCAATCATCTTTGGGGGTCTGAGCTTCACGGCATCACGCCTTCTTGCGCCGCATCGGCCCTCGACGGCTAAAGAGGCACCGTACGAATGTGGCATCGTGCCGACTCGTGAGCCTCCAGAGCGTTTCCCGGTCAGCTTTTACATCGTTGCCATGTTGTTCATTATGTTCGATATCGAGATCATCTTCGTGTACCCGTATGCGGTCAATCGTGATGGGCTCGGGTTTTACGGCTTCTGGGCGATCCTTGCATTTTCGGTGATCTTCTTCCTCACCTTCGTGTACGAAGTGGCCCGAGGTGGCCTCGATTGGGGCCCGATCCAGAAGTACCGCAGCCTTGAGGCTGACGCCGCCATGGTGTCGCCCGAACGCACGGTTACTTCGACGATCCGTCGAGTCGGTGCCGAGGGGCGACTTCCTGATGACGACGGCTCTGGCGTTGAAGCCGCATAACCTCTGCATACCAGACCCAGGGACTTATTCAACCCTGATATCCAGCCGTATTTCGTAAGGGAATCACAACATGGGCATCGTCAACGATGTGCTCGACGATGGACTCGGCGGGCTCACACATAACGTCATTACAGGCAAGGTCGAAGACCTCGTCAATTGGTCGCGCTCACGCTCATCGTGGCCGGCTTCCTTTGGGTTGGCTTGCTGTGCAATCGAGATGATGGCCACCGGCGCTGCGCACTACGACATCTCGCGCTTTGGGATGGAGGTGTTCCGCGCGTCGCCGCGTCAGGCCGACATCATGATCGTCGCAGGTCGCGTGAGTCAGAAGATGGCACCTGTCCTCCGTCAGGTCTACGACCAGATGATGGAACCCAAATGGGTTATCTCGATGGGCGTCTGTGCGAGCTCCGGCGGCATGTTCAATAATTATGCGATCGTGCAGGGCGTCGACCAGATTGTTCCAGTCGATGTCTATGCCCCGGGTTGCCCACCGACGCCAGAAACGCTGATCCACGCGATCGAGACCCTGCATGGACTGATTGAGACCAACGAGATCATGAAGCGTCGTGCCGAGACTGGTGCTGGTGCTGGTGTGCACGTTGAACACATTGAAGGCGGCGCCACACCCGTTCTCCTCGGAGCCAAGAAATGAGTGACGATCAGACCACTACCGAGGTTTCTGAAGCGGCGGAGGATGCAACGCCCATGATCCACGGCTGCCCGGTTACAGATTCACTCGGCCAAGAAGTCATCCATGCGACGGTCGGGCAGTATCTCGACGTCGTTAAGGCGCTTGACGACGAGGGCTACACAATGTGCGTCGATCTCTGTGGGGTTGATTACCTCGACTTCATGGGGCGATCACTGCCCGATGGAATCGCTGCCGAACGTTTTGAAGTAGTCGTGAACCTGCTTGATCTCAGCAATCGTCGACGTACTCGCATCCGGGTGCAAGTGCCAGCGGCTGCGCCCATAGTGGCATCGCTATTTGATCTGTACCCAGGCACCGAAGCAATGGAACGTGAATGTTTTGACATGTTCGGCATCGAGTTTGCTGAGCATCCGGACCTCACTCGAATTCTCATGCCCGAGGATTGGGATGGGCATCCGCTGCGAAAAGACTATGAAGTGGGCCGGATCCCGGTTCAGTTCAAGGGAGCCAACGCCTGATGAGTATCACCGACGACTCTCAGGCAGGGATGAACTCTGACGAACTCATGCCAACGACGTTGACTGGAGCTGAAGTGGCCGCAGCAGGTATCGACCTCGCTGTCAATACGCCCGATCCTGGCACCAACTATCACCTGTTCGTAGCGGGCACCGATGAAGGGGCACAAACCCTCAAACCCCGCAGCCAGACTACTGCGCGCGAGCTCATGCGCGAGGTTGGTTCTGTCCTGCGAATGAGCGAGGCTGAGGCTGCCAACCTTGGGGATTTACCCGAAGACCCTGAAGAAGATCAGACAATGATCATCAACATGGGTCCCCAGCACCCGTCGACGCACGGCGTGCTCCGGTTGATGCTCGAATTGCAGGGCGAGACCGTTCTGCGGTGCAAGCCCATCGTCGGCTACCTCCATACCGGGATGGAGAAAACCGGCGAGCAACTGACGTACATGCAGGGCGGGACAAATGTCACGCGCATGGACTACCTGAGCCCGCTCAACAACGAGCTCGTGTTCTCGATGGCCACAGAAAAACTACTCGGAATCGACGGCGATATTCCCGAGCGAGCCATCTGGATTCGCATGCTGTTGTCTGAGCTCAACCGAATGTCGAGCCACCTGTTGTTCATGGCGACCAATGGAATGGATCTCGGTGCCGTATCGATGATGATCTATGGCTGGCGTGAGCGCGAAGAAGTGTTGCGGTTTTTCCAGGAAGTCACTGGCCTCCGCATGAATCACAACTACATCCGTCCTGGTGGCCTAGCAGCAGATCTTCCGACCGGTTGGCGTGATGGAGTCCTTCGGATTCTTGATCTCCTGCCGCCCCGTCTCGATGAGTACGACACGTTGATGACTGGTCAGCCAATCTGGCGGGAACGTCTGCAAGGGGTCGGCGTCATCACGCCGAGTGAAGCTCTTGCCTTAGGGGCAACCGGGCCCATCTTGCGCTCTACTGGTGTCGAGTGGGACCTCCGTCGCGATCAGCCATACATGCACTACGACGATCTTGACTTCGACGTCGTCGTCGGCTCGTACGGCGATGCATTCGACCGGTACGCAATCCGGCTTGCCGAGATCCGTGAGTCGATGAACCTGGTGCGTCAAATTGTCGAGCGCATTCCGCAGGGCGATTACCGAATTCAAAATAAGAAGGTCACCCCGCCGCCGCGCGCCCGGATCGATGAGTCGATGGAAGCGCTCATTCACCACTTCAAGATCTTCACCGAGGGCTTCAAAGTGCCCGAGGGCGAAGTGTACGCCGCTCTTGAGAGCCCGCGCGGTGAACTCGGCTGCTACATCGCGTCCGATGGTGGACCAAACCCGTATCGCATTCACATGCGCGATTCGTCGTTTGTCAACATTCAGTGCCTGCCGCACATGATGCGCGGCGGACTAGTCGCCGACGCAGTGGCTATCATTTCCTCGGTCGATCCGGTGCTAGGTGGCGTTGACCGATGAGACCCCGTTCCGTTGCTCTGGGCACTGTCGTGCTCGTAGCGCTTGCCGTGAGCGGCGCAGCATGTTCGACTGGCGATGACGTCGTTGGTGTCAGCGCTGACACCGATCCAGCGAACTCTGATGCGATGGAGACCGCTGTACCAGGCTCGATCCAGACCGAACCAGCCGCTACCAATGGTGCCAGTACCGACGGATTCGTGTTCTCCGCGCCGACTGAGGACTACGTCATTACATTCCCTGGCGAGCCATCACCTACACCGCTCGTCGTTCCGCTCCCAACAGGCCAGGTCACTGCTAAGGGGTTCATCTATGAAGATGGTGCCAACGCGGCATACATCACGTCGGTGTTCGACTATCCCGAAGACTCAATTGGCAGTGATCCCGAAGTTGTTCTTCTTTCAGCACGCGCCGGTGCCATCGCCAACATCGGAGGGACTCTTGTTGACTCCCAATTTGTCGAGAGCGATGGAGTCCCGGGCGTCGCGTTCGCCTTCGACGTCGTCGACGGCGCAAACTCCAGTGACGGCAATGCTCTCGTTTTCGTCGATGGACTCCGCTTGTACCAATCGTTCGCCCTTGGGTTCTCAGGGCAGACCGAGCAATTCCAGGCGTTCCTCGACACGTTCATGTTCACCGACGACCAAGCAGGAGACAGCTGATGAGCCGTCTGTCCGATCACAACGTGGTGCTGGCCAAGGAGATCATCAGCCACTACCCGAAACAGAAGTCGGCATTGATCCCGCTCGTGCACCTCAGCCAAGAACAGAACGGCTACGTCACGAAAGACGCAATGCGGCACATCGCTGAACTCATCAACGTCACGCCGGCCGAAGTACTCGGCACAGCGTCGTTCTACGAGATGTTCAAGTTCGAACCCGTCGGCAGATACGTCGTCAACGTGTGCACGACACTGTCGTGTGCACTTCTCGGCGCTGGAGAATTGCTTCACCATGCTGAACAAAAGCTCGGAGTGAAGGCAGGTGGCACCACTGCCGACGGCCTCATCACGCTCGAACCAGCTGAATGTCAAGCCGCATGCACCGAGGCGCCATGCCTTCAGGTCAACTATCGCCACAAATACCGAGTCACGCACGCCGACTTTGACGAAATGATCGACGACCTACGCTCAGGCAAGCTCGAAGGTGAGGTGCCACCACACGGCACGCTCGGCACGCAGCGCCAGCACATCCCCGTCGACAAAGGCGTTGGCGCTGTTGCTCCGGACGACGTCACAGGTGGTCCCGCCTGGATTCCGGTCCCTGCTCCGGAAGAGAGGAACTGACAATGAGCACCATCAACTCTTCAAGTGCTGTCACTCACGACTACATCCCAGGGTTCTACATCGGTGACCGACCCAAGGTGGTCACGTCGCGATTCGAATACGAGGACAGCTTCACTCTCGAACGCTTTCTTGCGACTGACGGCTACAACGGTCTGAAAAAGTGCCTACAGATGAGCCCGCAAGAGATGCACGACGAAGTCCGCAACTCGACCGTGCTCGGTCGCGGCGGTGCTGGGTTCCCGGCTGGCGTGAAATGGGGTTTCACCCCGCAGGGCGTGTGGCCGCGTTACCTCGTGGTCAACGGCGACGAGTCAGAGCCCGGCACCTACAAGGACCGTCTCCTCATGGAGCGCGATCCGCATCAGTTGATTGAAGGTTGCCTCATCGCTTGCTACGCCGCTGGTCTGTCGCAGTGTTTCTTATACGTACGCGGTGAAATGGCGTTGGCGCAGGAGCGGATCGCTGTTGCGCTGAACGACGCATATGCTGCGGGTTACATTGGCAAGAATATTCTTGGCACCGACTTCAGCGTCGACATCGTCTTGCACTGGGGAGCAGGCGCATATGTCGTCGGTGAAGAGACTGCATTGATTGAGTCGCTCGAAGGCGAGCGGGGTATGCCACGGCTCAAGCCGCCGTTCTTCCCGGCTGCTGTCGGTTTGTACGGCAAGCCGACGATCGTCAACAACGTCGAAACACTTGCGAACCTGCCATTCGTTGCACTCAACGGTTCGGCTTCGTATACAGCTATCGGCACACCGACCTCACCCGGTACTCGAATGATTGCCGTCTCAGGCCATGTGAAGCGTCCGGGCGTTTATGAGATCATCAATGGCTCAACGACATTCCGTGACATTATTTATGGTGACGAGTTCAGTCAGGGGATTCGTGACGATAACGACCTTAAGGCATTCGTGCCCGGCGGCGGCTCAGCGCCCTGGTTCGTCGAAGATCAACTCGACATTCCGTTCGAAGGTAAGGAAGCCGGTGCAGCGGGTTCGATGCTTGGGTCAGGGGCCATCATGGTGATGGACTCTACGACCGACGTTCCCCACGCTGCCTACACATTGACCAAGTTCTACGCCCACGAATCGTGTGGCAAGTGCACGCCGTGTCGCGAGGGCGGCACGTGGCTGATGCGCATGCTTGAACGCGTCGTCGCTGGCCACGGCACTGACGCTGACCTCGATCAGATGCGCGAAATTGGCCAGACGATTTGCCCAGGTGACATGCCACATGCGTCGAGCAAACGGCTTGGCCTTGAAGCGGTCCCATTCCCGTACAAGATGACCACGATCTGTTTCGTCGGACCGTCTGCTTGGGCGCCGTTGCACTCAGCACTGACGCTATTCCCTGAAGAGTTCGAAGCCATTGTGACCAAGGTGCCAAAGCGAGTCTCGATTCCCGTCACCGCATTCTCAGGAGCTGACGCATGACCGATGTCCCTGCCGAGGTGACGGACGATGAATCAATCGAAGTGGCGCCCGAGCCCGAGCTAGATCCCAACGCCGTCGCCGTCACTCTGAACGGTCACGAGATCGTTGCTCAGAAGGGTGACTTGGTCATTGCGGTCGCAGAGAGCAACGGGGCCACAGTCCCGCATTTCTGCTATCACCCGCGGATGAGTTCGGTTGGAATGTGTCGACAGTGTCTTGTCGAGGTCGACACCGGGCGCGGCATGCAGCTGCAGCCATCGTGCATGATCACCGTGTCGCCCGACATGAAGATCGAGACCGAATCGCCCACAGCAAAGCGGGCCCAAGAGGGCATGGTCGAGTTGCTGCTCGCCAACCATCCGCTCGATTGCCCGGTCTGCGATAAGGGCGGCGAGTGCCCACTGCAAGATCAAGCGTTCTCGCACGGCCCCGGCGAAAGTCGGTTTGTCGAAGAGAAGCGTCACTACGAAAAGCCGATCCCGATCAGTGACTTGGTTCTGCTCGACCGCGAGCGCTGCATTCTCTGCGATCGCTGCACCCGATTCGCTGACGAAGTCGCGGGCGACAAGCTCATTCACTTCACCCAACGCGGTAACAACACCCAAGTTATGACGTTTACAGACGAGCCGTTTGCGTCATATTTCTCGGGCAACACCGTGCAGATCTGCCCGGTAGGCGCCCTCACCGCCGAGCCCTACCGCTTCAAGGCGCGGCCGTGGGACCTCGAACAGCAGGAGTCCACCTGCACAACGTGTTCAGTCGGCTGTCGTATGGTGATCCAGTCGAGTCGTGACGAGTTGCTCCGCTATCAAGGCGTCGATTCCGACCCGGTCAATCACGGCTGGCTGTGCGACCGCGGTCGCTTCAATTTCGAAGCGACCAGCTCCGATCACCGGATCAACAATCCAATGATCCGCACCGACGCAGGACTCGTCGAGACGCAGTGGAACAGCGCGATGACATCTGCGTCCGCACTTATTAACGAAGCCCTCAGCACTGGTGGGCCACAGAGCATTGCGATTCTCGGTGGCGCGCGAGGCTCGAATGAGGACGCCTTCGCATGGGGCCAACTCGCTGATGCGATCGACACTCCATACCGTGATGCACAACTAGGGGACGGACTGCCGATCGAGGTTCTCGGTCAGAAGCGAGCAACAATCGACGAAGCGGCCAACGCTTCGACCATCGTGCTGATCGGCCCTGATTTGAAAGAAGAGCTGCCCGTCCTATATCTCCGCTTGCGCGACGCAGCAGAAAAGGGTCGGAGCAAGATTCTCGAATTCTCCGCCGTCGACACCGGAATGTCGCAGTACGCCTGGAAGAGCATCCGCTACGAGCCAGGCACCCAGCAAGAAGCCGTTCGGACGGCGATTGGTGATGCCGACATCGCCGCGCAACTCGCCAGCGGTCCGGTTGTCATCGTCGTGGGTCGACCGAATCTCGCCGAGTCCAGCAATGCGACGATCGCAGCGCTCCAGAATGTGCTCAAAGCTGTCCCTGCCGCCAAGGTGCTCCCCGCCCTACGGCGAGGCAACGTTGTCGGCGCACTTTCGCTTGGCATGGCACCGACAAGCTCCGATGGTGATGCCATCGCAGCCCTCAATGCCGCAGCCGACGGCAAGATCGGATTGCTGATTCTGGTCGGCAGTGACCCACTCAATGACTGTCCCGACACGGGACTCGCGCGTCGGGCGCTCGCCGGGGCACGTCGGATCATTTCGGTCGACACGCACCCATCGGAGTCCACCCAACTCGCTGACATCGTCCTGGCAGCATCGGCCTATGGTGAGAAGTCGGGCACCACGACAAACCTTGAAGGCCGGGTAACGACACTGGCCCAGCAAGTCACCGCCAGAGGAACGGCACGTCCCGACTGGATGATCGCCGTCGAACTAGCCATGTCGATCGGGGACCGGTCATTTGGAGTAGACCATCCGCTCAGCAACGTCGCAACGGTCGACGATGTCACGGATGCGATCGCATCAACAGCACCGTTGTTTCCTGCGGCCACTCGAACAGCCCTTGCCGCATCGATCGATGGTGTGATGTCGATCCAGCCCGCAGCCGCACTCCCTGATGTCAACGTCGAAGTTGCTGGTCGAAACAGCTACGACTACCGGCTGGTCGTCAGCCGGAAGCTGTACGACCGGGCGGTCAGTACGGCAATGTCGCCGTCGATTGCAAAGCTGGCACCAGGCACGGGTGCACATGTGCATCCGCTTGACCTCGACGGCATCGGCGTCGAGGCCGGTACCGACGTGAAGCTCATCAGCGCCAAGGCCGCAGCAGTGCTGCCGGTCGTTGCTAACTACAACGTCCCGCGCGGCGTCGTGTGGTCACCGTTCAATCAGTCTGGAACTGGCAGTATCGAAGACATCATCGATGCTGCTGCGGCCACCACCGACGTCCGAATCGAACGAATCTGATGCTGTCTTCTCAACTCCGTGATGTACTGCCGATGGACGCAGTTCTGAACGGCCTCGTTGCGATTGACCCGATTACCGAAGGCAAACTGGCGTGGACGCCGATCCTCATCATTTTGGCCAAGGTCCTCATCGTCTTCGTACTCGGCCTCGTTGGCACGATGCTGATGGTGTGGTTCGAACGCAAAGTCGTGTCGGGCATGCAGAACCGAGTTGGACCGAACAAAGCTGGCCCCTTCGGGCTGCTGCAGACCCTTGCCGACGGTATAAAACTTTTCTTTAAAGAAGATCTGCTGCCAAATCGGGCTGACCGCATCGTGTTTCGCCTCGCTCCTTTCTTGGCCTTCGTCCCTGCCTTTCTCGTCTGGGCAGTCATCCCGCTCGGCGGGGATTTTTCCGACGGCAAAGACGGATCCATCACAATCTTCGGGCAAGTCACCCGCGTTCAGCTCGCTGACCCTCCGGTCGGCATTCTTCTCGTCCTAGCTTTAAGCGGCATCGCGGTCTACGGCATCATGCTCGCTGGTTGGGCGTCGGGGTCAAAGTACCCGCTCCTCGGAGCGGTTCGGGCCACTGCCCAGATGATTTCGTACGAAGCAGCTCTCGGTCTCAGCCTGGCGGCGGTATTGCTGTCGTCCCGTACATTGAGTACTAACGGCATTGTGCAAACCCAGGATCGTTTTGTCGACTGGAATATCATCACTACCGGCCTGCTCCCGTTCTTTGTGTTCGTCGTAGCTACAACAGCGGAACTGAACCGGCCACCGTTCGATCTTGTCGAAGCCGAACAGGAACTTGTCGGCGGGTTCAACACTGAGTACTCCTCGATTCGCTTTGCGCTCTTCTTCCTCGCTGAATTCATGAACGTCATCACCATGTCGGGTGTCATGGTGACGCTCTTCCTTGGTGGCCCCCAGGGGCTCTTCGACATTCCGGTGATCCCGGGCTACATCGAAGGCTCGATCTGGTTTGTTGCCAAGCTGCTGCTCTTCCTTTACATGTTCGTCTGGTTCCGAGCTACCCTGCCCCGACTTCGTTACGACCAACTGATGGACTTCGGCTGGAAGATCCTCATTCCGGTGTCTCTCGGTTGGTTCCTAGTGCTCGCTGCACTCCGTCAATTTGCTAACGGCGACAACGTGGCCAGTCTTCGGGTGGTCGGCATTGCCAGCCTCATCGGGGTCATTGCGGTCGGTTTGTTTGCAGCGGCACTCAATGTGAGCCGCAAGAATCGTGAGGCATCAAGCTCACTGAGCCCAGTGACGTCACCGTCCGCTTCAAGCAAGGGAGCCGCCAACTGATGGGTTACTTCGAAGGTTTCCTCGTTCCACTTCGCCAGCACCGCCTCTTCGGTGGCAAGCAGGTGACCACCCAGTACTCCGGTGGTCGGCGTGCCAAGAAGAGGGAGGACATGGCGCCCGACTCGCAAGGCGACGAAAAAATCGCTAAGCCTGAGCGGTTGCATGGGCGTCACGTCCTTAACCGCTACGAAGACGGCATGGAGAAGTGCATCGGCTGTGAGCTGTGCGCTGGCGTCTGCCCGGCCAAGTGCATCCACGTACGCGGCGCCGACAACGACCCCGAGAACCCCACATCGCCGGGAGAGCGCTTCGGTTGGATCTACGAGATTAACTATCTGCGCTGTATTCACTGCGACCTGTGTGTTGAGGCGTGCCCGACCGAGGCCATCACCGAGTCGAAAATGTTCGAGTTCTCGTTCACGGACCGCCAGGACGCGATTTACACAAAGTCCGAGCTCGTAGTTGACGAGACAGGAAAAGCTAAACGGCTTCCATGGGAGGATTGGCGCGACGGCGAAGACGACCAAACGTCAGGTTGGATGCGCGCCACGTCTCCATCGGGCGACGCAACTTTCGAAGGGGAGGTGGGTTGGAGCAACGAACTCGGTTACGGTTTGCGTGCCCCCGAACCCAAGCAGGCCGAGCGAGACGCTCATGATCCCGATCGGGATCGTGGAGATCGTCCCGTGAAGGTCGTTAAACGGTGAAGCGCTACTGCTGATGGATACCACGTTTCTCGAATATCTTGTCTTTTTCGCAGCGGCTGCAATGGTGCTAGGCGGCGCCATTGGCGTCATCACGCTGAAGAACCCGGTGCACGCCGCACTTGGCTTGGTCATGACACTGTTCGGCATCGCCGTGCAGTTCGTAGCGCAGGAAGCTCACTTCCTCGCTGCGGTACAGGTCATTGTCTACGCCGGAGCCATCGTGGTGCTGTTTTTGTTTGTCATCATGTTGCTCGGTGTCGACAACGCCATGGACCTGTCGATCGAGCCAATCAAGGTCCAGCGTCCACTTGCTGCGATCATGGGCCTTGGGCTCGGGTCGTTGATTACCGCAGCGGTTATCAAGGCTGACAGCAGCACGGTGCTGCCCGGAGCGGTCGGTGATGGCATCGACGTTGCCACCGAGACCGGAGACCACGACAGCAACATCAAGCAGCTCGCCGAAAACTTGTACGGCGACCACGTGTTTGCCTTCCAGCTCACCTCCGTTCTACTCGTGGTAGCGGTAGCCGGAACGGTCGTCCTCACCCGCAAGTGGCCGAAGGCCGATACTGAAGACACTGATGCGTCGCTACCGACCTCGCCGGGAGCAGCCAAATGATCGGTGCGATCGAACCGTCCTGGTACCTGATCCTCGCCGCCCTGTTGTTCAGCGTTGGGGCGTCCGGGTTGCTGATTCGTCGCAATCCGCTGATCATGTTCATGTGCATTGAGCTGATGCTCAACGCAGCCAACCTTACTTTCGTGGCGCTCGCCACCAAGTTGGGCGACATCAACGGCCAGACCGCAGTCTTCTTCGTGATGGTCGTGGCTGCTGCCGAAGTGGTGGTTGGCCTCGGCATCATTGTGTCGATCCTGCGCCGCAAACCGGGCGCCACCGCTGACGACCTTGCGGAACTGAAGGGCTAATCATGATCGATCTCGTTTGGTTGGTTCCCTTCTTCCCGCTGGTCGGTTTTCTAACGATCCTTGTCGTCGGCCGAAAGTTGGGCGAACCCAAGGCCGGCTATCTCGCGACCGCCATGGTCTTGCTGTCCTTCGTGACGGCCGTGGCCGTGTACTTCGAACTACTGTCTCGCGAGTCCGAATCCCGGTCTGAAGTTGTCAACATCTTCTCGTGGGTGCCGGTTGGTGACTTGCAGATCGACATGGCGTTCCTGGTTGATCCGCTGAGTTCGACGATGCTCTTGTTCGTCACCGGTATCGGCGCGTTGATCCACCTGTATTCGGTCGGCTACATGCACGGTGACCCAAAGTTCTCAAAGTTCTTCCTCTACCTCAACCTCTTCGTCCTCTCGATGACGCTGCTGGTCTTGGGCTCGAACCTGCTGGTGACGTTTCTCGGCTGGGAAGGTGTGGGCACGTGCTCGTACTTCTTGATCTCGTTCTGGCACACCAAGAATGCCAACGCCACAGCCGGTAAGAAGGCCTTCGTCACCAATCGCGTTGGTGACTTTGGCGTAATGCTGGCGATGTTTCTGGCGTTCGGTGCGGTTGGCTCGGTTGACTACGCGGTGATCAACGACAGTGCACTTGCGGGCACAATGACTCAGGCAACCGCCACAGGCATTGCTGCACTGCTGTTTGTCGGCGCCGTTGGCAAGTCTGCTCAACTGCCGCTCTACATCTGGCTACCTGACGCTATGGCCGGCCCGACACCGGTGTCGGCGCTCATCCATGCGGCCACGATGGTCACGGCCGGCGTATTCCTTATGGTTCGGATCAACCCGGTCCTCGGTGCTGCCGCCGACTGGGTGCCGATGCTCATTGCCTGGACCGGCGCGATCACAGCGCTGTTTGCTGCGACCATTGCGTTGACGCAGAACGACATCAAGAAGGTGTTGGCCTACTCAACGGTTTCACAGCTCGGTTACATGTTTTTAGCCGTCGGCACCGGCGCATACGTCGCCGCGATTTTCCACATGGTCACTCACGCTTTCTTCAAGGCGCTGCTTTTCTTAGGGTCCGGTTCGGTCATCCACGGGATGAACGACGAGCAAGACATGCGCAAGATGGGCAAGCTCCTCAAGTTCATGCCGATCACAGCGAGCACATTCATCATTGGCTGGCTTGCTATTGCTGGTGTGCCGCCGTTCGCTGGCTTTTGGTCCAAAGATGAGATCCTGTTGTTTGCTCTGGCCGAGAGCCCGGCGCTGTACATCGTCGGCATCGTGACCGCAATCCTCACCGCCTTCTACATGACCCGGCAGGTCATCATGACTTTCTTCGGCGAGCAGAAGTGGGGCTCTCACGCGAATGCCGAAGAAGCAGCTCACCTCGAGGTGGATGACGCCGGGGCCAGTGCAGTGCCCGAGCCGGTCACGCATGGCGCCCACGGCGAGTTCAAACCCCATGAGTCACCGCCCACAATGCTGCTTCCGTTGGTTGTCCTCGCTGGGTTGTCGATGGCCGGCGGCATCATTCAGCTGCCCTCGCTTGGCTTCATTCCGAAGAGCATGCAACACAAACTGCTTGATTGGCTGCACCCGCTAGTCGAGTTCGGCGAGGGTCCTGAGCAGCGTGGTATCGGCGAAGCTGTCATCAAGGACACCTGGGCGTACGACAACAAGGTCCTCCTGATTGGCATCGCAGTTGCGTGTGCTGTCATTGGCATCTTTGGCGCATATCTCGTGTATGAGAAGAGGCGCATTAAACCAATTGAGCCCGAGCTGTTCGCGAGCGGCTGGCACTATGACCGAGCAATTTCGTGGTTCATGGGCAACCCTGGCCGAAAGGGATTCCAAGGTGTTGCAGATTTCGATGGGAAGGTCATCGACGGCACCGTGAATGGCGTGGCCGCCCTGGTGCGTGAGACGTCGAATCAGGTCCGTAAGGGCCAAACTGGATACTTGCGTCAATACGCCGGAGTGATCGGCATCGGAGTGGTCTTGCTCCTCGGGTGGTTTGTTGTGATTCGAGGGATTCTGTGATGGTCCCGTTGACCGAAATGATGATGGCCGGGCTGGTTGCCGCCGAGGACTCCTACGGTGGTGCGGTCGCTTTCCCGATTCTCACGATGTTGGTCCTCGTGCCGGTCGTTGGCGCAGGCGCCGTGGCGATCAGTTCGAAACGTCGACCCGAAATCGCCAAGCTCATCGCGCTGATGACCTCGGTTGGTGTGGGCGCCATGAGCATCTGGCTCCTCTCGTCGTTTGAGATGGGCGAGGCTGGATTCCAGTTCAGCTCCCAGCACACGTGGATCGAACAGTGGGGTATTTCGTATCACGTCGGTGTCGACGGCATTTCGCTGTTCCTCGTCGTGCTGACCGGAGTGCTCTTCCCGCTCGTGATCGTCGGCATTGACCCACATCACGACGAGAAGCCGTACCTGGCATGGCTGTTGATGCTCGAAGCCGGTGTGATGGGTTCGTTCCTTTCACTTGATCTCTTCTTATTTTTCATCTTCTTCGAGATCGTGCTCGTGCCGATGTACTTCCTTATAGGCGGCTGGGGCTACGAGAACCGTGTTTACGCTGCGACAAAGTTCTTCCTCTACACCATGTTTGGTTCGGCGTTTATGCTCGTCGGGCTTATCGCCACTGCAATGCTCGCCCGAGAGGACTTAGGCCGGCTCACCTTCGACCTCGTCGAGATCGCCGAAGGCGCTAACTTTGCAGCGAACACTGGCCGTTGGTTGTTCTTCGCCTTTGCCATTGCCTTTGCTGTCAAGGTGCCAATCTTCCCGCTACACACTTGGCTCCCAGACGCCCATACGCAGGCGCCCACGGCTGGTTCGGTTGTCCTCGCCGGCGTCATGTTGAAGCTTGGTACGTACGGGTTTCTCCGCTTCGGCCTGTATCTGTTCCCCGAGGCTGCGGTGTGGAGCCGTTCTCTCTGGCTGACCCTTGCGGTGATCGGCATCGTATACGGCGCAATTGCGGCGACGATGCAGAAGGATCTCAAGCGACTCGTGGCTTATTCGTCGGTCGCTCACCTCGGGTTCATCATCCTGGGTACGTTTGCCTTCACTTCCCAGGCGATTTCCGGTTCTGTCCTCCAAATGGTTAACCATGGCGTGTCCACGGGCGCCTTGTTCCTCCTCGTCGGAATGATCTACGAGCGTCGCAAGACCCGCCAAATTTCCGAACTCGGCGGCATCCAAAAGGTGGCACCGATCTTTGCCGCTGGCTTTATGATCGTGATGCTGTCGTCGATTGGTGTGCCTGGACTCAATGGTTTCGTCGGGGAGTACCTGATCTTGCTTGGCTCATTCCAGACCGCACGGTGGTGGACTGTCGTGGCCACCGCCGGTGTGATCCTTGCTGCGCTTTACCTGCTTTGGGCGTACCAGCGGGTCTTCCACGGCGAGCCTGACGAGGAGAACGCAAAGTTCCCTGAACTGCGAATCAAGGAAGGCTTGGTGCTGCTGCCGTTCATAGCAGCCATCGTGTTCACTGGTGTGTACCCGAAGCCGCTGCTCGATCGCATCGAACCAAGCGTCGACGCACTGGTCGAACACGTGGTGGAGAACAGCGAGTTCGAACATCCTGAGTACGGCTCCCAATGTGGCACCTTCGAGGTGGAACACGAGGGCGAGGCAGCCGAAAGCCACGGTGGTGAGCCAGCCGAACACGACCCTGCAGATCGAAAATGCGACGCAGACAAGAACGGCGCGCATCACGACGACGCAGATGAGGGCAATGCAGACCACGGTGACGGCAGCGACGACGACAGTGACGGCGAAGACGGTCATGACGAGGGAGAGGAGACCGGCGAATGATCGCTGAGCTCGTGTCCCAGATCTCGACGCATGAGGCCCCGGCCCAGGCGCTGCTGACTCAGACCTTCGTCGGCCCCGAAGTCAACTGGTTTGCATTGTCGCCAATGCTGACGCTGCTTGCCGGCGCACTGGGCATGATGCTCGTGGGCGCGCTGACATCGACGTGGCCGAAGGGGCTGTACGCGCTGGTTGCCGCGGTTACGGCCGGCACCGCAGGCGCACTGGCAATGGTCCAGTGGGACGACATCACCGACAACGGCCCGACCACACTCGTGGGTGGTGCGATCGCGTTCGACACGCTTGCGATGTTCCTCACGATCATGATCTGCATTGGCGTGCTACTTGTGTCGATGCTCACGGATACGTTCCTGCGGGGCACGCCTAACGAGGGTCCTGAGATCTATGCCCTCTATTTGGTGGCCGCAATCGGTGGCATCGTCATGGCGTCGGCCAATGACCTGATCGTGCTGTTCCTCGGCCTCGAAACACTGTCGCTGGCGCTCTACGTGCTCGCCGCGTCGAACCGTCGCTCGCTGGCCTCGGCGGAATCAGGCATCAAGTACTTCGTACTCGGGGGTTTCGCATCAGCATTCTTCCTCTACGGCATCGCGCTGCTCTACGGGGCGGCCGGGACGACCAACATCACCGAGATGGTGGCGACCTTCCAATCGGAGGTTGACCTTAATAATCCAAACGCGTTGGCCTTTGCTGGGCTGGCATTGCTCATCGTTGGTCTTGGTTTCAAAGTTGCAGCAGCGCCGTTCCATGTATGGACACCGGACGTCTATCAAGGTGCGCCGTCGCCCGTCACCGCACTCATGGCATCGGTCGGTAAGGCAGCCGCATTCGCCGCGATGCTCCGCGTTCTGGTCACGGCGTTGCCGTTCTTCCGTGACGACTGGCGCCCGGTCATCTGGGTGCTTGCCGTCTTGTCGCTGCTGGTTGGTTCGTTCCTCGCAGTCGTGCAGACCGACGTCAAGCGGATGCTCGCGTACTCGTCAGTCACCCACGCTGGTTTTCTCCTCGTGGGTGTCGAAGCAGCAGGCCACACCGCTGGCGAGTTGGACCCTGGCGACGGAATGCCATCAGTCGCGCTGTACCTGATGTTGTACTCGGTGCTGGTCATCGGAATGATCGGTGTCGTCACTGTCGTCAGCCGGGCTGCGGGCAACCGCGATGGCGACTCTTCACTCGATTCGTTCAAAGGGATGGCAAAGCGTCGACCGGCACTGGCGCTGGGCTTCACCGCGCTGTTGCTCGCTGGAGCTGGCGTACCCGTTACTTCGGGCTTCATCGCAAAGTTCGGTGTCATCCAGGCTGCCGTCGAAGTCGAGAGCTATGCCCTTGCAATCATCGCCATGGTCGCTGCCGTCGTGGCGGCGTTTATGTATCTGCGGATCATGGTCAACATGTGGCTCTCGCCCCCAGAAGACGGCGCAGTTGAGGCCGACGCTGCTGGCACTGGAATTTCGATCGACCTCTCATCGGGGCTTGCGATCGCAGCTGCGGTTGCGTTCACCCTGTTCGTGGGAGTGTTCCCCAGCTGGCTGATCGACGCCGCCGAAACCGTCAACGTCATCGCCCGTTGATCGAGGCTGGCGAGTCAGACCGCTCGACCTGCTGAATCAGGCTGCTCAGTCCGGCTGCCGAATTTTGCGGCTCAGGCTCAAGAACTCGAGCTCAACAACCCGGGATGTGCCGGTACCTCCCGTGAGTCCTGGGAATCTCAGGTTGACGCCGTTGTCCTCGATCGGATCGCGGCCATGCGCGTCAACGCACTTGTTTCGGTCGTTGCGTCTGCGACCAGGATCGCGACCGCCAGTAACTGGCGACGTCGATAGCTTGCAAGTGTGCCTCCCGATGCTCCGGCTGAGATTCGTTCCCCGTACGACCTGGTCCTGTTCGACCTCGATAACACCCTCTCGGACTTCGCATCGGCGCAGCGAGCGGCGCTTCCTGCGCTCCTCGCAGATCATGGCATCTCCGACGGAGGGAAGTACCTCCCCACATTCAAGCGTCTTGCGGCTCCGCTCTGGGAACAGCTCGAGGCGGGTGAGCTCACGCTCGACACGTTGAACGACGAACGGTTCCGTCTGCTGATCGAGCACACCGATCTCCAACTCGACCCAGCTTCGTTGGCACCTCAGTACCTCGCTTGGCTTGGTCGATCGGGGGTGCTGTGGCCGGGTGCAATAGAGCTTCTCGATCAGCTCGACGGAGCAGTAACCATGGGCTTGATCACCAACGGCTACGGCGAAGTGCAACGGCCTCGCCTTGCCCAGTTCGAACTCGAGGACTATTTCACCTCAGTCACCGTGTCGAGCGAGATCGGCCACGCCAAGCCGAGCCAGGCGTTTTTTGATGTTGCGCTCGGGGCGCATGGCAATCCCGATCCTGCTTCGGTGCTCGTGGTCGGCGACAGTCTGAGCTCGGACATCGCCGGTGGCGCAGCAGCTGGTTGCGTGACCTGCTGGTTCAACCCGGACGGTCTTAAGCCACCAGCCGTGCCGCGCATCGACCATGTGGCGACCACCCTTGCCGACGTCGCCACGATTGTCTTGAGTGCGTGAGTGCGTGAGTGCGTGAGTGCGTGAGTGCGGATGGTGTGGATCGGCCGGAGCGCAGCCGGCGCAGGGGAGACCGCCCGGCGGGAGTCACCGTCGGGCGATCCATCAGGTGTTGGTCACTAAGCGTTGAACTCGCGCTCTGCATGCCATGCGGTTCGCCCTGAACGAGACCTTCCGATCTGTCCGCAGAGCGGACCTGCGGGAGACATGTTCGACTTTTGTTGTCGGGAAGCGTCCGGGTCGGCGAGTGACTCGATCACTCGGTCGACATCACCGAAGCGAAATGGGTGGGCTAACAGCTCGTCGTCGATCACTCCTGGGCTAAGGAACCGACGACATCGTTCCCGCAGGAATAGCGGGATCGATCGTTCGGAGCATCCCTGCAACCGAGTTTGATAGAGCGCCGACCTCGTTCGGATTGGTGGTCAGTTGACTCGTGCCGACAGCTATGACTCGCTGCGGCTGACGATCATTCGGGTTCGCTGTGGCACGCTGGTCGTGTGAGCGACGCACCTGCACAGCACGGTCTCTACGACGCAATGAGCACGCTGCGTGCGGTGCGCAAGTTGCGGCCCGATCCGATTCCCGACGACGTGCTTGAGCGTGTGCTGCAGGCAGCGTGTTGGGCGCCGACCGGCGGCAACACTCAGCCGTGGCGCGTCATCGTGGCGACCGACCCGGACGTGAAGCAGGGTCTTGCCAACATCTACGCGCCCGAGTGGGCGAAGTACGTCGGCGGGTTCATGAAGATGATGGAAGGGCTGCCGCCCGAGCAGCTCGCACCGTGGGAGCGCGTCGCCGCGGCAGGCGACTACCTGGCCGATCACTTGCACGAGGCGCCGGCCATTCTCGTGTTCTGTGCCAACCCCAAGATGATGGCGATCACCGACGTCAAGCTCGATCGCGTCAGTGTCGTCGGCGGCGGATCGATT
Organism: uncultured Ilumatobacter sp.; assembly: GCA_938091165.1. Taxonomy (GTDB): domain Bacteria; phylum Actinomycetota; class Acidimicrobiia; order Acidimicrobiales; family Ilumatobacteraceae; genus Ilumatobacter_A. The sequence continues at coordinate 4,580 of CALKNK010000020.1, read as the reverse complement.
TACCCGGCGGTGCAGAACGCCATGTTGGCCTGTGTCGCGGAAGGGCTCGGATGCACGTTGACGACGTTGCACTGTCTCCGCGAGGACGAGGTGAAGACGCTGCTCGGCATCCCGGACGGTTGGGCGACTGCGGCTTTGGTCCCGATCGGCTACCCGGTGGGCAAGGGCCACGGCCCAATCACCCGGCAACCACCTGCCCAACTCGCCTACCGGAACACCTTCGGCACCACCTGGTCGTGATGCTGCCAGCCTGACCGCGCCAGCCTTGCGGTTGCGCGACGTCGTGCACCTCAGTCGTTCAGATGTGCAGCGCGTGTAGCCCACACGTCGGGTGTCATCGTCCAGTCGATGAGGCGACCGGACTCGGCCGGAGCTTCCGGCGCGCGGTCGATGGTGGCAGATCGACGAAAGCCGAGTTTGGCCGGAACAGACGCACTTGCCTCGTTTGCTTCATCGGTTTGGATATGAACGACCTGAATGCCATCGATCCCAAACGCTGTGGTGGTCAGCGCCGTCGTCAACTCCGTGGCGTAGCCATGCCGGACGTGGTTGACGTGAATCCAGTAGCCAATATCGAGGGTGCCCGGCCCGCTGCGCCGGTGCAGTCCCGCGCCGCCGATTATCTCGCCGCCGCGAAAGACGCCGAACACGACATCGCCGCCCTCCTCCCAGTCGCGGGTCCATCCCTCGATGAGTCGCACGCGTTCGGCGAGAGTGAGCGGCTCGAACCTGGCCCATGGCATCCAGGGCCGAAGGTATTCGAGGCTTGCGGCCACACCAGCAGAAAGTGTCGCGGCCTCGTCATGGTGCCACCGGCGCAACGTGAGGCGAGGAGAGGTGACTCGACCTGGGAGGGGTTCGATGCTGGCGGGAGGAGCGTCGGTCATCTCCCCAGCATTGCGTACTTCGTCGACCGCCACGAGAAATCCACCGTCAATAGACGGGTGGCATGCGGACTGGGGAAACCTGACGGCTACTCCGCGGCACGCTCAACGGGCCAGGACTCAAGGGTCGAATAGGTCGACCCGGTGGGGTGCAGTCGACTTTCGACCAGCGCCACCTCGGTGACCTTGAACGACGATGCACACAGTATGCCCACCACTTTCCGGACGATTGAGCCGCGCTTCACGCGAGCAACAGTGATGTGGCCGTTGTAGGTGGGTCGCGGCGCGAGCGTGCCCAGGCCGTCGGTAGCGTTGACTATCGCCGCGGCCAACTCGTCGAGGCCGGCGACCGGTGCAATCACCGAGTGTGTGCCGAGCATATCGATGGCAGGGCCGACGGTTGCTGTGGCGGCCGGCAACGAGGCGTATCGCAGCGCGTCGGAGACTTCGTCGGGGTCCGCGTCGCCGAGGAACCGCAGCGTCGTATGCCAACTCTCCGGAGGGACAAACCGAACGCCTCGCTGGTCCTTGCGGGGGAGTTCGCCCAGCATCTCCATCACATGATCCGGTGGCCACACGGCGAGAAAGAGTCGTGCCATTGACCCCAGCTTGGCTTCTGGCATGTCATTCGCCACCAGTGGTGCCCGCTACCAGCGGTTTGCGCCAGCGGTTTGCGCTAAATATTCGCGAACGCAGTAAAGCCATGACCGACGCGCTCCTGTTTGCTCTCCCGGACTTTTACTGAGCGCTGCGTCGCCCCGGACCCTTGACGGTGGCAGACTGTGGCGGTGCAGTCGCGCCACTCGGACTTCAAGCGAAAGATGGTCCTCTTCGCGCTGATGGTCCTGGTTGTCGCCCTCGTGGCATCGACTGCCTTTGCACACACGGGGCTCAGCACGTCATCGCCTGCTGACGGTGAGACGGTGTCCGGACCGCTCGACACGATTTCGCTCTCGTTCACGGGTACGCCGATTGCCGAACCCGATAGCGTTGCTGTGGCCGATGATGCCGGCACCACGATTCTCGCCGTCTCTGTCGTGCAGACTGGTAACGACGTCGTTGCCACGTTCGACCCGCCGCTGGTCGCCGGTTCGTACGCTCTGGCATGGCGGGTTCGCTCGGACGACACACACTTCGTCGACGGCACGTTCGCGTTCAACGTCACGGTTGATGTTGCGCCGACGACGACCGTGCCGGAATCTGGCGCCACGCCACCGGCGACTGCGCCCCCCGAGACCGTGCCGGAGACCGCAGCAGTCGCCGCAACCCCATCACTGGTGACCGCTGCGCCAACCGCCTCGATCGACGACGCCTCAGTGGGCGCTGTCACGGAGCTCGACTCGTCTGGCTCCGCACCAGTCGCACCCGTACTTGGCGACGCCGCTGCTGCTGATGATGGCGAAAGTGTTGCCCGCATCGGGCGACTGTTGATGTATCCCGCAGCTGTGGCTGCAATCGGCATGCTGGTGTTTGCCGCGTTCGCGTTCGCCGGCCGTCGGGAGGAACTCGGGACGCTCATCCGGGCTGTCCGCTGGTTGGGCATCGCCGTGCTCTTCGGCGCAGCGCTTGAGCTCGTCGGGTTGTCGTCGCTACTTGGCGGATTCGGCGAGGTGGTCGGTGATGGCGCCGGACGCGCCGCACTGGCACGTCTGCTCGGCGGCGGCCTACTCATCGTCGGCTTCGCCGCGATCACGGGCGTGTCGTCGGCTCCCCGGACCCGTTCGCTCTCGGCGGCCGTTGTCGACCGACCAGGCGCCGATGTCGCTGCTGGGCGGCTGCAATCGGCCGAGGCGCGGTGGCGGCCATCCGGTCTCGACAACATCGGTCTGACCGGTGCCGCGCTGATCGCCATCTCTTTTGCCTTCGACGGTCACACCGTGAGCCGTGGACCGCGTGTGCTGCACGCGCTGATAAGTGTCGTGCACGTGGCTGGTGCAGCAGCGTGGGCCGGTGGCCTGGTCGCCCTGGCGGTCGTGCTGTGGCGCCGACACCACGACGGCGTCAACTCGTTCGCTCTCGAGATGGTGGTGCGATTCTCGGTGCTTGCGATGGCTGCGCTCGCTCTCACCGGAGTCGCGGGTGTTGTGATGGCGTTGTTCATCGACAACGATGTGTTGGGATACGCCGGGACCGACTGGGGTCGCCTGATGATTCTCAAGCTGGCATTGGTTGCTGCAGCCGCATTGCTCGGCGCCTACAACCATTTCCGTGTGCTGCCAGAGCTGACAGCGGAACCGACCAATCAGGTGGTGATTGCCACGACGCGGCGCACCGTCACCATTGAAGCTGGACTCGTGCTGGCTGCGGCAGCTGCGACTGCGTTGCTGGTCGCCGCGTCGACGCTCTGACCTGGCTGCGCTCGAATTCGGTCGAGCGCTTCGTTCAGGCCGGTTGCATCTCCGCTGCACGCTTCTCGGCGTAGCGCTTAGCTACGCGGGCGCTGGTGGCCATCCGCTTCATCAGCTTCTCTTGAGCCGCAGCACCTTCGCCGGACAGACCGCCGATGTTGGCTGCGTCCCATTGACGCAGAACGACTGGAGCGAGGATTTGTTCGTGGTGGATCTGCAGGTCGTAGATGCCGGTTTTGGCGATCGCCTTCGCATGACGCTCGAATTCAGGGATCCCGGTGCCGGGCATGGAAAAGTGGCGGACCTGCTTCTCCATGGCGATCATCATCGTGTTGGGGTCGGCTGCGATAGCCGCTGCAGCGAGATCGCGGTAAAAAAGTTGGTGAAGATTTTCGTCACTGCCTACTCGCTTCATCACTTCGTAGCCGACAGGGTCGCCGATCTGGGCTCCGGTGTTGCGGTGTGAGATGCGTGTCGCTAGTTCCTGGAGCGCAAGGTAAATGAACCCTTCGTGCGTAGTCTCAGGGTCGGGTGTTTCTCCTTTGCTGACCTGCACCATGCGCGACCGTTCGAGCTCGACGGGGTCGATCGCACGGGTGACCATGAGGTAGCCGTAGATCGCCATCGCGTGGCGACCTTCTTCGGCGGTCCAGCGGCGAGCCCAGGTGCCCCAGGCACCGTCTTTGCCGAACATTCGCTCGACGGAGCGGAAGTAGTACGGCAGGTTGTCTTCAGTAAGAAGGTTGACCAGCAGAGCGCTGCGAACCTCGGGGGTCAGTTTGGCGCCGGCAAGATCTGCGTCCTCGGGACTCCAGACGTGACCTTCCATGTGGTCACGTCCGCGGCTGTACGGCACGTACTCGTGCGGAAACCATTCTTTGGAAGTCTCGAGGTGCCGTTCGAGCAGCCGCTCGACGTCAGGAGTGATGGCCTGGAGGATTTCCTGCTCGTTCACACAACCTAGCCTACCGACCAGTAGGTAGCTTAGGGAATCAGGCGGACGATTTTTCCGCATCGGGGTGGTGATGGAGCGCAGTGCTGCCGTGCTGCGTGCTTGGTTCACACTAGATACCGTTCTGGTCGTGACCATTGATGACCGCTCGCAGCAGCAAGGCAACGCGACGCCTCGCGTTGACCAGTGGCTATGGTCGGTTCGAATCACCAAGACACGCGCCGACGCCGCGGAGCTGTGCCGTTCGGGTCATGTGAAGCTGAACGGCAAGACAGTCAAGCCGGCTGCGAAACTTGTCGTGGGCGACCGGATCGAGACGCGAGTTCACCAGCTTGAACGAGTGGTCGTGGTAACGAAGCTGATCAGCAAACGCGTCGGTGCTGCCGTGGCTATCGA
>CALKNK010000019.1 GCA_938091165.1 uncultured Ilumatobacter sp. | reverse complement strand
ATGCACCGCATCAGTGAGGATGTCGTCAACGTTGTGACCGGGGTGTTCGACGGTGGTCGCGACCTTGCCTGGATCAAGAAGTACATGCCGAAGGATGGCTCGGTCACGGTGACTGACCGCACGCTCGACACCTCGACCCTTGGGGTCTGGGGCCCGAATGCTCCTGCCGTTGTTGCGAAGCTGACCGATGCGGACCTGTCGTTTGACGGCTCGCCGTACGGCTCGCTCCGGAATGTCCAACTGCGTGTCGGCGACGGTGAGATCGGCGCGACGCTGTTCCGCATTTCGTATGTCGGTGACTCCGGCTGGGAGATCTACGTGGCGTGGGATGATGCTCCAAAGCTGTGGGATGCGCTGATGGAAGCAGGAGTTGACCTCGGTATCCGCGCCACCGGCGGTGGCGTGTACGGCACCTCAGGTCGCATCGAGAAGGGATACCGCTTGCAGGGCGCCGAGCTCGAGAGTGAGTACAACCCGCTCGAAGCCGGCCTCGCCCGTCCAAAGGTGAAGTCGGCAGACTTCATCGGCAAGGACGCCTACCTCGCCGCCCGCGAGGCGGGCGACCCCGAAGTCCTGATGGTGACGATGACCGTGGATGACCAGACCGACGCGCAGGGCCGCATCCGTTGGATGCAAGGCGGTAACGAGCCGATCTGCGACCTGGACGGCAACACGCTCATGGACTCCCACCAGCGTGTGTCCCGGGTGACCACGGCGGGCTACGGCCCCTCGGTCGAGAAAATGGTGCTGATGGGCTACGTCCCACGCGAGATGGCCGTGCCTGGCACGAAGCTGCAGACGATGTACATGAACGAGTTCTTCCCGGTCACCGTCGTCGGTACCGACGGCCCGTTCGACCCGACTGATTCACGCCTCAAGGGCTGACATGAGGGTTCTTGTCTGTGTGAAGCGGGTGCCGGCGCCCGGCGCAAAGATCAACATCACCGACGATGGCCAGGCCGTCGACGCGACCAACCTCGGTCACACGATGAGTCCGCACGAAGAATGCGCTCTCGAGTTGGCAGTGCAATTGGTTGAGGCACACGGCGGTGAATCGCACGTCCTGACGCTCGGCGTTGCCGAGGCCGATGAACAGTGTCGGTGGGCGGCATCGATCGGTATCACCAAGGCGACGCTCGTCGACGTTGGAACGATGGGCTGGGATCCGCAACGGACGGCGACGGCGCTCATCGAGGCGATTCGTTCGATCGAGGAAGCCGATGGCACCTTCGACGTGATCATCTTTGGTAATGAGTCAGCGGACACCGGCGGGTTTCAGGTGGGCATCCGCACGGCGCGGGCACTCGATCGACCGATGGTCAACGCGATCAAGGGCGTGTCGATCTCTGAGGACGGCACGGTCCTCGAAGCCCAACGCGAGATCGATTCGGGCATGGAGGTGTATCACCTGCCCCTGCCCTGTGCGATTGGCGTGAAGGAAGGCATCACGTGGCCCCGATATCCAACGATGCGTGGGCGACTTGCTTCAAAAAAGCTTGCCGTCGACGTGACCGGTTCCGAGGCGGCGCCTGGGGGGCAGACGATGGTTCGACTCAACCGGCCAGAAGAGCAGGTCTCCGAGACGATCATCCTCGGCGAGGGTGCAGCCGCTGCCCCTGCTGTCGTTGAATTGCTGAAGGAACTGGGGTTGTGGTCATGAGTGTGCTCGTTGTCGTCGAACATGACCGAGGTGCGATGGCTGATGCGTCGCTCGAAGCGTTTGCGTTCGCCCGCTCGATCGCTGATCAGCTGGGTGAGCGCGTCGAAGCGCTGTTGATCGGGGCTGCCGCGGCGGACCTTGCTGGCGTGTGCGCGGCGCACGGCGCGACGGCATGTCATCTCGTTCCCGCTGCGGACGACTACGGCCCAGAGTTGTACGGCGCTGTCGCTTCGGCTGCTGCCGGTCAGTTGTCTCCGAGCGGAATTGTGGCGTGCGGCACGGACCGTGGCAATGAGGTGCTGGCGCATGCGGCGGCAGAGTTGGGTGTGCCGTTCGTGGCGAATTGCCTTGAGGTGAAAACCGCCGACGAGTGGGAGATGACTCGTGTTCAGTGGGGCGGCTCGCTGAACGAGGAGGCTCGCCTGGCGTCGTCGATGCCGATGGTCTCGGTCGCACCCCATGCTGTTGAGGCAGACGAGGTGTCGCCTGGCGCGACTGCGACGATTTCTGAGTTGTCGGTCGAGCTGCCTGAGTGGGTACGCCGATCGGTGATTCAGGACCGCGTCGTGTTGTCCGAAGGACTGTCGTTAGCAACAGCACCGATTGTGATCGGTGGTGGCCGGGGTGTCGGCTCGGCGGAAGGTTTCGATGTGCTTGAAGCACTCGCTGCCAAGCTCGGCGGTGTCGTCGGCTGCAGCCGTGCCGTCACAAACAACGGGTGGCGGCCGCACAGCGACCAAGTCGGCCAGACTGGCACACGAATTGCACCGCAACTGTACGTAGCGTGCGGGATCAGCGGTGCGATCCAGCATTGGGTTGGCGCAAAGGCGGCGAAGAAGATCCTTGCGATTAACACTGATCCCGCCGCCAACATGGTGGTCAAAGCCGATTATGCGGTAATCGGCGACCTCTTCGAAGTGTTGCCTGCTATCGAGCAGAGCTGAGAGACGACCTTCACGAAGTTGTCGTGGGGCGACGTCGGACTCTGGACCTAGCAGAACCCTGCCCGGTTAGACGCTGACAGGGTCGTTCGCATCGGCGAGTAGCTCAACGGAGTTGAGACGCTCCGCCACGGTGGGAGCGGGGTGCACCGTTATCAACTCATCGACACCGACGGCGTCGGCGAATGTGTCGAGGTAGTCCTTTACCATCGCAGGTGTACCTGCTGCGGTGTAGTGCATCATCTGCGCGATTTGCCGGCCCTGAGGTGAAGCGAGCATTTCGTCGGCTTCGTCGTCGGACAGAAAGCGGCCGCGGGTGACGAAACGAGCAATGCGGCGCCGCGAAACCGTGACGCGCTGGCGCTCAGCATCATCTGCGAACTCTGCAGCGATCACGTTGACACCTGCCATGACGTAAGGCTCGGCGAGTTGTTCAGACGGCTGAAATTCGTTGCGATAGGTTGCGACCGCATCAAGGAGGTGGCCTGGCGCAAAGTGAGAGGCGAATGCATACGGAAGGCCAAAAGCAGCAGCGAGGCGGGCACCGAATATGGATGATCCGAGGATGTACAACGGCACGTTGGTGCCAGCACCCGGAACAGCGACGACGCCGGAAACCTGCGAGGTCTCTCCAAGGTAACCCTGCAACTCGCGGACATCGTCGGGGAAGCGATCTGACGATCCTGGGTCTGTACGCATGGCGCGCATCGTGCTTTGGTCGCTGCCGGGGGCCCGACCCAGGCCCAGGTCGATGCGACCCGGATGCAAAGTGGCGAGAGTGCCGAACTGTTCGGCAATCGTGAGCGGCGAGTGGTTCGGTAACATCACGCCGCCAGAGCCGAGGCGAATCGTCGTAGTCTGCGCCGCAACGTGTGCGATGAGCACGCTCGTTGCCGATGACGCGATCGATGCCATGTTGTGGTGCTCGGCGTACCAAACCCGCTGATATCCGCGCCGCTCAGCTGTCTGGGCAAGCGCCACGCTGGCGGCAAAGGCATCCGACGCGGTCTCGTCTTTGCCGATGATTGCCAGATCGAGAATAGACAGGGGAACGCAGCGTGATGTTGACACAGCTTCAGCATGCCCGACAGCTGGGCCGACGCAACCGTCGGAGGCGTGGCGTATCCGTTGGAATACGGGTCGGCCAGCGAGCGTTGACGAAAAACAACGCCTCAAAAGGAGTTTCTCATGGCAACCATCGACCTCACAAGCGACGCCTTTGACGCCACCGTCGAAGGCGACGGAATCGTGTTGGTCGACTTCTGGGCTGAATGGTGTGGGCCATGTAAGGCATTTGGACCGATCTTTGAAGCGGCATCGGAAGAGAACCCTGACATCATCTTCGCAAAAATCGACACCGAAGCAGAGCACGCCATTGCCGGAGCGCTAAAGATCCGTTCGATCCCGACGCTGATGATTTTTCGTGACGGGATCCAACTGTTGTCGCAGCCCGGTGCTATACCGAGCCATGCGCTCGACGATCTGATTGGCCGGGTCAGGGCAATCGACATGAACGAGGTCCGGGCCGAGATCGCCAGGGAGGGCCTCGAAAGAAAATGAACGACCCGAAACGACTTTGGAATCAGTTCCTGTTCAGTATCTTGGTCGTTGTTCGATTGCCCGCCCTGGCGGCCGCATGACAGTGCGCTGGCGCAGCACAGATTTTGCTGCTTCAGGATTCGTGGAACTGGTTAGTTGTAGATTACAGCGGAGCGTGACAAGGTCGACCAGCTGCGGGTACTGACCGTTTGCGGCGCCACAACCGAATTCTGGGCTGGCCTAGTGGCTAGCGAAGCAACCCTGGCGGGACTGCCCGCTGCGAACGTTGAGTTGAAGGCGTCGGGTCGGTAAGTGCGGGGTGGGCTTTCGTGCTGGGCGATCATTCGGCGGTGCCAGCGAGTTCGATGCCGGGCCAGAGCAACGTGGTTAAGTCCGCAGCGATGGTGTCACGGTCGCTGTAATCACTTCCCAGCCACATCACTGTCACGACTTGGAAGGCACCCAAGATCGAGTATGCCCACGTTCGCACCATCGTCGGAGTCTGCAGGCCTGGTGCGGCACTGAACAGTTCGATCATCAACGTTGCCGACCGATCGACCAGTCTCCGCAGCTCATTGGTCTCCTGTCGTCCTGTGTTTACAAAGAGAAAGAGGTTCCGATCCGCATCAATGGCGCCGAGGTAGCCCCGGACGGCAGCTTCAAACTGCTCGCGCGGCTGAATGTGGCCCGTCAACGCGTTGCCGATAGCGGCCGCAATCCGATCGATCATTGCCTCGGATAGCGCGTTAACCAGGGCAGCGCGGTCGCCGACCGTGCGGTACAGGATTGGCTTGGTGACCGTCGCTGCAGCGGCAATTTGCTCCATCGTGGCGCCTGGTCCGTGCTCAGAAATCATTCGCTCGGCCGCGTCGAGCAGCTGCTCTCGAGTTGCGAGCACCCTGTCTCCTTTGGGTCGACCCGGCCTGCGGCGAACCGCTTCAGCGGTGTCGGGAAGTCGGACCATGACGTCAAGGTACCAACGGCTGCACCGCTCTTTGGCAGTTCAGTCAAAATGTTACTGTCGGTAAATTCAAGGCATGCGAAGCTGTTATCGTCTGTTTATGAGCACTGAATCGCTAGCTCCTACCAGCGCCACCGATTTGCCGTGGCACCTTCGCAACAACTGGGCCCCGGTCCTCGATGAGATCACTGAGACTGAGTTACGCGTCGACGGTGTCATCCCCCCTGAACTCGCCGGCACGTACGTGCGGACCGGCCCGAATCCGTCGACGGGTACGTCGAAACACTGGTTTTTTGGTGATGGCATGTTGCACGGTGTCCGCCTCGCGAATGGCAAGGCCGAGTGGTACCGCAACCGGTTCGTCAAGACGCCCAACATCACCGACCCGCTTGCGGATCCGATGGACGCAATGGGAGACCTCACCCGAGGCACTGGTAACACACATGTGCTTGCGCACAACGGCGAATTGCTTTGTCTAGAAGAGGGGCACTGGCCTTGGCGAGCGGACAGCAACCTCAACACACTTGGTGTGCAG
>CALKNK010000018.1 GCA_938091165.1 uncultured Ilumatobacter sp. | reverse complement strand
GAGGCGGCTGGGGAATTGTCCATTCCGTTCACGACCGGCATCCTCGTCGGAATTGGTGACAGCCGAGCCGATCAACTCGCTGGTCTCGAAGCGATCGCGGCGAGCCACCGCCGTCACGGACACGTCCAAGAAGTGATCGTGCAGAACTTCTTGCCAAAGCTTCGTACTGCAATGAAAGGCGTGCAGGCATGTCCATCCGACGACTACCTGTGGACGTTGGCGGCAGCCCGCCTGGTGCTTCCCGCTGACGTGCATCTGCAAGCACCGCCCAACCTGTCTGATGACTTTGGTTCGCTGATCGATGCCGGCATCGACGACTGGGGCGGCGTCTCACCAGTCACCGCTGACCACGTCAATCCTGAGCGTCCATGGCCCGATCTGGACCGGCTGCGCGAAGTGACAGAACGCCGTGGCCACGTCCTAGCTCCACGCCTCACGATCTACCCAGAGTACGTCCGTGACCGCGACCGCTGGCTCGACTCCGCCCTCCGTTTCCCGGTGATGGACCGCGCCGATTCGGAGTGGCTCGGCCGCGATGACCCAGGCCAGATCTGGCCCGAGAAGACCACGGCGGCTGACACCGTGGCCGATGGCGCAGAGTTCGTACTCGTCGGGCACCGCTCGACAGTGTGGTACTCGGGCGCAGACAATCCGCCGCCGGTGCTGATCCCCGCCTCAGAACTGCCCATTCGTGGTCCCGTGGCCGAGGTGCTGGCCGGGATCGAGGCTGGTCAAGAGCCGAGCACGGACGAGATTGTCACACTGTTCGGCGCTCGTGGGCCCGAAGCAGTCGCCGTGATGGGCGCTGCTGACCGGATGCGCCAAGAACTTGTCGGGGACACCCTGACCTGGGTGGCCAACCGCAATATCAACTACACGAATGTCTGCACGTTCAAGTGCAAGTTCTGTGGTTTTTCGAAGGGTCCGCTGTCGCTCAACCTGCGCGGCACGCCGTACCTCCTCACCCTCGATGACATTGCGGAGCGAGCCAAGGAAGGCTGGGACCTGGGGGCCACTGAAGTAACCCTGCAGGGCGGCATCCACCCGAACTTCGACGGCGACTACTACATCGACGTCACCAAGGCGGTGAAGGACGCGGTACCGGACATGCATGTGCATGGCTTCACGGCACTCGAGGTTACTGAAGGCGCCAAGCGGCTCGATGAAGATCTGGTCACCTACCTCACTCGGCTCAAGGAGGCAGGGCTCGCATCCTTGCCCGGCACCGCAGCAGAGATCCTCGACGACGACATTCGGGCCATCCTGTGCCCCGACAAGATCAATACCCAAGAATGGCTCGATGCGCACCGAGCGGCGCACTCGATTGGTCTGCACTCCAACGTGACGATCATGTACGGCGCTGTCGAGGAGCCGATTCACTGGGCGCGACACTTGGTCTTGACCCGCGATCTACAGAAAGAGAACGTGGCAGCCGGCCGAGTCGGGTTTACCGAGTTCGTTGGTCTTCCGTTCGTGCACATGGCATCGCCGATCTACCTTCAACGCAAGGCCAGGCGCGGCCCGACGTTCCGCGAAAACGTGTTGATGCACTCGGTTGCCCGCCTCGCGTACGGCGCCCTGATCCCGAACATCCAGGCGAGCTGGGTGAAGATCGGTCTCTCGGGCACGTCGCAAATGATGCACGCCGGGTGCAACGATCTCGGTGGCACCCTCATGGACGAGAATATCTCACGGGCCGCCGGGGCGAGCCACGGCCAGGAGATGACCGTGCAGGGCTTCCGTGAGTTTGCCGAAACGATTGGTCGGCCGCTGGAGCAACGCACTACCGGATATGGGCGGATTGAGCAGCCCGCCTGATGCTCGTCAAACGGGTCGGTGACGCTCGGTTGCCGACCGACGTCGACACCTTCCGCATTGTTTCGTATCGGGCGGTCGATGGCCACGAGCATGTGGCGCTGATCGGTGGGGACCCAGCCGCTAAGGCATTGCAGCCTGTGCTCGTTCGTCTGCACAGTGAGTGTTTGACTGGTGATGTGCTCGGTTCGGCGAAGTGTGACTGTGGCCAGCAGCTCGCTGCAGCGAAGTACTCGATTGCCGAGGCAGCTGCGTCGGGGCGGGCTGGCGTCATTGTTTACTTACGCGGCCATGAGGGTCGGGGTATCGGGCTGGCCAACAAGATTCGTGCATACGAATTGCAGGACGGTGGACTCGACACAGTCGAAGCGAATACGGCGCTAGGCCTGCCGGTCGATGCTCGTCGATACGACGTCGCTGCAGCGATTCTCGCAGATCTCGGTGTGGCGTCGGTTCAGCTGATCAGCAATAACCCGGCCAAGGCGGCCGGCCTTGAAGAGGAAGGCATTGTGGTAGCCGGGATGGTTCCGATCGATGTTGCCCATACTGACGAGAGCCGGGCCTATCTCGATTCAAAGCGTGCACTCCTCAACCATCTCGATTGATACCCCTAGATGGAACGGTGAGTTGCCGACAGGCACTCAGTCCAAGGTGATGTCGAGCCGCAGGTCGTCTCCGAGCAATGCGGTCGACAGAAACCGGCCACGTCGGAGTTCAGCCATAGTTGGCGCGCCGGCGCCGACGAACAAGGGGTGAGCGTCGTTGCCCCCGAAGATTGCTGGTGCGACATAGATGACGTAGCGGTCGATGAGACCGGCATCGTGGAATTCTGACGCAACGTTTGCGCCGCCTTCGACCATGAGCTGCAGCACACCATCGGCGCCGAGCTCATCGAGTAGCTCAGGTAGCGGCCCGATCCACTCTGTGCAGGGGTGCACTTTGGCATTGGTTGGTGCGGTGCCGAGAACAATGCGCCGTGGGTCGGGTCCGTCGACGAGTCGGACCGTCAGCGACGGATCGTCAGATCGTACCGTCCCGGCTCCGACCAGAATGGCCTGGCTCTCGGCGCGCATCTGGTGCACATCGGTCCGGGCGGCAACACCTGTGACCCACTCGCTCTTGCCGTCGGGCGCAGCGGTTCGCCCGTCGACCGTGGCGGCGAGTTTAAGAATGACGTACGGCCGCCCTGTGCGGCGATGATGGAGATACGGGGCGAGTTGTGCGGTGATCTCATCGGCCCTCACGCCGACTCCGACCTCGATGCCTGCTGCGCGGAGCTGAGCGATGCCTGCGCCCGCAACGTTGTCATCGGGGTCTTCGATGCCAACGACGACGCGACGGACGCCGGCGTTGACGATGGCCTCCGTACACGGACCGGTTCGGCCGGTGTGAGCGCACGGCTCGAGGGTCGTGGCAAGGACCGCGCCTGCAGCTTGAGAGCCTGCTGCGTTGAGTGCGACGATTTCAGCATGAGCCTGTCCAGGAGGTTCAGTCGCGCCGACATATACGCTGCCACCGGTGCTGTAAATTGCGCACCCAACCCAGGGGTTCGGTGCGGTCCGGGTCCGAGCATTGTCTGCAGCATTGATTGCCAGCTGCATCAGTTCACTGTCGGACATTGCCATTACTGCATCTTTGTCGCGTATCGGGTCATGTTCCCAATGCGCTCTTGGTTCGCCCGGAGAGCGTACGGGTCGACAGACTCTTCTCATGGATGTCACCGAAGCAGTAACGCAACGCAAGTCAATCCGTGCGTTCCTCCCTGATCCAGTAAGCGACGAGAAGATTGCGGAGCTCCTAAAAACAGCATCGCGCTCACCGTCAGGTGGAAACGTCCAGCCCTGGCGGATCTACGTCGTTAACGGAGCCTCGATGCAGCGCTTCCGGGAGTTCTTGTCGTCACGCCAGCCCGGACCACCGGCCTATGACATCTATCCACCGAACCTCCCTGAGCCCTATCGCTCGTCGCGATTCAAGATTGGTGAGGACATGTACGCGTCGATCGGCGTGACGCGAGAGGACAAGGCGGGTCGACTTCAGCAATTTGCCAAGAATCTCGACTTCTTCGGCGCACCGGCGGCGATTTTCTGTTTCGTGGACCGAATCATGGGCCCCCCACAGTGGAGCGACCTTGGGATGTTCTTACAGACTTTCATGCTGCTAGCCCAAGAGGCAGGCCTCGCAACCTGTCCGCAAGAAGCGTGGGCTGTCCACGAAGAAGCGGTTGCTGAATTCGTTGGTGCACCGGAAGGACAGCGAATTTTCTGTGGCGTTGCCGTGGGCACTGCCGACGAGGACGCACCGATCAACAGCGTGCAGAGCGAGAGGGAGCCGCTAGACGTGTTTGCGGCCTTTGTGTAAGAGGGGTCGGTCTTCGACAGCGGTGGACATCGAGTCGTGGCGTGTTTGTTTGCCCGTGCGGCGGCGTGCTGGCCACCTGGAAGTTTGTCGACTGGCACGGCTGAACCGGTACTGGCTCCGTCGTCAAGACCCGTCGGTCGTGACAGCGTGTTTCTGCAGATCGGCGAGGTCGACGTATTCGAGGGTGCTGACATGTGTCGACTCGAGTATGACGCCGCACGCCTGGCCAGCTTCGAATGCTTCCTTCCACCGCATCGCGCACACGCACCACTGGTCGCCCGGCGTGAGTCCGGCAAAGCCGTACTGCGGCATCGGCGTCGTCAGGTCGTTGCCAAGCGAAGCCGAGAATGCAAGAAAGTTGGCGGTAACTCGGGCGCATACGGTGTGCATCCCCGGGTCGTCGCCGCGGTGCTCGCAGCAACCGGTTCGGTAGAAGCCAGTCATCGGGTCAAATGAGCATGGCATGAGTTTGGTTCCGAGCACGTTTATTTGCTGCACCAGAGCATCCTGCACCGATCGCCGCCCAGATGTCATATTCGCAGAGGATTTCAGCAAGTGAGTGAGTCCGAGATTTGTTCTACTGAGGATTTTCCTCAGAGCACCGAATTGCATTGCATTGCGCTGGCTCCGTAACCATTCACGCTGACTGGTTGGGTTGGTTGTCGGAGCTGATCCGACGTGCCCTGTTCGTCTGACCGGAGCCGGATAGCGTCTTCAGAACAATGAATGAACACATCTCTCGGCCTGGTCCGCGCTTTCGATTCGCCCCCTCACCGACCGGCTTCTTCCATGTTGGCGGTGCGCGAACGGCCCTGATGAACTGGGCCCTGGTGCAACGCCTGGGCGGGACGTTCGTGCTGCGGATTGAAGACACAGACGAAGCCCGCAATCGGCCTGAATGGACTGAGGGCATCGTCGACGCTTTGGCCTGGCTTGGCATCTCCGACTCCGATGAACACTTTGAGGGTCCACATTTTCAGAGTGCCAACGCTGATGTGCACATCGCCGCAGCGCAGCGGTTGTTCGAATCTGGCTCGGCGTACTACTGCGATCTCACCGGGCAAGAGGTCCAGGATCGCGCCGAGAAACTAAGCGTTACTGGGTACGACGGCTATTCCCGTGACCGCGGGCTAGAGCCAGGACCCGGCAGAGTGCTTCGATTTCGAGTTCCTGAGGGTGTCACCATTGTCAGCGACCTAGTGCGCGGCGATGTGTCGTTCGACAATGAGACGATCGAAGACTTCGTTTTGCTGCGTGGTAACGGTGCCCCGATGTTTCTGCTTGCCAACGTGGTCGATGATGTTGAGATGGCGATCAGCCACGTGGTGCGTGCAGAAGAGCATCTGCCAAACACGCCGAAACAGCAGATGTTGTGGAACGCACTAGGTCACGCCCCGCCAGCGTGGGCGCATGTACCCGTGCTGGTCAACGAGCAGCGAAAGAAGTTGTCGAAGCGGCGCGACAAGGTAGCGCTCGAGCAGTACCGCAGTGAGGGCTTTCTGGCCGATGCGATGGTCAACTACCTCATGACGCTCGGTTGGACCCCGCCGGGCGCTGAGGAAGCGGGAAGTGAGATCGTGTCGTGGGCCAGCATCGAAGCCGACTTTGCCTTGGAAGACGTGAATCTGTCACCCGCGTTCTTCGATGTGAAGAAGCTGGTTGCCTTTAACAAGCAGTACATCAAGAGCATGGATTCCGCAGAGTATTTGGCCGCAGCATCTGCAGAGCTGCCCGACGATTGGGATCGGGAACGCTTCGCCATGATCGCACCGCATATCCAGGAGCGACTGGAAACTCTGAAGGATGTGCCGGGTGCTGTTGACTTTCTGTTTTGGCCGCAGGGCGAAGATGCCCCGCCGATTCAGTATGACGATGCAGCGTGGGATAAGGCAGCCAAGCCTGAGTGGGCAGCTGCGCTATTGGCCGATGTCATTGAGGCCTACGGTGCCGTCGAGTTGTGGGATCACGAAACGCTCAAAGCCTCGATGGAAGATTTGATGAGGCAGTACGAAATCAAGCTCGGCAAGGCACAGGCGTTGCCGCGCGTTGCCGTGACCGGCAGGGCGGTTGGCCCACCCCTATTTGAGGCGCTCGAAGTACTCGGACGCAATGAGACGGTCCGACGGTTGACTGCAGCCGCAGATCGACTGACTGGCTGAGTGCGGCGCTCCGATGGAAGACACATCGGCCGATGGCACAACGGCAGCAGCGAAGCTTCGGCCGCTCTCACGATTTCGGCGGCCGCTGACTGTTGGCTTGGCTGTCACAGCCTTACTGGCTGGCTACTACTGCGTATCGCTGTGGCAAGTGCATTCTGCCGGTCGAACGGACCAGGCTCGACAGGTCGACGCCATCGTCGTGATGGGTGCCGCTCAGTATGACGGTCGGCCGTCACCGCAACTCGCTGCTCGACTCGACCACGTGGCAGCGCTGTGGCTGAAAGGATTCGCACCGCTGGTAGTGGTCACTGGTGGCAACCAACCCGGTGACCGTTCGACCGAAGCCGACGCTTCTGCCGCGTACCTCATCGAACGTGGGGTCCCTGACAGTGCAATTCTGCGCGAGGATCGCGGATCGACGTCGTACGAATCGCTCAAGCGAACTAAGGCATTGCTTGACGAACGATCCGATGGAACCCATTCGGTGCTGGTCGTCACCGATCCTTACCACACCCTGCGGAGTAAACTGATCGCCTCAGAAGTTGGTATGACAACCTACGGATCGCCAACTCCGACCTCGGTCGTCAGGGGTGTACGATCGTTCGAACGTCATGTGTGGGAAGCAGGGGGCGTGGCGATCGGACGTCTCACAGGGTTCCGGTGGCTCAGTGGCATCACTGATTAATACGGCATCCGAAGGTGCTCGCCGAGCGTGTGTGGGCGCCCAGCCCGACCGCCGATATGCTCAGGGTCCGCATCGGTCGCAATGGTCTCTCCGGGGATCAGAACGGCTCATCGGTGGGGCGTGGTGTAATTGGTAACACAGCAGTTTCTGGTACTGTCATTGGGGGTTCAAGTCCTCCCGCCCCAACCATTTCAGTTGA
>CALKNK010000017.1 GCA_938091165.1 uncultured Ilumatobacter sp. | reverse complement strand
TGGTGCCGAGAACGTTGCCGCTTAACCCGACTGCTTCCCAGCCATCGACGATCCACCCGACAGGCTTCTTGACCCATGCTTTGACTGGGCTTTTCCACTCGGTGCCCGCCGTGCCGACAAGCCGATCGGAAATTGAGGTGGCAATTTTTGAGATAACGCCAGTCAGTAATTCGATCGGCAGAAGGACTCCAACGGCCATGACGTTGAAGAAGTCGTGCACCGTGGCTGCAGCGAAAGCGCGTTTGAATTCATTCGACTGTCGGATTGAACCAAGCGATACCAACGTGTTGGTGACTGTGGTGCCGATGTTGGCACCCATGATCATTGGAATAGCCGCTTCAACGCTGATGCCTTTGGTTGCTACCAGGCCAACGATGACCGATGTTGACGCCGACGACGATTGGACGAGCACCGTGCCGAGGATTCCGACGCTTAACCCGGCGAGCGGGTTGTCCACGGCGGAGAACAGCCGTTCTTGAGTGTCCTCGCCCATAATCTTGATTCCCTTTTCAAGGGCGGACACGCCAACGAGGAAGCTGTAGATGAGGCCAAAGACCAATGCCGAACGCATCCACGTCGGCATGTCAAAACGATTCGGTTTCTCCTCAGTGGAAACGGCCATACAAGGATCTGAAACTAGCCGATGACCATTGATTCTCGACCATTAAACTGTTCAAATCGTTCTAGTGGCGCAACTCGGGTGAGGTTGTTCAAGCGTACGATAGGAGAGGTGGAGCGAGAGAGACCCGACGTCGCCCCAGCGACGTCCAAGTTCCGCCGTCTTGCAATTACCCACGCGTTGATGATGGGTGGCGACGCAGCGATGGTCATCGCACTCGCTGACTCTCTGTTCTTCGACATTGACCTCACAGCGGCGCGAGCCCGCGTGATGCTGTTCCTTGCAATCGGTTTCGCCCCGTTCCTGTTCGTCTCACCGTTGATCGGCCCACTCATCGACCGGGCCGCAGGCGGGCGGCGGCTCGTGATCCAGATCATTGCAGTGATTCGTGTGGTCCTGCTGCTCTTGATGGCGCAGTACATCGACGCACTCGCTCTGTTCCCGCTGGTGTTTGCCAGTCTTGTCTTACAAAAGGGCTACGTGATCTCGAAGTCTGCACTTGTGCCTTCGACTGTGAGATCAGAAGACGAACTCGTCGAGGCCAACTCGAAACTCGGTCTTATCGCTGGGATCACCGGCCTCGTCGCAGTGATTCCAGCGGCAATTCTTCTCAAGGTCATCGGCGCGCCAGCGACTTTGATTTACGGGGCGCTCATCTTCGGTGGAGCGTTTCTCAGCGCCACCCGCCTGCCGCCAGAAGTAATCGCAGCCCACGCTGTCGACAGCGAGGAGTCAGTGCAACTGAGGTCAGGCAGCCTTCACAATGGCGCCATCACGATGACGGTGCTGCGCGCCTGCGTGGGCTTCACCTTCTTCCACCTAGCATTTTGGCTGCGAGAGCAGGATCAAGGCGCCCTATGGTTCGCCGCTGTTGTCGGCGTCTCGGCGCTTGTCGTTATGGTCGGCAACGTAATCGCGCCCCTTCTACGTAACCGAATGCGCGAAGAAACGATGCTGATCAGTGCATTGGCTATTGTCGGCGCAGCTGGCATCGGGGCTGCACTGCTCGGCGGTCCAATAGGTGGGGTGATACTCGCCGGGGCGCTGAACCTGGTCGCAGCAATTGGACGGCTCAGCTTCGAGAGTATCGTGCAACGCGATGCTCCGGGAGCCAACCAGGGCCGAGCGTTTGCGAAGTTTGAAACTCAATTCCAGTTCGCTTGGGCTGCCGCAGCGTTCATGGCGGTCGCAATTCAGGTGTCTGGTCCGCTCGGTTTTCTCATCGTCGGCATTGTGGCGCTGGGAACACTGGTGAACCTGGTAATTGGTACGAGTCGGGTCGGTGCCCGACGTCGTCAGCAGTTCAGCCGAGGTCAGTCTCAGCGACGCGGGCCAGCCAGAGGCCCGGAGCCTCGATCTCGTTCGGGGTCGGCATCGCGTCGACCGAAATAAACAACGGTGCGAGCCCGCTCTCGCCGGCTCGGTCCGCTACTCCTTGCACGAACGCCTTTCCCCGAGCCGTTTGCCCCGCACCGAGTCGGATGCCAAGCAACCGCTCGACAAAGAGATCGTCAGGCGACGCATCGGCGCGACGGCGCCGAACAGCCTCGGCGATCTGGAGCGCACTGCCGCCGATGATCCGGGCGGCCACCGCGTCGACGACCCAGTCGATCACGCCGATGGTCACAGCGACAGCGGCATCAAGTTGCGGCTCCATCGCCAACTGTTCGTCGGACCGGACTGCGCCCAGAAGTACCTCAGGGTCGCCAAAGGCTGCTTGCATCGCGGCCATCGGTTCAGATGGATCCATGTCGAGACCGCTGAGTTTGTCCGAGATCGCAGACGGATCAGGTTGGAACGCGCCGACGTGGCGCTGGACGAGCAATCGAAGGTGTTCGGCGATGTGGGGGATTGACAACAGTGTGTGTCCTGCCAGCTCGTGTGCGATGACCCATAGGCGCATTTCGTCGAGCGGAATTTCCCACTCTGCTGCGAAAGCATCGATCGTTGGAGGCACGACGACGAGGGCCGGCGTTGCACGCGGGATCGGGAGGTCATATACGCCGAACGCCCGGCGCGCAAGTCCGCCGACCATGGATCCAACACTCATACCCATCATGGCAGGCGCCATCATTTTGCTGAGCCCGGCCATCATTTGCGCCATTGGGTCAGCGGAGGCTTCGGTGGCAACATCATCGGTCTGCCCCAGCGATGCTGCAAGGTCATTAAACAGGGGGCGATAGGCGTCAAGTGTCTGCACCGCCCACTGTTCAGCGGTCGCAACCTCGGGTTCGACGTCTGCGACTGGGAGTTGCATCACATCGGCGACGTGCAGGCGCGCGATATTCCCGAGTTCTGCATACTTGATTCGGACAGACGGGTCGATGTTGGCCGTTGCGGTCGGAGCGCCACCACCGGTCATCATTCCAGCCATGTCGCCACCGCTGGCTGCTAGCAGCGCAAACTGGCGAGCAGCGTCCCAGTTGAGCGGTCCCTGCCCAGATAGGGCCCGCGACAAGTCGCCGAAGACTGGCATGCCTGAAAAGGGATTGAAGTCACCTTCACCGCTTCCATCTTTCGGAGTGATGGAGTCGTCGTTGCCATCGTCCATGAAACGATGATACGGCCGCCCGAGTGGTTCACCGCGACTGCTGCTAGTCGCTTTCTCTTAGTCTTGGCCACAACCGCCACCCGAGTCGCGCACTATCGTAATGGCCGTGAGCGCACTGATTGACGCTGAAACAGCTGCTGACGGTGCCGGAGATGCTTATCGAGGCACGCGTGTTCTCAGACCATATGCGCGCTCGCTAACCGTTGTTCTGACCGGCACAACTGGCCCACTTCAGCGACGCGTTGTTGCTGGTCTCGAGTCGCTGGGCGATGTCACAGTGTTTGAAACAACTGGCGATATCACAGGCCTGGAGGGCGATACTGTCGACGTCGTGCTCGACATGGCGAGCAGTGATCACGACTGGCTGGCCATCAATCGCGCAAGTGCAACACAGTTCGCAACAACCACTTTGTCGATCGCCGACGAGTTGGTTGCCGATCAAGTGGTGTTCGTCTCGTCGGCCATGGTGTACGGAGCAAATGCCAACAATTCGTTTCCCCTCACCGAGGAGACAGTGCTTCGTCCCGACAACGAGTTTGTGTTTGCACGGCAACTTGCATCGGCTGAGGAACTTGTCGAGCAGTGGCGGCGGAGCCGAAGTGGTCGCCGCACTTGTGTGCTCCGTCCAGCGATCTCCCTCGCAGGTGACGGCAACTCACGCCTCGCCGGGGCGTTGGTTTCAGGGCTTGGTAAGCGGTTCGCCGAAGACGACCCGCCATCGCAGTACTTGCACCTTGATGACCTCGCGACAGCCATCGTCATTGCGATCCAGCAGCGGCTCAACGGCGTTTTTAACGTGGCTCCTAACGGCTGGATTGCGGGAGAGCGGGTGCGTGCCCTGTCCGGCGAAGGTCTGCGGTTGCCGCTCCCAGAGCGAGCCTCTGAGGTGCTGAGCAGCTTGCGTTGGCGATTTCAGCGGGGACCGATTCCCCCGGGTCTCCGGTCCTACACACATGAGGCGTGGGTCGTCTCGAATGGCCGCTTGGTCGCTGAAGGTTGGAGTCCAACGGTAACGAACGAACAAGCGTATGTTGAGGGCACAGAGGCCCGCTGGTGGACGATGATTTCACCAAAGCGCCGCCAGGAGCTAGCTCTTGGGGTCGGCGTAGGACTCATGTCGATCGTCGCCATCATTGGCATTGTTGTTGGCCAACGCTGGTGGCGACGCCACCCCTCCTAACACTAGGGCTGGTGCTTTGTTGGGTCAGTCGAGGCTGACCGTCGCGCCGACGATCAGGTCGTGGCTAACAGTGAGTCGCCCGGCGTTGAGGTGGCCGACGATCATGCCTTCATGATCGACGACGATGGCAGACTCGGTCAGATTGAGTTGGCTGACGTCGCGCCAAGCTACCGAGTACGCGAACTTCTCGGTTAGCACGGTGACCCGGTCGTGAAGGTCCGGCAGAACGGCTTCGAGCTCAGTGTTCTCGTTGTTCGGAGGCGATCGGAACGCTGCTGACGGCACGTCTGCAATGGCACTCGGAACTGCCGTTGCGCTTGAAAGCATAATCGTCCGTAATGGGTCTGCCGTCGCAAATGTTGTGTTGCCACCGTCTCGCAGTGCCGATGCTGATGGCATCGTCGTTGCTGAGATAGCGGTGGTGGTTGTGGTCTGCCGAGGGGTCAGCGTGATGGCTAGAGCAGCGACGAGGGCAACGGCAACGGTGGCTCCCATGGCCGTCATTGCCCGCGTATTACGAGTGGTCTCCGGCGCGACCGTGGACGCACCCATTTCTGAGGGATGTCGCCACGTACGTTCGTGTGGGGGGAGCGGTGCACTGTCCACGGGAACGAAACTGTAGTGCCTGGCTCTCGACACTTGATCGCGGGACCTCGCTGTTCCGGCGGCGAGGTTGATCCGTCGTGTGGGGCTGGCTCGTTGAATAGGTAACGAAGTGGCGTCAAATGTGTTGCGGGGACCTGAAGGTCCGGACTCCACGACTACCATAACGGCCGTGAAAGCCCCGGCAAATGGTGACAACTGGTTCGGCCTGACTGATCAGGAACTTCCGATCGGCGAGGCGTATTCGTGGTCCGTTCGCCCGAATTGTGGCGCCGTTGTGTTGTTTAGCGGGACGATCCGCGATCATGCTGAGGGCAGAGAAGGCGTCGAGTACCTTACCTATGAGGCATACGAGGAGCAGGCTGTACAGCGGTTTGAGGCAATCGGTGATGAGCTGCGCACGCGATGGCCTGACGTCGGTCGCGTTGTCTTGATACACCGCACGGGGCAGCTGCAGATCGGTGAGTCTTCAGTGATCGCCGTCGTTTCTGCGCCACATCGCCCGAACGCGTTCGAAGCAGCCCGCTATGCCATCGACGCGCTGAAAGAGACAGCACCGATTTGGAAACATGAAGTCTGGGCTGATGGCTCTGGCTGGGGTACTGGCGCACATGACATCACCAAGCCTGCTTCGGTCCGAGCAACCACATGAGCACGGGTGTCGTAATTCTGATTGTCGCGGTCATTGTCGTTGTTGCGGTGGGGCTTGGTCGCAGACTCCGCAGGCGTGCCGCCAACGACGGCGTTGACTCCTTTCGGCGGCAGATCGATGCCCTGTCACCTGAGGCACGTAAACCCACCGTCGATCAGGTGAAGTCGGCTGAACGCTCGAATGGCGACGAGCGAGCCGATGGCAGCGACGTCGCGTGACGGGTTACGTTCCAATAGCTTGGCGCAGGGTGCCCTTTTGAGCGACCGATCTGCGCAAGACTGTGGTTGAAATGACCAGTCATTTGATTGTCGACGTGAGTAACTGATGGCGCGCGACCTTGCCATTGACCTTGGCACCGCTAACACGCTGGTCTACATGAAGGGGCGCGGCATCGTCTTGAACGAGCCGTCGGTCATTGCGTTGAATCGGCAGACCGGCGAAGTGCTCGCCACAGGCCGCGAAGCCTGGCAGATGATTGGGAGAACTCCGGGCTACATCGTTGCGGTTCGGCCGTTGCGCGGCGGTGCCATCACCGACTTTGAAATCACCGAACGGATGATTCGACTCTTGCTGCAGCGTGTCGGAGTCAGTCGCTTCACCCGCCCGAAAGTGGTTATCTGTGTTCCTTCGGCTATCACCGAAGTCGAGCGGCGTGCGGTGACCGACGCCGCTCGCCGAGCTGGTGCGGCAGATGCCAACTTGATCGAACAGCCGATGGCTGCCGCGATCGGCGCTGATCTGCCTATCGATGAACCGGTCGGCAACATGGTTATCGACATCGGGGGTGGAACGAGTGAAACGGCAGTCATCAGCCTTGGTGGCATTGTTGCTCTCGAAGCTGTTCGCGTTGGCTCGTTCGACATTGATGCGGCGATTCAGAATTATGTGCGACGCGAGCACGGGATAGCGATCGGTGAAAGGACAGCTGAAGAAATAAAAATGGCTATCGGCTCGGCTTATCCAACGCTTGATGAAAATCAGGCCGAGGTTCGTGGTCGTGACTTGATGACCGGTCTACCGAAGACCGTGCTGCTCACTCCTGAAGAAGTGCGTTTCGCGACCGAAGATGTAATTTCCTCGATCGTGGCGTCAGTTGTTCGGTGTCTGTCGAAGGCGCCGCCCGAGCTGTCGCAAGACTTCTTGGTGCGTGGCATGTATCTCGTGGGTGGCGGTGGGCTGCTGCGTGGCCTTGCCGAGCGGATAGAGCGCGAGACGAAGGTCCCTGTCAAGATGTCAAACGTCCCACTCGAGGCAGTTGTGCTTGGCGCCGGGCATGTCATCGAGCATTACGAAGCGCTCAAGAATATGTTTATGGGCGCCCGACGTTGACGCAAGCCAATTTTGTTGTTTGCGGCGTTGCGTCAACGAACCCGAGTATGGGATCCCACGGCCCGCTGCGCGGATCCCGATCGCGTTGGCGAGAGGATCCCCCCTCTCGTGCTTTCTGTTCTCTGTAGCTCTCCGCCTGAATCGGGATACCTGGAGACTGTGCCGAAAAAGTCGCTCGCAAACAGTCGAGTGCAGACAAGAAATAGGGTCAGACTGAGGAAAAGCGGCTGACGGTGCCGGCATTGCTCAGGGCAAAGAGTTCGCCTTCGCCGCCGACTGCAATGGCTGTGAGGCTGGCAAGTTCAGCAAGCTCGATGACGAGTGGTTCGCCCGATCTAGACGTGGGGTCGTACCCCCATATTCTTCCCGAGCAGAAGTCACCGAAGACGTACCAGCCGAAGAGGTCCTCGATCACGTCACCGCGGTAAATCGCGCCACCGCTAACAGAACAGTTACCGTCCTCGTGAAGGTATTCGACGACCGGGCCAGTATGGCCAGCACCGTCCTGGTCAGAGTTGAACCGTGCTGATCCCTCGAACGCGCTCCATCCGAACGACAGCCCCTTGCCGGCTCCTTGGCCGTCGACAGCTGGCGCATGGTTGATCTCTTCAATATCACCTTGTCCAACATCGGCAATCCATAAATCACCGGTGAGTGAGTCAAACGAGAACTTCCACGGATTGCGGAGGCCAAGCGACCAGATCGTGGGGTCGGCGCCGTCGACATCGACGAATGGATTATCTTGCGGCGTGGCAAATGAAGTTTTGGCCGTCGGCTTTGGATCGATACGCAGGATCTTGCCGAGACGGCTCGACAGCGCCAACGAATTGCGTTCCGGGTCATCGGCAGCCCCGCCGTCGCCCAATGCGAGGTAGAGATAGCCGTCAGGTCCAAACGCCAACTCGCCACCGTTGTGATTGCCGAATGGCTGCTCGACGGTCAGAACCTCCCGCCGGGACTCGATATCGAAAATTGCCGTGACCGGGTCGATTGCGTACTCGGCGAGCACGGTGTCGCCAGATTCGTCGCTGTAGTGGACGTAGGCCCGGTCTGCAGCTGGATCGAATGCCGCACCGAGCAACCCCCGCTCACCGTTTGCAGCTGTTCGGTCGGTGATGTCAAGTACGACCTCGGTCGACAGGTCGTCAAATGCCAGTACCCGGCCTCCCTGCTCGACAACAAAACTCCGGGCATCACCGGGGCGAGTCGTGAGTTCAACGGGGGTATCAAATTCTGCGACCTTGACGAGAGAGACCGACGGAACCGGGAGCGGCCCCGTCGCCGCTGTGGTTGAAGGGCCATTTGCCAACTCCTCAGGTGAGGCGGTGGGAAGGTCGACGTTCGCTGCTGGCTCAAGCGGAATCGTCGTGGCCGATTCTGCTGTCTGGTCGGTCGGGGCGGTCTGGGTCCTCGTTTCGATCCATGTGGTGGGTACCGTGGCAAAAGTTGCGGCCGAGTCATTCGGGGGGTTTGCTCCAGAGCTTTGGGTGTCGCCAGTGCTGCCGCCACACGCAGCAACGACCAGCGCGGTGCCGAGTGCGGCACCTGCGACGGTCCGTCGTCTCATGATTGACCCACTCTTGTGAGTCCTTCCTGGACAACACTGATGGCGAGTTGACCGTCAGAGGTGAAAATCGAGCCACGCGCTAAACCGCGCGCCGAGGTGTTGCTCTGAGCCACCTGGTCGTATAACAGCCATTCGTCAGCACGAAACGGCCGATGGAACCACATAGCATGGTCGAGGCTTGCCATCTGCATGCCCGGGCTGTCCCAGGCCAACCCAAACGGGAGCACCGTGGTGTCAAGCAAAGTCATGTCGCTTGCGTAGGTAACGATGCATGCATGCAATACCGGATCGATGGGGAGTTGGCCGTTGGCGCGGAGCCATACTTGCTGCGTCGAAGAAGGGTTCCCTTTTCGAGACATTGGGTCGCCGTTGACGTAGCGCACATCGATTGGGCGTGGCCGGTCGTACAATTCCCCAATCTGGTCGGCGTAAGGAGCCATGCGTGTCCTGAAGTCGGGGAGCGAGTCAGGACTAGCGACGGCCGTCGGCATGTCGACTTGGTGGTTGGGGCCCGGCTCTTCGTTGTGGAAGCTCGCTTGCAGGTTAAAGATTGCCTTGCCATGTTGGATCGCCACGACACGCCGTGTGGTGAAGCTACGTCCGTCTCGAATTCGATCAACCTCATACAAGATTGGGGTCTTAGGGTCTCCGGGACGCAAAAAGTAGGCGTGGAGAGAGTGCACCATCCGGCCCGGTTCCTCGATCGTGCGTGCAGCGGCAACCAGGGCCTGGCCAGCAACCTGGCCACCGAAGACGCGTTGCCGATTCTCGTCGGTTGACACCCCGCGGAATATATTGACCTCGATCACTTCGAGGTTAAGCAGCCCCACCAGGTCGTCAAGCGCTGCCTGGTGGTCGTCAGGATTTGGGTCTGTCGCAGCGATGTCGATCATTGGCGTAACAGGTTGCCATGCCGAGGCCCAGAAGCGGACGTTGTTTTAATAGTCAGGTCATTCCCCGTTCTCCTGGCGTCCGCTGTCACCAACTGGCCGACCAAGCCGCAGGGGTCGTAATCGGCCTACATTTGTTTGATGGAGCAACTCGATCTCAGTCCCGACCAACTGCTGTCCACCACGCGGGCCGTTCGCAAGCGGCTCGACATGGATCGCCCCGTGCCCGACGAAGCCATCCGTGAATGTGTCGCGATGGCGATGCAGAGTCCCTCAGGGTCGAACAATATGACAATGCAGTTCGTCGTAGTACGCGACGAAACTAAGCGGCGGGCAATTGGCGATATTTATCGGCAGTGTTTCGACGTCTACCGGTCGATGGACGGCGTGTACGCCGGCTCGATCAAGAAAGAGACAGAGGAGGCCCAAGCGCAGCAAATGCGCGTCACTGACTCAGCGGAGTACCTCGCCGAGCACATGGGTGATGCGCCGGTACTGGTGATCGCATGCTCGAAAGCTGGCCGACTGGACAATGTGCCGGCGATGCGGGCTGCCTCGTCGATGGGCAACGTTCTTCCCGCTATGTGGAGCTTCATGCTCGCTGCACGGGCCCGTGGTCTCGGAACGTGTTGGACGACAGTCAGTCTGATGATGGAGCAGCAGGTTGCTGACGTCGTCGGTATCCCGTACGACGAAGTGCAGCAGGCATGCCTCACACCGATTGCATACACGAAGGGCACTGACTTCAAACCCGCTGGCCGCGACAGCCCGGATTCGGTCATCCACTGGGATACTTGGTGACGCTAAGTGACGAGCGTCGTTCGCTCGCTTTATCGACCAAAGGTTTTATGCCGGAAGATGAGGGCGACGCGTTGTGGGTTGCTGCGATGGAGGCAGTGAGCGCTGTCCCCAATTTGGCAATGCTTGAGCTCGGTTCGTACTGCGGGCGCTCAACCGTGTGGCTTGGAGACGTCGCCCAGCAGTCCGGAACTGTGTTGTACGCACTTGATCATCACCGTGGATCAGAGGAGAACCAGTTTGGTTGGGAACACCACGATGTCGAAGTGGTTGACGAACGCGTCGGCAAGATGGACACCTTGCCGTTCTTTCGTGCAACGATCCACGACGCTGATCTCGAAGACGCAGTGGTAGGCCTCATTGGTCGGGGGCCCCAGATCGCCTCATCCTGGGCGACACCGCTGTGTTTTCTGTTCATCGATGGTGGCCATGGTGAAGAACCTGCACGCCGTGATTACGAACAATGGACTCCGCATGTTGCTGTCGGCGGCACGCTGGCCATTCACGACGTGTTCCCCGACCCTGCTGATGGCGGGCGCCCACCGTACGAGCAGATCTACCTACCAGCGATTAGGTCTGGTCAATTCGTCGACCGGGCAGCGGTCGGCTCGCTCCACGTCCTCACTCGAGTCGCCAAATGAAGCTGGATTCCATTTGAAGCGGTGTCACGATCAGTTTCTTGGTGACAATCTCCGCTACGCCGTTGTTGGCAGAATCTGGGTAGTTGACGGTGGCGAGAGCATCGATAAAAGCCCTGCACTGGCCATCGTTGCCACTTGGTAGATGGGTCGCCGCTGTGAACCGAAGAAGGTGTGAAACCGCCACGGTGGGCTGTCAAGAGATTATGTGCATTAAAAAATGACCGAAGCGCTCATGACCGCAGCATCGCCGGCAAAGAATTGTCGCAGAGCAGAGCGCCAGCCTCCTTCGTCTTTCGGACAGAAACGTCAGTCATTGAACGAATCGGTAGCGAGGGACAACGCAACGAGGTAGCGGACCACGTCGGCACTAAAGCCGCCATGGGTGCGTTCGGCTGGGTGGGCCATTGCTGTGTTGTCAGCTCGCCAAGGCTTCGACCATCGCGTCCGGCCTTCCGGTGATGATGCCGTCGACACCGTCAGCGATCAGCTTCGAATAGAACTCAGCGTTCTCTTGGGTCGATGCGTCGTCGGGCCATACCCAGACCACTCGGCCCTCGTCGTGGACTCGTTGCACCGTTTCAGCGTTGACGACCTCGATGTCGCCTTGGAAAGGCGGAACTTGGAAGATTTTGAAGTGCGGTTCGACCTCGGCGCCGTTCAGGAACCATTCGGTCAAGCGAGTGAGGCCGGGACTCAGAGCCACGTCGGGCGCGATTTCGTGGAACGCGTCGAGCACCTGATCATCGAAGGACACCACCACGATGCGGTCCGTCAGACCGAGCTCGTCGATCTCGGCAGCGAGCGCTTCGGCAGCGGGCACGGCGTCGGGAAAGGACCCTTTGATCTCGACATCGAGGACCACATCAGGAAATGCCTCGGCGATCGAACGGAAGGTCTCGACTCGGAAATCGTCGGCTGAATACCCGACAGGGGGCGGAATTTCGCGGGTGCGCACGCCTCGATACACGTATTCCTCGAGCGGTCGATCCTGGCACGACCAACACTGCGGCACGAACCAGTAAGCGTTGTCGAGTGATTGGATCTCGCTCAACGTTAAGTCTGCAACGGATCCGGCCGCGTCGGTCGTTCTGTCGACGGTGGTGTCGTGCTGGACGATTAGCACTCCATCGCCGGTGAGCTGGACGTCCATCTCGAGCGCGTCGGCGCCGGCCATCAGGCCTTCGTTGAATGCGAACATCGTGGAGTGCGGTGCAGCCAGGTCACCGCCGGCGTGGGAGAGATTGACCGGTTGGTCAGCTGCGAGCAGGGCAGACAACGTGGGGAAATCAGAGCTAGGTGCCGGGGGAGCAACCTCGGTCACCGGCGGCTCGATCACTGCTGGCTCGGTTGAAGCTGGCGGTTCGGGCGCTGGCGGGGTGGTAGCGGCTGGTTCGGTGGACGCTGGTTCGGAGGTCGGCGGCTCCACCACAGGAGGCGCAGTTGTCGATACTTCGTCGGTTCCGCCGCTGCAAGCAACCAGCGTGAACCATGTTGCCGCAGTGAGAACGATGCATCGCATGACTCTGGGCCTCAAATGCAGAAGCCCTTGGGGACAGTCGGCTCCATTAATGGTGATACCAGGTCGTCCTCGGGAGAGCCCGCTGCATTCCCTCATCGCTGCGTCCATACTCTCACCTCGGCCATGGACGCCTGGTTCCTCAACCGCAGCCGGCACCTCTTCGGACAGCACGGCTTCGAGCTCGGTCGACTCTGCTTAGCGGCGGTCGACTGTGCAGCCAGGGAAATCTTCGACATGGCACGAAACTAGACGCCGAGGGCCTCTCGATTCCCAGCCGTGAGCAGTGCGAGGCCTTCCATGAGTTGCTCCCTGAACGTCTGTCAGTCCTCCCCGATGGCAATCACGACGTGGAGACCGTTCGTTGCCGTTGTAGCGGCCACGAAAGTTGACGAGGCACCTAACCCATGTTCGAGAGTCGTCGTACTGTTGTGAGAGGTCGACTGCGACTGGTCTGCACGACCCATCAGCTACCGAACCGACACGATGACAACTTGCAAATTAGGAAAACTGTGAGACGCTCGACCGCGTCGACTGCACAGCTTGGTGCGAAACAGAGCAACTGTTCAAGGCGTAATCGGTTCAGGTTGCACTATCTGTGCGGTGGAGCTCAATCTGTGCTTTTGGCGCAAACAGAAACTACGTGTTTGCCAATTGAAAACGGCAGGAAAGTTACCGCAACGCAAACGCCTGATCCGTTGAGGAGACAATTTGTGAGCGTCATAGGCCTGAACTTGAACGATTAGCAGGCAGCTGGGACTGATCACGACCGAACTGGGGTTGTCCGTTCGGGTCTTCCAGCGAAATCGAGGTGTTTCTCGGAAATCTTCAAGGTCTCACCACACCCTGTAAACGTGGCACTCAATCTTTTACTTTTACAATTGACACACGGTTTCAGGTGGCGTCTATCCGTAACTGCAGCGCCGTCGCCCCGTTGCGAAAACCCGCCCGGATCATGTCGGCGATGGCATCGGCGAGTTGATCAACGTCGCCATCGACCGTTGTTGCGAATGGTCCCATGTCTGCGTTGAGACCAGCTGCTGCCGCAGCGTCAAGGACTGCCGTGACATGTGGACCAGGGTTGTTCTCGCGGAACGGTTCCACCAGGATTTCAAGATGTGCGTCGGCCATGGACGCAGAGTACTCACGGTGTCTGAGCGGAGGTGACACTGCCGCAACGGGCAGCGTCCCGAAAAGTGTGCTTGACGTTTTGTAAAGCACGTTTGGTACTGTCAGCACCGTGATCGATGCAGACCCCGAACCCCGTGCAGCAGGCACGACCACCGATCTGCGGATTGATTGTCACCGGCTGGTTTCGCGTTTGATGGCGCTCGGCGAAATCGGAGCGATCGATGGTACCACCGGTTGTGCCCGGCTTGCGCTTACCGACGAAGACCGAGCAGGTCGTGATCTCGTTGTCACCTGGATGCGCGACCTAGGCCTCGAAATCTCGATCGATGGAATCGGCAACGTCATCGCCACCATGCCGGGCTTCGACGGGGTGGCGCCGGTCATGACCGGTTCGCACATCGACACGGTCGGCACCGGAGGCAGATATGACGGAAATCTAGGTGTGCTTGGCGGGCTAGAAGTGATCGAGACCGTCATTGCTGCCCGTGAACGAGGCGAAGTAGATCTCATCCGGCCACTCGCTGTTGGCTTCTTCAGTGATGAAGAAGGGGCACGCTTTCCGCCCGACATGCTCGGCAGCTTGGTCTACGTCGGCGGTCTGGCCGTTGAGGACGCACTCCTCATCGAAGATGCCAACGGCGCCGTGTTCGGGACCGAGCTCGAACGCATTGGCTACGCCGGCCCAGCGCCGCTGCCGGGCCCGGCACCGCACGCCTTCGTTGAGCTGCATATCGAACAGGGTCCGGTGTTGGAAGATGAAGACGTCACGATCGGGGTCGTTGAGGGTGTCCAGGGCATTTCATGGACCGAACTGACGCTCAACGGAGAGTCGTGCCACGCAGGAACCACTCCGATGCGTCTCCGTCACGACCCCGGATACGTTGCGGCCTGCATCTCCACTCAGGTGCGCGAACTCACGAGAGAGTTTGGTGAACCTCAGGTCGGAACCGTAGGCGCCATCACGTTGATGCCGAATTTGGTCAACGTGGTGCCATCCATCGCCACGCTGACCGTGGACTTGCGTAATACCGATGAAGGCACGCTGCAGCGAGCTGAAACCAAGTTCCGCGGTTTCGTCGCAGCGACGGCTGAGGCCGAAGGTGTTGGCGTTGAGACGCGGATACTGGCACGGTTTGAGCCGGTCGAATTCGACAGACAGGTCATTGACATCGTCGAGCGTTCAGCGAGAGCACTCGGCATGTCTTCGCGTCGTATGCCATCGGGAGCTGGTCACGACGCTCAGATGTTCGCGCGTGTCTGCCCAACGGCGATGATTTTTACCAAAAGCGTCAACGGCATCAGCCACAACGTGACCGAGTACACCGAACCAGAAGATCTTGAGGCGGGCACCAACGTGCTGCTCCAGACCATGCTCACACTTGCAGAAACAGAGTTCGGATGACCCGGGAAATTGTTGTTGGCGCTGCCCAGCTGGGCCCAGTCTCGCGCGACGACACTCGCGCTGAAGTTGTGGAACGACTGTTGACGTTGCTCCGTCGAGGTGCGGAGCAGGGCTGCGAACTCGTCGTGTTCCCTGAGCTTGCACTCACCACATTCTTCCCCCGTTGGTTCCTCGACGAAGGTGATGAGGCAGGCATCGCCGGTGACACCACCGAACTCGATAGTTACTACGAGATGGCGATGCCCAACGCTGTAGTGCAGCCGCTCTTCGATGAGGCGAAGCGCCTGAAGGTCGGCTTCCATCTCGGGTACGCCGAGCTCACGGACCCGAACGACCCGAAGGGCGACGGCACGCAGCACCGCTACAACACTGCCATCCTCGTCGACCGGGAGGGTGAGGTCGTCGGCCGGTATCGCAAGGTGCACATCCCTGGCCATGAAAACTACGAGCCTTGGCGAAATTTCCAGCACCTTGAGCGGCGCTACTTCGAAGAGTCGCCAGAGGGATTCCACGTGCATGAGGCATTCGGTGGCATCTTCGGCATGGCAATTTGCAACGACCGTCGCTGGCCTGAGACGTATCGCGTTATGGGGCTGCAAGGCGTCGAGATGGTCTTGATTGGATACAACACGCCCCTCAATTACGCACCGGATCCATCACAGAATCCGTTACAAGCGTTCCACAACCACCTCGTCATGCAAGCGGGCGCGTACCAGAACGGCACATGGGTCGTCGGCGTCGCCAAAGGTGGGATCGAAGAAGGCGTCGAGTCCTTGGCTCAGACTGCAATCATCGCGCCATCTGGCCAAGTCGTGGCGCAGGCGACGACGATCGGCGACGAGTTAGTCACGGCACGCTGCGACCTCGACATGTGCGAGCGCTACAAGAAGACCCTGTTCGACTTCGACCGCTATCGGCGACCCGAGACTTACACCTTGATTACTGACTTGAACCCCAGCCAGGGAGCATCATGAGCGAATTCACTCTGAACGGCGCAACGGTTACGGCTCGCGACGATCATCCGCATCTACTCGCAGCGCTACGCGACGAACTTGGCATCACATCGGCCAAAGATGGCTGTTCGCCGACCGGTCAGTGCGGCTGCTGCACCGTGCTCATTGACGGCAAGGCACGAGTGTCGTGCCAGACGTCAATGGAGAAAGTCGCCGATTCCGAGGTCATTAGCCTCGAGGGAATGGACCCAGCCGAAGTCGACCGAATGGCCGACGCATTCGCAGCCTGCGGTGCATTGCAGTGTGGGTTCTGTACGCCCGGCATTGTTGTGCGAACCAAGGCATTGATCGACAAGAACGGGACCAACCTGACCCGCGAACAGGCGTCACGCCACCTCGGTGCACACCTGTGTCGTTGCACCGGGTACATCAAGGTGCTCGATGCTGTCGAGGCACTTGCTCAGGACAATGTGCCCGTCGTCGTGCAGCCGAATGGCGTGGGCACACGCGGCGCTAAGTACGAGGGTCGGGAACTGTCGGTCGGTGTTCGGGCCTTCATCGACGATATGAACCCTGAGGGCTGCCTGCATGGCGCCCTGCGGTTGACTGATCATGCGCGTGCTGACATTCGGTCAATCGATGCAACAGCGGCTAACGCCGTCGCTGGTGTGCGCGGTGTGTTCACTGCTGCTGATATTCCAGCGGCGCGCCGCGTCGGGATCATCCACAAGGATTGGCCCGTCATGATTCCGGAGGGTGGACGTACCTCGTATCTCGGTGACGTGATCGCCGTAGTCGTTGCCGAGACGCGCCAAATCGCGCGTGCAGCAGCGGAACTCGTTGTGATCGACTACGAAATTCACGAGCCGATGGTCGATCCTGTGCGCGTCGTTCACTCCGACGAGCTGGCCGTGTGGGAACTCGATAGCAACGTGTTGTCCACGTCTGCGTACAGCCGCGGTGACGTCGATGCAGCGCTCGCTGACTCCGCATTCACGGTGACCGAGACATTCCAGACCCAACGTATCGAGCACGCGTTCCTTGAGCCCGAGTCGACGCTCGCCGTTCCATCGGGTGACGGCAACGACCGCTCGTTGTACGTGTACTCCGGAGGCCAGGGAATTTGGGATGACCGCAACGACATCGCAGCGATGCTCGGGATCTCCGAACAACGCATCACGACTGAACTGGTGTCGAACGGCGGTGCGTTCGGTGGCAAGGAGGACATGTCGAATCAGGCGCATACTGCTCTGGCGGCATGGCACACCGGAAGTCCGGTGAAGATCACGCTTTCACGCGAAGAATCGCTCCTAATGCATCCAAAGCGTCATCCGATTCGGATGGAGTACCAAGCCGGCTGTGACGCCGATGGCAGGCTCACGGCAATCAAGGCGCGAATGATTGGTGACTCGGGACCGTACGCATCAGTCGGCATGAAGGTGCTCGAACGCGCAGCGGGCCACGCAACAGGCCCCTATGTTGTAGGCAACGTCGCCGTTGAGGCCATTGCCGCCCGCACGAATAACTCCGTATGCGGCGCTTTTCGTGGCTTCGGAGCCAACCAGGCGCAGTTCGCAATGGAAGGCGTTCTCGATCGTCTCGCCGAGCAACTTGGGATCACCGGTTGGGAGATCCGCGACCGAAACGTCGTTACGCCCGGTGTCACATGGGGCCCCGGACAGGTCATGGACGACGGTTGCAAGGGGGCACGCGAATGCCTCGATGCCGTCAAACCGGCCTACGAGGCAGCGATAGCAGCAGGCAAGTCCGTGGGTATCGGCCTCGGATTGAAGAACTCAGGCTTGGGAAACGGTTTTAAGGAGATTGCCAAGGCAGTCGTGAACTTCCGTGCGCCGGTCAGCGGTGCGCCAGGCAAGGTTGAGGTGCGGCACTGCTGGACCGAAATGGGCCAGGGTGTTCACACCGTTGTGCTCCAAGTTGCAGTTGAGGAGCTCGGTATCGACGCCGAGCGGATTGAAGTCATTGTCGACTCGACGCGTGAACTGGGGGCGGGGCAGACCACCGGAAGTCGCGGCACCCTGATGGGCGCTGGCTCGGTTAAGGCCGCCTGTGAGGCAGCCATTGCAGGCGGCTGCGAAATCGGTATCGATTACGAAGGCGAATACCGCGTCGATTGGACCAATTCGCTTGGTGAAATCGAAGCGGCGAAGGCGGCTGGTGAAGCCATTAAGAACCCGATAATCCACTCGACGTTCGGCTACGCAGCGCAGGTAGTCGTGCTCGCTGAGGACGGCACCGTTGAGAACGTGGTTGCTGCGCACGACGTCGGGAGAGCAGTCAACCCGATGTTGTGCGAGGGCCAGATCGAAGGGGCGGTGCACATGGGGTTGGGCTACGCGTTGAGCGAAGGCTTCCCGTGCGACGAGAGCGGACGGCCGACGAATAAAACGCTGAAGAGTCTCGACATCATCCGACCGAAGGACATGCCGTCGGTCGACGTAATCTTGGTCGAGTCGCCTCAGCCCGACTCGCCATACGGCATCAAGGGCGTCGGCGAGATTGGCCTGGTACCCACGGCTGGTGCCGTAGCTGCGGCTCTTCGCCAGCACTCTGGCCATTGGCATAACGAACTCCCCATGATCAACGAGAGCAACCGTGAACGCGCTACTGCCTGGACCTGACGGCGATCTCGCTGCCGCCGGACCGGTCCGTTTTCATCCGCTCGGAAAATGGACGACGACGTGACGGAAGTGACTGCGGGACTGGTGTGTGCCCATCATCACCTGTACTCGTCGCTCGCTCGTGGGATGCCACCGCCGCCGAAGGTTCCGGCGAACTTTCTCGAGATCCTTGAAAACGTTTGGTGGCGGCTCGACACAGCGCTTGACCTCGAAATGATCGAGTGGTCGGCCAAGCTCGGAGCGCTCGACGCGCTCGAGGCGGGCACGACGGCAATCATCGATCACCACGAGTCGCCCCGTGCGATCGAGGGTTCGCTGTCGGTCATCGCTGACTCAGTCAACGAGGTCGGCGTCAGAATCAACACCGCCTATGGCATCACCGATCGGCATGGCACCGATGGTGCAGCGCAGGGACTTGCAGAGAACGATCGATACCTGACTGAGCTTGCCGCTAGCAGTAGTGCCTCTCAATTGGGGCTGCGCGCTGGCATGGTTGGTGTGCATGCGGCATTCACGTGTAGCGATGATTCGCTTGCAGCTGCTGCTGACCTCGCCGCACGGCACGGGGTTGGGGTACACATCCACGTGGCCGAGGGCCCCGATGACGTCGGCGCTGAGGAGCGGATACGCGATCTCACCTGCGATAATTGGCTGCTGGTCCATGGCGTCCACCTCCCAACCGATCACGGTCTTCACGGGACCATCGTGCACAACCCGCGATCGAACATGAACAACTCGGTCGGGTACGCCGATCCAGCGCGTTTTTCGAATCGCGTCGTTCTTGGCACCGACGGCATTGGGGCCGACATGCTTTCTGAGTTCCAACTCTCCTACGTCAAGCAGCGTGACCACGATGTGAGCGCAACCCCCGACGCTGCTTGGTCGTGGATGGCAAGCGGGTGGGAATTGTTTCCTGGGGCATTGACGGACAGCGTCACCTGGTCATACCCCGTAATTGAGCCGTGGCACGTCGCGTTCACGCCCACGATTCGGGCGATTGACGTCGACATCAACGGCGAGCCAGCGTTACGCGATGGCGTTGCGACGCGTGTTGATGCCGATGAAATTCGCGCCAAGGCGGCCGAACAAGCCGTCCGCCTCCACCGCGCACTCGAGTCATAGCAGCTCATCGGTACCTGACATTAAGTCGCTGAATCGCACCTACGCTTCGGGCGTGTCTGCAATGCATCCGCTCGCCGTGGCGTTACAGCCGCTGGTTGACGCCACGGGCGCAGAGATCGTGAGAGCTTCGGACGTAACCGGATCAGACGTTGCACTGATCTGGAACGGCGACGTCGTGGCGGGGGTCAGACTGCCTCCGGTCCATGGCTCGCTTGAGCGCATCATCACCGTTGTTGAAAACGAGCTTGGAGAGCAGCTTCCAATGCTTGCTCGGCCCGCCAAGCAGCAAGCGATCCGCCGGCTTGACGAGCTGGGCGCGTTCGTTCTACGTCGCGCTGTCGAAGATATCGCCGAGGCCATGGGCATGAGCCGAATTACCGTGTACAGCTACTTGAACGCGCTCCATCGCTGAGAATGAAGGCGGTGGTGATGTTGTTGCTGCCGAAATCTTGGATCTGAGATTATTGCGCTTGCTGTTTTACAGTTTGTAAAGTACGGGGATGACGCACAAGGCTCCGCCGCTCACTCCGATGTCGTTGAGCGCGTTGCTCGGACGGATCGGACACGAGTGGGAGACCCGCAAGCGGATTTTTGACCTGCCGACTGCGCGATTCTGGAAGCCTGACGACAACATTGATCTCTCTTTCGAGTTCCTCGGTCGGCGCGCTGCGTCACCGCTTGGCCCCGCTGCAGGACCACATAGTCAGATGGCGCAAAACATCGTGTTGTCGTGGCTCGGTGGGTCGCGCCTTTTTGAACTGAAGACGGTGCAGGTGCTGGATAATCTCGAAATCGCTCGTCCGTGCATTGACATGGAAACCATTGGCTACAACATCGAATGGAGCCAGGAATTGTTGGTGGCACAAAGTGTCGAGGAGTACGCCAAGGCCTGGATGATCATCGAGATCCTCCGGCAATGGAAACCATTGCGAGAGCACGTCGGCCGAGACTCCGATGGCGACCCTGGGCCGCACGTGTTCGACATGTCGGTCGGCTACGACCTCACAGGCATCCAGACACCGAAGGTAGCGGGCTTCATTGACGCGATGCGCAACGCGAGCACGGAGATTGAACGATTACGACCCGAGATTGCTGCAGACCCGAGCGGGGTGTTTGTCGAGTTTGCCGACATTGAGTTCCCGCCGGTCATCTCCGACACCGTCACACTGTCCACGTTTCATGGATGCCCACCTGACGAGATCGAGCAAATCACCAAGCATCTGATCGACGCGCACGACCTTGACGTAATCGTCAAACTCAACCCGACACTGCTCGGCCCGGCAGGGGTCGCCGAGATCCTGCACGGTCACCTCGGCTATAACGATGTTCGACTTGTCCCGAAAGCCTTCGAGGACGACCTGCAACTCGAACGCGCGATCTCTCTGATACAAGAACTCAACCAATACGCCAAGGACCGCGGCCATCGGTTCGGCATCAAGCTGACCAACACGTTGGTCGTCGACAACCATAAGCAGTGGATGCCGGATCAGACGATGTACCTGTCCGGTCCACCGTTGCATGTCCTTGCCACAGCGGTGCTCGACTTGCTCGCTGACGCCCTGCCTGGCCAGTTGCAGATTCCAGGCCACGGTGAAGGCGCGAATGGGGGTGCCGGAGACATCATGGTCAGCTTCTCGGCGGGCATCGACAAGGAGAACCTGGCTGCGGCAATCGCGATGGGCGTGCGCCCGGCCAGCGTGTGCTCCGATCTGCTTAAGCCTGGCGGCTACGGCAGGCTCGCCCCGATGCTCAAGGCGCTGACAGCAGCGGCCAGCGACGTCGGAGCAACTGACCTGGACGGGTTCCGCGCCGAGCGCCTTGTCGCTGCTCGGGAGGCAGGTCACCGTGACACTGCAGCTGAACATCTTGCCTTCGTTCTCGGTGAAGGGAAAGCAAAGTACGAACTTGCCGGAAACGAAAAGTTGCCGCGCTCGGTCGATCACGATCTTGAGATGTGGGGATGTGTGGCCTGCAACTTTTGTGTCACGGTGTGTCCCAACGACGCGTTCTTCAAGCTGCCGACGCCAAAACCAGAGGCGGATCCCGCTGGCCTGTTCGCTGCGGTCGAGGGCCGACAGCAGTACCTCGTGTTCAGTGAGCTGTGCAACGAATGCGGCAACTGCCTTACGTTCTGCCCTGAAAACGGAGATCCAGCCGTCATCAAACCTCGGCTGTACCTTGACGCCGAACGCTTTGACGCGGCGAGCGGGGAACGCTTCTTACTGACGTCGTCCGGGCAGGTCGAAGCAACTGCGGGGGGTGGCGCGGAGTCCACGGTGCCGACGTTGGTTGCGTTGCTGAACGCCGCAGAAGGGCTGCCGTTACGGCTCGAGTAGCAAACTTTTTCGTTGCACCCTTCACGAATCGTTAACGTCTCCGAAATGCATTGAGCCGTTTACTAGGAGACGTTTGATGACCAAGCCGAAGACGAGCGCAGATCTCGGGAGCATCAGGTCTTCCGCGCTTGTCCGTCCGTTTGTTGCGCTCGCTGTTCCGCTCGCTGCGGTGGCGGTTGCGTTCACCATTGGAGCGATCATGCTGTTGGCCCTCGGGGCCAACCCGATTAACGGCTACGCAGCATTGCTCGACGGTGCCTTCGGTGGATGGAACGAGCTGGCAGACACCGCAATTAAGTCAGCTCCTTTGCTGTTAGTTGGGGTGGGAATCTGTATTGCCTTCAGAGCCGGGGTCATCAACATCGGCGGTGAAGGACAGATCATTGTCGGCGCGATCTTTTCGACTGTGGTGGCACTCGCATTGCCTGACCTGCCGCGAATGTTCCTGGTCCCGTTGGTTTTGATTGGTGGTGCTATCGGCGGCGGTATCTGGGGTGCAATCCCGGGCGCGTTGAAGGCCTACGCAGGTGTCAACGAGATTCTCAGCACCATCATGATGAACATCATCGCCGCGCAGTTCCTGAGCTTTCTGTTGCAAGACCTCCTAACTGACAAAGCGTCGGGCGCGATTAAGATTCAGCAAACCGAACGGCTCTCTGAGAATGCAGATCTTCCGCTGCTACCCGGGGATACTCGACTGCATCTCGGCGTGATCATCGCCGTCTTCGTTGCCATGCTCGGGTACGTGCTGCTCTTCCGTAGTGCGCTCGGCGTGCGTCTTCGAGCAGTCGGACACAACGCGAACGCATCGCGGTACGCGGGCATGCCTGTGAAGCGGAGCATCGTCCAAGCGCTCGCCTTCTCTGGTGCATGTGCTGGTATTGCCGGAGCAGTGCTCGTCTTCGGGTCGGAATCACATCGACTCATCGCTGAAGGTGGGGCCTCCGGCTTCACGCAAAGCGCGGGCTTCAACGGCATTGTCGCGGCGCTCTTCGGCAGCCTGCATCCGCTGGCGACGATTCCAGCTTCGTTCTTTTTCGGAGGCATGCTCACGGGCGGCATCGCTCTTCAGCAGGAACTGCAAGTTCCTGCTGCGCTCATCGTGGCGCTGAACGGCATCGTCGTGCTCTTCGTAGTCAGCAGCCTGAAGCTGCGCTCGCGGCTGACTGCGTGGGCTGAATCGCCGGGCACGGGGTTCACACGGGTTGAAACCGATCGCGAGCCAACGGTGCCGCGCGCCGAGGAATCCTTGTTGGTATCAACGGCTTGGCCGCCTGACTCCTCCTCCCCGCCGGCTCCCAATGAGGGTGACGACTGATGGGCGACTTCTTCACCGTCTCGGTTCTCGTAGCCACGCTCGCATCTGGCATCAGATTGGCCACGCCCTTTCTTTTGGCGGGCCTCGGCGAGACCATTGGCCAACGCAGTGGCGTGCTCAACCTTGGCGTCGAGGGCGTCATGTTGCTTGGCGCTTTCACCGCCTACTACGTGACGCTCGAGACCGACAGCCCGACACTTGGGATTCTCGCCGCCGTCATGGTTGGACTGATGATGGGGCTGGTCTATGCGTTCATCACTCTGGTGATGCAGGCGGAGCAGGGCATCAGCGGCATAGGCGTTTACCTTTTTGGGCTCGGATTCACCGACCTGCTGTTCCAGAAAAACGTCGGGACGCCGATCCCGATCTCCGGACTAGGCGATATCGACATCCCGCTGCTCAGTGATATCCCGAAGATCGGCGAGGTCTTCTTTCAACACAGCCTCCCGGTTTACATAGCGTTCGCTCTGGTGCCAGTAGTCTGGTTCATGATCAACAAGACCACATTTGGGCTCAATATTCGCGCTGTTGGTGAAACACCCGAGGCTGCGGACACCCTCGGTGTAAGCGTCAACGGCACACGTCTGATCACGATCCTCATCGCTAACACGATGGCGTGCCTCGCTGGCGCTGCACTGGCCCTTGAAGTCGGCATCTTCCAGCAGAACCTCACCGCAGGCCAGGGATTCATTGCGATCGCCCTCGTCTACTTCGGGGCCTGGCGCTCCTATGGCGTGATGCTCGGCGCCCTGCTTTTCGGCGTCGTCCAGGCAACGGTTCTGCAATGGAAGACCCTCGGCATTGTCGAAGGTGCTGCGGCAAGTCTCGCAGCCATGGCGCCAGCGTTACTCACCATCGTGGTGCTAGTCATTGTCAGCCGCCGCGTGGCTGCGCCATCGGCGCTTACTCGTCCATTCGATCGTTCGGGCTGAGCAAACAGATCACTGCAATACAACACAACACAACAATAAGGGGAGCAATATGAAAGCCAGCAAGACCAAAGCCATCGCATCAGCGGCGGCCGCCTTCGCACTGGTGGCCTCAGCCTGCGGCAGCGATGACGCAGCTGATGAGCCTGCAGCCGAACCACCGGTAGAAACTGAAGCAGCCGCAGCCGAGCCCGCAGCCGAGCCTGCTGCGGAGCCGATGAAGGTCGGCATCGTTGCGCCGAGCGCCGAGAACGACCTCGCATGGTCTCAGTCGATGTTCGATTCGGTCAATCGTGTTGGCGAGGGCCGTGACATCGAAGTTGCTATTTCTGGCGGCCTCTTCGTCGTCGAAGATGCCGCAGCAGCCCTTCGTGGGTACGCAGAGGATGGTTTCGACCTCGTTATCGCTCACGGCACTCAATTCGGTGGCCCCCTGCAGGAGATTGCTGACGATTTCCCTGAGGTTGCTTTCGCTTTAGGCACGTCAACTGACTTCTTCGGCAAGGACAACATCTTCGCCTACTCCGTCGATGCCGGCCAGGGTGGCTACGTCAATGGCGTGATGGCGGCTCAGCTCACAGCGTCGAACGTAATCGGGGTGGTTGGCCCGGTACCGGCAGGTGACGCCAAGCTCTACATCGACGGCTTTGTCGCTGGCGCGGAAGCACAGAATCCTGACGCTGAAGTCAACGTCAACTACATCGACTCCTTCGGTGACGTGCAGCTTGCCTCAGAGGCAGCCAAGGCCCACGTGGCTAACGGTGCCGATGTGTTGACCGGTACAGCTCAGATGGTCGTCGGTGCCACGGGCGTTGCGGCCGAAGAGGGCATTCCCTGGTTTGGCACGCAGTCCAATCAGACCGACCTCGGTTCAGACATCGTGGTGTCGTCGCAGGTATACCACTGGGAAATCGTGCTCGAGCAGATGCTTGACAAGATAAACGCTGGGACGCTCGGTGGGGAGGCCTTCGTGATCTCGTTCGAGAATATGGGACTCGAGATGGAGTACAACGACGGCTTCGGGCTCGACGCCGATGTCCGAGCGAGCGCCGACGCCACCGTCGCGGGAATTTCAGACGGGACCATCGAGGTCCCCGCAGGCGAGTAATTGACTAGGTGTGAGACCTGGTGCACGGCACCAGGTCTCACACCATGGTTTCCATCCAGGGAGTGTGACGATGAGTACGACACCGATGTTGAAGATGACGGGGATCACCAAACGATTCCCTGGCGTTGTCGCAAACGACAGCGTGGATCTCACGGTGCTGCCAGGCGAGGTGCACACCCTCCTCGGCGAGAATGGGGCGGGCAAGAGCACGCTGATGAAAATCCTCTACGGGCTGTACCTTCCCGATGAGGGAACGATCGAACTGAACGGCGAGCGAGTCG
Organism: uncultured Ilumatobacter sp.; assembly: GCA_938091165.1. Classification (GTDB taxonomy): domain Bacteria; phylum Actinomycetota; class Acidimicrobiia; order Acidimicrobiales; family Ilumatobacteraceae; genus Ilumatobacter_A. The sequence goes on along the minus strand of CALKNK010000017.1, from coordinate 49,947 downwards.
ACATCGCCTCGCCGACCGATGCGATTCGCCAGGGCATCGGCATGATCCACCAGCACTTCATGTTGGTGCCTACACTCACTGTGGCGGAGAACGTGGCGCTCGGACTTCGAGGGCGCCGCGGCCTGGCGGATATGCGTCCGATCAGGGCTCGAATTCTAGAAGTGTCTGAGCACTACGGGCTACACGTCGATCCTGATGCCTACATCTGGCAGCTTGCTGTTGGCGAGCGGCAGCGTGCCGAAATTCTAAAAGCGCTGTACCGCGATGCGGAACTGCTCGTGCTCGATGAGCCGACTGCCGTGCTCACTCCGCCCGAAGTGGACGACTTGTTTGTCACGCTGCGTCAGATGCAGGCCGACGGAAAGGGCTTGGTCTTTATTTCGCACAAGCTGCATGAAGTGATGGATTTGTCTAACGAGATTACGGTGTTACGGAACGGCAAGGTGTCGGGTCATACCCGGCCGAGCGAGTCGTCGCGAGAGCACTTGGCTGAGCTGATGGTCGGGCGTCCTGTTGAGCTGACCCGAACGGTTCTTCCCCAAGATGCTGGGGACGTACAGCTCGCCGTCGACGATCTTGACGTTGTCGGCGACCGAGGGAATCTTGCGGTTAAAGACCTCTCGATTGAGGTTTGTTCGGGCGAAATTGTCGGCGTCGCCGGCGTTTCAGGTAACGGACAGCGCGAGCTTGCAGAAGCGATCTTCGGACTACGTCCCGTTGCCCGAGGTGAAGTCACCGTCGCTGGCACTCGGGTTGCATCACCTACACCTAATGCAGTGCGCTCCATGGGGTTGTCCTATGTGCCGGAGGAACGCATGCGCGACGGTGCTATCGGCGAGTTCACGGTCGCTGAAAACCTAATGCTTGTCGACTACAAGACCGATCCGTACACCAAGAGCGGACTCCTGAATCAGTCGGCCATCGACGAACGTTGCGAGAGGCTGACGGCTGAGTATCGGGTCAAGACGCCAACCATCGACACGCCGACCAAGAACCTCTCAGGCGGCAACATCCAGAAGGTTGTCATCGCCCGTGAGCTCAGCTGCGGAGCAACAGCGCTCGTGGTCGCGCAGCCGACTCGCGGTGTCGACATCGGCGCAGCGGAGTACATCCACGAGCGACTGCTCGAGCAACGAGCTGACGGTGCCGCCATTCTGCTGATCTCCGAAGATCTCGACGAAGTGATGGAACTGTCCGACCGCATCATCGTCCTGCTCGAAGGCGAGATCATGGGCGAGGTTGCTCGCACTGACTTCAACGTAAACGACATTGGCCTGCTGATGTCCGGCGTGACGTCGGCTGCCTGAACGACGCAGCCGATCTTGCTGCGCGCCGGCGCAACCATCGCCTTCATGGCCATTAGCTGAGGGTGGAAGACTCAGACAATGGATGCTTCGCACCTGGTGCCGACGATCAGATGCTTGCTGCGCTTGTCCTAGCTTGTCGCAACCACGGGTTCTTTCTACTGAGCGGTCGCGGACTGGACGACTTGATCGCGGCGACATGGGACCGAGCGCGAGCATTCTTCGAAGCACCTCGGGATTACAAGGTGGCTGTGATGCGCGATGCTGACAATCCGCTTGGGTATTACGACCGGAAGTTAACTAAGCGCAAGCGTGACAGCAAGGAAGCGTTCGACTTTGTCGATCCGGTTGCTGAACGTTCGGCGGTGCACAATCGATGGCCGGTTGAAGTCGGCGCGACAGTCGGATTTCAGCGCGGGATGGCCGAGTTCTTTGATGCATTCAGCAAACTTGCCGAGCGGACAACGGCGCTCGTGCACGCAGCGTTCGGTCTTGGTGCCGATGACGTCGCCGAGTGTCGCGGTGATCGAACCAATAGCTCTGTGCGGTTGAACCATTATCCGGTGGGAGATCCGGTTCCTGTCGATGAGCGTGACGGGATTCGCGAACTAGGCGAAACAGCTCTCGGCTATCACACCGACCCCGGTGTACTTACGCTGCTCCTGCAAGACGGGGCCGGCGGGCTGCAGGCCCAAGCAGCGGACGGCGCATGGGTCGATATCGCGCCGCTGCCCGACTCGATCGTAGTCAATCTCGCTGGTGCGATGCAGGTCTGGAGCAACGATCGGTATCGCGCTGCAGTTCACCGCGTGGTTTCGATGACCGCAGCGGATCGTTTGAGCATTCCGTATTTCCTCAACCCGCACCGCGACGCCCTGATTCAACCGATCGCTGCGGCTGGCGTCGACGCCGCACTATCGCCCCTTCACCTGGCGCTCGTACATGCAGGCTCGCACGGACGACAACTACCTCGACCTAGGTGGCGATGACACTCAAATCACAGATTACCGCCTCGTTGGTACTTGACCGTCCGTTGATCCAGGCACGCAGCGACGAGGGCGCACGGTCAATACGTGCAAAAACTTCACCGGCAGGTCGTCGTCAAACGATGTTGAACTCAGGCTGATCGGCACAGCTCCGGATGTCAGGGTCGGGATCGACGGGGATTGCTCCGAACCGATCGGTCCACTCATTGACGTCCCCAGGCGTCAGACCGTTGAGCACTTGTTCGGTTTCGGCCAAGGAGATGTCGCGGGTACTCACCCGAATCGCAGTCGTGCCGACTGTTGTGAGGAGCGTGAAGGCGGCGGGATCTTCTGGATCGCGACTTATCCACGCTGGTTGTCCGTTAAACGTGGTGGGCTCGTATTGCCGTTGATCATTGCCCGCAACGGCGACGCTCCCATTCGGGTACTGAGCGACCATGATCGTGACCTGTTGGTTGCCGATCTCGACGGGGAGCCCGAAGACGAACTCGTCGGTGCTGCGTCCGCTACTGATAGCTGCCCAGCCATCTGGCAGGGCGATTTCGATTAAGCCATTGGTGATCCGTATTGAGTTGAACAGCGCCTCGATCTCTGGGCGGAAAGGTGGGCGGCCCGAGGTATCTAGCACCTTGACGGAGCCGCATGCGACTTCGACGTTGTACTGGCCAGGGGCGTCTTCGCCTGGTGAGATCACCGACACTGCTGCGTATTGTCGGGGCGGGACGGTCGTCGTTGTGCTCGACGCACTGGGGTCCGGCCCGGGTTGCTCGGCCGGAGCGAGGCCGTCGACTTCGACGAGTGAGATTGTGCTCAGGTCCGGAGCGCGAAGTAGTAGCGCTGAGCTGCCGAGTCGAGCTCGAATGACTGTCAGCTCATCGAGGCGATTCCGTTCTGGTGGTAGGAGCAAAGGTGTGTCGACGGACCCGGGAATTGGTGGCACGGTCGTCGTGGTGGCGGTAGTGGGGAGTGGCGCCTGGGCGAGGGTGTTAACCGTCAGCTCAAGCGTCGGTGAGGGTGCGACGCTTGTCGCTGGTTTCGCCGTTGCACGGGAACCCGGTGTCTCGCGCGATGCGGAGTAGGCAAGCCCGCTTACTGCTACAACACCCAGCAACGTCAATGCTGCCAGCCGCGCTGCATTCGAAGCCCTGGTTTTAGGGCTGGCCAGGTCAACCGGCGATATTTTGGATTGTTCCCGCATCGCAGCATCGAAGATCCTCTCACGGAGGTGCCGCCGGTCGATGGGCGGCATCGTTCCAACCTCGGGACGAGCAGCTTCGACGATCTGCACGGGGTTCACGAGGTTGCCCCATCTGTCGGCGCCCCAGCCTCGGTAACCTCGCCGCGAGAGGAGTTGGGATTCTGGCCGCTCTTAGCCGATATGCGACGGCGGATCTCCTTGCGAATGGTGTTCAAGCGAGGTCGGACTTCGCTTTGCGGAATACTGGTTGCGGTCGCGGCGAGCGACGAGGAGCAGCCTTCCCAAGCGACAAGGAAGAGCAAGTCGCGTTCCAGGGGTTCGAGTTCGGCGACCGCAGCCATCACATGGGCCGTAGTTGCGGTGCTGTGGTCGTCGTTCGTTTGGGCCAGCAGGGGATCGGTGACCCGGGGGATCGCCCGTGAGGTGGATCGTGTTGGCGGTTGCCAGTTACGGAGAAGTTCGCATTCGGTGTCGCTGTGACGACGAAGAAATGCGGTCGCCATTGCAAGGAGCCAGCCCAGATCCGTGCTCGTGTGAGCGGGTCGTTGGGCGTGTTGGCGCAATGCATGCTCGAAGACGTCCTCGACGACCTCGACGCCAGCTTGCGGGCCGACACGCCGCGCCGCATAAGCGTAGATCGCATCGACATGCTCGTCGTAGAGGCGTGCGGCCGCCGGCCCGTTCAAACTCACGTCCCAATCATGCCAACGACGCGGGCGGTTGCACCGTCATGCGCCTGTCGGCTGAGCGTCAACGTACGCGACGGTGCGTTGGCTTAGCCTGATACCGAGTTGAGTGGTGTCCGTCCTGCGAGGATCTCAACCACGTTGGAAGCTGCGGTAGTCGCCATTGCGGTACGCGTTTCCACCGTTGCTGACCCCAGGTGCGGAACCAGCACAACGTTGTCAAGACCAAGCAGCCCCGGATGCACAGTCGGCTCATTTTCGAAAACGTCGAGAGCGGCTCCGGCGATCGCGCTGTTAGCGAGTGCTTCGACCAGTGCTGTCTCGTCAACGATTGGTCCACGTGCCGTGTTGACCAGAAAGGCCGTGGGCTTCATCGCTGCGAGTGCGGCGGCATTGACTAGATGGTGAGTGGCCTCGCTGTAGGGGCAGTTGAGAGACACGATGTCGCTGGTTGCAAGCAGTTCGTCGAAGTCGACTCGCTGTGCGTCGAGACGCTGCTCTACCGCGGCGTCGACGTTGCGACGGTTGTGGTACACGATGCGCAGTCCAAACGCCTTCGCCCGTGTTGCGAGGGCTTCTCCGATACCGCCCATGCCGACGATCCCGAGCGTTCGGCCCTGGAGCCCTGTGCCGAGCATCATGAACATGCTCCACTGCCAAGCTGTGCCGGATCTGATAAGCCGTTCGCCCTCACCGAGTCGCCGTGTCGACATGAGCACGAGCCCCATCGCCAGATCGGCGGTGGCGTCGATCAATACGCCCGGCGTGTTGGTGACGATGACACCGCGCCTGGCGCACGCGGCCACATCAATGTTGTTGTAGCCAACTGCGACGTTCGCCACGATTTGCAGCTTCGGTGCGGCGGCCAGGAAATCATCGTCAACCAGATCGGTAAGGAGAGTGACAGCAGCATCTGCATCGGCGAGTTGCTCGTTGCGTACCCGGGTGGGGATCACGGTGTCATCCATCCACGCCCAGACCTCGGAGCCATCAATCGACCGCAAGAGGTCAAGGCCAGCATCGGGAATGCGTCCAGTGACGGTGATTTTTTGCTGCGGGGCCTTGGGGACGTCGCGGCCGTTCATGTTGCGCCTCCGGCGGCAGTCCAAGCGGCGAGTCTGTCGAGGCCTTCGGCGATGTCGTCGACCGAGATTCCGGAGTAGGCCAATCGAATGTACTGCTCAACTTCGTCGGCTTGCGGGCGGCCAAAGTGCTGACGAGTACAAAAAGACACCCCGGTGTTCTGCAAGGCGGCTGTGGCAAAGTCGCCGACTTCAGCGAAGCCCATTCGAGACATCACGGCAGTGACGTTCGGAAAAAGATAGAAGGTCGCATCGGGCGTTGCGCACGTGATGCCGTCAATTGCAGCGAGCCCTCCGATAGCGGCATCCCGGCGGCGTTGAAGTTCGGCAAGCATTGGCACGGCACCATCTGGATGAGCGATGGCTTCAACTCCGGCTGCCTGGACGAAGTGGGTGGTACAGCTCTCGTCGTTGGTATTTAACTTGGCGATCATCTCTGCAACAGGGATTGGTGCAACGGCACAGCCGAGCCGCCATCCGGTCATCGCGAATTTCTTTGAGAATGTGTACAGAATGACCGTTCGGTCGGCCATACCGGGCAACGAAGCGATCGACGTTGACGCGCCCGAGTAGCGCATCTCGAAGTACGCCTCATCGGACAGAACCCAGAGGTCGTGCTCAATAGCGATTTCGGCGATTGCTTGCATTTCGGTTTGTGAACTCTCGCAACCCAGCGGGTTCTGCAAGTTGTTGTAGATGATGGCCGTTGCCCCTGACGCTGCCAGCGCACGTAGCTGATCGAGGTCGATTCCGAACCCTGTTCCGGTCTCGTGATAGCGGTACGGGAGCGGACGCCCGCCGAAGTACTCGACCTGGCTCTCGTAGATCGGGTAGCCCGGATTGGGGTACAAGACGCCATCGCCAGGGTTCATAAGTGTCTGGATGAACTTGGTAATCACTGGCTTGCCGCCTGGTTGGACAACAATGTTCGCTGCCGTGAGGTCCATCGCTCGATCGGCGCCGATATTCGCTGCCAACGCTTCGCGGAGCGGAGCAATTCCGGCGGCTGGGCAGTACCCCGTTTTGCCACTGCGAATCGCAGCGTTCATCGCCTCGACGATGTTTGCTGGAGTCGGCAAATTGATATCGCCGAGATGGAACGGATAGATCCGGTTGCCCTGCGCCCCCCATTCCGCTGCCGCCTGGGAAACGGCAAACGCCGTTTCCGTGCCAAGGTTGTCCAAACGTGCTGCCAGCGACATTGCCGACCCCCATTGTTTCGTCGTCGGACAAAATATTTGACGGGCCCATGCCCGATGTCCAGTGATAAAGTTAACAAAAATCCATCGTCGTCATTTCGACTCTGCGGATAAGTCGCGATCGCTTCAGGAGATGTTCGGATCGAAAGGCCAGGGTTGCTTTGAACGGGTCCGGTGATGCTGATGTTGATGAAAGTTTTCTGGCCGGGCGATGAGCCGATCCTCGGCCATGACGTGCGGTGCAGACGGCCGATCCCGGTCTCTCGGAGCACGTCTTTATTGAGGGGAACTGGCCTGAAATAACGGAGGGCAGACAGCACCTTTGACATATCGAAAACTCTGAGCACTTTCTAAGAGTGCTTGTCGATCTCCTCGATGAGATCGCGGTGGGGTCATCGGTACTGATCTGCTGTGTGGTGGGGTTCTCGGCAACTCTGCCGGATCATCGCTGTGGTGATGTTGCGTTCAGGTCTGGGTGTAACGCACGACGATCGTCGCCTGCCCGTTGCGCTCTTCGTCGACCAGCACGTCGATCATTCCTGACGCAGCGGCGGATCGATACGTGTCGCCTAACTCGCCGGGACGAGCGTGGAACGGTCCAGCTACTCCGTTGTCCCCGACGGCGGAGAGCACGGTGAGAATTAATACGCCGCCAGGCTGGAGTCGTTGCAAAAAGTCGAGGTATAGGTCATTCGCTCGGTACCGTTGGCACAAGATGATCGCAAGGTCACGCAGATCGTTGGGAAGTCCCTCGTCGGTGTCCCACACTGAAGCGTTGACCGCGAGTCCGTGTTGAGCAGCAGACCGAGCCGTGAGATTTACTGCGACTGGTGAGATATCAAGGGATCTGACGGTGAGACCCCGTTTGGCCATCCACAGCGACTGCGCCCCGATGCCGCACGCAAGGTCGAGGGCCGACCCGGTAGTCGGTAGCTGCTCAAGGAGCTCAGGATGTGCATCGACGATGTCGGGTGCGGTGGGCACTGCCCGGGTGGGTTCGGCGCATACCGCACGCCAACGTTCATCCCAACGGTCTCGGTCGGCTTCCATCGGTCAATCCTGGCACGCCTGCGTTGCGGGGGCAGCGACGGATTAACTGGCAGTAGGTCTGACTCAACTGACTTAAAGGTTGGGATCGTACGTCACCCGAACTATTTGGCAGCGACGGTTACTGGTATCGGGGCGATGGTCCTCCGTCGCATGCACACAGCGTGGGATCATCATGGGTGTGAGTGAGCTCGAAACTTGGACCGATGACAAATGGTTGACCGATGACGAACTAGAACTCGTTCGCGGGCGAATGCCGATTGTGTACGTCGATGCTGTCCCAGTACGCGTCGACGGTCATGGAAATGTCGAAGAAGTCGGCATGCTGTTGCGTCAGAACGCCAACGGGTCAATTAGTCGGATGGTCGTCACTGGCCGCGTCCTATACGGCGAACGCGTCCGTGAGGCACTCATGCGGCACTGTGAGAAAGATCTCGGCCCAATGGCATTTCCGCGTGTGCCAGCAAACCCCACGCCTTTCACGGTCGCGGAGTATTTCCCTGACCCGTCGAAGTCAGGGTTCCATGATCCGCGGCATCATGCGGTCAGTCTCGCCTACGTTGTGCCGGTTGAAGGTGAATGCGAACCCACCCAGGAGGCGCTTGACCTGCGGTGGTTCACTCCTGAAGAGGCGGTCAGCGATGACGTTGTCCTTGAGATGATGAGTGGCCACGACCGTCTCATTCGGCTTGCACTCGCGCACACCGGCAAACTGCCATGAAGATGATTCAGGCAATTTCCGCAGTTTCGGCACGAATCAAGTGACGCGCAAGTCACATTGACGTAATCTGGAACTAGCTATGCCAGATGGGGATGGAGTCCACCGAGCTACCAGTGCGCTGCGTACGGCGCTAGCTGGAAAGCCCATGGCGCGATTCGATGCCTCCTGCCTTGTTGGTCCGGCACCGCGCGCTGGCCGTGTCGTCGAGCGAGTCGAGAACCACGGCAAGCACATTGAGATCGTGTGGGATGACAACATGGTTCTGCACACCAACCTCAGAATGAATGGTTCATGGCACGTCTACCGCCAAGCCGAGCCATGGCGTAAGCCGTATCAGCAGATGTGCGTGGCGATCGAAGTGGCCGGTTGGGTGGCGGTGTGCTTCAACGCAGCGGTTACCGAGACATATCGCATTCCCGACAAGCGTCGCCATCCCGGCATGGGCCGGCTCGGACCCGACTTGTGTGAATCCAACACCGACCCAAGCGTGGCCGTGAACCTTTTACTTTCGCATAAGGACGGAGCTGATCAGCTAGGCGAAGTCTTGCTCGACCAGCGGGTCGTCCGCGGTCTTGGCAATCTGTACCGATCTGAAGTGCTCTGGGCGACCGAGTTAAGCCCGTTTGCTCGAATTGACTCCCTCACGGAGCGCGATGCCATTCGTCTCATTAACGCTGCTACCACGATGCTCCGCGCGAACATGCAGCGCGCCGAATGCGCAGCCATCGTTGCCGGAAAAGGCGGACTCGCCGTGTACGGGCGTAATGGACAGCGTTGCCAGCGGTGTGGTGAAACGATCGATTGTCGGCCGCTTGGCCAGCACAGCCGGATGCTCTATTGGTGCCGCGGCTGTCAACAGCACCATGATCAGCATCAGGAAATTCAGACCGAGGATATGCCGATAGACCCGCATCCAGCGGCGCAGGCGTATCTCGCCGGCCTGCCATGGAATCGCAACGTCGGTTGACTCTTCACCCGAGGTAGCAGATCAGGGTCAGCCGCGGCCAAGGATCCGGTCGACATCAATTTCGACGACGGTGCGGTCGTCACGGTCCTTGGGTTGCTGATACCTGGCTGCGTAGCCGTCGATGCCGAGTTGGACGCCTGTCGGGTCACTGACGAGTCGTACTGGGCCTTCGAGGCTGAGCCACCGACCGCCGTCGACCTGGCACACTGCGCCACGCTGACCAGCCGCCTGCATACGCTTTGCATTTAGTGATTTCTGGGACGCGCCCCACGTGATGACCCGCGCGACCTTGGCCTCCACGTCATAGCTGAATCCCACGGCGACCACATGTGGTGACCCATCGGTTCGCAGTGTCGTCAACGTAGCCAGATGTCGCTCCCGAAGGAAGGCGATGATCGAATCGTCGAGATGATCTATGTCGAGAGCCATAGGAGCAATTGTGCCGCAACTGCGATGGTCATGCTGGGTAGACGATGCTCACGCTCGGGTCAGTCCGTGGCGATTGCTTTCAGAACGTCCATGTTGCTCGCTTTGAACGACGGGTACAGAGCGGCAACGAGCCCAGCGAGGACGGCGAACACCAGCACAACGATGATGATCATTGGGCTGAATGCCAACTTGCTGACAATGTCGTCAGGTACTGCCAACGAGGCAATGATGCCGAGGAACGTGCCGAGAATGATCCCGACGAGAGCGCCGAATGTCGACACTATGACTGCCTCCCAGCGCACTGATCGACGGAGTTGGCGGCGGTTCATACCGACAGCCCGGAGCAGTCCAATCTCCCGTGTTCTCTCGAAGACGCCCAACGCCAGCGTGATTGCAATACCGAGGATGGCAATCACAATCGACAGCATGAGCAAGATCGTGATCGTGAGCAAGAGCTGATTGATTTGGTCTTCTTGGCTCTTGCGGAACTCGGCGTTGGTCTGCACGTCGGCCTGCGGGAAGTCGGCGGTGGCGGCGGCGACTGCAAGATTGCCTGCTTCAGCCGAAACGCTGTCAGCGAGCTTGCCGATAATGAAGAAGTCGCGTGCCGGCGCATCGCTGACCAACTCGAGTGTGTCGAGGCTGATCAGCCAGTTGCCGAATGTGGCGTCGCCGTAGACGCCCGCAACGGTGAGGGTTCCTTCGATGCCGTTCTGCCAGAGCACATCGATGGTGTCACCGACTCCCTTGTTAAGGTCACTTGCCGGGTCGGTGTGAATGAGAACCTCATTTACGCCGAGTCCGGCGATTTCACCGGCTCGCAGATCGGGATTGACAAGTATTTGAAAGGCGTCCGGGTCTATGGCCCCGAAGCCTTTAGTGTCTCCGCTGACTTGAGCCCCGATACCGCGCACCGGAGTGACCGCTTCGAGCTCAGGGAGTGCTGCGAGGCTCTCGGCAACAGCGGGAGAAAGACCAAAAAAGTTTGGGTCAGTGACTATGTAGTCCGCGGTGATGGCATTGTCGAGGATGTCGGTGAACGTCGCCCGCAGCGACGAGGCAAACACCGCTGCAGCGCTGACTAGCGCAACCCCAATCATTAACGCTGAGGCGCTTGAAGATGTGCGACGCGGTGCACGAGCGACGTTGTCGCGAGCGAGTACGCCGGGGACTTTAAATAGCTTGGCGATTGGCCAGCCAATCGCTCTCGTCACCGGTGCAGCAATGGTCGACGACACGCTGGCAACACCGAGGAAGAGAGCTAGCGCGCCGGCACCTGCAAGCGCTGCCCACGACAGAGCTGGGCCTGGCTGAACGAAGAGTCCAATGATGAGCATCACGACTCCGACGGCCGCAACGATGGCACCGATGATTAGCTGCTTCTTTTTGAGCGCTTCGAATCCGAGTTCCGGGCGCATTGCTGCGACTGGTGGAATTGTGGACGCCCGGCGGGCCGGGACGAAGACCGAGAGCAGCGTGACGCCAAGGCCAACCATTGCGGCAGCGATGAATGTGCGCAGTTTGAGGATCGTCTCGGTATCTGGGAAGCCGGCGCCCGCCTGGTTGAACAGGAAGAGGATAAGCCGGGAGACACCAATGCCGCCGAAAACTCCAAGCACGGTCGCTACGAGACCGAGGACGAAGGCCTCGGAGACAATCATTCGGCGTACTTGCTTGCCCGAAGCGCCGACAGCGCGCAACAATGCGAGCTCGCGGAGGCGCTGACCAATGGTGATCTGGAAGATGTTGTTGATAATGAAGGCACTGATGAAGGCGGTGATGAAGGCGAAGATCAGCAGTCCAGTACCGAACACACTGATGAAGCCATCAACATCGCTTTGACTCTCGTCGGCGAGTTGTTCGCCGGTGATTACTTCGATTCGCGCAGGAAGAATGTCGTCGATCGCTGCTTGGACAGCAATGGCGTCAGCGCCGTCGGTCAGCCCAATGTCGATGGCGTCGACCTTGCCGTCTGAACCGAACTTCTCGATTGCGGTCGGGATGTCAAGTGCCACAACAGAGGCACCGAGAAAGCCGTCGGAGTCAACCGCACCGATGGTCCCGACCAGCTCGCCCTCGTGGGTGCCGGTGTCGGTCAAGTAGGCGACAATGTCGCCGACTTCGTAGCCGACACGATCCGCAGTTGCCTTGTCGACGACAAGTTCGTCTACGCCTATCGGGGCTCGCCCTTCCTTGATCGTGATCCCCTGAAGACCAGCATCGCCAATGTAGGAGTACCCGAGTGCGGGACCTCCGGTTGTAGCAACGAGCTCGCCGTTCTCGTCGAGAATCTGGGCAAATCTAATCAACGAGGGCTCGACGACGTCAACGCCTTCAATTTCGGACAGTTGCTCGGCAATCGACGCGTCGATTGGGTCGCGTTCACTGTTCCCTGCGAACGCCTCGACGCTGCGCACCTCAAGGTCAACATCGCTGACGAGCTCATTGAAAAGTCCGCTGAACGTGGCCCGCATGCTGTCGGCAAGCACGAATGAGCCAACGACGAATGACACGCCCGCAGTGACAGTAAAGGCGATCGCAACGGTGCGGCCGATTCGAGCTCTGATGCTCTTGCGTGTAAGCAGCGCTGTGGATCGAAAGCTCATGTCAGCTGTCTGCTTGCTTCATGTGATCGATGACCTGATCCACAGTCGGGTCAGCGAGGTCCCCGACGATCTTGCCGTCACCGACGAATACCACCCGATCGGCGTAGGACGCAGCGCCAGGGTCATGAGTGACCATGACGATGGTCTGGCCAAACTCCCGTACTGCGCGGCGCATGAAATCAAGAATCTCTGCGCCCGTCTCGGAGTCAAGGTTGCCGGTCGGTTCGTCGGCAAAAATGATCTTGGGACGCGAGGCAAGAGCTCGAGCGACTGCGACGCGCTGCTGCTGGCCGCCGGACAGCTCGCTAGGGCGATGCTTGAGTCGGCCATCAAGCTTGACTGCTGATACGACCTGATCGATCCAGGCTGCATCTCCCGTCTCGCCACCGAGCATCATTGGGAGCTTGATGTTCTCCTCTGCGGTGAGCGTCGGAATGAGATTGAATGCCTGAAAAATGAACCCGACGTCGGTGCGGCGAAGTTCGGTGAGTTCCTTGTCACTGAGAGACGCAAGATAGGTGCTGCCAATGAAAGTGGCACCGGTTGTCAGTGTGTCGAGACCTGCGAGGCAGTGGAGCAGGGTCGACTTGCCTGATCCAGAAGGACCCATGATTGCAGTGAATTGACCGGCCTGAAACGACACGGTCACGTTGTCGAGAGCCTTCACTTGGGCATCGCCAACTCCGTAGAGTTTACTGGCGTCTACGGTGCCGGACGCAGCGGTGGGCGAGCCCACGCCGGTAGGAGCAGAAGAAGGTAGGTGAGTATTCATGGGCGTCAGTTTGCTCGCCCTGCCGAACCAATACTGCATACCGGCTTTTTTTTCTCCGAAGACCCCCATCAGATCGCCGTTAATCTTGTCGCTAATGCTGGTCCCATCTTGGCGTCATCGGGCGAGAGAAGTGATCGTTGCCGGACTGAATACTGAGTTAAGGGCTGAGTCGTCGCTGGTCGCGCCGACCTGGCTGCTCATCAGGTGAGTTGAATGGGGAGTGAGCAATGAGCCATCTGAACGCAGCGTCGACATCGAACGCAGGGGGTTGGTCCACGGGCCTGATCGTTGGCAGGTTTGATCCTCCTCACCTCGGCCACTCGTTCATGATCGAGTGGGCAGCACAACGTTGCGCGCAGCTAGTGGTGTTTGTTAACAGCTCGACGTCGGCAGATACTGCGCCGGGTGAACTTCGTGCCGGCTGGCTTGCTGATTTGCATCCTGAGGTGCATGTGCGCCAAGTCCGTCATGAGCTTTGGAATGACTGGGACGATGAGGAACTTTGGGCGCAATGGATGGCCCTCTTCCGCTCGGAATGGCCACTGGCGGCTGGGCCCGATGTTGTTTTTTCTTCAGATGGGTACGTCAATGAGATTGCTCGCCGGTTCGACGCTCAGTCCATCGTCGTGGATGCTGAACGCGTCACGGTTCCGATTAGCGCAACACAGATCCGAGAGTCGCCAGCGGACCATCTCCACCAACTTGCTCCGCCGGTTCGCGCCTGGGTCGAGGCGAACTGGGTCTAATCTCGGGTGTGGTCGGCAGCTTGTCGATTCCGGGGTTCACGCCGGTTGTCCGAGCAACGAACTTGACGATTTCAAACTGCGACGACGTTGCGATCGATCGGTGCGAAGCGCTGTAAAACTTGTTACGCGAACTTTTTTCGAACGTGCTGATAGCGCTTGCGGCGTACGCAACGGTTGCGTCTGCATTTGTCTCTGTGGCCGAGGGTGCGCTGTGGTGCATCGGTTTGCGTGTGCAGCTTCCTACACCCAACTAGGGCTACGCGTTTGATCAGGCGCTGCGCGACAAAAAATTAGGCGAGGCACGTCACTGGCCATCGGCGGCCCTCACGCTCATCGTCCGTGCGCTGAATGAAATCGGTGACTTCATTCCACAAACGCAGCACTGTTTACGCGGGTTCGTTCTGGCCGCTCTTCTGCAATTGGCCCACACGGTGTGGGCACGATGCTGGCTTCGACATCTAGTCTCTGCAGATGAGCATTCCCGTTGAATTGGCTGAATTGCAGGTCAAGACGGGGGAGTACACGTGGGCCTACTTGCTTACGGTGCGCCCCGAGGCCACTCCGCACTTGGTGAGCCTTTCGACGTCATGGCACCACGATGGAGAAGCATCTGCGTTGCTGATGTCGGTGAGTGCTGGTACCGCTCGCAATGCAACTGCTGGGTCTGTTGTCACGCTGTGTTATCCGCCGCTCAACCATGACGGCTACAGCCTGATTGTTGATGGCACCGCTTCGGTGCACGACGGTGTCGCGCCGGTGGGAATTGACCCGATTCCGGAGGGCAAAGCGCTCCTACGCTTTGCTCCGATCGGCGCAGTACTCCATCGCTCGGCAGCCCCCGGTTTCGCCAACTCGGCAACTGGTTGTGCCAACGACTGTTTGCCCGTCGACGCATCGACAACCTGAGCCGAGACATATGGCAATCGACGTACGGAGGTTTGGAGCGCTCGACGTTGAGCTTTGGTCGCAGGGCGTAATGCGTGTTCTGGAACCTGGGGTATGCGTCTGGAGCGGTTAGGACCTGTGGCTGAGCAGGCAGCGGTTGTCGTACTCGCAGGGAACGAAGCGTTAGGCGAGACTTATGGTCACAACGTTGAGAGTTCCGCGCGTGACTTCGGCGGTGCCGGCCCGGCGTCTGCCGCAGAGGTGAACAACGACGTTCGGATCGACTTCGATGTTGCGCACCCACTGTGAGTTGCTGCGAACCGTGCTGACCGTCACCTTGTTGCCGAGCCGGGTGGCCAAAAGCGGCACCTGTCGCGGCTTGCGCGACACCCGCCCTGTTACCTCGAGCACGACGGCGCCACCGCCCACGGGAAATGGGTTGCCAGCACCAGCGATCACGGCGGGCTTCACGATTGAATTGAGCGTGCGAAACGCTGTCCGTGTGAGCTCGGCTTGGGCGGTGCGGATCGACGTCATTGCGTCACGCTACCGAGCAGTTGTCTGCGACCATAGATGGCGCCGCGGGCTCCTACTATGCAGCTATGGATGCAACTGAAGTCGATGTTCGACGTATCGTCGCCGAGCTTGGCTCGAATAATTCTTCGCTCAATATCGACGTCATCGACTGTGATCCCGAGCTGGCCGACACCGCAGAGTTTGTCGAGGCCTATGGCTACACCCTCGATCAATCAGCCAACACCTTGGTCGTGATGGGTAAAAGCGACCCGCCGGTCTTCGTGGCCTGTGTCGTATTGGCGAGCACCCGGCTGGATGTCAACAAGGTGGTACGCAGGAAGCTTGGCGTGAAGAAGTGCTCCTTCGCAGGGCCGGACGTCACCGGAGAACTCACCGGTATGAAGATCGGTGGCGTCACGCCGATCGGATTGAGTGAGCACATGCCGTTATGGGTCGATCGTCGAGTGATGGATTGCGAACGCATCGTGCTTGGCGGCGGGAGTCGGAGCTGCAAGGTGGTTGCAGCGCCGGAGATCCTCACGGCGCTCCCTCATGTGGAAGTTGTCGATGGCCTCGCCAAGGATCCGCCGAAAGTACCGCCGGCATGAACCTGACGGCGCAGGTGGCCACGTTCAGTGGACTCGAGCCCACCCTCGAACGTACATTGGATTTAGTCGGGGTTTTCGCGTTTGCCATCTCGGGTGGTCTACTCGCAGTGCGTAAGGGTTTCGAGTTGGTGGGCGTGATTTCGCTGGCGCTCGTGACGGCGCTGGGAGGCGGTGTTTTGCGCGACCTGCTCCTTGGGGCGACGCCGCCGACGGCGTTCAGCGACGTGCTGTATCTGGTTGTCCCACTCAGCGCCGCAACTCTGGTCTTCGTCGGTCACTGGCTGATCAATCAGCGCGTCAATCGCGCGGTGCTGATTTTCGATGCGGCGGGACTGGGCTTGTTTTGTGTGACGGGTGCCGTAAAGGCATTTTCGTTTGGAACTAGCGCCGTCGGTGCGGTGCTGATCGGCGTGATTTCAGCGGCCGGCGGCGGCATCATCCGCGACGTTCTGGCGAACGAACACCCAAGTATTTTCCACCGTGACAGTACGCTCTACGCGATCCCTGCAGCACTTGGTGCGACGGCGGTGGTCGTGTCGCTGCGCAATGACTTCTACAGCGGTGGCGTTGCTATCGGGGTGGCGATCACCGTCTTCTTACTCAGAGTTGCAGCGATGCATTTCCGCTGGCGTGCGCCTTCGCCGTTCAGATCGGTTGCGGAATCTTAAGGTTAAGGTCCGAATGGCTGTCAGTGAACGTGGGGAACTGAGGCCACCTGGCTAGCAAGCGGCGCTTGCATGACCATGGAGACACAAGCTGTTTCCTCGGCAACCCGGAGGACTTTGGAATGCCGCTCAGGATGAACGAGCGTGAGGCGTGTGCTTGGCGGTGTCGGATTCTGCGTGCGATGCCGCCGTTGCAAGAGAAGAGGGACCTTGTTGGCTCATCGGATTCTGTGCTGGACGGGCGCCGTCGTCAGTGCGATTGAACTACACAAGGAATCCTTTAGTCGACACGTTAATCGCCTTCAGGAGACACCAACCGTGGGTGGGCGGAGTGAACGAAACTCTAGATGAGACACCGGGCGCCATAAATCTTTGCGGAAGGTTGCGCGAAACTCACAATGGCCGTAGTGTTGCTCTTCGCTCCACGGAGGCGCTTGCGTCTGGAAGAGCGTGGCACCAACGTTTTGGGTGGGTATTTACCCTGGTCAGAGTGTGTGCCGAGCTACGGCTCCTTGAAAACAGAAGAGAAGACAGAATGCCAGTGCGGGCAGTTCTGATGTCACTTTTGGTGGCTGAAGTTCTGTCCAGTCAATTTCGGTGTCGCCGTCCCTGGTGGCACCAAACACGGATATTGGCCTGTTGCGATGATGTTGTTGCTTTTGTGATGATGTTGTTGCGGCGGGCTTTACAGCAAGGATGCAGCCTTTTCGAGAGCCTTTCCCGGCTCGTTTTGACGGTAAGTGATTATCGAATAACGAATTTGTTGCGCTTTTCTGGCAATCGTTCTGGTTCAGATGAGCACTTCGGTGTGAGTTTGGACTGGACACTTTTTTGTTGGAGAGTTTGATCCTGGCTCAGGATGAACGCTGGCGGCACGCTTAACACATGCAAGTCGAACGAGGTCCATGGAGCTTGCTCCGGAAGACCTAGTGGCGAACGGGTGCGTAACACGTGAGAAATCTGCCCCGGACTCTGGAATAACAGTTGGAAACGACTGCTAATACCGGATGCCTTCATTTGGCCGCATGGTCGTTTGAAGAAAGATTTATCGGTTTGGGAGGATCTCGCGGCCTATCAGCTTGTTGGAGAGGTAACGGCTCACCAAGGCATCGACGGGTAGCTGGTCTGAGAGGATGATCAGCCACACTGGAACTGAGACACGGTCCAGACTCCTACGGGAGGCAGCAGTGGGGAATCTTGCACAATGGGCGAAAGCCTGATGCAGCGATGCCGCGTGCGGGAAGAAGGCCCTAGGGTTGTAAACCGCTTTCAGGAGGGAAGAAAATGACGGTACCTCCAGAAGAAGGTGCGGCCAACTACGTGCCAGCAGCCGCGGTGACACGTAGGCACCAAGCGTTATCCGGATTTATTGGGCGTAAAGAGCTCGTAGGCGGTTTGGTAAGTCGGGTGTGAAAACTCTGGGCTCAACCCAGAGAGGCCACTCGATACTGCTATGACTAGAGTACGGTAGGGGAGCGGGGAATTCCTGGTGTAGCGGTGAAATGCGCAGATATCAGGAGGAACACCAGCGGCGAAGGCGCCGCTCTGGGCCGTAACTGACGCTGAGGAGCGAAAGCATGGGTAGCAAACAGGATTAGATACCCTGGTAGTCCATGCCGTAAACGTTGGGCACTAGGTGTGGGTCTCAACCAACGAGATCCGCGCCGTCGCTAACGCATTAAGTGCCCCGCCTGGGGAGTACGGTCGCAAGACTAAAACTCAAAGGAATTGACGGGGGCCCGCACAAGCAGCGGAGCGTGTTGCTTAATTCGATGCAACGCGAAGAACCTTACCTGGGTTTGACATGTAGGGAAAAGCTCTAGAGATAGGGTGTCCTTCGGGGCCTTACACAGGTGGTGCATGGCTGTCGTCAGCTCGTGTCGTGAGATGTTGGGTTAAGTCCCGCAACGAGCGCAACCCTTATCCTATGTTGCCAGCAAGTAATGTTGGGGACTCGTAGGAGACTGCCGGGGTCAACTCGGAGGAAGGTGGGGATGACGTCAAGTCATCATGCCCCTTATGCCCAGGGCTGCAAACACGCTACAATGGCCGGTACAGAGGGCTGCGAACCCGCGAGGGTAAGCGAATCCCACAAAGCCGGTCTCAGTTCGGATTGGAGTCTGCAACTCGACTCCATGAAGCCGGAGTTGCTAGTAATCCTGGATCAGCACGCCAGGGTGAATACGTTCCCGGGCCTTGTACACACCGCCCGTCACACCACGAAAGTCGGCAACACCCGAAGCCGGTGGCCCAACCCTTTTGGGAGGGAGCCGTCGAAGGTGGGGTTGGTGATTGGGGTGAAGTCGTAACAAGGTAGCCGTACCGGAAGGTGCGGCTGGATCACCTCCTTTCTAAGGAGTGCTTCATCAACCGATCAGAGACGTTTGTTCTTTGCGGTTGCATGACACACCTGTTGGTGCACTGGCATGTTTGTCTGGATAGCGCGCATTGATTGCAGGGATTCGGTCCCTCTTGATGTAGCGGAGTCAGGTGCACATTGTCTTCTCTTCTGTTTTGAGGGAGTTTTACTCTTTCACGCCGCATTGTTGAGTCGGCCTTATCGTCATCCTTTCCGATGGCATTTGATGAGTGCTGGTTCCAGTGTTTGGTGGCTTCTTGAGAACTGCAGAGCAAGCACGAGCATCTTCGAGATGACCGTCTTTTGATGGTTGTCTCGTTTATGAATAGATTATTTGTTTTTCCAAGCTAATAAGAGCCAACGGTGAATGCCTTGGCGCCAAGAACCGATGAAGGACGTGAGTGACTGCGAAAAGCTCCGGGGAGCCGTCTACTAGGCTTTGATCCGGAGATATCCGAATGGGGAAACCCACCACTCGTTATGGAGTGTGTACCGCCGCCTGAACACATAGGGCGGTTGGAGGGAACCGGGGGAATTGAAACATCTCAGTACCCCGAGGAAAGGAAAGCAACCGCGACACCCTGAGTAGCGGCGAGCGAAATGGGTTGAGTCTAAACCGTGCCAGTGTCAAGCCTGAAGGCGTTGCTGGTGCGGGGTCGTGGGACCACGAGACAGAGCTTCAGATCTGTCACAGGTTACAAGTGCTGCATAGGAGAACTGATCAGGAAAGTCAGGCCAGAGTGGGTAACAGCCCCGTATCCGAAATGTATGTACTACCTGCGTGTCATCCCAAGTAACGCCGGAACCGTGAAAGCCGGCGTGAATCTGTGGGGACCACCCCATAAGACTAAGTATTCCTTGGCGACCGATAGTGAACCAGTACCGTGAGGGAAAGGTGAAAAGTACCCCGGGAGGGGAGTGAAATAGTACCTGAAACCGTTGGTTTACAAACAGTCAGAGTGTCGTCACCTTCGGGTGGCCACGATGGCGTGCCTTTTGAAGAATGAGCCTGCGAGTTACGGTGTGTGGCAAGGTTAACCAGTGATGGGTAGCCGGAGCGAAAGCGAGTCTGAATAGGGCGTAGAGTCGCATGCTGTAGACCCGAAGCCAAGTGATCTATCCATGGCCAGGTTGAAGCGGAGGTAAGACTCCGTGGAGGACCGAACCCACGTAGGTTAAAAACTGCCGGGATGAGCTGTGGATAGGGGTGAAAGGCTAATCAAACTTGGCAATAGCTGGTTCTCCTCGAAATGCATTTAGGTGCAGCGTCGTGCGTTCAGTCTCGGAGGTAGAGCACTGATTAGGTTAGGGGGCCCACAAGCTTACCGACCCTAGTCAAACTCCGAATGCCGAGACTCCAGAGCACGGCAGTGAGACCACGAGGGATGAGCTTCGTTGGTCGAAAGGGAAACAGCCCAGATCATCAGCTAAGGCCCCTAATTCTGTACTAAGTGGTAAACGATGTGGGATTGCATAGACAGCCAGGAGGTTGGCTTAGAAGCAGCCACCCTTGAAAGAGTGCGTAATAGCTCACTGGTCGAGTGATCCTGCGCGGACAATGTAACGGGGCTCAAGTACAGAGCCGAAGCTATGGGCTTCTGATTTATCAGGAGCGGTAGAGGAGCGTCGATAGGGCTGTGAAGCGGATCCGTAAGGGTTTGTGGAGCGCTATCGAGTGAGAATGCAGGCATGAGTAACGAGAGAGGGGTGAGAAACCCCTCCGCCGAAAGCCCAAGGGTTCCTGGGGAAGGCTAATCCCCCCAGGGTAAGTCGGGAGCTAAGGCGAGGCCGAAAGGCGTAGTCGATGCACAACTGGTTGATATTCCAGTACCTCCGTGCCCGCGCCAAGTCCAATAGTTGCAACGTTGGGGCTGTTCATCTTTATGTTGAGCGAGCCGACCGAGCGGCTGGCGGATAGTTGACGGGGGACGCAGGAAGATAAGTGAACCCAGGCGATGGTAGACCTGGGGTAAGCGTGTAGGCGGTTCCCGATGAGAGTTGGGGGCGTAACGCTGAGACGTGATGCCGAACGACATACTGTGAAGTCACTGATTCTATGCTGCCAAGAAAAGCCCAGCAATGAGCTGGCACGGAGCCCGTACCCCATACCGACACAGGTGGGCGGGTAGAGAATACTAAGGCGAGCGGGAGAACTATGGTTAAGGAACTCGGCAAATTACCTCCGTAACTTCGGAAGAAGGAGGACCTGCTTTGGTGACGAGATTTACTCTCCGAGCTGAGGTGGGTGGCACAGACCAGGGGGTAGCGACTGTTTACCAAAAACACAGCAGGGTGCGAAGCCGTAAGGCGATGTATACCCTGTGACGCCTGCCCAATGCTTGAAGGTCACGGGGAACGGTTAGTTCTTTATTGAGCGAAGCTGTGAACCTAAGCCCAAGTGAATGGCGGCCGTAACTATAACGGTCCTAAGGTAGCGAAATTCCTTGTCGGGTAAGTTCCGACCTGCACGAATGGCGTAACGACTTCCCCACTGTCTCAACCATAGACCCGGTGAAATTGAAGTACGAGTAAAGATGCTCGTTAGCTGCGGAAGGACGGAAAGACCCCGTGGACCTTTACTATAACTTGGTGTTGAGTTTTGAATTGCGTTGTGTAGGATAGGTGGGAGACTGGGAAGCATTAGCGCTAGCTAGTGTGGAGTCATTGTTGAAATACCACCCTGCGTACTTTGGAGCTCTAACCTCGGCCCGTTATCCGGGTCAGGGACAGCGCCAGGCGGGTAGTTTGACTGGGGCGGTCGCCTCCTAAAGAGTAACGGAGGCGCCCAAAGGTTCCCTCAGGCTGGTTGGCAATCAGCCGTCGAGTGCAATGACACAAGGGAGCTTGACTGCGAGACTTACAAGTCAAGCAGGTACGAAAGTAGGGCATAGTGACCCGGCCATCACGTGTGGAAGTGTGGTCGCTCAACGGATAAAAGGTACCCCGGGGATAACAGGCTAATCTTCCCCAAGAGTCCATATCGACGGGAAGGTTTGGCACCTCGATGTCGGCTCATCGCATCCTGGGGCTGAAGCAGGTCCCAAGGGTTGGGCTGTTCGCCCATTAAAGCGGTACGCGAGCTGGGTTCAGAACGTCGTGAGACAGTTCGGTCCCTATCCTCCGCAGCCGAAGCTATTTTGACAACTGCTATCCTTAGTACGAGAGGACCGGGATGGACGTAGCTCTAGTGTGTCTGTTGTTTCGCCAGAAGCATCGCAGATTTGCCACCTACGGAAGGGATAACCGCTGAAAGCATCTAAGTGGGAAACCCGGTTGAAGATGAGAATAGCCATGCGGTTAACGCAGTAAGGCCCGTGACGAGACCATCACGTTGATAGGCCGGAAGTGTAAGCGTAGTAATACGCTCAGCTGACCGGTACTAATCGGCCGAGGGCTTGGTTAAACAGCTCGTGCTTGCTCTGGAGTCCTTAAGGATTAACCTTAAGTTGACAATTGATTTGGGTGACCATAGCGACAGGGTCACACCCGTTCCCATCCCGAACACGGAAGTTAAGCCTGTCAGCGCCGATGGTACTTGGAGAGAGATCTCCTGGGAGAGTAGGACGTCGCCCGATTACTAACAGAAAACGCACCATCCGGGTATTGCCGGTGGTGCGTTTTTTCGTTTTCGCCAACGATCGGTGCGGGGCGAGCCGACTGAACTTAGAAATGGGGTTCAAGACGACATGCAACGTTCAGTTGTGCAACCGACGCCGTGTTCGGCAGCGAAATAGTCGTTGAGATCAGTTCAGCGAGATCAGATGCATCGATCATCGTTGCTGGGTCCTCGCCGAAGTCACTAGTCATGTCGGTAGCGATGAATCCAGGGCAGACCGACGTGACGCGAACGCCGTCATCCCAACCCGCCTGTTTCGTTGCCTCGGACAGCGCGAGAACTGCGTGCTTGGACATTGCGTAACCTGGAGCGAACTTCCCCATAACTCGTACGCCGGACAACGAGGCGATGCTGACAACGCGCCCGCTGCCGTCGGCACGCAGGAGCGGTAGCGCAAGCTGAATCATCCGAAATGGTGCTTTGACATTGACCGACCACAACGCGTCGAGTCCGTCTTCGGTGAGGGCTTCGAGGCCGGCGGTATCAATGATCCCCGCATTGTTGACGAGACCGGACAGGGATCCGAACCGCTCGACCGTGGCATTAAGCCACGTGGCATCGGTCCCTGGTTCGGCAGCGTCGTAGCGATGGCAGAGCACCCTGCTGTCTTCGCAGCCCTCCATAGAACGACGTAATGCCTCGACGTCGCGGCCGCCGACGCTGACGTTGTACCCGTCGCTGTAAAGCCGACGAGCGATGGCGTTACCAAGGCCTCGATTCGCTCCACTAATCATGATTGTTCTATCGGTCGGATTAAGCATGACGCGACCGTACCCGACCCGCTTGATCGCGAAACTGGCGGCGATCAAGTTCCGCCGGGCATAGTAGGCCTCGCCTCTTAGGCGACACGTTGTCGAAGCGCTCTGACATGTGAAGCTCCTTTGCGTACTGAGCCAGAGACCAACCGGCACCCTGGTCGACAGGAAGAAGACATATCACTGCCAACTGCGGCACCGTTTTGCTGCGGATATGCACGGCAGCTAGCGCATCGAAGCCGATGTCAGAGTGATCAACAAGGGTTCTGAGGGCACTCGCAAACGGATTACCGCATCTAGGAAATTGCTCTTGATGAGCAACTCGAAGGACATCCCACGGTGAGCTTCGCTTTCTAAGCCTGAGTGTCCGTGCGCAAGGGACAGACGACATCGGCAAGACTCTCTGCTGTGGTGCAATCGCTCATCGAGACAGAACGATTTGCGCAGCGCTACGCGATGTCCAGCGAAGCAAACCTCCGAGTGGTGGAGTTGGAAGCACTGGGCAGCGACTACCAAGCGACTGGGTATACGACACGCGAGCAGGCGGACGGCATTGGTCGGCTCCTAGCACTCGAGCCAGGCAAGGTGCTCGTTGACATCGGTGCAGGATCCGGATGGCCAGGCCTCTACCTAGCAACCACGTTCGGCTGTTCGGTGATCAGCGTCGATCCGACCATGGAGGGTTGCAGTGCTGCCTTTGACCGGATCGAGAGCGATGGCCTCGTACCCAGAGCGCTAGCACTGCTCGGAACCGGTGAAAAGCTCCCGATCCGGTCGGGCTCGATCGACGCGATCGTGCACGCCGATGTGATGTGTTGACTACGCAGAAAGCTCTCCGTGCTGAGAGCCTCGCATCGCGTACTTCGTTCATATGGCCGTGCGGCTTTCTACACGATCGAAGTGCAGCGGGGGCTCAGCGCAGCGCAACGCCGGCGTGCGGGCTTGATTGGGCCGCCCGGCGTGGCGGTCCGGACAACGTATCCGGGCCTGCTCCGCTCAGCCGGTTTTACCGAGATTGACGTGGTTGATGTGACCTCTGCATACCTCGCGACCCAGCGCCGCTGGCTAGCTGCCACACTCCGGCATGAAGAGGATTTACGCTCGGCTCTGGGCGACGACGCTGTCTACGAAGGGATCAAGCGTCGACGTCGCACCGTCGATGCAATTGAGGAAGGCTTGCTGTTGCGGACCCTGTACTCGGCCACTCGCTGAAGCCATTTATGTTCTCAACACGTCACCTGATTCAATTGGGAGTGTTGAGTCAAGATGGATCGCGTAATTTCTCCGAGGCCGGATCACTCGCCGTGAGCTTCGTGTCGATCTGATCAAGGCGCTCAGCAAGCGTCAACTCAATTTGATCAAGACGCTCGGCGAGCGTCGAGAGTGTTGAATTGAGTTGAGTGAGGGGGTCAGCTTCTGAAGACGTCGCCGTGGCGTTGGAGCGTTCGATCCGAATGCGTTCAGCCTGAATGAACCTCGTGGTCACTCTGGCGGTCACGATGGTGAGGAACCCGGTAGCGGTGAGCATGACGACCGACGCCACGACTTTACCCGCAGCGCTAGTGGGCGTCGTATCGCCGTATCCGACCGTAGTAACGGTCTGGAGGGTAAACCAGAGTGCCTCGCCGAAGGTGTCGTACTCGTTGCGGTCAAACAACCGCATTACGAGAGCCCCAAGCAGAACGACTGGAATCGTCAGGATGACGATCATTCGGGTCGCGTACCTCAACGGTCGGTCAGTTTGGAATTCTCGATAGCCGCCTCTGAATTGTTTGTAGCGGTGGCGAATAGAACTCATCGCCACATAATTTCAGAGCTCGCGTCGCCGTCGCAGGATGGTGGGCGCACAACTTTGCCGTCTGGGCGGGCGTGCGGCTGAGTTCTTACTCGAACTACGCCTGATTGAAGAGAAAATATTGACTCTGGTGGTCGCTCGATTGTTGGCTTGACGCAGTCGGCGGCGCTGCCGTGCATATCGTCGATAGGCCTGGCACGCATCGATCCCGTGGTTGGACCTAAGGCCCGTAACCATCCTGATAACCCTCAGAGGCTCCTACGAGCGGGCTGCAAGGGAACTCCGATTTACAAAGTTTTCTGGAGCGACACCGACGAATCGATTGGTATCAACATTTCAACGTCAAATCGCACTCCGCCTGAGATTATGCAAGTGAAGCTTCACGCTCGCCGAGGCGGTCTAGCGTGTCGGTCATGTTTCGAGCTGCGGTATCTGTTGCCTGCACATTGGCTGCAATCAGCGCGCTCTCAGCTACTGCGCAGGCAAGTTCAACAGATTCAATGCCACTAGTCATTCAGCGCGTCGTCACGCTCGGCGATTCCTACAGCTCAGGTAGCGGCATTCATCGCAACGCATCGAGTTACGACGACCACGGGCCTGCTGCCCATTCCTTTGGCCGGTCAACTCGACTCGGTTCTAGCGCCTGCCAACGCGAACTCGATGAAACCCCCGGCCCCCGAGTCGCTGAACAACTTGATGCCGAGTCGGTATTTGTTGCCTGTGCTGGCGCTGCGATCCGCGAAATCCCTGCTCAGGTGCGCGCTGCAGGTATAAGCGGCGACGGTGATGGGACGTTGATCACGATGACGATTGGTGGCAATGATCTTCGAACTGAACGAAATGAAAACTGGCCGGATGCGCTGTTGCGCTGCATCACGACAGCCAACTGCGACAGGCCGGAACAAAACCGGATGGCCAACTTCCATGAGATCCGACGCGATCTGACCCGAATATACGTGGAGATCGGCGACCAGTACCCCGGTGTCATGGTGCGAGCGCTGGCGTACCCACGACTGATGCAGAGTGATCGCTGGTGCGAGGGTGTTCTGGGGATCAGCCGGAACGAAGCAGACTTCATAGATGAACAGGTCGATCTGTTGAACCGCGAGATTGAGATCGCAACCAGCATTGCTCGGGTTCGCACCGGTGCCGATATTCGCTACGTGTCGGTCATTGACGAGTTCGACAACCATGGAGCCTGTCGGTTCTGGCAACGCGACCGGTATGTCAACGATTCGGTGTTTGGCGATTCGCTTCGCCGCAGCAAACTCGAAGATGGCACGATCCGCGAGCATTGGACCAATGGTCCTATCAACGTATCAACGGCCTCCTTCCACCCCAGCTCGCGCGGCTACGACGCTTACCTTGACGCCCTGCAGGGCAGCTTGGCCCTCAACGTCACCGGCTGAACTTGTAGGTTCTGGGAACTCACATCCAATCTGGAATCGTTTCGTCAACACCAAGCTTGCCGGATGTTGGCAAGCTTGGAACTTTGTCCGCCGAACGTTGTGGCCGTGCAACAGTCGAACGTGGGACGCTTCTGAATTCGAGCTGTGGATGAAATGCTGCAGCATCGGCGACAATGGCGTTATGAATGAACTGCGGGATCGGACTGATAATGGCCGTACCTCGCCGATCTGTGCCGTATCTGGTGCGCGTGCGCTATCACCTGAGGTGCCCAGTCAGCTGGCTATGAACCAACACCACAGATGCTTGGGATTTGGCAAGCTGATGAGACGATGAGCACAGGTCAAGGCGTTTCAGCATCGATCGAAGATGTTGAAGGCGTCACGTACATCGTGGACCCCTCCGACCCGCGCGTCGACGACTATCGAGAACTGAACAGCATCGCAGTACGTGCCGAGATGGAAGCCGATGAATACTTCATGGGCGAGGGATACGTCCCGATCGACCGAATGATCGACTCGGGGCATCGCATGCGTTCGGTGCTGCTTCACCCAAAACGTCTCAAGCGTTTTGTTCCCACGATGTCTCGCCCAGAGATGGCCGGCGTGCCGGTCTACGTCGCGGACCAAGCGGTCCTTGCCGAGGTCGTTGGTTTCAACATGGACCGTTGTTGCCTGGCGTCCGCCTTCCGCTTGCCGATGCCGACTGTTGCCGAGTTGTCGAGCACGTCGCAGCGGCTCGTCGTGCTCGAAGCCCTCAACGACGATCAGAACGTAGGGGCAATCGCTCGGGCATCGCGTGCATTTGGTATCGACGGCATAGTCATCAGTCCAACCTGCAACGATCCGTATCAGCGGCGCACTGTGAGAGTGAGCATGGGCGAAATCTTGCATGTCCCGGTTGCCCGAGCAGATACCAAGGATTGGCCGGACGCTTTGTACAGACTCCGCAGCGCCGGCTTTGAGACATGGGCTCTCACCCCTGATGCTGCAGCGGTAGACCTCTGGGACATGGATGTGCCCGACCGGCTCGCAATTGTTCTTGGCGCGGAAGGTCATGGCTTAGAGCCCGAGACGATGGGTGCTTCGACACATCGCGTTCGGATTCCTATCTCGACCGGCGTCGACTCACTCAACGTCGGTCATGCTGCAGCGATCACGTTCGCAGTGATTGGTCGCCCAACGCGGGCGCGATGAGCGAGTTAGCTCCGGTTGAGGCGGCGTCGAAGATGTCGTGGTTCATTCCGCCTGGTCGATATGGCCAAGGAACTGCTCTGTAAGAAGAGAACTTTACGTTCTCCATAATGACGTCGGGTTTGTACGTCTTCAACGTCGCCACGATCGCAGTCGAATCATTGAATACCTCGAGGTCGTAGTCGGCCTCGAACACCGCTTGCGCGCCTATCCGTATGAGTTCGTGATGGCATATGACGGCGACTCTTGTCTTTCGACCACTCATGTCAACTCCCGTCTCGGACTCGATTGAAAGTGTACTTTACATACGTAAATATTAGTCCGCTCGGTAATGAGAAGCGCTATGCAAAATCACCCAGGACTTCTTTCGTTTCTTTTGAGTTGCGTGGCGCAGAACGCCGCCCTGCCCGGTTGCAGGCGGGCAGATCCCCACCTTGACTCTTGCCGTTAGAACGCGCGAGCCGCGTGCTCTGAGCCCGCCACTGAAGATACCTGCGATGTGATGATGCGGTGTTTGGACTGCGGCCGCCGACTCCCTGCCCGAATTGTCTCTACATTGAGCGGACATGTTTGTGGACCTCATCGTTGTCGGCGGAGGCGCCGCAGGGTTCTTTGCTGCGATTACCTGCGCAGAAAGTTCTGGAAAGTCTGTGCTGATACTTGAAAAGACGTCGCACCTTCTTCAAAAAGTGAAGATTTCTGGTGGTGGTCGCTGCAACGTCACCCACGATTGTCTTGATCCGCGTGAGCTAAGCCGGGCTTATCCGCGTGGTGAGAAATCTCTGATTGGTCCGTTCCATCGATTTGGCGCCACCGAAACTGTTGAGTGGTTTGCCGCCCGCGGCGTGGCCCTAAAAACTGAGGCCGATGGTCGAATGTTCCCAGAGACCGACAGCTCACAGACGATTGTTGACGTCCTGCTCAGTGCCGCTGAAGCGGCTGGAGTTGGCATCCGCAAGTCGGAAGGAGTGAACTCGGTAGTCAAAAACGCAGACAACTTTGATGTAACCACAGATGCTGGGAACTTCTACACGGCTGCAAATGTGCTCATTGCAACGGGCGGAACTCGGTTGGCGGCCGGGGCCAAACTTGCGGCAAATCTAGGACACGAACTCAAGCCGCCGACGCCCTCACTCTTCACCTTCAAAATCAAAGATCCACGCATCGATGGACTGGCTGGCCTTGACGTGAACGCAGTCGAAATCAGCATCCAGCGCAGCAAACTCTCGAGTCGCGGACCTGTTCTCATTACCCACTGGGGTCTGAGTGGGCCAGGAATCTTGAGGATTTCCGCTTGGGGCGCCTGCGAGTTGGCTGAGCGTGACTACCGCTTCGGCATTTCTGTAAACTGGCTACCAGACCTCGACCCCATAGCAGTCATTGCCGAGAAGCGGCTCAGCGAGGCGAAGCGCCAACTATCTAGCCGAACTCCGTTTGTTGCCCTCCCGAAGCGGCTGTGGTTGCGTTTGCTCGCAGCCGCTGAAGTATCCGAGTCAGCGACGTGGTCGCAGCTCAGCAAGACCCAAGCAACGAGGCTGGTCAGTCAGCTCACGGCCTCGACGTTTACGGTTAGCGGTAAGACCATGAACAAAGATGAATTCGTCACGTGTGGCGGAGTTGCTCTCAACGAGATCGACTTCCGCACGATGGAAAGCAAGATTGTGCATGGTTTGTACTTCGCTGGCGAAGTCGTCGACGTGGATGGCATCACAGGCGGATTCAACTTTCAGAACGCGTGGACGACTGGCTTCCAGGCCGGGGCAGACATCGCGGCGAGATGAGCCGATAGGCGAGCCTTCGATGTCGGTGGGGCCTAGGGCGGCCACGGAGTCAAGATCAGAATTGGAACACTGTTCGAAAAAGTTGCGACGGCGCTGGCCGCAGTCACCCTCTTGGCTCTATTGTTAGGCGGGTGCAAGTACATCTTGACGCCGAGAAATGTCAGGGTCACAACCGTTGTTACGCGTTGGCGCCGGAATTGATCGATGTCGACGACTACGGCCAGGCCATGTTGACCGTCGAGGACGTCGTCCCCACGGAGTTGCACCACAAAGCTCGTCTGGCCGCGTCCAACTGCCCCGAGTACGCAATCACCATCACCGATGAACGGACGACATGACTGACACCACGAAATATTCCACGCGGATAGACGAGCCCACGGGCAACAAGGTCATCACCATCGATCGAGGTGGCGAAACTGTGGATTTCGTTATTGGCAGCGGCCCAGAAGGTACCGATATCTGGCAGCGGGTGCCGTACGACGCCGACGATTACGGCCCGGT
The DNA here is from genome assembly GCA_938091165.1 of uncultured Ilumatobacter sp. GTDB lineage: Bacteria > Actinomycetota > Acidimicrobiia > Acidimicrobiales > Ilumatobacteraceae > Ilumatobacter_A. The sequence continues at coordinate 20,123 of CALKNK010000017.1, read as the reverse complement.
TGCTAACCCGCGAACCGACTTTGACCACGCAGACCCGGCTTACAATCCGAACGCACCCGAGGTGTGGAAAGAGTTACGCGAGGGCGGCTGCCCCGTTGCCCATTCTGATCGTTATGGCGGTATGTGGGTGCCAATCACTGACGACACCGTCACCGAGGTCGCGTACGACACGGAGAACTTTACGAGCCGCTCCGTCGTGGTCAACGTTGCGCGGCCCGGCGACCTGGCACTTCCAGCCCCTATCGGTGGAGCGCCGCCAATCACCAGCGATCCACCGTTCCATAACATGGCTCGCCGACTTCTTCTGCCAGCTTTTGCGCCGAAGAAGATTGAGCCGTGGGAGCCTGAGATCCAGCGATTGTGTCAGAAGCTGCTTGATGAGATGGGTGAGATCACGCCCGGCGAGAGCATCATCGATGCCGCGACCCAATACGCCCAGAACATTCCAGTAAACGTGATTGGACGGATGCTCGGCTTTCCTGAAAAGGACGAGGAGTTGTTCCGCGAGTTTGTTCACGACGTCTTGGAACGCATCAACGAAGAACCAGGAACCCGAGAGGGTGGCGACGATCTCGGTCTGTACATCCAGCAGCAGATTGCCGACCATCGAACGAACCCACGTGATGATCTCACGAGCTATTTGATGAATGTTGAGCTCGATGGCAACAAGCTTGACGACGATGTTGTCGGGGGCATGGTTATCTTGCTGCTCGTCGCAGGAATCGACACGACATGGTCAGCAATCGGTTCGTCGCTGTGGCACCTTGCACAGCACCCCGAGGATCATCAGCGCCTTCTCGATGATCCTGAGGTGATGACGTTTGCCTTGGAGGAGTTCCTCCGCGCATATGCCCCGGTGACGATGGCCCGACTGGTCGCGAAGGACAACGACTTCCACGGTTGCCCAATGAAGAAGGACGATTGGGTGCTGCTGCCGTTTCCGGCCGCCAACCGTGATCCGAGGAAGTTCGAGGATCCCGACGCATTCATTGTCGATCGCGAGGAGAATCGCCACGCTGCGTTTGGTCTGGGCATCCACCGGTGCCTGGGCTCAAACTTGGCTCGCCTAGAGCTGAAGGTTGCTATTGAGGAGTTCATCAAGCGTTTCCCGCGTTTCGAACTTGCGGGCGACACCCGCTGGAGTGTTGGCCAGATCCGCGGTCCTCGCGAACTCCCGGTGCGCATTCTTGATGTCGCTGACTGAACCGGTACCTCGCGGGTTTATCCGTCGTATACGCACGGACTCATTCGCTGCCGGTGGTGAAAAGTAACGTTCCGAGCAGGTAGCTTCCTGCCGCCCTTAGCTCAAGACGGTCAGAAGCAGTCGGGGAGCTATTGAGTTGACGCCGGTAACTCACGACTTCGCAGGTGTCGTGACCGGTTACGACGAGATACAACAATGACCCGGCGAAGAAGATCCATGCACCGCGGTTCTCGGCTTGTGATTCAAGCGATGAGGGGAACCGGATGCTGCCTCAAATGAAGAGCGCTCCGCCCACTAGGTAAATGATCGCACTGACCGATTCCCACCTGATTTGGTTGTGACGGAACGACTCCTTTCTCATGTGAGGATGAGACCAGAGCCTGTTGACGAAGTGGCGGGACATACAAAGTGATTTTTCAAGGGTGCAGTCAGGAGCCTTGGACATATCAAACGTCCCGGCTCAATTACGATGGGTTTCTGAAGGTGCAGTGCCACGCCCTTTGCCATTAACGATGACGCGACCGGCAGTCGGCCTTCAACGAGACCAGACTGGCGACGTGGTTTTCGAGAGTCCGACCTATCGGGTCGAGGAACGGGTAAATGAGATCGAACTCCGCTGCTACGAGCCTTACGTTGTGGCTGAAACGCTCGTGGAAGGACCGCTTGAACGAGCGGGCAACGGCGGGTTCCGCTTGCTTGCTGGCTACATCTCCGGCGGGAACAAGACCACTGATGGTGATAGTAAAAACATTGCGATGACCACGTCTGTCGCTCAAGACCGGGTCGGTGACCAATACCGAGTGCGTTTCATGATGCCGACGCAGTACACCGTCGAGTCCCTTCCGACACCGAACGACTCACGAGTCACGATCAGTGAGGTCGGACCCCAGTGTTTTGCTGCGATCCGCTATCGCGGGCGTTGGACTCGCAAAGGATACGAGCGGCATTGCCGTAACCTGACCGGTGCCATTAGCCAGGCTGGTCATACTGTGCTTGGGGAGCCGGTCTGGGCTCGTTATGACCCGCCTTGGACGCCCTGGTTCCTGAGGCGCAACGAGATTCTGGTTGCGCTTGACGATCAAGCTTTCGACTGACCGCTCGCCTAGCGGCATCGGCACTCCTCGCATACCAGTAGCGCAGGACGGGCGCTGCTGCGTCCTGGTCAGCCGTGTTTCCTGAGTATGCCTAGGCGTTTTGGGTACCACCTCAGACGTCGAGCGCGTTTGAGATGCAACTCCCCAAAAAGTCTCTGAGACACACGGGATTTACTGCAGGATTTGAGCAAGTCGGTCAAGACCCTGCTCGGTGGTTACTCGCTTCATGGTGAGCTGTGATTGCTTTGGAACAGCTCCCACTCTTCGATGCGAGAGCCATCTGGCAAGTTGCAGTAGCCGACTTCGCCATCTGCCTCTTCAACAATGTCGATCTCGCCGCCTTGTTCCGCGCAGTAAACCGACGCTGGGTTAGCCAGCCCGGGTGAGTTGCTGGCGCTCCCGCTGCTACACCCGGTCAGACCAGCAGCGACCATGCTGACAGCAGCTATCACAACACGATGAAACCCCATATTCGAAATCTAATCGTCGAAGCTTGGGTTCGGGGTATCGGTTTTACTCACCAAGTTGAGCCGTACCTTTTGGCACAGGACTTGTTGCGTCGAAGCCAACCGCCAGTGCACCAGCAATTTTCGCAGTGTGTAGGTGAACGCCGCAGTGTTGGACAACGTCGATGCGGAGACCTCGCACAGCGCGGTGCCGACGGCGGACCGCCATAACCCTGATCGCTTGCTTCCGTTGCTGGTTTCCTCGTGGATGGCTTGGCTGGGGCTGCCCGCTGGCATTGATCTGAGACGAAAGTTCAACTCTGGTTGTGAGAGCCATTCCCGATCCGCTATCTTAATATCAGTAATCGTTCTCAGTTAGAAAGGAATCCCCATGACAAGTTTCCGGGCCCGTACTTTGATCCCTGTTCTTGCAGGGCTGATGCTGATTGCTGCAGCTTGTGGCTCTGATAGTGCCGCACCTACGACCGATTCAGAATCTAATGCTGCTCCGGCAACCGGTGCTCCATCAACTGATGATTCACAATCAGTAGGCGAGATTGCGACCGTTGTCGTCACGACGAACATCCTGGGTGATGTGGTCGGCGAGCTCCTCGACGGCCAAGCTGAGGTCATCACGATCATGCCAGTGGGCGCTGATCCGCACGAGTTTCAGGCTTCGGCACAAGAAATCAACCGGATGCTCAATGCAGATGTTTTGATTGTCAATGGGGTGAACTTCGAAGAAGGCCTCATCGACGTGATCGAGTCTGCCGAGGAAGAAGGGGTGCCCATTTACGAGGTCATTTCGGCTGTTGAGACGTTGGAATCTGGCGAAGGTGATGGGGACCACGCCGGCCATGGTGATGAGGACCATGACGATCATGGTGATGAGGACCATGACGATCATGAGGGTGTAGATCCGCATTTCTTCGCCGACCCGGTGAGGATGTCAAGCGCAGTTGAGGGCATCGTCGATTTCCTCAGTGAGCAGGTTGGCAGCCTTGATGCTGATGCGCTCGACGCATCAGCTGATGAGTACCTTGCTCAACTAGCCGCCGTTGATGCCGAGATCACTTCCCTGATTGATACGGTCGATGAGGACAAGCGTGTGCTCGTCACCTCCCACGAGGTATTCGCCTATTTCGCTGACGGCTACGGCTTTGAAGTGGTCGGCGTGATTATCCCCGGCGGGAGCACGACCGACGCAGTGAGCGCCGGCGAGCTGGCTGCACTTGCCGCAACAATCGAGGCTGAAGGCATCCCGGCGATCTTTTCTGACACTTCGTCATCTGATGAGCTGTCTAATGCTTTGGCCAGCGAGGTTGGCGATATTGCCGTTGTCGAGTTGTACACCGAGTCACTTGGCGCACCAGACTCCGACGGGGCGACCTACATAGCTATGGTCAGAACTAACGCCGAACGCATCGCTGCAGCATTGGGGTGATGTGAGGCGCCCTGCCGGTTCGCTGTCACAAGCAGTTGGCGCAGCTGCCGATCAGATCGAGACGATGTCCTTCGATCTGGAAGTTGGCCGCAGCCGCGCTTGCAGTGAATGCTGAGTCGAGTGTTCTTTCGACCGCCGGTGGCAATTCGAAATCACTGACTGCTCCGCAGGTCGTGCAAATCAAGTGGTGGTGGTGATCGTCAGTTAGCTTTTCGGCGAGCTCGTATCGGGCGTAATCATCGTGGGTGACAATTCGAGCCACGACGCCCACCTCTTCGAGAATTGCAAGGTTGCGATACACGCTTGACTGAGCGAGTGAAGTCTCAACTTCGAGGATTTGCGGGATCGTGACTGGGTTCGCTGCGGCGTGCAGGGTCGCGACGACTTGTCGCCGGCCGGTCGTATACCGGTGCTCACCAGCACGCAACATTATCGCGACGTCGTCGTGGAGAAGGTCGACACTCATCGGCATGAACGATATCGGCTGCCCACCAGTTGTGGGAACCGATGAGAACTGATCACAGCTTGTCTGTACGGTGACGCTCTGCGAGGCCGTCGGGACGCCATCGATTTAGCAAATTGGCTGATCAGCTTGTTTTACTTTTGAGATAGTCCACAATTTGAACGGGGGGGGGGGCTTTCTTAGCGATAGGGCAGTATCGGAGCGCTCTTGCGAGATTCAGCTGCTAGTGCGGTGGGCGTGCCACGGTCTGGCGGCGGTCGCGGTAGCTCGTGCTGATTTGTTGGCACCCGAAATTCCACTACGCAGATCAATTTGGCGGGCGGCTCGGCCTGCTACGTCGCCGTCAGATGGCAATGGAGCGCAGAGGTGCCCTTACGTCTAGCAATAAGGGGTGATCCGATTTCTTGGGGGCTGCAGGCTAAGGCTGTTGGGCGATTGCTATTAGCCTTGAGTGCTGTCGGACCATTGAGACGGACAAGCAATGGGTGGATTCCGCAGGACCGGATGGTTTGTGAGGCCATTCTCTAGCGGTGCCCGACGAACCGCTTGAAGTAATCCTGTTCGAGAAAAGGCTGGCCGTTGAACGAACTGGTTGGCAGTCCGCCGGACCCAGTCATCTGAAAGTCAACTATTCACAGTTTCCTAGCGCACCGCTAGTGGTGATGGTCGTGGTGTGGGTCATCGATAACGAGAGTGTTCCCGGCGCGCACGAAGCGACCACCGAATGCAGTGCGTAGATGATCCTCAGTGAACACGTTGTCGGGCGATCCGAATGCGACGAAGCGCGTCGCAAGCAGCAGTACCAAGTCGCACTGTGCTGCATCTTCAAAGTTGTGCGTGGTCGTAATAACGGTCCGTCCGAGGCCGTGTTCGGAGACGAGGACATCGGAGATGACGGACCTTGATCGCACGTCTAAGCCCGTTAGCGGCTCGTCGAGCAGGAGAATCGGAGCCTGCTGAGCCAAGCCCTGGGCGACGAACGCTCGCTGACGTTGCCCCCCTGAGAGGTGGTGAATCTGTCGGTCCGCAAGGTCAGCGATATCGAGCCGATCAAGCGCCGACTGCACTGCTGCTCGGTCCTCAGCGCGGAACCGGCCGAGGAGTCCGACGCTTGGATAGCGCGCCATCGCAACCACATCGCGCACGGTGATCGGCACAGTGGGGTCAACATCGGTTGATTGAAGAACGATGGCAGTCGTCGCCCCATGAGTGTCAAGGGACCCTGAGTTCGGCTCAAGGATCCCAGCGATAACCTTGAGCAGGGTTGACTTGCCCGATCCGTTGGGTCCGATGACTGCAACCGATGCGCCATGCGGGATCTCAAGCGACAGGTCGCCTATGGCGTGCACGGGGCCGTAGTCGACGTGGATGTCGTTGATTGTCACTGCCGCTGGCACGATGTTGACGATATCGAGAATCACTCCGAATATCGTTGTTGGTAGATGGTGGCTCTCGATAACCTCGCTTCGTGCAGTTGCTGGTACACGCCTTCGAACCTGCATTCATGCAGCGGGCACTGATTGGCAGCCTGCTAGCCGTTGTGGTGACGTCGCTCGTGGGCACGTGGGTCGTCTTGCGTGGTCTGGCCTTTCTCGGCGACGCAATCGCGCACGGAGTAATACCTGGCATAGCCCTTGCGGTGCTCTGGGGGTTTAGCCCCATCGTCGGGGCGCTCGTTGCTGCAGCAGTGATGGCAGGTCTCGTTTCGTTGGTGTCGGCGCGAACCGTCATCCGCGAAGACACGGGCATCGGGCTCCTCTTCGTCGGGATGCTGTCGCTCGGCATCGTCATCGTGTCGAAGGCACGTTCATTCACCACAGAGGTTACCTCGCTGCTTTTCGGTGATGTGCTCGGCGTGACGCGCAGTGACATCAATGGCCAGTTCGTCGCAGCGGTCATCGTGGTCGTAGCAACGATTGGGCTGTATCGCCCCTTCATGGCGCTTACTTTCAATGCGATCAAGGCCCAATCACTTGGAATGCACCCAAAGGCAGCGCATCTTGCTCTCATGATGCTCCTTGCCATCAGCATTGTGGCGAGTTTTCAAGCGGTAGGTACGCTACTGGTCTTCGGCTTGCTGGTGGGGCCTCCAGCCACAGCATCGCTCCTGACGCGGCGTGTCCCGGTGATGATGATTGTGTCGATGCTGTTCGGAGCCCTTGCGGTCATTGCAGGGTTAACCATCAGCTTCCACGCTGGCACGGCGGGTGGAGCGACGATGGCTGGTCTCAGCGTTGCAGGATTCTTCGCAGTGTTGCTGGTGACCGAGGTCGTACGGTACCTGTCCGGGCGCGTCTCTCGACCTGCAGTTCGCAACGCCTGAAAGGCACCCCGCCAGAGACGTGCAGACCTTCGATGAGATGCTTTCCTGTGGTGTACGCACGGCCCTGAAGCTGTTCGCCGCGACCTCCGCTGCCGAGACGAGGAAATTGCTACCGGACCGCTGTGAACCATCGCGATGCGGTGATTAGGGCGACGAACATCCCAGTCGTTGGTTATTGCTCTTGGACAGACCCGCCAACCAGCTGTGTGACATCGTCCGCTGCGACGGCATCCAACGGCGATTCGTATCGGAACGGCGCAGAGGTAAAGGAGTTGCGTATCTGGGTCTGCATCATCTGTACGAGCTCATTCGGTTCTGATGAAGCGGCACGAATCACGTAGCGGAGCTCGGGTGGCTGAGCCACGGTGTCCGGCGGCTCCCATTCGGTGTGCTGGTCGGTCAGAAGGCGGCGGTTGATAAGAGCGATTCCGGCACCGCTGGCCAACGCCATTTGCACGCCGTAGTTGGAGGGGTTTTCCAGCACTATGTCGAATGGAACGTCGGCTTGCGTCAACAGTCGGTCGGCAATTGCACCAAAGAAGCACCGACGTCCGAACGTGACGAGTGGGACCCGCTTGAGGTGAGCAAAGTCCCCAGATGCGCTATGAGCCCAGACCAATTCGTCGGGCCACAACAGCTCGTCGTCGGGCTCGACATCATGTTCGAGCACCATTGTGACTGCAAGGTCGATTTCGCCCGTCGCCAGCCAGCCGGCAAGTGCAACAGGGTGGTCGACACGGATCCTGAGGTCAACATCATCGGTGTTCCGTCGCGCCCAAGGCGCCAATACTTCCAGTACCGGCCCGGATGCCCCTTCGGTTGCTCCGATCCGCACGGTTCCAGAGACATCAATCGCCTGGAACCGTCGGGTGGCGGCATCATGGGCGGTGAGAATGGTTTCTGCGTACTCCAGGAGTTCGTTACCGCTGTCGGTCAGAACAACGCCCCGTCCGTCCTTTTGCAACAGGTTTGTGCCGAGGCGTTCCTGCATGCGTTTGAGTTTCCAGCTCACCGCAGAACGACTGATGCACAGCATGTCGGCTGCGGCGTTGACGCTTCCAGTGTCCGCAACGGTCTTCAGTGCTCGAAGAGATTCGATTTCGAGCTTCATTGGTGACAACAATAGCTCCGTTCAATGCAAAGAATGTCACTTGAGTCACCAATGTTCAATCGTCAGGATGGAGCCATGTCGTTCGATACAAATCGCACCACTTCTTCCACCCTCCGGTTCGTCATCCACCCGCTATCGGCAGTGGGTGTTCGGCCGAACGAACTGGCTCGGACGATGATCCCGCATCCGCTCATATTTCAAGAGCTTGCACATAACCCGGAGTACACGCTGTACAACGGCCGACTAACGCCGGCATTCCTCGACCATGCGACGGCCGACGAAATGTATTGGAAGGTGCGACGCGAAGTTATTCTCCGCCACACCGGCGAACTCCCGCTTGAGATTGTCGGACCCGATGCTGAGGTGCTGCTCCAACGGGTGTTCACACGTGATGTGTCGACGGTGCGAGTCGGGCGTTGCAGCTACCAGTTCGCGTGTTATCACGACGGCGGAATGATCACCGACGGTGTGCTCGTTCGTCTCGCCGAAGACCGTTTCTGGTTCGGCCAGGCCGACGGCGACCTCTACTCGTGGTTTCGTGCGCACGCCTTGGGTCTCGACGTGCAGGTCTTGAATCCAGACGTGTGGATCAGCCAGGTCCAGGGGCCTCGGTCGTTGGAAGTCCTTGAGGCTGTGATCGACGGTCCGATGCCGGATCGGTTCAATTATTTTGACATGGCCGAAGTGTCGATCGCGAACCAGCCCGTTGTGATCACTCGGACGGGGTTCAGCAACGAGCTTGGATGGGAGTTCTACCTGACACCTGATATCGATGCCGTCGCAGTTGGAGACCGGATCCTCTCCGTCGGTCAGGACTTTGGCATGATCATCACGTCCGCGGACGTGTTTCGCGCTCGCCGTATCGAGGCCGGGCTGCTCAATGCTGGTTCCGACTTCGATATGACGACGACACCATTCGATGTTGGTCTCGGTGGCATGGTCGACTTCGCTAAGGGCGACTTCAGCGGACGGGCTGCCTTGCATGCTGTCGCCGATACTCTCTGCCGGACCTGGGGGATGCGCGTCGATGGGAGCGTGGCAAGTCTTGGACGTGTCCTCGTTAGCCGGTCGACTGGTGATGTCATTGGTCGTGTCTGCTCAAGCGGCTGGTCCCCGTTTCAGGGGAGTGGTGTCGCCATTGTCCGCTTCGATTCGACTGACTACGGACCTGACGACATCGTCGGTGTGGCCTGCATCGACGGAGATGACCACGAAGGTGTGATCTGTACGCTGCCTATGATCGATCCGGACCGGCTGATCCCGCGCGGCAAGCTCGTCGACATCCCCCAGCCACCGCTGGCTTTGGCTTGACATGAGCAATCGAGTCTCCTCTGCGCAGCAAGTAAATCACCACACCTTCCTCTCCGACAGCCTTGACAACGGACACGCGATCGGTGATGGCGTCGACCCCCTGGCCTCAATTCTGATAGGCGGTCGTGGTGGACTGGAGAGGCGGTCTCGCCGTAGGCACACTTTGCCTCCACGGTGCGCCAAAGCAAGAAATCAGGCGCGTATCTGACTCCATTGCTAGTGAAAGGGATCGGTTTACCTAACTCGGTTTCATGCGACGCCACCTCGGGCTAAATCGTATTCCTTCTTTGCAAGCGGTGCGTTCTGTCTAGTTGTCGAAAGCTTTTCCAGCGGTCAACAACAGCGCCAATTTTCCTGCAGGATCTACTATGGCGAACGTTGTATCGCTCTGGAGCTGCCGCGCGTCGATGTAATGGTCCTGTTGAGTCCGCTCAATGGGACGCCCGTCGAAGATGTGATGGCGTCAGCGCTCGCAGGCGGCGAGGGCGGCGTCAGGTAGCCTCGATGGGAAAGCAGTTGCCTGAGGTGATGGAGGTAATGCTGTGGTCGGACTGCGCAACGAGTACGCACAGCCGCGTCGGGATTTCGCCAACGAAGTCCCCTATGGTTCCGGTGAACTCGTCCGGATCTTCCCACACGATCCAGAGGCCACCGCCGACGGATTCTCCAGCACCTTCAATTCCTGCCTCCTCAGGGCGACTTGGTAGCTCGGCGCCAACCTTTTAATCGTTACGTCTGGGCCGGATTTATTTGATCCGGTCACTGAGGCGTCGAATCGTGAAGATCGATCCCAGAAATGCTTCAAGGGGTCATGCGGGCCTGGCGGCGAAAAACCAACTCGAAGCCAGATCCGCCCCGTCGTTGTCACTCGCAGGAATCTGCTAAGAAGACTTCACGCTGGCGCCTGCCGGAGGAGCTGGGTACCACTTCGAGAAGAGGACTATTTGCAATGGATTACGAGTTTACGACGGGAGCGCCGATCACCGAGCAGGAAGCACTCGAGCAAGTTGCGGCTATGGGTTTCTACGGTTTGGCGTTCGACGACGCCCATGACGAGGATGAGATCTTGCATTGGCATGAGTTCTCCGCTGTTACATGGGTCATTTCCGGCAGCGGGTCGGTCGAGAACGAAGACGGAAAGGTGTTTGACCTTGGTCCCGGCTGCCGGCTGCAAGCGCCAGCGGGCTACCTCCACCGCGCTCTAGCGGGCACCAACGCTCGATTGGTCATTGGCACAGACCTGCCAAGTAGCGAGTGGACTAGCCCGCTTAACAAAAAGCCTGCTGACCGACCAGTGGCACTCTCAAGTTGAGTCACTTTGCCGGTCGGAACCGTCGCTCTTTCTGAAGCGGCGAATCGAGCGGTGCGTACCGTTTCCGGGCGGTGTGTTGGCTGTCGTGTCCGGCTCAGTGACCGCAACGTAGGTCTGGGGTTGAATAGGAGCGGTTGCCTGGATCGATGCGTCCAGCGGCAAGCTTTTGGGGAATTCGTACAATCCGATCAGCACAGCCCAAAACATTTGTGTCGCTGGTTAGGGCGAGCGGCGCTTTCTGGGATCGGTGGCGTGGCTCACGCAACCGGTGTTAGGCGGTCAGCAGGGCTGCAACTCCCTCGCCTTGGCGAAGTGGTCGACCCAGATACTGGTGCCATTGATCGTTGCTCTGGGTAGCCGCAACCCACAATTGCGAGTATGACTGGCATAATATAGTCTCTGTCGCATGATTTCCTCGGTCACGAAAATACTGGGCGCGATGCTGACGGCACCCATACGGCGCCGACGCTCGCCGGCCGACACGCCGCCAGCGGGTCGCGAACATTACGAGCCGCCATCGCTCGCCGAATCACCCGGCGCGTCCACGCTCAAGGCAGTCGATATTCCCGTGGCCAAGACGCCTGCACAAGGCTGGGTCGGGAGTGACTGGCCGGCACCGGTGCTCACCGGCTGCGATGAACCGATCATCGATGGAGCTCCTGATCTACGTGGTGTCTGGCGTGTGGAGAAGGGTCCGCTGAAGGGGCACGTTGAGCGGGTAGAGCAGGCGGGCAATCGAGTAGTCATCACCGCCGGTGGAGTGATCCACGACATGTTCGTCGACGGGACGCTCCAGGGTGGCGTCAACGACGTCAGTGAAGCCGGAACTCAGGTCTCCGTCGCCGCCCGGTTCGAGAACGGCCGCCACAACCTCTATCCGGGGAACAAGCGTGTCGTTGCGGTGACGCGATATCTCGACGGCGATGAGATGGTGTGGCGATGGGGGCCGTGGCGCAACCGTCTGCGCCGCCTCGACGTGCCCGCCAACTGACGCTCTGATCAATCCGAATGACTGACGAATAGGGAAATCTCACTATGGAGTTTCAAGACCTGATGTTCGAACGGCGGAGCATCCGTGGCTACAAGCCAGACCCGGTGCCGCGCAAGCTGCTCGACGAGATCATCGGGGTGGCGGCGCAGAGCCCTTCGTCGATGAACACGCAGCCGTGGAACGTTCACGTGGTGGCCGGCGAGGTGCTCGACCGTATTCGCCAGGGCAACACCGAGCAGATGATTGCCACTGGTAAGCCCGACCGCGAGATCCGTGGGCATGGTCGCTACGAAGGTGACCACCGCGAACGCCAGAAGCGTGTCGCGGCGCAGCTGTTCGAGGCAGCCGGAATCGGGTGGGATGACAAGGCGCAGCGTCAAGACTGGACAATGCGCGGCTTTCGTCAGTTCGACGCTCCGGTGTCGGTGATCGGCTGCATCGACCGGGCTGTGGAGGGCATGACCGAGTCGTATTTCGACCTCGGCCAGTTCGTGCACGCCATGGTGCTCGCAGCGTGGGACCGCGGTGTCGGCGCAGTGATCAACGGCCAGGGCATCATGCAGTCGTCGGTGGTGCGCGCTGAGGCGCAGATCCCCGACGATCAGCTGATCGTGATCACCGTGGCGATGGGATTCCCGCTTGACGATTTCGCCGCGAACGACGTTGTGTCGGAACGGCGCTCGGTCGAAGAGATCGCGACCTATCGCGGGTTCTGATCAGGTCGGCTCGGCGGCGCCGAGCACCCAGTCACCGACATCGTCGGGTCGGGCGGGGGACGGGCGCTCGCTCCAGGTGGTCACTGCGTTGGCCAATCGCGGATCGATCGGTCGAACGGACCGTGCGCTCAGATCAAGCAGGTGCGCCACGGTCTCGTGCAGGTCGGTGTGCCCGGTCCCGCGTTCGTGAACCAGCCCCCACGGGTCGTCGAGCTTGTGTGCCGCTTCGAAGGCCACGTCGCCGGTCCCGTGGTCCGTCATCAGCGCCCAGACCGTCGCAACCGCCGCCCGTCGACCGATTGCAGGGAGCGCGTCGAGCATCCGGAACTCGAGGTAGCCGCGTGGTCGAACGGGTGGAAAGAGCGTTTCGATGTGGCGATCGAGATCGTCGACGGTCGGTGGGGTTGGCTGGGCGAGCCAGTCGCGGAACGTATGGGTAGCGGAGCCGGGAATCACGCGGGCGTCGAGGATGTAGTTGCCCCACGCAGCCGGGTCGGGGTCGGCCGGGCGAGTGCGAGTCGGGTCGGTGGCCGCCCAAATGCGCATGCGGTGAGAGATCGGCTGGAACTCGGTGCCGTCGGTGGTGGGGGAGTTGACGAAGGCTGCAGCCAGGAGTGGGGCGATGGCATGGGCGCGTTGCCAGGTCTGTACTGGGTCGGGGCCGAAGTCGATGTTCAACTGCAGCGACGCCGTGAGGTTCATCATCTGAACGCCGGCGGGCGAGACGTCTAGAAAGTGACGCTCCATTGCCTTGTAGCGCTCGACTTCGAGTGTGCGAACAGGGTCGCGAATGGGGTCGAGGCCCAACGGCACAAGAGCGAGGTCGTGCTCGGCGAAGCGGTTGGCGAGCGCAGCGGTGTCGGACTCGATGGCGTCGATGAGGCTTCGGGGGCCGTCGTGGGGCGGTGTGACGAGTTCGACTTGGCCGCCCGGCTCGATCGTGACCGTGCCGCCGGCCGGTAATTCGCCCGACGCAGTTCGGGCCGCGTCCGAGGCATCGATCCGGCGGGTGAGGTCGCTGCGGTCGAACACCAGCCATTCGACCTCGGCACCGATACGCACCTCGGCGGAAGGAGTAAATGCGGCGTCAGCCCGAGCGGCGACGTCGGCGAGTGTGGCATGTTGCCCGTTCACGACGATCGCGTGCTCATGGCAGCGCAGCGGCGGCCGTCTCGAGCCAGCGGATGACCTCGATGTCGGGTCGAGAGCCGGTCAACGCTCCGAGCTGGCGGATGCCGGTTGGGCTCGTCACGTTGACCTCAGAAAGGTGGCCGTCGATCACGTCGATACCGACGAAATACAGCCCATCCGCGCGCAGCGCTGGTCGCAGTCGGTCGACGATTCGTCGGTCGGCGTCATCGAGGTCGCACGCTGCGACGCGTCCACCGACGCAGATGTTTGCTCTGAAGTCGTCGTTCGTCGGGAATCGCTGGATCGCGCCGAGCGGCTCGCCGTCGAGGAGCAGAATCCGCTTGTCGCCGGTGGCTGCGACATCGAGGTAGCGCTGGACGAGCACCGGCGTGCTGCCGCGCGAAGTGAGCGTGTCGATGATCGACGGCAGATTCGAATCGTCGGCACGTAACGCCATCACGCCGCGGCCGCCGTGGCCTTCGATGGGCTTCGCGACCGCGCTGACGTGCGTGCGAGCGAAGGCAACGATGCGAGCTGCATCGGCCGTGACGATGGTGGGTGGCACGAGGTCGCCGAATCGGTGGGCATACAGCTTCTCGTTCGCGTCGCGCAGGCCCCGCGGCGCATTGACCACGAGCGTGTGGCCAGCAAGGTGGTCGAGCAGCAACGTCATGTGGAGGTACGCAACGTCAAACGGCGGGTCCGTGCGAATCAATACCGCGTCGATTGCGGTGAGGTCGACGTCCTCGACGTCGCCGAGGCGGAGCGGCTCCGTTGCGTGTTCGTCGGCGAACGCTCGTCGAGCCCGGGCTTGTGGGCGACCGTCGACCCATTCCAGGTCAGACGCCGTGCAATGCCATATGGCGTGCCCGCGTTCTTGAGCCGCGAGCATGAGACCGAACGAGGTGTCGAAAGTGGGGTCGACCGTTTCGGGCCCGTCCATGACGACGACGATGTTCACGATCTCGACGCATTCTGTGATCGACGTTTGCGGCGGAAGGCTTCGAAGCGACCGACGAACTCGTCGGTCTGCTCGGTCGACCACTCGACGCTAGGCCACCCGGCGAGGGAGCGGCAGCGCTCGCCATGTACACTCCACTCAGCGGTGAGCTCGCCGGTGAAGCCGAGTCGCTGTAGTCCGGCCATGCGGACGTGGATCGGCATCGCCACTGCCTCGGCCAGGCTGGAAGCTGTGCCAGCGAGCCACCCGGTGTCGGTGGTCCACCTGCCCATCTCGGCGAGGGCGTCGGCGAGGGCGTCACTCGCTTGCTCGATGTCGTCGGGTTCGACGCCGTAGTACATGCTGATCATCGGTCGGAACGCGTGCTTGTCGATCCACGCCATTCGTTCCTGCACGAGTGCTTTCCCGGCGTCGTCGGGGGGGAGGAGAGAGGGCGCCTCGACGCGGTCCTCCAACCACTCGAGGACTGGAATCGAGTCGGCGAGGTAGTCGCTGCCGACTCGGACCATCGGGATCTCGAGGCGCGGGCTGTGCTCGATGAACTCGTCGGGAAGCACGAAGTCGGGGCCGCGCACCGCAGATGGTGGGAGGTCGATGAGGTCGTGGCCGATACCGCGTTGGTGCAGAGCGAACTCGACCCGGGTCGCGAACGGGCAGATCCAATGCCCGTACAGCGCGACGTCGGCGACGTCATTCATGTTGTGTGCTCACACGACCAACTGCTCGCAGTCCGTTCCATCGAGCACGGCATCGACGCGGGCCCGATCGGCCTCGCTGAGCGCGGCGTACGCCTCGCGCAGCCATTTCAGGCACTTGCCTTGGTAGCCGAAGGGTGCCTGGCGGAACTCCCGACCGTCGATCTGACACACGACCTCTTCGGCACCTGACGTCAACGCCTGGGCGTTCGCCACCAGGAATGGTGCATAGGTGCGGCCGCATTCGGTGAGCAGGTCACCGATCGCGGGGTCGAGATCGTCGATCGACGACCACCCGTCATCGCCGTCCACCGGCAGCCAGGAGAGGTCGTCGTGGCGTTCGACCCAGCGGATCACCTTGGGCGCTTCATCGACGGCGATCTGCATCGATGTCGGGTCGAACTGGACGAGTTGCGTGAGCTGGCCGAAGATGGCGAAGTCGCCGCGGCCAGGCCGGTCGCCGAGCAGGAAGTCGCCGCGTGAGAACCGTGCGTGCATGATGGCGAGCACTCGTCGGTAAGAGTCTTCGATCAGTGGCGTGTTCCAGTCGGTCGACCCGACGAGGGCACGGCGGCTGATCTGGCGGTGGGTGATGAAGTCGTATCCCTGCTCTGCTCGGTCGGAGTCGAGCTGCAAGTTGCTGCCGAGTGGGAGCAGCTTGCCGGCCTTGTCGATGTCGGGTTCGTACGCCCAGCGATAGTGGTACATCATCTTTGTGACCCACTCGTCGCCGAAGTCCTCGATGAGCATGTCGATGAACGCGAGTGCCGGGTCGCTCGGCACCACGCTGCGGTCCGCGTGTTCGGCTTCGAGTCGCATGATTTGCGGTGAGGAATCGACGGTGACGTCGCCGTAGCCGTCTCCCGATTCGTCGGGGTACGCGATGACCGGGATGATCGGCACCGGCGCGGGACCCACGTCATCCCACTTTGAGTCGCGCAGCACCCAGCGGAACGGGATCTGGCGATAGCGCAGCACGGCGCGCACCTTGCGGGTGTACGGCGACCAGTACTGGCCAGCGAGAACGATGGGTGGCGGGTTGATCATGAGGGTGGATCCTCGCGCATCGTGACGACGTAGCCGGTTTCGGGCTCGGCGTCTCCGTCCAGGAGTGATCGGTAGACCGACTCAACACCGTCGGGCCCGGTCCGGTGTTCGACCGTGAGCCACTGGTCGGTGGTGTCGCTCAGCCGGTGGAACGATCGGGCGATGCGCGCGTCGAGTTCGCTCTGCCCCCAATCGCCGGCGCGCTTCGCTGATTGGCCCGGGGCGAAGAAAAACTCAGGTGTCGGTCCGGGCAGCGTGCCGCCGCCGCCGGATTCCTGCCAGTGGGTGGCACCGACGGTGAGTGACACCTTGAGTGCGTCGTTGAAGTGAGTGTGGACCGCACTTCGGACCGAGGCATTTCCGGCCATGTCGACCAACGTCGACGTCACTGTCGGGTCGAGTTGATCGACTTCGTCATACGTGAAGACCTCGTCGTAGAGACCGAGGTTCTCGACGAAGACCCGGTTGCGCTCGGAGGTCAAGCCGATGCAGCGATGGTCGTCGCGTTGGGCAAGGCACTGCGCGAGGCAGATCGATGTCTTCGACGAGGCGCTCGTGACGAGGGTCTGCGTTGCGTCGAGGAAGTTGTTGTCGGCGAGGTAGTCGTCGACGAGGAACGACGTCATGAACACGCCCCACAGCAGGAGGTACTCGTCGGCCTGTTCCGGGCGGAACATCACGTCGGCCGTGACGTCACGGAAGGCGGTGTACGTCGCCGCGTGCTCGGCGCGGTGCGCGCCGACGTCGCGGAAGGCGTTGCCGTACGGGGTGGCGTCGATGACGACGTCGGTCGCCATTGGATAGAATCCGAAATAGCGGCCGCCGACAGCGATGTCGGGGTGTGCCGACTCGGCAACCGACCCGAGGCCCATCGCTGGGATTCGACCCCACCGCTTGCCATCTGCACCGGGCTCATCGGCCGGGAAGAATCCCCAATAGTCGAGCATTTCGCCGGCAACTGCGTACGTGATGTTGTTGGTGGTGAGTGCGAAGCGCTCGACGGTGAGCCTGATCTGCCCTAGCTGCAATTCGTTGGGACTCGTCTCGGTGGGTGTGCTCGTGGTGGAAATCGTCACGGCGCGTGTGTCGTAAAAGTCGGCGCGGTTGACCTCGAACTGCATGCCGCAGACCGTAGTGCACTCTCTCCATCAATTGCCAGTTAAACACGCAGTAGAGTATGGTGGCGCTATGCCCCGCTACGGACAGCTGAACGAGTCCTACATTGCGTCGTGGTTTGCTCAGGACGAACCCGGCGGGCCGATGTGGGCGCTCAACTTGATGAAGTACCGCGAGCGAGCCGAGTATGCCGATGGCCGCGAGGCGTCGATCAGCGGCATGGAAGCCGACGACGTCTACGCGCCGCATGAGCATCTCCGCAAGGTCGGTTCGCGTCTCATCATGATGGCGCCCGTGGTGCACCAATTGGTGGGTGACGGCCAGGCGTGGGATCGCATCGCGATCGCCCAGTACCGAGACCGCATGGCGATGATCGAGATGTCGTCGAACGCCGACTTCAAGGCGGACGAAGAGCACAAGGAAGCGGGCATGGACTTCACGATCGTGATGGCCACGTTCCCGGTCGATGGCGACCCGGTGCCGCCGCAGCAGTCGGCTGCCGACGACGATCGGCTCATGCTGCTGCAGGTCGTGGCCGACCCTGGCGCGCCAGACATTGCGGCCGACGTCGAGTCGACTCGGATCGGTCGCTTCGCGATCGAGGATCGCATGATTGGCGACGATCGCACCTTTGCCGAGGCCCGTTATGACCTCATCTCCCAAGCGGTCGCCGATGAGCTCGCGGCACGTGGCACGACACAGAGCGACACCGACTACGTCGTCATCGCCGACCCGGCGTTCGACGACATCGCCCGGTCACTGACCGACACGACCACGGTGCTGTTCTGATGGAGATACTGCGCATCTCAGAGGCCGGCGCCGCCGACATCTTGCGAGGGATCGATGACTATCCGAGTGGTAGTCGGTTCGTCGAGGTTGCCGCCGGCGACGATGCCGGGCAGCGCCTTCGAGTCCATCTCGTCGACGCGGGCGATGCTGACGCTCCGGTTATCGTGTTCTTGCACGGCAACCCGTCGTGGTCGTACATCTGGCGTCACCAGATCGCGGCCGCCGTGGCAGCGGGCTACCGGGTCATCGCCCCCGACCTGGTCGGCATGGGCCTGTCGGACAAGCCGACCGTGATCACCGATTACACCGTGCTGCGACACGTGGAGTGGATGCGTGCCCTGCTCGTCGACAAGCTCGAACTGTCGGGCGCCACGTTCGTGCTGCACGACTGGGGCGGCGTCATCGGCATGCGAATCGCCGCCGAGAATCCCGGCCTGGTCGAGCGTCTGGTGATCTCGAACACCGGTCTGCCGTGGCGCGACCCGGCCGAGCCGCTCCCCGACGACGTCGAGGCGTCGGGTCCGTTCGTCGACTTCCAGGAGTTCGCGCGGACGACCCCCGAGTGGCAGCCGTGGACGTTGCTGCCGATGGTCATGGTGACCGAGCCGAGCAGCGAGGTGGCGCACGGATATCACGCCCCGTACCCGGACCCGTCGCTCACGATCGGGAGTCGGGCGTTCACCCAACTCCTGCCGACCCGGCCCGATAACCCGATGTACCCCGCCTGCAACGCGGCGTGGGAGGTGTTGGATGTGTGGACGAAACCGGTGCTGACCATCTTCAGCGACAAGGACGCCGTCGCCCCCGACGGGTGGAAGCCGATCGTGGCGCGCATCCCCGGCGCGACTGATCAGCCGCATGTGATCCTCGAGGGCGGCGGCCACTTTCTCCAGGAAGACATCGGCGAGGCCTATACCGAGGCGCTGACGTCGTGGCTCGGAGCTGCATCGTGACGGGGGAACTCGACCAGCGTCTCGGCAACCCGGAGTGGAGCGACAACTGGACGGTCGGTTCGGGTCTGCGGATGGAGGTCATCGACCAGCTCAGTCAGGTCTGGCTCTGCCAAGAGCCGGTCACGGTGGAGCAGGCTCACGGACTGGCACTTCCCGACGGCGCGTCGCTCTTTGGCCGCGGCCAAGCCGTCGCCGATCTCGCGTACTTCAGGCGATCACCAGGCGCGACAGACGATGGCCGCCTCGACACGATGGAGATCGATGGCCTGCGGTTCTCGTACGTGGGGCGGTCGGTCGCTGTCGAGCGTGTCGACGACGTCACCGTGATGTCGATCGACAAGCATCACACGATGCTCTACGCCGCTGGACGCGCGATCGAGGTACTCGACTTCGGCGACGAGACCGTCGCCACGCCCGCATGGATCGGGAGCGAACCCATTGGTCACGTCGATCTACCCAACGGCTGGGCGGTGCGCACCGTCGAGCTCGACGCTGACCTCCTCGCGGTCATCCCGAACCCGGCCACCGTCGTGATGATCAACGGGTTCGGGTTCCACGGCCTACTCCCTATCGCACAACTCGAAGAGGTCAGCACATGAGCAACAAGTACACGCTCTACGGGGCACCCGTGTCGTTGTACACGGGCAAGGCCCGGTCGTATCTGCGCACCCAGGGCATCCCGTTCGTCGAGATGTCGCCGGGCAGCGATCGGTACCTCAACGAGATCGTGCCCGCTGTCGGCCGCTGGATCATCCCGTGCATGGAGACGCCTGACGGCACGATCATCCAAGACGGTGCCGACATCATCGACCACTTCGAGCGCGGTCCGGGGCAACCCCTGCGCAGATACAACGCGTATCCGACGTCGCCGCTCTTACTCGCGGTCGCTCACGTGTTCGAGCTGTTCGGAGGCGAAGGCCTGTTGCGTCCCGCCATGCACTACCGGTGGAACTTCGACGAGCAGAACCTGTCGTTCTTGACCTCGGAGTTCGCACTCCTGATGCCGCAGGGACTCA